>NZ_JAVTIV010000008.1:0-175881 GCF_031843765.1 Sphingobium sp. WCS2017Hpa-17
GGCCCCCCCCCCCCCCCCCCCCCAAGTCCGTTCGCCCTGAGCGAAGTCGAAGGGCTGGGCCGACCGGAGGGAGGCACTTCGCTACGCTCAGCGGAGGGCTTCGACTTGCCAGAGGCAAGTTTATCCTGAGCGCCTGCCTTGGCAGGCAAGCGAAGGGCTCAGCCTGAACGGGGGCTGGAAAGGTTCAACCCGCGCTGTCGTTGGCGATCAGCTTGAGTTCGGCTGCCGGGGCGTCGCTGTCCTTGGGGCGGAAGCGGCCTTCGATGCGGCTGCCCGGTTCGATCGTGATCCGTTCGTAGACGACGTCGCCAGTGATGCGCGCACTGCTTTCCACCACCAGTTCGCCCGCCGTGATCGACCCGTCGACAAGGCCTGCGAGGCGGGCGCTCTGCGCGGTGACATGGCCGGTGATGCGGCTGTCCGGTCCCTGCACCAGAGCGGCGCAGCTGATGTCGCCATCGATCACGCCATCGACATGCAGGTCCACGCTCGCGGTCAGATTGCCGGCGATGCTGACATCGCCGCCGATCAGCGAGAAGGGGATGGACTTACCCCCGGTCGCGGACATCGGCGAAACGGGCCGTGGCGATTTGCTGGACTTGGAGAACATCTTTGCGGGCCTCCAGGAAGGGGCGGGGATTGACGGCCTGACCGTTCAGCCGGACCTCGAAATGGAGATGGGTGCCGGTCGAGCGGCCCGTCGAGCCCATGCGGCCGATCGTGTCGCCGCGTGCGATCTTCTGACCCACGCGGCTGGCGAAGCCGGACAGGTGCGCATAGCGGGTCATGATGCCGTTGCCATGTTCGACCTCGACTACATTGCCATAGCCCTGGCGCTGGCCGACATAGCTGACCTTGCCATCGGCCGCCGCGTTGATCGGCTGGCCGTAGCGGCCGGGAAAGTCCAGCCCGGCATGGAAGGCGGCATGGCCGTTGAACGGGTCGCGGCGATAGCCGTAGCTGCTGGTCAGCATCGGCGATCCGGTGGGCTGGCCTGAGGGGATGGTGAGCAGGCTGCGCTCCAGAAATTCCATGCGCGACATGGCGTCGGCCAGATCTTCCAGTTCGCCGGTCATCGCGCCCTTGTCGCCCTTCCACGGGACGAAGGGGCCGCCCTGCGCGCGGGCGGCGCTGCGGGCGAGGGTATCGGGATTGAGGCCGAAGCTGCGGATGGCAGCGGCGGCCTTGTCGGCGCGACGCTCGACCGCATGGGTCAGCAGCAGGGCGAAGCGGCGCTGGCGCTGTTCCAGCTTGACCAGCGGCGCGGCTTCCGGCGCCATGCTGATCTTGGTATCGAGCTTTTCAGTCCCGGCGGCTTTTGCGTTGGCCTTCTCTTCGCCGACCAGATCGGCGCCGGCGGCATTGCCGTCCTCCGCCCCGAAATGGGTCTTGTAGAGGTCGTCCATGAAGTCCTGGCGGGTCTTCAGATCCTCCGCCAATTCCTCGACCGACTGGCGATAACCTTCCACCTTGCTGGCGGCGCTGGCGACGGACTTGCCCTGCTGGGCGAGCGCGGCGCGCTGCTGTTCGACCGAGGCGCTGCTGGCAAGCATGGAGACGGTGACGCCAGCCCAGCCGATCAAGGCGGCAGACAGGGCGCCGGCCGCTGCGAGTTGCGCGCGGCGGGAAATACGGATGAATTTGACCTGGCCACCGGAGCGCAGGAAAATCTCCCGCTCAGGGCAGAGGGCGTTGATCCGGTCCCGAAGGCCGGCCATTCCCTTCTTCTTCTGATGCGACAATGCGACCCCGCGACTCTAAACAATGCTTCTTTTGCCCGCGGGGGCCGGTAGCAAAGCTTTGCCTTGCGCGCGAATCCGCAGCGGCGGACTCGTGACGAGTCGAAGGTCGAATGGGACGAAACGAGGATCGGGCGCGTTGGTTCCGTGCACATGACGGAATTTTTCACTTCTTCGCCATGGTTTGTCAGCTCTGAAGCGGCATCGTTTAGGGGCTGGAAATCAGCCATCCGACGCGGCGCCCAAGTCATGGGGCGGCTTGCTTGACCGGATCGGCGCGCATCGCTATAGGCGCGGCTGCCCAGCGGCCCGGACGTGGGGAGACTCGCTCTCTTTCCGTCTTTTTCGCCGGGCACTTTTTAGAGCTGAACATTGCCGGGTGCTCTTGCGGCTCCAGGGGGCTTATGCCCACCGGGGCCTTTGCTGTTTGGTCGAATCTCTCGTCCGAACGGTGCAAAACGCGGGGACGTCCAGGTAAAGTAACTGAAAAAGGTGAAGGGCTTCATGCCAACAATCAACCAGCTGGTCCGCAAGGGCCGCGAGCTGCAGAAGGCCAAGAGCAAGGTCCCTGCAATGGATGCGAACCCGCAAAAGCGCGGCGTTTGCACCCGCGTCTATACGACGACCCCGAAGAAGCCGAACTCGGCGCTTCGTAAGGTGGCGAAGGTGCGTCTGGTCAACCAGCGCGAAGTCATCACCTACATTCCGGGTGAAGGCCACAACCTTCAGGAACACAGCGTTGTGCTGATCCGTGGCGGCCGCGTACGCGATCTTCCCGGTGTGCGTTACCACGTACTGCGCGGCGTTCTGGATACCCAGGGCGTCAAGGATCGTAAGCAGAGCCGTTCGAAGTACGGCGCGAAGCGTCCGAAGTAAGGGAGACTAGAATATGTCACGTCGTCGTCGCCCCGAAAAGCGCATCATCCTGCCCGATCCCAAGTTCGGTGATATCGTGCTGTCGAAGTTCATGAACAGCATCATGCAGGACGGCAAGAAGGCCGTTGCCGAATCGATCGTCTATGGTGCCCTCGACACTGTCGAGACCCGCGCTAAGAAGGATCCGATCGGTCTGTTCCATGACGCGCTGAACAATGTGAAGCCCGGCATCGAAGTCCGCAGCCGCCGCGTCGGCGGTGCGACCTATCAGGTGCCTGTCGAAGTTCGTCCCGAACGTTCGCAGGCTCTGGCGATCCGCTGGCTGATCACGGCCGCGCGCAACCGCAGCGAAACCACGATGGCCGCGCGCCTGTCGGGTGAGCTGCTGGACGCCGCCAACAACCGCGGCAATGCCGTGAAGAAGCGCGAAGATACGCACCGCATGGCGGAAGCGAACCGCGCCTTCTCGCACTACCGCTGGTAATATCGGACGGGCGCCGTTTCGGTGCCCGTTTCGACATTCGGCACTCAAAATCGGTCCGTTCGCCATGGGTGGCTACCCATGGCGAACGGATTGGTTTAGGGGCCACGCCCAGAATTCACGAATCCCCTCACCGCCGGTGCGCCGGCAACGGAGAAGCATCATGGCCCGCAGCCATCCGCTCGAACATTATCGTAACTTCGGTATCATGGCGCATATCGACGCCGGCAAGACCACCACGACCGAGCGTATCCTTTATTACACCGGCAAGTCCTACAAGATCGGCGAAGTCCATGACGGCGCCGCGACCATGGACTGGATGGAGCAGGAGCAGGAACGTGGTATCACCATCACGTCGGCTGCGACGACCTGCGTGTGGAAGGCGGCTGAGGGCAAGGGCCCCGAGCATCGCCTGAACATCATCGACACCCCCGGCCACGTCGACTTCACCATCGAAGTCGAACGCTCGCTGCGCGTGCTCGACGGTGCGGTTGCCGCGTTCGACGGCGTTGCCGGCGTTGAGCCGCAGTCGGAAACCGTGTGGCGCCAGGCGGACAAGTACAAGGTTCCGCGGATGTGCTTCATCAACAAGCTCGACCGCACCGGTGCCAATTTCTATTATTGCGTGCAGACGATCATCGACCGTCTGGGCGCGACCCCGGCCGTCCTGTATCTGCCCATCGGCGCCGAAGCCGATTTCAAGGGCCTGGTCGACCTGGTCGAAAACCGTGCGATCATCTGGAAGGATGAAAGCCTGGGCGCCGAATTCTCCTATGAGGAAATTCCGGCCGACCTGGCGGACAAGGCTGCCGAATATCGCGAAAAGCTGATCGAACTCGCCGTCGAACAGGACGACGAGGCGATGGAAGCCTATCTGGAAGGCAATGAGCCCGACACCGCGACCCTCAAGAAGCTGATCCGCAAGGGGACGCTGGGTCAGGCCTTCGTGCCGGTGCTGTGCGGTTCGGCCTTCAAGAACAAGGGCGTTCAGCCGCTGCTCGACGCGGTCGTCGACTATCTGCCTTCGCCGCTCGACATTGAAGACGTGCAGGGCATCAATCCCGACACCGAACAGCCTGACAGCCGTGCGACCGCCGACGACGCGCCCTTCTCGGGCCTGGCGTTCAAGATCATGAACGATCCGTTCGTCGGTTCGCTCACCTTCCTGCGCGTCTATTCGGGCACCCTGACCAAGGGCACGTACCTGAACTCGGTCAAGGACAAGAAGGAAAAGATCGGCCGCATGCTGCTGATGCATGCGAACAGCCGTGAAGATATCGATGCGGCCTATGCCGGCGACATCGTCGCGCTGGCTGGCATGAAGGAAACCACCACCGGTGATACGCTGTGCGCCGAGCGCCAGCCGATCATTCTGGAGCGGATGGAATTCCCCGAGCCGGTCATCGAACTGTCGGTGGAACCCAAGACCAAGGCCGACCAGGAAAAGATGGGCGTCGCGCTCAATCGTCTGGCTGCCGAAGATCCTTCGTTCCGCGTGTCGACCGATCACGAATCGGGCCAGACCATCATCAAGGGCATGGGCGAACTTCACCTCGAAATCCTGGTCGACCGCATGAAGCGCGAGTTCAAGGTCGAGGCGAATGTCGGTGCGCCGCAGGTGGCCTATCGCGAATATCTCAAGAAGGCCGTCGACGTCGACTACACCCACAAGAAGCAGTCGGGCGGCACCGGCCAGTTCGGCCGCATCAAGGTGAAGTTGACGCCGGGTGAACGCGGCGCGGGCATCATCTTCAAGGATGAGATCAAGGGCGGCAATATTCCCAAGGAATATATCCCCGCCATTGAAAAGGGCATGCGCGAAACGGCGGCCACCGGCTCGCTGATCGGCTTCCCGATCATCGACTTCGAAATCAACCTGTACGACGGCGCCTATCATGACGTCGACTCGTCGGCGCTGGCTTTCGAAATCACCGGTCGTGCAGCGATGCGCGAAGCGGCCCAGAAGTCGGGCATTACCCTGCTTGAGCCGGTCATGAAGGTTGAAGTCGTGACCCCGGAAGAATATCTGGGCGACGTCATTGGCGACATGAACAGCCGTCGTGGCCAGATCCAGGGCACCGACACGCGCGGTAACGCACAGATCGTCGAGGCCATGGTGCCGCTGGCGAACATGTTCGGCTATGTGAACTCGCTGCGTTCCTTCACCCAGGGGCGTGCGAACTACTCGATGACCTTCTCGCATTATGACGAAGTGCCGCAGAATGTGGCGGACGAAGTCAAGGCGAAGATGGCCTGATGATTTTCCCGCGCCGAGCCGTGCAAGCGGCTCGGTTAGGGGCTGGTAATCTGTAAATTTGCTGCTATGGACGCGCCTTCGCGAGGCGCGGCCGAGCGGTCAGACCCAAGCTGATTTTGATTAGAAGGTAGGATAAAATGGCTAAGGCTAAGTTTGAGCGGAATAAGCCGCACTGCAACATCGGCACCATCGGTCACGTCGACCATGGCAAGACCTCGCTGACCGCAGCGATCACCAAGGTGCTGGCCGAAACCGGCGGCGCGACCTTCACGTCGTACGACAACATCGACAAGGCCCCCGAAGAGCGTGAGCGCGGCATCACCATTTCGACCGCCCACGTCGAATATGAAACCGAAGCCCGCCACTATGCGCACGTCGACTGCCCGGGTCACGCTGACTATGTGAAGAACATGATCACCGGTGCGGCCCAGATGGACGGCGCGATCCTGGTCGTTTCGGCCACCGACGGCCCGATGCCCCAGACCCGTGAGCACATCCTGCTCGCCCGTCAGGTTGGCGTTCCGCAGCTCGTCGTGTTCATGAACAAGGTCGATCTGGTCGACGACGCCGAAATCCTCGAGCTGGTCGAACTGGAAATCCGCGAGCTGCTCAGCAGCTACGATTTCGACGGCGACAACATTCCCGTCATCCCCGGTTCGGCCGTTGCCGCCCTTCAGGACAAGACGCCTGAAATCGGCCATGACGCCGTTCTCAAGCTGATGGCTGCCGTCGACAGCTTCATCCCGCAGCCGGAGCGTCCGGTTGACAAGCCCTTCCTGATGCCGATCGAAGACGTGTTCTCGATCTCGGGTCGTGGTACGGTCGTGACCGGCCGCGTCGAAACCGGCATCATCAAGGTTGGTGAAGAAGTCGAGATCGTCGGCCTCAAGAACACCACCAAGACCACTGTCACCGGCGTGGAAATGTTCCGCAAGCTGCTCGACGAAGGTCGTGCAGGCGACAACATCGGTGCCTTGGTGCGCGGCACGAAGCGTGAAGAAGTTGAGCGTGGTCAGGTTCTGGCCAAGCCCGGCACCATCACCCCGCACACCGAATTCGACGCCGAAGTGTACGTGCTGTCGAAGGAAGAAGGCGGCCGTCACACCCCGTTCTTCGCGAACTATCGTCCGCAGTTCTACTTCCGCACCACCGACGTGACCGGCGAAGTGATCCTGCCCGAAGGCACCGAAATGGTCATGCCTGGCGACAACGTGAAGCTCGGCATCAAGCTGATCGCCCCGATCGCCATGGATCCGGGTCTGCGCTTCGCCATCCGTGAAGGCGGTCGTACCGTCGGCGCAGGGGTTGTCGGCACGATCTCGAAGTAATATAGGACCGCAGCGGCGCGAATCGCCTGATTCGCGCCGCTGAGGATTTTAACCGCCCCGGATCGCCTTTCTCCGGCTCGCATGAGCTAGAAGGGTAGTTTGCGGGGCGGATATTTTTTGGTTGGCGCATTTTTGTAAATCATCGGCTGCTCCGGCTGATTTTTGAAAACGCGCTGCGTTTTGGCTCTTTCGCATCGGTACAGGAACTATGGACAGCAATATCCGCATTCGTCTCAAGGCGTTCGATCATCGCGTGCTCGATCAGGCGACCGGCGACATCGCCGACACCGCCCGCCGCACCGGCGCCCTCATCCGCGGTCCGATTCCCCTTCCGACGCGCATCGAAAAGTTCACGGTCAACCGTGGTCCGCACATCGACAAGAAGTCGCGCGAGCAGTTCGAAGTCCGCACCTACAAGCGTATGCTTGACATTGTGCAGCCGACGCCGCAGACGGTCGACGCGCTGATGAAGCTGGACCTCGCGGCCGGCGTCAACGTCGAAATCAAGCTGGCCTAAGCGCCGGCAAGTCCCTGCCTTCCATCGGAGGGCAGGGTATCGGGTATTTTGCCTCTCTCTTTTGGATGAGGCGGAAGCTCACACGACACAGGGATACCGCACGGCCTCTCCGGTAAACCGGACAGGCTCGTGGTTCTGGTCCTCCGTCGCCGTTCCCGAGAGGGGGTGGCATCCAACCCGGACGGGGTGATCTATAATTTGGGTTGGGCCGCGAAGCAGAGATGCTGAGCGGTTTTTTCGTTGGATACGCCCGCTGCTAAGGCGGGCCTCTATGTGGAGTAACAAGTGATGCGCACTGGCGTGATCGCAAAGAAAGTCGGGATGACCCGTCTGTTCCAGGAGGACGGACGTCATATTCCCGTTACGGTTCTGGCCCTTGAGGGCAATCAGGTCGTGGCACGCAAGGATGTCGACAGCGATGGCTATGTGGCCGTCCAGCTCGGTGCCGGCGTTGCCAAGGTGAAGAATGTCGCCAAGCCGCAGCGTGGCCACTTCGCCAAGGCCGAAGTCGAGCCGAAGGCTCGCCTGGTCGAATTCCGCGTCGCCGAGGATGCGCTCCTCGACGTCGGCGCCGAAATCGCCGCTGACCATTTCATCGCCGGCCAGCTGGTCGACGTTGCCGGTCATACCCAGGGTAAGGGTTTTGCCGGTGCCATGAAGCGCTGGGGCTTCGGCGGTATGCGCGCCACGCACGGCGTGTCGATCAGCCACCGTGCCCATGGTTCGACTGGTAACCGTCAGGATCCGGGTCGCGTCTTCAAGAACAAGAAGATGGCCGGCCACATGGGTGACCGCGAACGTACGCAGCAGAACCTCGAAATCGTCCGCACGGACGTCGAGCGTGGCCTGCTGTTCGTCAAGGGTTCGGTCCCCGGTGCCAAGGGCACCTGGCTGACCGTCAGCGACGCCGTCAAGGTGAAGCGCCCGGCCGACGCGCCGTACCCGGCCAGCCTGAAGGCTGCCGCCAACAGCAACACCGCTGCGGAAACGCCTGCTGAAGCAGCCGCTCCCGAAGCGACCGAAGGCCAGGAGGGCTAATCATGAAGGTCAATGTACAGACCCTCGACGCGCAGGCCGCCGGCGAACTGGAGCTGAATGACGACGTGTTCGGTCTGGAACCGCGCGCCGACATCCTGCACCGCGTCGTCACCTGGCAGCTCGAAAAGCGTCGTGGCACCGCCCGCGGTACTCGCGAGCGTTCCGACGTCGCCCGCACCGGCAAGAAGTTCGGTCGCCAGAAGGGCGGCGGTACCGCTCGTCACGGCGATCGCCGCGCTCCGATCTTCATCGGCGGTGGTAAGGCTCACGGTGCCCGCGTCCGCGACTTCAACCCCTCGCTGAACAAGAAGGTTCGCGCGCTGGGTCTGAAGATGGCGCTGTCTTCGAAGGTGAAGGCCGGCACGCTGACGATCATCGACAGCCTGGACGTCGCCGAAGGCAAGACCAAGGCGCTGGTCGCCAACCTGGCCAAGCTGAACCTGAACAAGGTGCTGTTCATCGACGGCGACGCCGTGAACGTCAGCTTCGCGAAGGCTTCGGCGAACATCATCGGCGTGGACCTGCTCCCTGCCGTTGGCGCCAATGTCTATGACATCCTGAAGGCCGACTCGCTGGTGCTCACCCGCGCCGCGGTCGAAAAGCTGGAGGCCCGTTTCAATGGCTAAGAAAGAAGCCGCGGTCGTTGCCAACCGTCATTATGACGTCGTTGTCGCCCCGCACATCACCGAGAAGTCGACTCTTCTCAGCGAAAACAATGCCGTGGTTTTCAAGGTTGCGGGCGATGCGTCCAAGCCGGAAATCAAGGCTGCCGTTGAAGCCCTGTTCGGCGTGACCGTGAAGGCGGTCAACACGCTGGTGCAGAAGGGCAAGGTCAAGCGCTGGAAGGGCAAGCCCTACAAGCGCAACGACGTCAAGAAGGCGATTGTCACGCTGGCCGAAGGCCAGTCGATCGACATCACCACCGGTATCTGAGGGCAGGATAGATGGCACTCAAGCACTATAACCCGACGAGCCCGGCCCAGCGTGGCCTGATCCTCGTCGACAAGTCCAGCCTGCACAAGGGCAAGCCCGTCAAGGCGCTGACCGAAGGCAAGCGCAAGACCGGTGGTCGTAACAACAAGGGTCATGTGACCTCGCGTGGTATCGGTGGCGGTCATAAGCAGCGCTATCGTATCATCGACTTCAAGCGTCGCTTGTGGGATGTCGAAGGTACGGTCGAGCGTCTGGAATATGACCCCAACCGCACCGCCTTCATCGCGCTGGTGAACTATCCCGACGGTACGCAGGCCTATATCATCGCGCCGCAGCGTCTTGCCCCCGGTGACAAGGTCATCGCCGGCAAGAAGACCGACGTGAAGCCGGGCAACGCGATGGAACTGGGTCAGATGCCGGTCGGCACGATCATCCACAACATCGAAATGAAGCCGGGCAAGGGCGCGCAGCTCTGCCGTTCGGCAGGCACCTATGCCCAGCTGGTCGGTCGCGACCGTGGCATGGTCATGGTGCGTCTGTCGTCGGGTGAGCAGCGCTACATCCGTTCGGACTGCATGGGCACCATTGGCGCCGTGTCGAACCCCGACAACGGCAACACCAATCTTGCCAAGGCTGGCCGCAACCGTTGGAACGGCATCCGCCCTCTGACGCGCGGTGTTGCGAAGAACCCGGTCGATCACCCGCATGGTGGTGGTGAAGGCCGGACCTCGGGCGGCCGTCATCCGGTTACCCCCTGGGGCAAGCCGACCAAGGGTGCACGCACCCGCCACAACAAGGCGACGGACAAGTTCATCATCCGTAGCCGCCACGCGAAGAAGAAGAGGTAAGCGAGATGGCTCGTTCCGTCTGGAAAGGTCCGTTCGTGGACCTCAGCCTTCTGAAGAAGGCGGAAGCCGCGCAGGACGCGGGTGGCCGTGCGCCGATCAAGACCTGGTCGCGTCGTTCCACCATCCTGCCGCAGTTCGTCGGCCTGACGTTCAGCGTCTATAACGGCCGTAAGCATGTTCCGGTTTCCGTGAACGAGGATATGGTGGGTCACAAGCTGGGCGAATTCGCCCCGACCCGCTTCTTCCCCGGCCACGCCGCCGACAAGAAGGGCAAGCGCTAATGAGCAAGCCTAAGGCACCCCGTCGCGTCGCCGACAATGAGGCTCTGGCCGTCGGCACGCAGATCCGTGGTTCGGCCCAGAAGCTGAACCTGGTTGCTACGCTGATCCGTGGCCGCAAGGTCGAAGACGCGCTGAACATCCTGACCTTCTCGAAGAAGGCCATGGCTGTCGACGTGCGCAAGGTGCTGGCTTCGGCCATCGCCAATGCGGAAAACAACCACAATCTCGACGTCGACTCGCTGGTCGTCGCGGAAGCATCGGTGGGCAAGAGCTTCACCCTGAAGCGCTTCCACGCTCGCGGCCGCGGCAAGTCGACCCGTATCCTCAAGCCCTTCAGCCGCGTGCGCATCGTCGTGCGTGAAGCTGGCGAAGAAGCGGAGGCGTAAGCACATGGGTCACAAGAGCAATCCGATCGGTCTGCGTCTCCAGATCAACCGTACCTGGGACAGCCGCTGGTTCGCCGAAGGCGCCGACTATGGTCGCCTGCTGCTGGAGGATCTCAAGATCCGCCAGTTCATCTTCAAGAACCTGCCGCAGGCAGCGATCTCGAAGGTGGTCATCGAGCGTCCGGCCAAGCTGTGCCGCGTGTCGATCTATGCCGCCCGTCCGGGCGTCATCATCGGCAAGAAGGGCGCGGACATCGAAAAGCTGCGTCGCAAGCTCGGCGCGCTGACGTCGTCCGACGTGTCGCTGAACATCGTCGAAATCCGCAAGCCGGAAATCGATTCGAAGCTCGTCGCACAGGGCATCGCTGACCAGCTGGAACGCCGCGTCGCTTTCCGTCGCGCCATGAAACGTGCGGTGCAGTCGGCCCTACGTCTGGGCGCCGAAGGCATCAAGATCACCTGCGGCGGCCGTCTGGGCGGCGCAGAGATCGCCCGCGTCGAATGGTATCGCGAAGGCCGCGTTCCGCTGCACACGCTGCGTGCGAACGTCGACTATGCCGAAGCCACGGCACACACCGCCTATGGCGTGTGCGGCATCAAGGTCTGGATCTTCAAGGGCGAAATCCTTGGTCACGATCCGATGGCCACCGACCGGCTGATGCTGGAGGCTCAGACCTCCGGCGTGCGCCCGGCGCGCTGAAGATAAGAAGGTAATAGCGTCATGCTGCAACCGAAGAAAATGAAGTTCCGCAAGACCTTCAAGGGTCGGATCAAGGGCGATGCCAAGGGTGGCTCGGCTTTGAACTTCGGCTCCTATGGTCTGAAGGCTCTGGAACCCGAGCGCGTCACCGCCCGCCAGATCGAAGCGGCCCGCCGTGCGATCACCCGCCACATCCGCCGTCAGGGCCGGTTGTGGATCCGCGTGTTCCCCGACGTGCCGGTTTCGAAGAAGCCTGCCGAAGTCCGTCAGGGTAAGGGTAAGGGTTCGGTCGAATATTGGGCTGCTCGCGTCAAGCCGGGCCGCATCCTGTTCGAACTGGACGGCGTGCCCGGTCCGCTCGCAGCAGAGGCCTTCTCGCGCGCCGCGATGAAGCTGCCCATCAAGACGAAGGTTGTCGCCCGCCTCGGCGACACCTCGCACCTGGAGGGTTAAGCCGTGGCTAACGTCGCAGACCTCAAGACCAAGACGGACGACGAACTGTCGACCGAACTCAACAACCTGAAGCGTGAGCAGTTCAATCTGCGCTTCCAGGCGGCCACCAACCAGCTGGAAAAGCCCAGCCGCGTGAAGGAAGTCCGTCGGTCGATCGCTCAGATCAAGACCCTGCAGACCGAGCGTAACCGCTCGGCTGCGAAGTAAAGGAAACTACACGATGCCCAAGCGCGTGCTGACGGGAACGGTGGTTTCCGACAAGACCGACAAGACGGTGGTGGTTCGTGTGGAGCGCAAGGTAAAGCATGCGCTCTACGGCAAGATCATCCGCCGCTCGAAGAAGTACCATGCCCATGACGAGGGCAATGTCTACAAGGAAGGCGAAACGGTCCGAATCGAAGAGACCGCTCCGATTTCCAAGCTGAAGACCTGGAAGGTCATCGAGCGCGTGGACACCCACAAGTCGCCGGAAACGGCTGCTTAAGGGCAGGCTCGCTGAGCCTTCGGTGAAAAATGCGGCGCGGGGCTGGCCTTTTCCTTCGGAAAGGGTTACAGGCCCGCGCTTCGCGTAGAGTCACCGGGCTCTAGGCAGATGAATTCGGAACCGCCGGGAATTGCCCCGGTAGGCCAAATAAGAAGGAACCGGATCTATGATCCAGATGCAATCCAATCTTGACGTCGCTGACAACAGCGGCGCCAAGCGCGTCCAGTGCATCAAGGTGCTGGGCGGCTCGAAGCGTCGCTTCGCTGGCGTGGGCGACATCATCGTCGTCTCGATCAAGGAAGCTGCGCCTCGTGGTAAGGTGAAGAAGGGTGACGTGCATCGTGCCGTCATCGTGCGTACCGCCAAGGATATCCGCCGTGCAGACGGTTCGGTCATCCGTTTCGACGGTAACGCCGCTGTGCTCATCAACAAGAACGAGGAGCCGATCGGCACCCGTATCTTTGGCCCGGTCGTTCGCGAGCTGCGCGCCAAGAAGCACATGAAGATCATCAGCCTTGCTCCCGAGGTGCTGTAATGAGCGCTGCTAAGATCAAGAAGGGCGACAAGGTCGTCGTCCTGGCTGGCAAGGACAAGGGCCGTACCGGCGCTGTTCTTCAGGTGATGCCGAAGGACGACAAGGTCCTGGTGGAAGGCATCAATGTGCATGCCAAGCATCGCAAGCCCGACCAGGCGAACCCGCAGGGTGGCATCGAGCGCAAGCCTGCGCCGCTCCACATTTCGAACGTCGCTGTCGCCGATACGGATGGCAAGCCGACCCGCGTCCGTTTCGAGGATCGCGACGGCAAGAAGGTCCGCGTCGCCGTCAAGTCCGGTGAGGTGCTGTAATGGCCGAGAAGTTTACGCCGCGCTCGAAGGCGCAGTATGACGCCGAAATCGTCAAGGCGATGACCGAGAAGTTCGGTTACAAGAACGTCATGGAAATCCCCCGGATCGAAAAGATCACGCTCAACATGGGCGTGGGCGAAGCGACCCAGGACAAGAAGAAGGTCACCTCGGCCGCCGAAGAGATGGAGCTGATCGCTGGTCAGAAGCCCGTCATCACCAAGGCGAAGAAGTCGATCGCGCAGTTCAAGCTGCGTGAAGGCATGCCGATCGGTGCGAAGGTCACGCTGCGTCGTGAGCGTATGTACGAGTTCGTTGATCGCCTGATCAACATCGCTCTGCCGCGCGTGCGCGACTTCCGTGGTCTGAACCCGAAGAGCTTCGATGGCCGTGGCAACTATGCCTTCGGTATCAAGGAGCAGATCATCTTCCCGGAGATCAGCTATGACCGCGTCGACAAGGTGCGCGGCATGGATATCATCGTGACCACCTCGGCGAAGACGGACGATGAAGCGCGCGAACTGCTGCGCCTCTTCGGCTTCCCCTTCCCGATTGAAGAGAAGCAGGCGGCCTAATTTAGGCCCCGCTTCTCTCCCAACGCTTAAGCTAAGGAAGAGAACTTAAGTCATGGCGAAACTGAGTTCGATCAACAAGAACGAGCGCCGCAAGAAGCTGGTGAAGAAATATGCCGGCCGTTATGCAAAGCTCAAGGCGATCGCGAATGATACCGCGGCCGATGACAGCGATCGTCTGATCGCGCGTCTGAAGATGGCGGAGATCCCCCGCAACGGCAATCCGACCCGCGTTCGGAACCGCTGCGAACTGACGGGGCGTCCCCGCGCTTACTACCGCAAATTCCGCCTCTGCCGCGTGCAGCTGCGTGATCTGGCCAACAAGGGCCTGATCCCCGGCGTCACCAAGTCGAGCTGGTAAGGATCATTTGAGATGGCATTGACCGATCCCCTGGGTGATATGCTCACCCGCATCCGCAACGGGCAGCAGGCGAAGAAGGACAGCGTTGTGTCCCCCGCTTCCAAGCTGCGCGCCCGCGTGCTCGACGTGCTCCAGCGTGAAGGCTACATTCGTGGCTATTCCGAAGAGCTGCTTGGCCAGCATCCTGGCCTGCGCATCGAGCTGAAATATTTCGAAGGTCAGCCGGCGATCAAGCATGTCGCCCGCGTGTCCAAGCCTGGCCGCCGCGTATATTCGGGTTCGAAGGAACTTCCGGTGATTCGCAACGGTCTGGGCATCACCATTGTCTCGACGCCTCGCGGCGTTCTGTCCGACGCCGAAGCGCGTGAGCAGAATGTCGGCGGCGAAGTGCTGGCGGAGGTGTTCTGATGAGCCGTACTGGTAAGAAGCCGGTTGCCGTCCCTGCGGGCGTCACTGCGGCCATCGCCGACGGTCAGCTGTCGGTAAAGGGGCCCAAGGGCACCCTGTCGCTGCCGCTGGCCGACGAAGTCACCTACAGCATCGAAGACGGTGTGATCGCGGTGAAGCCTGCCAATGACAGCAAGCGCGCTCGCGCTTTCTGGGGCATGCAGCGCACCCTGGTTGCCAACCTGATCACTGGCGTGACCGAAGGCTACACCAAGAAACTGCTGATCACCGGTGTCGGTTATCGCGCGGATGCCAAGGGCAAGGTTCTGAACCTGAAGCTCGGCTATTCGCATGACGTCGACTTCGACGTGCCGGAAGGTATCGAGATCAAGACCCCGGATAACACCACGGTCGAGATCAGCGGCATCGACAAGCAGAAGGTGGGTCAGGTTGCTGCCGAGATCCGCCGCTGGCGCAAGCCCGAACCCTATAAGGGCAAGGGTATCAAGTACGCCGGCGAGTTCATCTTCCGCAAGGAAGGGAAGAAGAAGTAAGATGGCAAAGCTTTCCCTCTTCGCGCGGCGTCGTCGCCGCGTTCGCACCGCGCTCAAGGCTGTTTCGGGCACCCGTCCGCGCCTCAGCGTCCATCGTTCGGGCCAGCATATCTATGCCCAGGTCATCGACGACGTCGCCGGCAAGACCGTCGCCGCCGCTTCGACCCTGGACAAGGAAGTCGGTTCGAAGGCTCTGGGCAAGACCGGCGCCTCGTCTGAAGCCGCTGCCGATGTCGGCAAGCGCGTCGCCGCTGCGGCGACCGCCGCTGGCATCACCAAGGTCGTGTTCGATCGTGGTGGCTTCCTGTTCCATGGCCGCGTCAAGGCGCTGGCCGATGCGGCCCGTGAAGCCGGGCTGGAGTTCTGATCATGGCTGACGAAAACACCAACGAAGTCGTCGCACCCGTTGAGGGTGGCGAAGGCGCACCGACCGAAGGTCGTGGTCCCGGCCGTGGCCGTGGCAACCGTGGCGGTGGCGATCGCAACCGTGGCGAGCGTGGCGGCCGTGGTCGTCGCGACGACCGTCGCGGCAACCGCGACGAGGAGCAGGGCGAAGAGCTGATCGAGAAGCTGGTTCACATCAACCGCGTCTCGAAGACCGTCAAGGGCGGTAAGCGCTTCGGTTTCGCTGCTCTGGTCGTCGTCGGCGATGGCAAGGGCCGTGCAGGCTTCGGTCATGGCAAGGCGCGCGAAGTGCCTGAAGCCATCAGCAAGGCGACGGCCGCTGCCAAGAAGGCAATGGTTCGCGTTCCGCTGAAGGAAGGCCGCACCCTGCATCATGACGGTCTCGGCCACTTCGGTGCCGGCAAGGTGACTGTCCGTTCGGCCCCGGCCGGTACGGGTATCATCGCCGGTGGTCCGATGCGCGCTGTGTTCGAAAGCCTCGGCGTCGCTGACGTCGTGACCAAGTCGAACGGCACGTCGAACCCCTATAACATGATCCGTGCGACCTTCGCGGCTCTGGTCGAACAGACCAGCCCGAAGTCGGTGGCGCAGCGCCGTGGCAAGAAGGTCGCCGACCTTCTGCGTCGCGGTGGCGCCTCGGCCGACGTCGCGCAGGCTGATGCCGAAGCGATTGCGGAGTAACTGACATGGCGAAGATCAAGATCAAGCAGATCGGTTCGCCGATCCGTCGCCCCGCCGACCAGAAGAAGATTCTGATCGGCCTGGGCCTTGGCAAGATGAACCGCGTGGTTGAGCTGGAAGACACGGCGGAAGTCCGCGGTGCCATCAAGAAGCTGCCCCACATGGTGGCAGTGGTCGAAGGCTAAGCCTTCCCACTTCTGAAAAACAGCAAAGGGCCGATTCGCGCAGGCGAATCGGCCCTTTCTGCGTTCAGCGGTGGGGGGAGGGCGCGCTGTCCTACATGGCTCGTGCCGGATATACTGCCTCCGTTTTCTTCGAGCGAAGTCGAGAATTGGCCAGGGCAACCCAAGTCGTTGAAACATAGTTTCCAACATTGGATACGGAATGTCGGAATCAGCGGGAAATGTGCGAAGTTAAGCGGCAATTGTCCGCCATCATCGCGCAGGGGCATCCGCCGCTTTAGGGGGTGACAAGCACCCCGCATCCCGCTATGGGCGCCGCTTCCATTCAGCGCGAACCAAGCGAAAGCGAGTGCACATCATGACTTTCAAGCTCAACGACATCAACGACAATGCTGGCGCCCGCAAGGGGCGCATGCGCGTAGGCCGCGGCATTGGCTCGGGCAAGGGCAAGACCGCCGGTCGCGGTCAGAAGGGTGCCAAGGCGCGCTCGGGCGTCAGCATCAACGGCTTTGAGGGTGGCCAGATGCCGCTCCACATGCGCATCCCGAAGCGCGGCTTCAACAACATCTTCGCGAACGACTATGCGATCGTGAACCTGGGCGCCGTGCAGAAGGCGATTGACGCCGGCAAGCTGGACGCCAACGCAACCATCGACCAGGCCGCTCTGAACGCCGCCAACCTGACCCGCGGTGGCAAGGACGGCGTCCGTCTGCTCGCCAAGGGTGAACTGACCGCCAAGGTCAGCTTCCTGGTCGCCGGCGCGTCGAAGAGTGCCGTCGAAGCCGTCGCAAAGGCGGGTGGCAAGGTCGACGTGATCGAAGTCGTTCCGGCTGCCGAGAAGGCCAAGGCGAAGAAGGGCACCACCCTCGCCGCCAAGAAGGCCGCTGCGAAGGCCTGATTTAAGGTCTGACAGTCTTGCAAGCATGACCCCGCTGCCCGATATGGGTCGGCGGGGTCTTGTGCATCGGGGGACGCTGTTTGTCGCATAAGCGGCAATTCCCGGTTCGACAGCGCCCCACCTCCCCGTTAAGGGGAATCCGATTCCGGCCCGGTTCGATATCCGGGCAAGAGTGATTTGAAGGGCAGCCACCATGGCATCGAGAGCCGACCAGCTCGCATCCAATCTCAGCCTCGCGAAGTTCAGCCAGGCGACCGACCTCAAGAAGCGCCTGTGGTTCACGCTGGGCGCCTTGATCGTCTTCCGTTTCCTCAGCTTCGTGCCGCTGCCCGGCGTCGATCCGACCGCCCTGTCGCAGCTGTACAGCCAGACCAACGGCGGCATCCTCGACATCTTCAACACCTTCTCGGGTGGGTCGCTGTCGCGCATGAGCCTGATCGCGCTGGGCGTTATGCCTTATATTACCGCGTCGATCGTGGTGCAGCTCGCCTCCAGCCTTTCGCCGCAGCTTGCGGCGATCAAGAAGGAAGGCGAAAGCGGCCGCAAGAAGATGAATCAGTGGACGCGCTACGGCACCGTCGGCCTGACCGCGGTGCAGGGCTATTTCATCGCCGTGGGCCTGGAGGGCTTCGGTGCCCAGCAGGGCATGCAGGCGGTGATCGAGCCGGGCCTGCTGTTCCGCCTGACCGCGGTCGTCTCGCTGATCGGCGGCACCATGTTCCTGATGTGGCTGGGTGAGCAGATCACCTCGCGCGGCATCGGCAACGGCGTGTCGCTCATCATCATGGCGGGCATCGTCGCCCAGTTGCCGGTGACGCTCAGCAACCTGTTCAAGTCGGGCAGCGAAGGCTCGATCTCGGGCCTGCTGATCTTCCTGGTCATGGTGATGGCTGTCGGCCTCATCCTTTTGATCTGCTTCATGGAGCGTGCCCAGCGCCGCGTCCTGATCCAGTATCCCAAGCGCCAGACGCGTCAGGGCCTGATGCAGGCGGATCGCAGCCATCTTCCGCTCAAGGTCAACACCGCTGGCGTGATCCCGCCGATCTTTGCGTCGTCGCTGCTGCTGATGCCGCTGACCATCTCGCAGTTCGCCGGTCAGACGGTCGCGGGTGAAAGCAAGTGGGGCGACTTCGTCCTGACGCTGAACCAGTATCTGTCGCATGGCAGCCCGGTCTATATGGGCCTTTATGGCCTCGGCATCGTCTTCTTCTGCTTCTTCTACACCGCCGTGGTGTTCAATCCGGAAGAGACGGCCGACAATCTGAAGCGCAATGGTGGCTTCATTCCCGGCATTCGTCCGGGCAAGAATACCGAAAATTATCTGGATTATGTGCTGACGCGCATCACCGTCATCGGCGCGGCCTATCTGGCCTTCATCTGCCTGGTGCCGGAATTCGCCATCGCGCGGGCGGGCATTCCCTTCTACCTTGGTGGGACTAGCCTGCTGATCGTCGTCAATGTTACGGTCGACACCGTGACCCAGATTCAGAGCCATCTGCTCGCCCATCAATATGGCGATCTGATCAAGAAGGCGAAGCTCAAGGGTCGACTGCGCTGAGGGGCGTTTCGAGACTCTGATTACAGCGCAACGAACAGGGGAGTATGCGCGCAATGAATATCATTCTGCTTGGCCCTCCGGGTGCCGGGAAAGGTACCCAGGCGACTCGGCTGGTTGACGATCGTGGCATGGTGCAGCTGTCGACAGGGGACATGCTGCGCGCGGCGGTAAAGGCGGGAACACCCGTCGGTCTTCAGGCCAAGGCGCTGATGGAATCGGGTGCGCTGGTGCCCGACGAAGTCGTGTCGGGTATCATCGGCGAGGCGCTCGACGCGCTGGCACCGGATACCGGCGTGATCTTTGACGGCTATCCCCGGACGGAGGCGCAGGCCCATTCGCTCGATACGATTTTGGGCGACCGCAACCGCACGCTCGACCATGTGATCGAACTGGAAGTGGACGAGGACGCGCTGGTCGAGCGCATCACTGGCCGCTTCACCTGCGCCAGCTGTGGCGCGGGCTATCATGACACGTTCAAGACCCCCAAGGTCGAGGGCGAGTGCGACAAGTGCCACGGGCATGAGTTCAAGCGCCGCCCGGACGACAATGAGGAAACGGTGCGCACGCGCATGGCCGAATATCGCGCCAAGACGGCGCCGATCCTGCCGATCTATGAATCGCGGGACATCGTGGCGCGGGTGGACGGCATGGCGGACATGAACGACGTGACCGTCGCGATTGCCGCCATCTTGGACGGCGACGCGGCCTGAGCTAGTCTCCCTGCCCTAAGCGGGGAGGGGTGACATGCGCAGGATTGGACTATTGGCATGGGCTGGTGCGGCGATGGCTGTGCCGGCCCATGCTGCTGTTACGGCTAGTAGCGACGCGGGTTTCGTAACGGAAAGCAGCGTGGAGATCGCGACCGATGCGGCGACTGTCTATGCCTTGCTGATCGTGCCGGGGCGCTGGTGGAGCGACAGTCATACTTATAGCGGCGATTCGGCGAACATGGCGATCGATGCGCGGGCGGGCGGCTGTTTCTGCGAAGCGCTGCCGGCGCAGCAGGGATCGGTCGAACATGCCCGCGTCGTCCAGGCCATGCCGGGCAAGCGGCTGCGCCTGTCCGGCGCGCTGGGGCCGTTGCAGGCCGACGCAGCCGTCGGCACGCTGGATCTGGTCATCACGCCAGCGGGGAAGGGCGTGAAGGTCGCCATGACCTATGTGGTGGGCGGCTATCTGCGCGGTGAAGCGGCGGCCATCGCACCGGTGGTCGATCAGGTGCTGGCCGAACAGTTGCACGGGCTGAAGCGCGCCGCCGAAAGGCCGCCGTCCTGAACTGGCACGCCGCCGGAAAGAAAGCAGCAAAGAAAAAGCACGGCCAACCGGGACGTTAACCACGATCATAACGGATTCGTTGCTCCGTTGTTGCTATAGGGGGCCATGGTTGGATCATCCCGTGGCCGTTTGACGGAATTGGACGCTTTGCGGGGCATCGGCGCGCTGTGCGTGCTGATCTTCCATTATTCCACGCGCTTCCACGAATTGTTTCCGCAGGCGAGCCATGTGCCCTTCAGCTTTCCGGGCGGCAATTATCGCGTCCTGCTGTTTTTCACCATTTCGGGCTTCGCGATCTTCTTCACGCTGGATCGCATCCGCACGGTCGCCGATTTCGTGGTCAATCGTTTTGCCCGGCTCTATCCCGCCTATCTGGTGGCAATGCTGCTGACGCTGTCGATCGAATATCTGGCCCATGCGACCCAGTTGCTGATCGGACCGGTCGCGATTTTCGCCAATTTCACCATGTTGCAGGGCTTTGCCTTCATGCCGGAGGTGGACGGCGCCTATTGGACGCTGACGGTGGAGATCGCCTTCTATTTCTGCATGATTGCGATGTGGAAGTTCGTCGGCATCCGGCGGCTGGAGCCGA
Source organism: Sphingobium sp. WCS2017Hpa-17 (assembly GCF_031843765.1). Taxonomy (NCBI): domain Bacteria; kingdom Pseudomonadati; phylum Pseudomonadota; class Alphaproteobacteria; order Sphingomonadales; family Sphingobiaceae; genus Sphingobium; species Sphingobium sp. WCS2017Hpa-17. Next base: position 20,630 of record NZ_JAVTIV010000008.1, read on the forward strand.
TGCTGATCCTGTGGCTGGCGGCGCGCTGGCTCTACTGGCTGTGGCCCGACATGCCCGAACGGATCGTGATGCTGCTGGTGCTGCGCTACACGCCCTTCTTCGTCATCGGGATGCTGGCCTATCGGGTCTGGTCGGGACAGCGGACGTTGCGGCAGCAAATTCCCTATGCAGCGCTCGCCCTGCTCTCGATCGCGACGATGGAGACATGGGACGTGACCGTCGTGGGATGCGTGCTGGTGGCGAGCTTCGTGGCGCTGATCCACGGCCATCTGCGCTTCCTCAGCCTTCGGCCGCTCGTCTGGCTGGGCGGGATCAGCTACAGCTTTTACCTGATCCACCAGCATGTCGGTTTCGTCGTGATGCTGGAGTTCGCCAAGGCAGGCTACAGCCCCTGGATCGGTTTCGCCGCCGCTTTCTTGGTGGCGTTGACGCTGGGCACAGCGATCAACCGGCTGGTGGAACGTCCGGCGGGTGAAGCGATCATCAGCTGGTGGAAGCGCCGGCGCGAGACGCGGCTGGTGCCGATCGACATCGCGCCGAGTCAGGGCTGATACGAAAAAGGGCGCCGCCGTCACCGGCCGCGCCCTTTTCCTGATCGGATAGAGATTGCTTTACTGGGCGACCGGCGCCGCAGCGGCCGCATTTTCAGGCAGGCCGCCCATTTGCGTGACCATCTTCGTGTAAGCGTCGAGATAGGCCAGCACGATCACCTGACCGATATCCGTGTTCTGATAGCCGCCGCCGCCGACCGCCGCGAGGCCGCCCATCCAGCCAAGGCCGCCGCCACCGCCGAAGCTGAGGTCCGACTTGCGGAAATAGCCCTCGGCCATCACTTCTTCCTCGGTCGTGCGCGCGTTCACCACGGACAGCATGACATTGGCCTCGCTCTTCTTGATCGAGATGCCGCCGGCCAGCGCGCCCAGCGTGCGCCCGCCCAGGAAACCGCCGACCAGACCGCCGATGGCATTGCCACCGCTATTCTTGTTGGTGGTCACGATGTCGGGCTGAATGAAATAGTCGGCCGCTTTCACCTGACCCTTGCCCAGATTGGAGCCGGCCTGCAATTCGCCGGAATCCGCCATGGCGCGTTCCATGTTGCGGCTGGCCATCGATCGGCCGCGATTGACGATGCCGAAGCAGCCGGACTGCTGCACGAACAGCTTGATGATCGCTTCGGGGCTGCCCAGGTTCAGTTCGCGCCACCACTGATTATCCGGCTCGACGATGGCGACGGTGCCAAGGCGCTTGGTGCAGCGCGGGATTTCCATCTGCTTCTTGGTCTGGGCCTGACGACCCGACGAACCCTTGTCTGCCGCCATCGCCTGCGGTGCAACCATGGCCAGGCACGCAGCCGCCATGGTCAGCTTTGTCATTCCACGCATTTCAAGAACCCCGTTTGTTGCTTGAGTTTGAAAATCGTTGCCCCGTTCCTGCGAATAGATATCACAGGGGTCAATCGCTTCCAAGCAAAGCGGTGCGCAAATGACGGGCTTTGTCATGGAATCCGGCCTGTGCGCGATCCTGCTGACAGCGCGGCGAATCGCTGCTATCGGGCGCCGATGACCGATCTGTCCCACATCCGTAATTTTTCGATCATTGCGCATATCGACCATGGCAAATCGACGCTGGCCGACCGCCTGATCCAACGCACCGGCGGCCTGACCGACCGTGAGATGAGCGCCCAAGTCCTGGACAATATGGACATCGAAAAGGAGCGCGGCATCACCATCAAGGCGCAGACGGTGCGCCTCGACTATACCGCCAAAAATGGCGAAACCTATGAGCTGAACCTCATGGACACGCCGGGCCATGTCGACTTCGCCTATGAAGTGTCGCGCAGTCTGGCCGCGTGCGAGGGCGCGCTGCTGGTCGTGGACGCGGCGCAGGGCGTGGAAGCGCAGACGCTGGCGAACGTCTATCAGTCGATCGAGCATGATCATGAGATCGTGCCGGTGCTGAACAAGATCGACCTGCCCGCCGCCGAACCGGAAAAGGTGCGCAAGGAAATCGAGGACGTCATCGGCCTCGATGCGTCGGAAGCCGTGCTGGCCAGCGCCAAGTCCGGCATCGGCATCGACGATATCCTGGAAGCCGTCGTCAACAAGATCCCGCCGCCCAAAGGCGATCGCAATGCGCCGCTGGAAGCGATGCTGGTCGACAGCTGGTACGACCCTTATCTGGGTGTCGTCATCCTCGTCCGCGTGATCAATGGCGTCATCAAAAAGGGGCAGGCGATCAAGTTCATGATCGGCGGCACCGAACATCTGATCGACCGCGTCGGCTGCATGCGACCCAAGATCGAACAGCTGCCCGAACTGGCGGCTGGTGAAATCGGCTTCATCACCGCGCAGATCAAGGAAATCGCCCAGACCCGCGTCGGTGATACCATCACCACGGTGAAGAATGGGGCGACGACGCCGCTGCCGGGCTTCAAGGAAGTGCAGCCGGTGGTGTTCTGCGGCCTGTTCCCGGTCGATGCGAACGACTTCGACAAGCTGCGCGATTCGATCAGCAAGCTGCGCCTCAACGACGCCAGCTTCTCCTTCGAGATGGAAAGCAGCGCCGCGCTTGGCTTCGGCTTCCGCTGCGGCTTCCTGGGTCTGCTCCATCTGGAGATTATTCAGGAGCGGCTGACGCGCGAATATGACCTCGACCTCATCACCACCGCGCCGTCGGTGGTGTACAAGATCCAGCTCACTTATGGCGCGGGCGAGATCGAGCTGCACAATCCGGCCGACATGCCCGACCCGACCAAGATCGACGAGATCGAGGAGCCGTGGATCGAGGCGATCATCTATTGCCCCGACGAGTATCTCGGTTCGATCCTGAAACTCTGCCAGGACCGGCGCGGCATCCAGAAGAACCTGACCTATGTCGGCGGTCGCGCGCAGGTGACCTATGAACTGCCGCTCAACGAAGTGGTCTTCGACTTCTACGATCGCCTGAAGAGCATCAGCCGCGGCTATGCCAGCTTCGACTATCATCAGATCGGCTATCGCGAGGGCGATCTGGTCAAGATGAGCATCATGGTCAATTCAGAGCCGGTCGATGCGCTGAGCATGATCGTCCATCGCGGCACCGCGGAATCGCGCGGTCGCGGCATGTGCGAGCGGCTGAAGGATCTGATCCCCCGCCATTTGTTCAAGATACCGATTCAGGCAGCGATCGGCGGCAAGGTGATCGCGCGTGAGACGATCGCGGCGATGCGCAAGGATGTGACCGCCAAATGCTATGGCGGCGACATCAGCCGCAAGAAGAAGCTGCTCGACAAGCAGAAGGAAGGCAAGAAGCGCATGCGTGAATATGGCAGCGTCCAGATTCCGCAGGAAGCGTTCATCGCCGCGCTGCGCATGGGCGACGAAAGCTGACCGGCATGAGCGACCGCTGCGCAGCCATTGCGGGGCAGGTCGCTCACATCCAGCGCGCCGCCGCGTTTCTGTCCAACGGCATGTCGCTGGGCCTCTGTCCCGATGCGGCCACGCGCCGCCGCGATGCCATGCCGGCAAAGCTGATCGGCAACGGCCTGCGCGAACTGGACCTGTTCCTGACCGATCTGATCGTGGAAGCGGGACGGGTCGATCGGCTGGGTGCGACGGCGGGACGCGATCCCGGCATCCATCCGGGGCGCCGCATCTTCAGCGCAGCAGAGGCGTGGCGGCGCACCGGGCCGCAACTGGGGCTGGCGGTGGAAAGCCGCGCCCGCCTGCGCCAGATGCGTGCGGCGCAGAACCGCCAATGTTTCGGCCAGTTGCGCGGCGATGGCGCGGAAGTGGCGATGCAGCGCGCCTGCGCCGATTATGCGCGGCTGGCCGGCGATGTGCTGGCGGCCGTCAGGGGAAGGGCGATGTCCGCGCGGCACCAGTCGGCGGGCATATGATGGCGGATATGTTCGGAAGCTGTTAGAGGCCCGCGCCCAGACGATTCATAGACAGGAAAGAGACGGGCGATGATTCAACCGGGGACGAGCTTCAAGGATAATCTGGCGCAACTGCCGTCGATCGAGGGCGTGGCGCGGATAGACCTGTTCGACCCCGTTGGCGCACTGGTCGCCAGCATCGAGAACCAGCCGGGCAAGCAGGGATCGCTGGCGGTTTACCATTATCTGGCGGGGGCATTTGGCGCATTGGATGCCGACGCTGCCGATCATGGGCTGGCGCTGTTCGCCGAACATGTGCCAGACGCCCGCAACCGTCCGGGTGCACATCCCAATGTCGATCGCTTGCTTGCGATCGTGGCAGATGGCGAGTCTTTGTCGATCCAGGTCGTTGCCGCCGACCAGTGACGAGTGGTGCTGGGCGTGGGCTTTGCGCTCAGCCCTTGCACCAGTCGATCGGCTTACCCGACCAGGGTTTGGCATGGCCCTTCAGGACCATGAGCTGGCCGAGCGAGACGTTGTCGCGCAGCAGGATGCGGGCGGACGGGTTAGGATCTGCGGCGTCCGGCACGGCATCGAATGCGCCGCCGTTCATCATTGCCAGCAAGGCGGCGCGGCCTTTGCGGGCGCGCTCCGCTTCCTGCGGACAGTGTGCGTCGATTGCGCTGGGGACGCTGATGTCGGCGATGTGATAGCGCTGGCCACGCCAAGCATAGGCATCGGCACCAAGTACGCAGGCATCGCCCTTGCTATCATCGCACAGGGCGAATTCGTCCGTAATGCTGGTGGTTGTAGCGGTTGTCTTGCCCGCTTCGTCGGTGGCTGGAAGTAGCTGCCCAAACACTATCGCACCGCCGATCGCCAGCGCCAGGGCGCCGAACAGCATGCCGATCGGCACCACGCGTGCGCGCTTTTCCTGCTTCTCGTTCAGCCAGCTACCCGTCTCGTCCGGGGTGCGATCGCCGACATCATAGAGGTTTCGTGCCATGATCCGTCCCAATTGGAGCGAATGCTTTAACAGTGCTTATGGAAAATTTCGGTTAACCAGCCTGCGCGGCGTCATCTGCGTGCGGCTTGACGGGCGCGCCGGGCCATGGTGAAGTCTGCGCGCTGTAGCGAGGGAGACGGCGTGAGCGACATCTGGCTATATGACGAGCATCCCGCCATGTTTCGGGCGCACCCTTTCCTGTTCCTGCTGCTGCTGGTTTCGGTGGTGGGTATCATCGCCATCGGTATCTGGTGGGTGCTGCACAAGGGCGAGCGACTGGCGCTGAGCGAGCGGGAGGTGCTGCTGGAGCGCGGGCTGCTGGCCAAGCAGCGGACCGAGATCGCGCTGACCAGCATAAGGTCAGTGCGGATCACCCAGACATTGGGCCAGCGCATCTTCGGCGTCGGCCATGTCGAGCTGTTCAGTGCGGGCGACATCGCCGAGATTGCGATCAAGAATATGCCGCGGCCCGACCGCATTCGCGCGATTGCCGCTGCGCGCAATGTCGATCTGTTGCCGCAACGATAGCGGAAAAGATAAGCTAATTCGTTCAGGCCCTTGACTTGGGCCGATAAATTTCAACGATAGGGTTAACAAGGGAGGGGCCGAAGAGCCCCATATTCGCAAGAGGACGCCATGTCAGGAACGTCCGTTCACATCGGGGTGAACGGCGGAAAAAGGGGTCGTCCATGGTTGGCTTGCGAGTGATGCCGTCTTTGCCGGATCTGACGGCCGAGCAGCGCGCCGATATACGGCAGGCCTGCGGTTTTGCCTGTGTGCGCTGCGGCGTGACCATCTATCGTTATCTCGGGCTGCCGGACGGGCCGGGGGCCACGTTGCTCTGTCCGACCTGTCACGGGCTGGTCGAAGAAGGGCGGCTGACCACCACGCAGGTGCAGAGTTTCCACGCCAATCCGGTGGTACGCCAGCGCCATTTTGCGCGCGACCGGCTGCCCTTTTCGGCGGAACTACCGCAGTTGATCGTGGGAGGATCTCGGTTGCTGCGCGATACGCCGATCCCGATCACGTTGGAAGGCGAGCCGATCCTGATCTTTGCGCCGCCGCGCCGGATGAACGGGGCGACCCGGATCAGCGTGCGGCTGGGATCGCCCGATGGCGTCGCGACCCAGATCATCGACGGCAATGAATGGAAGCCGACCGACGGTAGTTGGCATTTCCTGCTGCGCGGCGATCGCTACAGCATGATGGCGGCGCGGGGCGACGGGCTGGCGGTGCTGCGGATCGTCGCGCGCAACAGGATCGCGGTGGAGCATCTGCGCACCACCATCAACGGTCGCCGGCTGGAAGTGACACCCGACTGGCTGGAGATCGACGGCAAGCGCTATGTCGACAAGATCGGCAGCGGGACGTTGATCGGGCTGGAGCTTTAAGAGCATTTTGCCGTTATCTGGTCCAGATGGCGGCTCGCAATGCTTCAAGGTGTCAGGCGCGGCCGGCGGCGAAATTCCATTGCGATCGGGCGCAGCATGCCATCCGGGCGCACCCTAACGCGGATCAATCCCTGTACATCGGGATCGGCCAGTTTGCGGGATAGAACCAGCGCCTCCGATTGTGAGGCATAGAAGATGCCAGTGTCGAGGCCGCGTATCTCGCGCCTTGTGCCGAGCGTGCCGCGCAGGATGATGGCGCAGTGCTTCTCCACGGCCGGATCGGGGCTGCCCGACAGGGGCCAGACCGCACGGATATGGGGCGCGCTGCCGGTGATGCAGAGCGCGTCGGCCTCGCCGGGCGTCACGGCACTCTCCGTCTGCTGCTGCGGCGAAGTCGGCCAGTCATAGCGATATTGGACATAATGACCGCGCAGCAGGTCGCGCGGGTCATAGCCCTGAATCGGAATCAGCCAGTCCTGCCCCTGTTGCGCCTGACGGTGGGTGACGGCCCAACTGGCGGCCAAAGCAGCGAGCGGCAGCAGCAATGCGGCGGTGAGCGTCAGGCGGGTGCGACGGGGCGTCATGCGGCGTCTCCCCGCGCTGGGGCGTAGCGGCGCGACAGGCGGATCGTCGCCCAGGCGACCAGCATGGCGAACAGGCCGGACAGGATCAGGCCGACGCCGCTGCCCAGCAGGTCGTCGTTCAGCTCGAAGCTCAGGATGATGATGCGCAGCGCCACCATCGCCACGCCAAGCTGGAACAAGCGACGCCAGCCGGCATGGATAGCGGCGGCCGCGACTGCGCCCCAGAGCAGGCAAAAGAGCAGGCTGCTGATCCAGGCGCGGGCGGCACCATGACCATTGGGCAACAGTGCCTGAATCAGGTGCAGGGCGGCTGCGACCAGCAGCAGCGCGGCGGTCGCGCGGCCGGACGCGGTGCGCCGGGCATAAGCGATGGCGGATGCGGCGGCGATCAGGGCGATGCTGTGGATCAGCGCGCTGCCGGGGCGAAGGCTGCCGTCGCCATCCCAACCATGGAGCAGAATGACAAGGCTGAGGCCGATGAAGATCGTCGCAACGGCCATCTGTTCCAGCAGGCGCCAGAAGGCCGGCCGGTCGCTCCGGCTGCGCAGAAGGGCAGCGGCGCCAGCGACCAGCATCGGCGGGCAGGCGATCAGGCCCCAATAAAGCCAGGGGCGTTCCGTCCGGCCGAATAGCGACCAGATATGGCCATGATCCTCCGCATGGGCCCACATCGTGCCGAGCAGGCCGGCCATCCACAGGCCGGCGACAGGCCAGCCGCGCCCGAACAGCAGCAGGAGCGGGGAGAAAAGCAGCAGCCAGGCGAGCAGCGGCTGCCAGAGCGGCGAACTGGTCTGGTAGACCTGCCCCAGATGACCGAAGAAGGTGAGGCCCAGCACCGCGCCGACGAAGAGCAGCGCATCATGCACCTGATCATGCATCCGGCCCTTGGGCAGGCTCCACCCAGTCCATGCCGCCAGCGCGATCATCAGCAGCATGTGGATGGCAAGCCGCGTCGTGCCGGGGATAGCTTCCCAATTGGCGGCGATCAGCGAAACGAGGCCAAGCCCGATCGTCAGCGCGCCCAGCCCCACGATCGCCCACACGCCGATCGGCCGGCTATGCGCCGCTTCCCATGCGCTGATCCGGCTGGCGGTGGCGGGGTCGATCAGTCCCGCCGCCTGCCACGCCCTGAGTTTCCGCTCCGACATGATGGCAGACTAGCCGGCCTGGGCCAAAGGGCAATGGATTGTTGGTTCAGGGGATGACCAGTTCCATCCCCGCCTTGACCCGGCTGAGCGCCAGATAGCTGTGATAGCTGGCCACCGCTGCATTCTCCGCGAACAGGCGGCGGGTGGTCGCTTCATAGCTGCGCATGTCGGGCGCGACGATGACCATGATGAAACTGCGGCCGCCGGTGACATAATAGCATTGCTGAACATCGGGATCGGCGCGGAACAGCGCCTTGGCCCGATCGACGGTCGCCGCCTTCTCATCGACTAGATTGACCTCCACGATCGACGTGACGCCAAGGCCCACGGCATCAGGGTCGACGATCGCGGCGTTCGCGGCGATCACGCCGCTGCTTTCCATCGCGGCGATCCGGCGCTGCACGGCCGCAGTGGACAGGTTCACCGCCTCGGCAATTGCGCGCTGCGGCGTCCGGTTGTCGCGCTGGATGATTCGCAGGATCGCCCGATCAAATGGATCGAGGCCGCGCGGTGGATGGGCTAAAATGGGCATGGCTGAGTAATTGTTGCATTTATATGCCCAATCAAGAGCATTTTTCCCGCTGTAATGATGATATTTATCGAGATGTCGAAGGCAGTCGGGGATGGACGCAGCGTGGTGAGCGGACGAATGGATGGCGGAAGGCTGGCGGGCGTCCTGTTCGGCATGGGCGCGGGTGCGCTGTGGGGGCTGGTGTTCCTGGCACCGGAGGTGATCCGTGGCTTCAGCCCGCTGGAACAGGCGGTCGGCCGCTATCTGGCTTATGGCGCCATGTCCGCGTTGCTGGTCGCGCCGCGCTGGCGCAGCCTGATGGGGTTGATGACGCCGCGCATCCTGTGGGCGCTGGCCTGGCTCGCGCTGACGGGCAACCTCTTTTATTATGTGTTGCTGGCCAGTGCGGTGCAGATGGGCGGGATCGCCATGACCTCGCTCGTCGTCGGCTTCCTGCCGGTCGCAGTGACCATCATCGGCAGCCGGGAGGCAGGCGCGGTGCCGTTGCGCCAACTGGCGCCTTCGCTGCTGCTCTGCATTGCGGGCGCACTCTGTATCGGCTGGCAGGCGATCGTGATGCCCGGCACGGGGCCGGTCGCGGCCCGGCTGATCGGCTTTTTCTGCGCGATCGGCGCGCTCATATCCTGGACCGCCTTTGCCATCGGCAATAATCACTGGTTGCGCCGGTTGGGGGATATGCCGGCACAGGACTGGAACTTCCTGATCGGTCTGGCGACCGGCGTGCAGGCACTGCTGTTCCTGCCGGTCGTTTTCCTGCTGGGCATGGGGCAGCATGATGCGGGCGCCTGGGGCCAGTTTGCCATGGTCACCATCGCCGTCGCCCTGCTCGCATCCATCGTCGGCAACATGCTTTGGAACCGCATGAGCCGGCTGCTGCCGCTGACCATGGTGGGACAGATGATCCTGTTCGAAACCGGCTTTGCGCTGATCTACGGCTTTCTGTGGGAACAGCGGTTGCCGACCTTGCTGGAAAGCGCCGCCTTCGCACTGGTGGTGGCCAGCGTCATCAGCTGCATCGCCGTCCATCGGCGCCCGGCTGCAGATGTGACGGCGACTATCTGACCCCACATCCGAACGGAAAGAGGGGTATTGCGACCTTTCCCCTTTGGCGGAATCGCTATAGGGCGGGTTTCATGACCAACATGTTTCTTGTGATGGGCGGCGGTGCGCTAGGCACGCTGGCGCGCTATCTGACCGGTCGGCTGGCGGGGCAATTGATGCCCGGCGCGGCCTGGCCCTGGGGTACTTTTGCCGTGAACCTGATCGGCGGCTTCGCCATGGGGCTGCTCGCCGGCTGGCTGGCGCGCGGCAGTGCCGCATCGGGCGAGCCGATCCGCCTGCTGCTCGGCGTCGGCGTGCTCGGCGGCTTCACCACTTTCTCCGCCTTCAGCCTGGAAACCATGCTGATGATCGAGCGTGGCCAGGGCGCGCTCGCCATGAGCTATGCGGTGGCATCGGTGATCGGCGCGGTCGGCGCGCTGGCGCTGGGCCTCACCGTCATGCGGAGTGCAGTGGCATGAAGGGGCGTCCTCCAGCCAAGACCGGTGGCGCTGGGTCGCGCGGCGGCAAGCCTGCGGGCAAAGCGCCTTCCGGTAAGGGGCCTTCGGGTAGCCGGCCTTCGGACCGCAAGCCCGGCGATCGCAAAACCGGCGCTCCGTCGGGCCGTGGCAAGCCCGCCGGCCCGCGCAAGGACGGCAAGCCAGCCTTCAAGCCCAAGGCGCCTGCCGCCGCGAAATCGGCTGCCGCCAAGCCCGTGGTGGCCGCGCCCGCAAAGCCGGCCAAGCCCAACCCGGCCAAGGGCGTTTCGCTCGACGTGCGGCAATATCGGGTGCAGGCCGACGATGACGGCATCCGGCTCGACCGCTGGTTCCAGCGGCATTTGCCCGATGTCGGCTTCAACCTGGTGTCGCGCTGGTCGCGCACCGGCCAGTTGCGCGTCGATGGCGCCCGCGCCGCGCCGGGCGACCGCATCGCTGAAGGCCAGATGATCCGCGTGCCCCCGGCCGAAGCCAAGCCGGAGGCAGCCGAGCGCCCCAAGCGTGTTCGTGTGATCGACCTGACCCCGGACGAGATCGCCTATGTTCAGGAGATGGTGATCCATCGGGACGAACAGGCGATCGTCATCAACAAGCCCCCCGGCCTCGCCACCCAAGGCGGCACCAAGACCGACGAGCATGTCGACAAGCTGCTCGACGGCCTGCTGTTCGACGCCGAATCGCGGCCCAAGCTGGTGCATCGGCTGGACAAGGACACGTCTGGCGCGCTGCTGCTGGCGCGGTCCAGCCGCTCCGCCGCGCATTTCGCCAAGGCTTTCTCCAGCCGCACCGCGCGCAAGGTCTATTGGGCGCTGGTGATCGGCGTGCCGTCGATCAATGATGGCATGATCGAACTGCCGCTCGCCAAGCAGCCGGGCACTGGCGGCGAGAAGATGCACGTCGATGAGGAAGAGGGCCTGCCCGCCCGTACCCGTTATCGCGTGATCGAACGGGCCGGCAACCGTGCCGCCTGGGTCGAACTGCAACCCTATACCGGCCGCACCCATCAGTTGCGCGTGCATCTGGCGGCGATTGGCTTTCCGATCGTGGGCGACGGCAAATATGGCGGCAAGGACGCATTCCTGTCCGGCACGATCAGCCGCAAGATGCACTTGCATGCGCGCCGCATCCGGGTGGATCATCCCGATGGCGGGCGTGTGGATGTGATGGCCGACCTGCCGACGCATTTCGCCAACAGCCTTCAGGAACTGGGCTTCGACCTGAAGCTGGGCGACATGCCGCTGGACGACGAGATCGACCGGACCCCGACCCGCGAAGATGAAAAGAAATTCGCGCGGCAACATGCCAAGCAGGTGCGCAAGGAGCGCAAGGGCGAGCGTCGGTCGCGGGGCAGCACGAAGAAGGGATGACGCCGGGCGCCCCCTATAGCTGGCGCGACGAGGCGGCGATCCGCGCCTTCGTGGCGCAGGCGGGCTTCGGCCTGCTCTGCGTTGCGGCGCCGGACAAGGTGCATGTCGTCCATCTGCCGCTCGTCTGGCTGGATGAGCGGCAGATCGGGGTGCATATCCATCGCGCCAATCCGATCGTCCGGCATCTGGAGGGGCGGGACGCGCTGATCGTTGTCACTGGCCCCCATGGCTATGTCAGCCCCGACTGGTACGGCCTGCCCGACAAGGTGCCGACCTGGAACTATCTGTCCGCCGAATTGCGCGGGCCGATGGCGCGGCTGGATGAGGCGGCCACCATCGCCCAGATCGATGCGCTGAGCGACGATCAGGAAGCGCGGCTAGCGCCGAAGCCGGTGTGGACCCGTGGCAAGATGGGGCCGGGCCAGTTCGACCGACTGCTTGGCGGCCTGATCGGCTTTTCTATGCAGGTGGAAATGATGCAGGGCACCGCCAAGCTGGGCCAGGACAAGCCCGAAGCGGCGCGTATCGGCGTGGCCGATGCGCTGGACGGGGGCGGCAACGGCGAACTGGCGGCGCTGATGCGCGCGACGGTGCCGGAGGCGGCATGAGCAACAGGCTGGTCGTCTTCGATTGCGACGGTACGCTGGTCGACAGCCAGCATAGCATCTGCACCGCCATGGTGCGCGCGTTCGAGGATGTGAAGCTGCCGCCGCCTGAGCGGCTGGCGATCCTGGCGGCGGTCGGCTTGTCGCTGCCGGTCGCGATGGCGCGGCTGCTGCCCGATGCGGAGGCCGATTTCCACGATCATCTGGCCGATCGCTATAAGCTGGCGTTTCAGGCGATGCGGCGGGAACAGGGCGTGCAGGAACCGCTCTATCCCGGCATCGCGGAACTGGTGCAGGAACTGGACGGGGCCGGATGGCTGCTGGGCGTGGCCACCGGCAAGTCGGACCGGGGCCTTAACCTGTGCCTCACCCATCATGGCATATTGGACCGGTTCGTGACGCTCCAGACCGCCGACCGTCATCCGTCGAAGCCGCATCCATCGATGCTGTTGACCGCCATGGCGGAGGCGGGGGCGAAACCGGACACGACCGTGATGATCGGCGATACCAGTTTCGACATCGACATGGGCCGGGCCGCCGGCGTGCGCAGCATCGGCGTCGCCTGGGGCTATCATCTGCCCGACGAACTGATCGCGGCGGGTGCGCATGCCGTAGCCATGGACAGCTGGGAATTGCGCGGCCATATCGACGCGCCATGACCGACCTTCCACCGCCACCCCCGCCCAATCCCGAGTCCGTCGCGCGTCAGCGCCATTTCGCGATCGGTCTGTTCCGCCTGTCGGGCGCCTTCATCGTCATGTTCGGCTTCCTTGCCATCATGCAGCGCTTTTCCTGGGTGCAGGGGGACAAGGCGAAGGCATTCGGCGCGATCATGGTCGTCACCGGCCTGTTCCAGTTCATCATCGTCCCGCGCCTGCTGCTGGCGCTGTTCCGCCAGAGGCCGCCGCAATGAAGCGTTTCTATACCGATGTGACCGTGATTGCGGAGCAGGGCGGCTTCGCCATCCGGCTGGACGGCCGGCCGGTCCGCACCCCGGCGCGCGCGGCGCTGACTTTGCCCACGGCTGCGCTCGCCGAAGCGATCGCGCAGGAATGGCGGGCGCAGGGCGAGACGGTCGATCCTGCGTCCATGCCGATGACCGGCCTTGCCAACGCCGCGATCGACCATGTCGTACCCGACCCGGCTACCTTTGCCGAGGGGGTGGCCCGCTATGCGCAGTCCGACCTGCTCTGCTATCGTGCCGATGGCCCGGATACGCTGGTCGCGCGACAGGCGGCGGCGTGGGGGCCTTTGCTCGACTGGGCGCGAGGCCGCTATGATGTGACCTTTGCGGTGACGCAGGGGATCATCCCCGTGCCCCAGCCGGAAGAGACGCTGGCCCGGCTGGGCGCGGCGATCGCGGCGATCGCGCCCTTCATCCTCACCGGCCTGTCGACGCTCGTGACGCTCAGCGGCTCGCTGGTCTGCGGGCTTGCGGTGGTGGACGGCGGCCATGATGTCGGTGCCATCTGGCAGGCGGCCGAGATAGACGAAGCCTGGCAGGTCGAACAATGGGGCGAGGATGCGGAGGCTGCCGCGCGCAGCGTTCGCCGCGCCGACGACTTCGCCACTGCCGCCGCTTTCTGCGCGCTTAGCCGGGGCTGAACCGGAAATGGGTGGAACCGGGCGGCGTTTCGTTCATTCTGCCGCCAGCACGGGCAGTCTATGTCCGGCGCACCATATCGATGCAACGCTATAGGAGACCGAGACCTTGGCCTCGACGTTCGCAAAATCCGTTATTGCGGCCATGATGGCCGTATCCGCCCCGGTCCTTGCCCAGCAGGTGCCGGACGCCCCGCCGCCCGAGGCACCCCCGATCGAGGAAACAGCCCCTGCGGCCAAAGCCCCGGTTGCGCGGGAGCTGACGTCTGCGGAAATTGCCGCCTTCAATAAGGCCGTGACCGACTTCACCGCTGGCCAGACCGCGCAGCAGAAGGGCGACAATGCCACGGCCGTCGCCAAATATGACGCGGCGCTGCCGGCAATCCGCACCGCTGCGGAGGCGGATCCGTCGAAGACCGACAATGTCAATTTCCTCGCCAACGCCCTCTACGCGCAGGCCGCCGCCTATGGCGCGCTTGGGCAGATGGATCGGGTCATCCCCCTCTATGACGAATCGGTGCCCTATTGGCGCAAGGTTGTGGCGGCCAAGCCGACCGATGTCGCCAGCCGCAACATTCTGGCCGGTATCCTGATCCAGTTGGGCAATCAGAATCTGCGCGACCATGACCGGGGCGGTGCCGATCCCTTTTTCGAGGAGGCACTGACGCTGGCGCGCCAGACGGTTACGGAGCAGCCCGGCGACGCAGCGTCGAAGAACATTCTTCTCGCCGCTCTGGTCGGCGCCAGCCAGACCGGCACCGAAGAGGGCATTCGCGACGAAGCGATCAGCATGGGCCAGTCGATGATCGCCGACGGATCGATCGACGCGGTCAACAGGCCGCAGATCGAAACGATGACAGGCGCCCCCGCGACCGAGGGGTAAGCGACGGAAATCCTCCCCAAGCCTGCTTGGGGAGGAAGGGATCAGCCATTGCCGATCTTGTCGGCGTAGAGCATCCGACCCGGTCCCAGCAGGCCCAGCACCTGCGGCACGATATGCGGCGCGACGGCAAAGCAGCCCTCCGAGCGACCGCATTTTCCCCAGGCGGCGACATGGTCCTCGCTCACATAATCGGCGCCATGGATGACAATGGCACGCGATTCGGCATTGCTGTTCTGCGGGTCGAGGCCCAGCAGGCGCATCGAGCGGCCATGCTGGCCGAAATACATGTCGCCCGTCTTGAATGCGCCGGATGAACTGGCCAGCGAGTTGAACTCGTTGGAGAAGCTGTGCAGCCAGCCCGAATGGGCGGGGTCGGACCCGCGACCATGGGACACCAGATAGCTACTGGTCTGCCCGCCGATCAGGTCGACGATATGCATGCGCGGGTTTTTCGACGGCGCGTCGAAATCGACGATCGCCAGCCGATCGCGCAGCTCGAAATGATGGGCGTGATTGTCGAGTGCCGCCTTCGCGCGCTCCAGCAGCGCGGCATAAGGTTTTTGCGCCACGGCGCGCGGCGCGGCCGGAACCGTGGGAACCGACGCCGGCGTCACGGGTTCAGGGCCTGTCACCGGAAGCGCGGCACGGCCCATGCTGTCCGACAGAAACGAAAAGGCGAGTCCGCTTAAAGCGAACTTCGTAAAATTGCGGCGATCCATGGTCGCAATATAGCAAAGTCGACGCCCCGGTCCAAGACCGGGGCGCGCGGTCTTATTCGCCCGTCTTGCTCGCTTCGTCCGCAGGCTGGCTCTGTTCGCCGCCTTCCGGCAAACGCGCCGTCATGCCGCTGGCTTCGGCATCATCCAGAATCTGCTGTTGTTCCGACACCTTGGGCGGTGCTGCGACCGGAGTCGCGGCCGCATTATTCTGCACTTCGGGCAGCGGTGCTTCGGGTTCCTCGACGATCACATTCTCGACCGGCGGTTCGACCAGATTGTTGGTGGCGTCGGGCGCCGGCTCTTCCTTCTTGCCGCAAGCGGCGAGGGCAAGGGCACCGGCGAGGGCGATGAAAGCGATCTTGCGCATGGGGATGTCAGTCCTTGGATGCGAGGTTGGGGGAGGGGGCAGCGGTGGGATCGACGCGGCGGCTCGACGCCTCGATCTTCTGCGCGAGCAGCTTGTCCCAGCCATAGGGGTCGGCGCGGAAGCTGACCGTGCCATTATTGCCGGCAAAGGCCGTCCAGTAGAGCAGATAGACCGCGACCTGGCTGGGCAACGATACGCGCTGCGTCTTGCCCTCGTCGATCAGCGTCTGGATCTGGCCGTTCAGGTTCGGGTCGGCGGCAACCATCTGCTCGGCCAGCGCGACGGGCTTTTCCAGACGGATGCAGCCATGGCTGGCCAGCCGGTCATAGCTGGAGAATTTCCCGCGCGACGGGGTGTCGTGCAGATAGACGGCGAAAGGGTTGTTGAAATCAAACTTCAACCGGCCGAGCGCGCTGCCCGGACCCGCCGGCTGAACGATTCGCTCGCCGCCCTCGGGCGTCTTGATGATCTTGTACCCCTGCCTGGCCAAAGTCGCGCGCCCCTTGGGGAACAACTCCCGCTTGGCGATCGACATCGGCACGTTCCATGGCGGATTGACGACGATCGAATGGATGCTGGACGTCAGCATCGGCGTCTGATTGTCCGGGCTGCCGGTGACGGCGCGCATCGAACTCACCGGCTGGTCGCCCTCGAACACGGTCAGCACGGCGGCGGCGATATTCACCTGCACGCGATTGACCGGCAGGCTGCGCGGCATCCAGCGCCAGCGCTCCATATTGGCCATGATCGCAGCGATGCGATCGTCCACGCCGACATTGAGCGCCTCCAGCGTCCGTGCGCCAAGCGCGCCGGTCGGCTCCAGCCCATAGCGACGCTGGGCGCGCTGGATCACGTCGACCAGCTTCTCGTCCTGCGTGACGGCGGGGTCTTCCAGCGCGATGCGCGCGCGCACCACATCGGGCGCGGAGCCAGCGGTCAGCGTCGGCCAGCCGCCCTTGTCCCGGATTGCCTCATATTTGGCGAGGCCCTTGCGCAGCGTGTCATAGCCGGCCCAGGGCGGCGTCAGCCCGGCGGACCATTGCGCCAGCCGATCCTCGCTCACCGCCTTGGCCAGGCCGGGGCGCGGGTCGAAGGCGGCGGGACGCAACGCCCAGATATTGAGGAAGTCGGCGGTATCGACCCGTCCGGTGCTCAGCGCCTTGGCCCGGTCGAGCAGGGCATTGACCAGCGCGTCGCCCTTCAGCGGACCGCTGGCCTTCTGCCGCGCCATCAGCCCCTGTGCCGCGCCACTCTTCAGCCAGTCATTGGCCCATGCCTCCTGCGTCGGCGACAGCGCCGGAATCGGCACAGGAGGTGGGGGCGCGGGGATGGGCTGCACTGTCGGCGCCGGCAAAGTGGGCGCCACGGCAGGCGGCGGCGTCTGCGCGGCGATCGGCAGGGCGGTAAGGCTGGCGATCGCCAGCAGCGGGAAACGGATCATCGTGGGACGGTTCATGCTGGACCAGATAGCGCAAAGCAACCTAGGTGGGAATCGCGATAGCGGGAAAAGATCATGCTGCACGTTGTTCACCATCCCGCCTATGTCTCCCCTGCAACACCGGGCAGCCGATTTCGTTTCGACAAATATGGATTGGTGATGGACGCATTGCGTGAAACCGCCGTGCCTTTCCAAAGTGTTGAACCTGAACCGATGGACCGCATCTGGATTGATGGGGTCCACGATCCGGCCTATGTCGACGAAGTGCTGACCCTGACCGTCCCGCCGGAAAAAGCGCGCCGGATCGGCTTTCCGGTGACGGATCGGGTCATGCGCCGATCTCTGTTGTCGCCGGGCGGCACATGGTTGGCGGCGAAACTGGCCATGATCCATGGCTATGCGGCTAATGCGGCGGGCGGCAGCCATCATGCACTGGCCGACACCGGCGCTGGCTATTGCGTCTTCAACGACCTTGCCATCGCCGCCAACCGCCTGATCGTGGAGGGGGACGCTGCGCGCATCCTGATCCTTGATCTCGACGTGCATCAGGGGGACGGTACCGCATCGTTGATGGCCGGGCGCGGGGACATCTTCACCCTGTCGATCCACGCGGAAAAGAATTTCCCGGTACGCAAGGCGCGTTCGACGCTCGATATCGGGCTGGAGGACGGCACCGGCGACGATGCCTATCTGGCGACACTGGCGGATGTGCTGCCGCGCGTACTGGATGATTTCGCGCCAGACCTCATCCTCTACCAGGCCGGTGTCGATCCCCATGCCGAAGATCGGTTGGGCCGGTTGACGCTGACCGACGCCGGGCTGGATGCGCGCGACCGCTATGTCATGCGACAGGCGCGGGGGCGGGGTGTGCCCGTCGCCAGCACCATGGGCGGCGGCTATGGCGATGATCGAATGGCCGTCGCCCGTCGCCATGCCGCCTGCATGATCCGGATGGCGCAAGAGGCTGCCTAAGCCCTTGCAAAGTGGCGCGGACATTGGGATCAATGGCCATTCGGCACAGGCCCCTGGGGACGGGACCATTCATGCCGAACGGGGGGTTATGAAAAAAGTTGCCATTCTGCTTGCCGCCACCAGCCTGTCTACCTTTGGCGCACAGGCGGCCGACAAGCCGATTCTTGCACCCGCTCCGGCCTGGGTGGTGGAACCGGGCGCCCTGCCCGAACCGGCAAAGGAGAGCGAAGCGCCGATCGAGCTTCTGCGATCGGACCAGCAGGTGAAGTTGGAGAAGGGTCGCCAGACAGTCTATTCCGACGTGGCGATGCGGATCGGTACGCCGCAGGGGCTCGCGGCCGGCAACATCTCGCTTCCCTGGCGTCCGGAAACCGACGATCTTACCGTCCATAGCCTTGTTATCCGCCGCGGCGATCAGGCGATCGATGTCCTTGCCAGCCAGAGTTTCACAGTCATGCGCCGTGAACAGAATCTGGAAAGCGCGACGCTTGACGGGGTGCTGACCGCCAATATCCAACCCGAAGGGTTGCAGGTCGGCGATATCGTGGAATTCGCCATTTCGATCAGTTCATCCGACCCCACGATGCAGGGGCATGTCGAACAGATAGCCGGTGCCTGGAACGTCATGCCGGTAAGGCAGGCACGGCTGAGGATGCAATGGCCTGCCAGCCTGCCTACACGTTTGCAAGCCAAGGCCATGCCGACGGTCAAGCCGGTGCGCAAGGGCGACATGATGAGTGTCGATTACGCGCTTGGTGCGATCGAACCGATCATTGCGCCCAAGGGCGCCCCGGCGCGTTACGCCATGGGCCGCTATGTCGAAATGACGGACTTTGCCTCCTGGACTGACCTAGGTGCGCTGCTGGCGCCACTCTATGACAAGGCATCGGTGTTGCCGACGCAGGGCGCTGTGCGGGCCGAACTGGACAGGATCGCGACGCTCTCCGCCGACCCGAAGGTTCGCGCCGAAGCTGCGCTGGCGCTGGTGCAGGACCGGGTACGTTATGTTGCGCTGGCGATGGGGACCGGCGGACTGGTTCCGGCCGACGCAGAAACGACATGGTCGCGGCGCTATGGTGATTGCAAGGGCAAGACCGCTCTGTTGTTGGGACTGCTGCACGGCCTGGGGATTGCTGCCGAGCCGGTCGCGGTCAACGTGCAGATGGGCGACGGCATCGATCAACGGCTGCCGATGGTCGGCCTGTTCAACCATGTGCTGGTTCGCGCGACGATTGGTGGGAAAAGCTATTGGCTGGATGGCACGCGGACCGGCGATACCAGCTTGGACCGCATTGCCGTGCCGGACTTCGGCTGGGGTTTGCCGTTGACGGCGAAGGGGGCAGCTTTGGTGCGCATGATTCCGACACCGCTCGATATTCCGGGCGAATCCGTGTCGATCACTATCGATGCGACTGCCGGGTTGACCATAGCTGCCCCCTTCAAGGTCGAAACGGTCATGACCGGCGACAGTGCTATCGCGACGAAGACGGCAATCGCCAGCCTGACCGGTGCGGCGCGCGACGATGCACTGCGACGCTATTGGAAAGGGCAATATGACTTCGTCGAGGTGACATCGACCAGCGCAACCTTCGATCCCAAGACTGGCGAGCAGCGGTTGGCGATGGAGGGGCTGGCCAAGATGGACTGGGACGATGGCTGGTATCAGACGGATGGTACGCGGGTCGGTTACAAGGCTGATTTCAGCCGCGATGCCACGCAGGACCAGAAGGCTCCCTTCGCCGTTGCCTATCCCTATTATAATCGCATGAGCGAGAAGATCCTGCTGCCGCCCGGCTTTGCCGGCAAGGCGGGTGCGGATAATGCGGAGGTGGATGAGACAGCCGGAGGCATTGCCTACAAGCGCACGGCCAAGCTGGAGGGCAATGTCTTCCTGATCGAAAAGAGCGAGCGCAGTCTGATTCCGGAATTTCCCGCAAGCGAGGCTCCGGTTGCGCAGGCTGCGTTGCGGCGGTTGGCGGACAAGACCGTTTATCTGCGGCGGCCCGCAAATTATCGCCTGACCGAGAAGGAATTGGCGGCGATAAACACGGGTACGCCCGACAGTGCCAAGGCCTATTTCGAACGCGGCCGCGCACGAATGGACAATAGCCAGTTCGATCTGGCGATCGAAGACTTTGGCAAGGCGCTCGAACAGGAGCCCAAGGATGAATGGGCGCTCGCCAATCGCGGAATCAGCCGGGTATGGGTGGGTGATGAAGCAGGCGCCAAAGCCGATCTGGATGCCGTCGCGGCGATCAACTCCAAGAACCCGGTCGTGCCGCGGGCCCGTGGATTGCTGGCCGAACGCAAGGGGGACTGGGCGGCTGCGATCACGGCCTACGGCCAGTCCATCGCACTGGACGATCAGAACGGTTTCGCACTGGGGCACCGGGCGATCGCCCATCGCGCGGTGGGCAACGACCAGGAGGCGCTGGCCGATGCCGGGGCCGCGCTCAAGCTGGATCCGCGCTGGACCGACCTTTATCTGATGCGCGCAACGATATTGCGTAGCCAGGGTGATGTCGATGCTGGCATCAAGGAAGCCGGCGCGCTGGAAAGCGCGATGGCGGACAATGGCTATGCGCAGGTGGCTGCGGCCAATATTTACCATAAATTCGGCAAATGGGATATGGCGCTGAAGGCGTATGACCGGGCGATTGCGATTAAGCCGGAGGCCTATATCTATCTCAATCGTGGCGAACGCAGGCCGAAATCTGACGCGGCCGGTCGTCGCGCCGACTATGCCGAAGCGCTGCGGCTGGACCCGGAGGATGCGAGCAATTGGGCGGTCGGTGCCGACCTGCAACTGGAAAGCGGGGATGCGAAGGGGGCGGTCCAGTCCTATGACAAGGCTATTGCCAAATTCCCGGATGATGTTGCCCTTTTGACCGGGCGAGGTCTGGCGTACGACCAACTTGGCAATCGGGCAGCAGCAGAAAAGGATTTCGCCAGCGCCCGTGCCAAGGCGTCGCAACCGGTGCGGCTGAACAATATTTGCTGGAAGAAAGCGACCACCAGAGGTGCGGCGCAGGCCGTGTTGGAGTCGGCGCTGCTCGATTGCGATGCGGCGATCAAGCAAGCACAGGATGCTGCCGCTTTCATTGACAGCCGGGCGCTGGTGTTGCTGCGCCTCGGGCGACTGGACGATGCCATCCGTGATTATGACAAGGTGCTGACCAAATCGGTTCGTTTTCCCACAGCCCTTTATGGTCGGGCGCTTGCCTGGGCAGGAAAAGGGGACAAGGCTAAGGCGGAGGCTGACCGCGAAGAGGCCGTCAGGCTGGACGGTGAGGTGGCAGGCGAATTTGCTGACTATGGGCTTCCCTGGCCGGCTGAAGCGCGTCGAGACTGATTAATGCAGCGTGTCGGTCGCCGCCGTGGCGACCGGCGCCTTGCTCTCCATCAGTTTCGCCGCGATCAGGCCGGCGGCGGCCAGCGCCACGAAATCGCTGAAGGCGAGGTAGAGGATATAGGCCCAAGGCGCATGGTTGAACACGGCCTGGCCGACATGCAGCCACAGCACGGCCGCCAGCGCGAACAGGATCGAGATCCGCGCCCGGCTGACAAAATCACTGAGAGCGAAGCGCAGGGCCAGCGCGATGATGACACCCACGACCAGCGACAGAATCAGCCCGCCGATCAGTGCGCTGCCGTCCATCACCGGGAAGCCGGTGGCATTATAGAAGATTTGTGCCACCGGGCCGCGTCCATAAAGGACGGTGCCTTGCGCAGTCGCCGGGTCGGGAATGATGTAAACACCGGTGCCGGTCGGAGTGAGCGCCTGCGCCATGGCGGCTTGCAGATTGGCGCTGGCCTGATCGCCCGCGCGGCTGAGGGCGAGGGCTGAGAGCGGCGTGCCCCAGAAAATGAAGCCGGTGATGAACATGGCGAGGCCGCCCAGCAGACCCCCGATCACTGTACGAACCATATGCCTCCCCCTTTCCCGTCACGATCTTGCAGCCTCAACGCGGGAGCGGTGATATATGTCCGTTCGTGTCGTCAGTCTTTGGGGCGGGCGGCCTTTTCGGCGATGCCGGATACGCCTTCGCGCCGGTCCAGTTCGTCCAGCACGGCATCGAACGGCACGTCCATGTCGGTCAGCAGCATCATCAGGTGAAAGATCAGGTCGGCGCTCTCGCCGACGATTTCGCTGCGATCGTCTGCCATAGCGGCAATCACGGTTTCGACCGCTTCCTCGCCGACCTTCTGCGCGATCTTGGCGCGGCCTCTGGCGGCCAGTTTGGCGACATAGGATGTCGAAGGATCGGCACTCCGCCGCTGGCGGATGGTCTGTTCGAGGGTTTGAAGGGTCGCGCGCATGGAAGCGCATCAAGCGCCGCGCGCGCGACCCGTCAATCGATTATTTGCGCTTGCGGCCTGCAAGGAACATACGACCGGCCAGAACGGCCGCGCCCATGCCGAACAGCGCCATCTGTTCCGGTTCGGGCACCGGGGTCGGCGTGCCGCCCGAGGAGCCGCCGCTGCTGGTGGTGCCGCCGCTGGTCGAACCGCCGGTGCTGCCGCCGCTGGACGATCCACCACACTTGCCGAACCAGCACCAGAAGGTGGCGTTGGCAGGCGCCGGGACAGCCAGGCCCATCAGGCTGGCCGATCCGGCAACGAGAAGAAGTTTGCTGATTTTCATATTCGTCACCCTGTTTCGAAAAGAACATATCGTTCTGAAACGACCCTGTCCTTACCTAAGCAGGTTGCATGCCAATTCTGCCAAGTGACGCATTTCCGGGATTGTCCGACGAGATTGTCGCTGATGGAATATGGTTAATGTCAATTAACCCGACATGTTCGAGCAGCGTAAACCTTAATGGCTGCGCACCGGGATATTCGCGGCTGCCAAAGCCTGATGCGCCTCAGCAATCGTGTGTTGACCGAAGTGAAATATGGAGGCTGCCAGCACGGCGCTGGCATGACCCTGGACCACGCCTTCGACCAGATGGTCGAGCATGCCGACGCCGCCGCTCGCGATCACCGGCACCGACACGGCATCGGCAATGGCGCGGGTGAGGGCGAGGTCATAGCCCTGCTTCGTGCCGTCCCCATCCATCGAGGTGACGAGCAGTTCCCCAGCGCCAAGGTTAGCGAGGCGCAGAGCATGCTCCAGCGCGTCGATGCCGGTCGGCTTGCGGCCGCCATGGGTGAAGATTTCCCAGCGATTGTCGCCCACGCGCCGGGCATCGACCGATCCGACGATGCACTGACTGCCGAAGCGGTCGGCGATATCGGCGACCAGTTCGGGCCGCAGCACCGCCGCGCTGTTGACCGCGACCTTGTCGGCTCCAGCCAGCAACAGCGCGCGCGCATCCTCTGGCGTGCGCACGCCGCCGCCCACGGTCACCGGCATGAAGCAGACTTCGGCGGTGCGGCGCACCACGTCCAATATGGTACCACGCGCCTCATGGGTGGCGGTGATGTCGAGGAAGCAGAGTTCGTCCGCCCCGGCCGCATCGTAAAGCTTGGCCTGCTCTACCGGATCGCCTGCGTCCTTGAGATCGACGAAATTGACGCCTTTCACCACGCGACCATTGGCAACGTCGAGGCAGGGGATGACACGGGTGCGGACGGTCATTGAAACAGGCTCCCAGATCCGTTCGGTTCGAGCCCTTCGACTGACTGCTTGCAGCAGTCGCTCAGGACAGGCTTGTCGAGAACCCGCGCGCAACGGTTCTCGACAAGCTCGAACCGAACGGGGAGGAGTGTGATGTGTATCAAGCAGCCGCCTGCGCCACCGCCAGCGCGGTCTTGAGGTCCAGCCGCCCGTCATACAGCGCGCGGCCGGTGATGACGCCTTCGATCCCGTCATCGGCATGCAGGCTCAAGATACGGATGTCCGCGATCCCCGCCACGCCGCCGCTGGCGATCACCGGCATGTCAGTAGCGCGGGCCAAATCGACGGTCGCGTCGATATTCACGCCTTTCAGCAGCCCGTCGCGGCCGACATCGGTGAAGAGCAGGCTGACGACGCCCGCATCCTCGAACCGGCGGGCCAGATCGATGACCGGCATGTCGCTCTTTTCCGCCCAGCCATCGGTCGCGACGAAGCCGTCGCGCGCATCGACCGCGACGACGATGCCGCCAGGAAAGTCGCGCGCCGCCGCCTTGACGAAGGCCGGGTCTTTCAGCGCCGCCGTGCCGATCACGATGCGCGATACGCCGAGGTCGAACCAGCGCTCCACCGACTCGCGATTGCGGATGCCGCCGCCCAGTTGGACATGGCCGGGAAAGGCCTCCACGATCGCCTCGACCGCTGCGGCATTAACCGCATGGCCGGCAAAGCTGCCGTCCAGATCGACGACATGCAGATGTTGCGCGCCGCTTTCCGCGAACAGCAGCGCCTGCGCGGCAGGATTGTCGCCATAGACGGTGGCGCGGTCCATATCGCCTTCGGCCAGGCGCACGACCTGGCCGCCTTTGAGGTCGATGGCGGGAAAGACGATCAGGGACATGGGATCAACCTTTGCGCGAACGGAGGCTCAGGGCCGCCAGTCGAGGAAACGGGACAGGAAGGACAGGCCATAGCGCTGGCTCTTTTCCGGGTGGAACTGGCAACCGATGATGGTGTCGCGCGCGACTGCGGCGACCAGTGGCCCGCCATGGTCGGTCACGGCGGCGATATGCGCCGGATCGGCGGCTTCATAATGATAGCTATGCAGGAAATAGGCCTCACCCGCCTCGATCAGAGGCGGCGTGCCGTTGAGCACCACATCGTTCCAGCCCATATGCGGTACCTTCACGGCGGGGTCGGTCGGCTCGACCAGCCGTACCGTGCCGGGTATCCAGCCCAGCCCTTCATGCCGGCCGAATTCTTCGCCCGCATCGGCCAGCAACTGCATGCCCACGCATACGCCAAGGAAAGGGATGCCGCGTCCGTTCACGGCCTCGTTCATCGCGTCCACCATGCCGGGGATCGCCACCAGCGCATCGCGGCACGCGCGAAAGGCGCCCACGCCCGGCAGGACGATCCGGTCGGCCTTCGCTACGACATCGGCATCGGCGGTGATGACAACAGTCTCCGCACCCGCCTTGCGCAGGGCATTATGCACCGAATGGAGGTTGCCCGCGCCATAGTCGATCAGGGCAATGGTCATGCCAGCAGGCTCTCCAGACTGACGCCGGCGGCCGCGCGCACCGGATGGAACTCGATGACCTCTGCCGTTGCTGCGCCATTCAGCACGAACGGATCAGTCGCGGCCAACCGCTCGATCTCGACCCGCTCGCCCCGCGCCAGCAATATGCCACCGGTGCGCGGTTCGCGCCGCCCGGCCAGCAGCAGCCAGCCGTCTGCGATTCCCTGATCCAGCCACGCCCGATGATCCGCCAGATGCCCGTCCAGCACTTCGATCGAAGCGGTATAGGTGAGCGCGATGACGAACATGGAATGACCTTTCGGTAAGTCTTACAGGATGCCCTTGGTCGATGGGATCGCGTCCGCCTTGCGCGGGTCGATCTCCACCGCCTGCCGCAGCGCGCGGGCCAGGCCCTTGAACGCGCTTTCGACGATATGATGGTTGTTGCTGCCATAAAGCAGCTCGATATGCAGCGTGATGCCGGCCGCCTGCGCGAAGCTGTGGAAGAAATGTTCCACCATCTCCGTGTCCCATTCGCCGATCTTGGTGACGGTGAAGGGCAGCTTGCACACCAGCCAGGGGCGGCCCGAAATGTCGAGCGCCACGCGGCTCAGCGTTTCGTCCATCGGCGAATAGACGCTGCCATAGCGGCTGATGCCGCGCTTGTCGGCCAGCGCCTTGGCCACCGCTTCGCCGATAGCGATCGCGGTATCCTCGGTTGTGTGATGCTGGTCGACATGCAGGTCACCAACGGTCTTGACGGTCATGTCGATCAGCGAGTGGCGCGACAGCTGTTCGATCATATGATCGAAAAAGCCGATGCCGGTCGACACCGTATAGAGGCCAGTCCCGTCGAGGTTGACGGTGACGTCGATCTGGGTTTCCGCTGTGTTGCGGTGAATCTCGGCCGTGCGCATGGCCGCCCTATAGCGCCTGTCGCCATTCATGCAATCTGTCAGGACGGGGTTGACCCTCCGATTCGTGCCGCTAGGACATTGGGCCATGAGTGAAGACCTGCCCGACAGCCTGATTCCCTATGACGAAATCGTGCAGGAGGCCCTGCGCGCAGTCGTCGGCCGCGTGCTGGGCGAAGTGCAGCAGTCCGGCGGCCTGCCGGGCGCGCATCATTTCTACATCACCTTCAAGACGAGCGCGCCGGGCGTCGATATTCCCAAGCATCTGGTGGAACGATTCCCGGATGAGATGACCATCGTCCTCCAGAATAAATATTGGGATCTGAAGGTTCAGAGCGATCTGTTCCAGGTCAGCCTGACCTTCAATCAGGTCGCGGCGCAACTGACCATTCCCTTCTCGGCGATCACCGCCTTCGTCGATCCGGCGGTCAATTTCGCCCTTCAGTTTCAGGTGGCGGCGGACGAACTGCCCGAACCCCATGACGAGGCCGAAAATGACGGCCCGCAGGTGACGAGCGAAGATGGCTCGAACGTCGTGACGGTGGACTTCGGCAAGAAGAAATGACCCGGACCTCCTAGGATAAGGGAGGTTTTCTGGTACAATGGGGCCTGACGGCGCTGGTCGGGCTGCCCCTGTCCTTCATTTTGTTCATGGCGCCGCTCGGTCTTGGTTTCTCGCCAATCTGGTCGGAGGAAACAAGCCGTGCGGCGGTGTTGCGCATTGTCGTATTTGGCGCTCTTGTTTCCCCCTATCTCTTCTGGATCGCCATGATGCTGGCTTGGCCGCTGCATTTGCGGGGTAAGGACTGGGCGATGGATGTGGCGCTCTGGCTTCTTGCCATCCAGTTTCTGGGCTTCCTCTTTTTGCTGTGAACCGTTCCGGCTCTTGTCTGGCAAACAGAGCTTGGATTTTTCGCCCGCCGCCCTACATCGGAACCAGTTTTGCGATTGATTCTTAACTGGGAGTCCTGAATGTCCGCTACCCGCACCGAAACCGACAGCATTGGCGCCATCGAGGTTCCGGCCGACGCCTATTGGGGCGCGCAGACGCAGCGCAGTATCGAGAATTTTCCCTTTGGCCTGACGGAGCAAATGCCGATCGGCATCGTCCATGCGCAGGCGATCGTGAAGCAGGCGGCGGCGCGCGTGAACGGAAAGCATGGGCTGAACGGCAAGATCGTCGCTGCGATCGAGGATGCTGCCCAGACCATCGTGTCGGGCCGGCTGGACGACCAGTTTCCGCTCGTCATCTGGCAGACGGGGTCGGGCACGCAGACCAACATGAACGTCAATGAAGTGATCGCCGGCTTTGCCAATGAGCAGCTGGCCGGCACGCGCGGTGGCAAGGCGCCGGTGCATCCCAACGACCATGTGAATATGAGCCAGTCGTCCAACGACA
The DNA here is from genome assembly GCF_031843765.1 of Sphingobium sp. WCS2017Hpa-17. Taxonomy (NCBI): domain Bacteria; kingdom Pseudomonadati; phylum Pseudomonadota; class Alphaproteobacteria; order Sphingomonadales; family Sphingobiaceae; genus Sphingobium; species Sphingobium sp. WCS2017Hpa-17. Next base: position 48,033 of record NZ_JAVTIV010000008.1, read on the forward strand.
GCTTTCCGACCGCGCTGCATGTCGCGACCGTGATTGCGACTCGCGACCGGCTGATCCCGGCGCTGGAAAAGCTGACCGGCGCGCTGACCGCGAAGGCGGAAAGCTGGAGCCATATCGTCAAGATCGGCCGCACCCATACGCAGGATGCGACGCCGCTGACGCTGGGGCAGGAATTTTCCGGTTATGCGGCGCAGCTTGTCAGCGGCCGGGCGCGGGTCGAGGGAGCGCTCAATGGCAATATCCGCAAGCTGGCGATCGGCGGCACGGCGGTCGGCACCGGCCTCAACGCGCCGGACGGCTGGGCGGACGATATGGTCGCGGCGATCAGCGACATTGCCGGCACCGATTTTGAAAGCGCGCCCAACAAGTTCGAGCAGCTGGCGGCCAAGGATGGGCTGGTCTTCTTCTCCGGCGCGCTCAACACGCTGGCGGTGTCGCTGACCAAGATCGCCAACGATATCCGTTTTCTGGGGTCGGGCCCGCGATCGGGGCTGGGCGAGCTGGACCTTCCGGCCAATGAGCCGGGCAGCTCGATCATGCCGGGCAAGGTCAATCCGACCCAGTGCGAATCGCTGACCATGGTGGCCGCGCAGGTGATCGGCAATCATCAGGCAGTGACGGTCGGCGGCATGCAGGGGCATTTCGAGCTGAACGTGTTCATGCCGCTGATCGGCGCCAATGTGCTGCGCTCCATCCATCTGCTTAGCGTCGGCATGGAAAGCTTCGCCGAACGCTGCGTCGATGGGCTGATCGCCAATGAAGCGCGGATCGCCGAACTGGTCGACCGGTCGCTGATGCTGGTGACCGCGCTGGCACCGGAGATCGGCTATGACAATGCCGCCGCCATCGCCAAGCATGCGCACAAGAAGGGGCAGACGCTGAAGGAAGCCGGCCTGGAACTTGGCCTTGTGGACGAACCGACCTTCGACCGGCTGGTTCGCCCGGAAAATATGGTCTGATCCAGATCAACATGGCGGAACCGGCGGGGCTGCGGTACATTAATCCTCTATGAAGAGGAAAACGCCCACTCCCGCCGCACCGCTGGTGACGATCCGTCCGCCGAAAAAGGCCGGACTGCTGCGAAAGGCGGCCCGTGTCGGGGCCACAGTCGTCGCCGCGCGGGTCGCGGCGGCCACTGGCAAGAAGGGTGTGTTCGGTCTGCTCGCCGGGGCAGGGGCCAAGCGGATCATCATGCGCTATCCCGCTGGCGCCCTGTTCGTGACCGGCGCCTATATGGCGGGCAAGCTGTATGAAGCAAAGCGGGAGGTGGATCGCAAGAAGGCGATCAAGCTGCTGCCCGACAAGAGTGGCGAGCCAGATCCGGCGGCGCCTATTCCGATCGAAAGCGCCCGCAAGGTTCAGGGATAGCACAAGGGCATAGCCCTCTTGCAAAAGCGCTGCGGCGGAGGCACTAGCGGCCATGGCCGACAGCATCCCCACAGAGACTCCGGATTTCAAGCGCCGGGGCGTGCTTTTCGTACTGTCCTCGCCCTCCGGCGCGGGCAAATCCACCATCGCGCGTAAGCTGCTGGCGGCGGAAACCGACCTGTCCATGTCGGTATCCGCGACGACGCGGCCGATGCGGCCGGGTGAGGTTGACGGCAAGGATTATCATTTCGTCGATCTGGAAGAATTTCGCCGCATGACGGCGGACCATGAATTTCTGGAATGGGCGCATGTCTTTGGCCAGCGTTACGGCACGCCGCGCGCGCCCGTGGAGGCGATGCTGAAGTCGGGCAAGGACGTCCTGTTCGACATCGATTGGCAGGGTGCGCAGCAGTTGCATCAGATTGCCGGTGGCGATGTCGTGCGTATCTTCATCCTGCCGCCGTCGATGGAAGAACTGGAACGCCGCCTGCGTGGACGCGCGACCGACAGCAACGAAGTCATCGAGGGGCGCATGGCCCGTGCCGCGGGCGAGATCGCGCATTGGGACGGCTATGATTATGTGTTGTGCAACGTTGATGCGGAGGCCTGTTTTCAGCAGGTCAGGACCATCCTGCATGCCGAACGGATGAAGCGCAGCCGCCAGACCGGCCTGATCGGCTTCATCCGCAGGCTCGGCCGCTATCATCAGGAAGATTGAGGGCGTTCCCATCCGTCCATCGTGCCCGTGAAGCGCACGAATAGGACAGCTATTTCGCGAACCCTGCCGGGTCGGCCCAGTCGGGATGGGTCCAGGCCATCGCCTTGAACAATGTCCCCATTTCCGCCTCGTCGGTCAGGCGGTGGCGGGCGGTTTCCACTTCGTTCGCGCGTGCCGGGGCGGTGGTGGCAAGCTGGGCTGCGCGGGCGTCGATGCCCAATTGTTGCAGGAAGGCGCCCTGGCCGACCGGGCCATGGACGCGCAGGCCGGCCTGCCGCGCCATATTGCCCAACACGGTGAAATCAACATGGGTGGTCAGGTCCACTTCGCCCGGATCGGTGAAGGGGTCGGCGAACTGGTGCGCCTTCACCGCCTGCAACGTGTCGCCCAGCGCCGGGCCTTCATAGCCATAGTCGATGATGATCGCCGCGCCGCCCTGCTTGGCGATGCGGTGGGCGAGGGCATAGGCGATGCCAGCGCCGATGATGGGGGATTCCAGGATCGCGCCTTCCGGTGCTTCGACCGCGAACGGAGGCAGGCCCGATTCGATCCGGCGATAGCCCGGCACGGCGAGGAAGCGGCCCTCCGCCTCCCGGCTGACGACGACGCGCTCGCGCCATTCGTCACCGACGCGGATGCACTGGCGCACCGGCAGCGCATCGAAAAATTCATTGGCGACGACCAGCAGCGGGCCGGTTTCGGGCAGGTCGTCGATCGTATCGTGATGGACGACATGAGGCAACAAGGCGCGCTGCCGTTCCCGCAGGGTGGGGCTGGTTTCGACGAGGTGGAGATGGGGCGCCAGCGCGGCGCGCTCCATGGCACGGATCGCGTCGGATGCCAGTGTGCCGCGCCCTGGCCCCAATTCGACATAGGTTGGATCGGGGCGACGGCCCGATCGCATCCAGACGTCGGCCAGCGCCAGCCCTACCAGTTCGCCGAACATCTGGCTGATTTCCGGCGCAGTGGTGAAATCGCCGTCCGTGCCCAACGGGTCGCGGGTGGCGTAATAATGCTGGTTCGCTTCGCCGATATAATGGGCGACCGAGATCGGGCCGCCCGAGGCGATCTGGCCGGCGAGGCGCCGGGCCAGAGCGGGTTGTTCAGGCAACACTGCTGGTCCCGGCCACCGGCTCGACGCGCAGGCGGCGACCCTTGGCAGTGACGATCAGATAGAGGCCGCCCAGGATCATCGGCACGCAGAGCCACTGGCCCATGTGCAGACCGGTGCGCGCGGCAAACTCCATCAACTGGGCGTCTGCCTCGCGGAAATATTCCACGCCGAAGCGGAAACAGCCATAGCCGAAGACGAAGATGCCCACGAGCATGCCCGGCTTGTAGCGGGCGTTCGTCTTCCAGAAGGCGAAGGCGAGGATGAGGAAGAGGACAATGCCCTCCAGCGCGGCTTCATACAGCTGGCTGGGGTGGCGGGCGAAGGGGCCGCCGGTCGGGAAGACCATCGCCCAGGGGACGTCGGTTTCCTTGCCCCAAAGTTCGCCATTCACGAAATTGGCGAGCCGGCCGAAGAACAGGCCGAAGGGCACGACGCAGGCGACATAGTCATGGATGCGCAGCCAGCTGAGCTTTTCCTTGCGCGCCATGTAGAGGATGCCGAGCGACACGCCCGCCGCGCCGCCATGGAAGGACATGCCGCCATTCCACAGTTTGAAGATGTCCAGCGGATGCTGGAGAATTTCGGGCTGGTAGAAGATCACATAGGCCAGCCGTCCGCCGATGATGATACCCAGCGTCGCATAGAAGATCATGTCGTCGGCATGGCGCCGCGCCATCGGCGATCCGGGCTGATCGACCAGTTTGAGCAGATACCAGTAGCCGATCAGGATGCCGGCCAGATAGGCGAGGCTGTACCATTTCAGCGTGAAGAAGCCCAGATTCAGGGCCACGGGGTCCAGCCCGAGATCTTTGAATTGAATGGCGCCCGAAGCGGCGGCGGCGATATCCAGGATCAAAATGGCGTCCTTCTGGGAATTGGATTGCGGACATAGAACAAGCGCGCGGCAAGATGAAGGGGAAGGTGAGGGAGGGGCGCGGATTTGACGGGGAAAGCGGGCTTCAGGGTCACGACAGGGTCATGCCGGGGTCACGCCGCTGAAGTTCACACCGTTGATGGGGCGTGTTTCGGGGCGGATCTGGACGAAATGCGCCTGCCGCGCGCCCGAGACGCGTCTGTGATGCGCCGGCTGGGTCAGGAGTGCGCGTCGCCTGGGTCATGAGGATGCGCCATCAAAGTCACACGCGCGCGTCACCGGCGCGTCGCTTCGAGTGAGTGGGCGCGGTAGTGTGAGGGGGATGGGCAGGATCATCCGGCAGGATAGATCAGAGAAAATCCTATTAGGAAAGTTTTTCGGGTGGTGGGATCCGGATGTTCCGGAAGCGGCCAGATGCGGACGGAAATTTTCCCTGAAAGGGGAGGAATGGTAACATCCGATAACGACCAAACGCAGACACTCGATCATTGCCGTCCACATCCTGAAACCCGCCGCTCATCAAAATGGCAGGTCGAACGCCGAATAGCTAAATCTGGTGGATAGCTGCCATTTAGCCACTGGATAGAGCAGCAACCTGTTGAGCCTTTAACAAGTTGCTGCCGGAAATAAACACTCGCAGCTTGCCTTCATAGGGCACATCATTCCGCTGAAATGGAACATCAGCCGCTTCAAGCATGGCTTCGAATTTTGCGACGCTCTCGGTGTCAGTAAACGTTTTTAGGTGGTAGATTCGCATTGACACGATCTGAAGGAAGGCTCGCGATGCTTCGCCTTCATCTGAAGTCTTGGCATATGTCGCGATCTCTTGGCCCCGTTCGACTTCGAAAACCCGCCAGCCGCTTCCAGACTTTTCCAACCGCAAATCATAGACAGCAACACGAGTTACTTCGTCACAGGTCAGAAATTGCGAGTAGCCGGCATTTTTGAGGTAGTGCCTTAGTTGATCGATGGTCTCCATAGCTTGTGATACCGTCGGCGCGAATGTCTGCAAATGGACGAATTTTGCCAAACGATTTTTCTTCGCGCAGCATCAGCTATGGTCGATTATTTCCTCCAAACCAGACCGTCTCCAATCCACCCAAATCAGACCTTCGCGCCCGCATCCTGTCGCCCTTTGGCGGCGCGCACGCCTTGGCGGTTGCGGTCGGCCAGTTTGCGTTTCAGGTCGGCGGGGTGGGGGGCGATCAGGAAGCCGAAGCTGACCGTGCCCTCTTTCGTTTCGACCGCGTGGTGCAGGCGATGGGCCTGAACGATGCGCTTCATGTAACGGGAGCGGGCGACATAGCGGTGGCGCACCCGCTGATGCACGATGATGTCGTGGAAACCGAGATAGATGGCGCCATAAGCGGCCACGCCCGCGCCAACCGCCGTCGCCCAATTGCCCCAGCCCCATTGCACGCCGCCCAGCAGCAGCAGGATGGAGGGCATGGCGAAGATCACGAAATAGAGATCGTTCGCTTCGAAGAAGCCGATGCGGGGGCGGTGGTGGCTGGCGTGGAGGAACCAGCCGGGGCCGTGCATTACCCAGCGGTGCATGACATAGGCAAAGCCCTCCATCGCGGCGACCGTGGCGACGAAGAGCAGCAGGAGGATGATAGGCGACATCGTACCACTATAGGGCGGCCGGGGCGGGGTGGCGACCCCGTAAAGGTCCGGAATGTGCGATGCAAAAAGGGCCGCGATCCCATGCGAGGTCGCGGCCCGGTTCACCCCCGAAAGGATATGGGATCAGAAGGACGCGGTCAGCGATCCGACTACACCGGCCTTGCTGATATTATGGCCGGCCGCCGTGTAGGAGGATTTGTCGGTATCGACATAGGACACGCCGAAGGTCAGGTGATTCCAGGTGTAGGTCGCGCCGATATTCCAGTCGGTATATTCGTCACCGATGGTCAGGTAGCTGGGACCGAAGCTGTGGCCCAGATGCGCCGACACGCCCAGCGGGGTGTTGGGGATGGAGGCGGACAGGTCGCCTGCGACATAGAGGCTGTCTTCCTTGCCATTGCCGACGCTCAGCGCCTTCGCCTTGGGCGCGTAGTTGACGGTCAGCTTGGCGGTGGCGGGGCCAAACGTGCCCTTGACCGAGGCATAGGGCTCGACAAAATCGGTGTTCTGGCCGGCATTGCCCGGATAGTAATAATAGAGGACGCCGACGTCGATCGTGGCGGCGCCGACGGTGGTCGAATAGCCGCCGATCAGGTCGAGTTCCTGATCCGATCCGGCCGCGACATATTCGTCGATCGAACTGCCCCAGACGGAAGCATAGAAGCCCGACGCATGGCTGACGGTGATGCCGCCTTGCAGCGCGAATTTCTTGTTGGTCTGCGAAATGCCGCGGAAGCGATAGTCGGTGACGACGGCCGCATTGCCGGTGACGGTGATCTCGGGCGTGGGCTCTTCCTGGGCCATGGCCGGCATGGCGACGAGCGCGCTGACGAGAGCGAAGGCCGAAAAAATGGGGGCCGAGAGGCCGATGATGGACTTACGCATGGGATTCCCCTTGATGGTGGTCTGCGATCGTCCCGCCTGCGTCCAGGCGCCCGCCTCTATGCTTCCCCCGCTCGGGATGGGCCGGCTGCCTCAACGCCTTTCGATGTGCCTTCACGCGCTGCGCTGCACAAGAATTTATTGCCTCAAGATGTCTTTTGCTTCTGTAATGTTGCTGGACTGCAACAAAATACAGTCGCGCTCACATATGAGTGCGGCCGCCATCGCTACCGAAAACGCGTATTTGCGTGGGTTCTGACGTTAAGGCTGCTTGTAATCCGGCGCCTGATGGATGACGCGCTGCGGATAGGGAATGGCGATGTCATGGTCGCGGAACAACTGCCAGACGCGGCCCAGCACGTCCGACTTCACATTGCCGACGCCGCCTTCGGGATCGCTGATCCAGACGAGGATATCATGTTCGACGCGGCTTTCCCCGAAGCTGGTAAGCCAGACATTGGGCTTGGGATTGCGCAGCACGCGCGGGCTTTCCTGCGCCGCCTGAAGCATGAGTTGCTGGGCGAGTTTCAGGTCGCTGTCGAAAGCAATGCCGACCGGGATGCGGACGCGGACGTTGCGGTCGGAATAGGACCAGTTCTCAACCTCCTGCGTCATCAGATTCTCGTTGGGAATCAGATGTTCCTTGCCGTCGCGGGTGATGACGGACACGGCGCGCACGCCGATCTTGTTCACCCAGCCGAAACTGTCGCCCACGACGATGACGTCGCCCGGCTTGATCGAGCGGTCCATCAGCAGGATGATGCCGGCGATCAGGTTGCCGAAGGTCTTTTGCAGGCCGAAGCCGATGGCGAGGCCCAGCGCGCCGGAGAAGACGGCGAAGGCAGTGAGGTCGATCGAGAGCAGGTCGACGCCGATGAAGAAGGCCGCGACGATGACGGTGATGGCGGCGAGCTTCTGCGCCAGCAATTTCTGCGTCGGGTCGAAACCGTCGGCCTGCTGAATCGAGCGGCCGATGACCCGGTTGGCGAGGCGAACGGCGGCGAACAAAGCGACGCAGGTAGCGGCGATCGACAGCAGGCCGAGCAGGGTGATGCGGCGCTTGCCGAGGTTCATGCCGATGCCGTCGAGCATTTCGCTGACCGGCGCGATGCCCCCGCCGCTGCCGGAGACGATCAGGATGAAGAGGATGAGGGCGAGCGGCGCCACCGCCCAGCGCGGCATGGCCAGACCCTTCAGGATATGGATGGACAGCAGCGCGACCGCGCCACCCAGAGTGATGCCGAGGACGAGATGGCCGAGCGCATCCTTGGGAAAGAAGGGCAGAGCGAGCGTCAGGAGCAGCGCGGCGGCGCCATGGCGCACGATGGCGCGGACATGGCCGGCCATCGCATCGCCCAGCGGTGGCAGGCGGCGACGGATGCGCACGGCCGCCAGTCGGGCAAAGCCCCAGGCGGCGGCATAGAGAAGGATGGACAGAGCCAGCGCGATCAGCGGCTGGACGATATCAGGATCGCCCGGCAGCAGGGTGATCAGGTCGGACAATGCCGGCCCCATGCCCTAGCTTCCGTCCCGGACGGCGCGGAAGCGGGCGAGGCCGGCGTCGAGATCGGCGATCAGGTCGGCCGGGTCTTCGAGGCCGATATGCAGGCGGATGGCCGGACCTTCCGCGTCCCAACGGGTGGCGCTGCGGTAACGGGCCGGGTCGATGGGGAGGGCCAGGCTTTCGAAGCCGCCCCAACTATAGCCGATGCCGAAATGGGCGAGGCCGTCGATCAGTGCGGCGCGGGCGGCTTCGCCGCCGCCCTTCAGGATGAAGCTGAACAGGCCGGTGGAGCCGCTGAAATCACGCTGCCACAGGCCATGGCCGGGGCAGTCGGGGAGCGCCGGGTGGAGGACGCGGGCGACGTCGGGCTGATCCTTCAGCCAATGGGCGATGGCCAGTGCGCTGTCCTGATGCTGTTTCAGGCGGACGCCGAGTGTGCGCAGCCCGCGTGAGGCGAGCCAGGCATCGTCGGGGCTGGTCATCTGGCCGAAGAGATAGGCGGTCTGGCGGATCTTAGCGAACCAGTGGGCGGTCGCGGTGACGCTGCCCATCATCACGTCGCTATGGCCGACGATATATTTGGTGCAGGCGAGGATGGCGATGTCGACGCCGTGTGCCATGGCCGGGAAGTAGAGCGGGGTCGCCCAGGTATTGTCGAGCAGAGTGACGATATCGTTCGTCTTTGCCCAGGCGGTGATGGCGGGGATATCCTGCACTTCGAAGGTCAGGCTGCCGGGGCTTTCCAGAAAGATCGCACGGATCGGACCATCGGCAAGATAGACATCGAGTTGGACAGCAGTCGGGTCATAATAAATCGTTTCGACACCGTAACTTTTTAGCATCTGTTCGCAGAAATTGCGGGTCGGGTCATAGGCGCTGTCGACCATCAGCAGCCGGTCGCCGGGCCTCAGCACCGCCATCAGCGCGCAGGCGATTGCCGCGACGCCCGAGGGGTAGAGCATCGTGCCCTCCGCCCCCGGCTCCATTTCGGTGAGCGCGTCGGCGAGGGACCAGGCAGTCGGCGTACCCTTGCGCCCGTAGAAAAGGCGTTCATGCGTGCTGCTGCCCGCCGCCTTCCGCAGATGGGCGACATCGTCATAGAGGATGGTGGAGGCGCGCCAGACCGGGGGGCTGACGATGCCGCCGGGTTGGCCGGGCATACCGGTCCATTCCGGCTTGCGGCCGGCCTGCGCGAGTTTTGTGAGAGGTTTGCGCGTGTCTTCGGTCATGCGGCGGGGCCTGTCGCTTTCGGTGTAGCAGGATCGAAGCCCCATTCGGACCAGCTGCCGTCATAGAGGGCGACATCGGTCTTCCCCAGCGATTCCAGCCCGGCGAGGATGATCGCGGCGGTCACGCCGCTGCCGCAGGTGGTGATGATAGGACGGTCGAAATCGGTGCCCGCGTCCGTCAGCAGGCGGCGCAGTTCGTCACCTTGCTTCATGCTGTTGTCGGTAGCGAAGAAGGCGGAGGAGGGGATGTTGCGGCTGCCGGGAATATGGCCGGACGCCATGCCGGGGCGCGGTTCGGCTTCCGCGCCGGTGAAGCGGCCGGCACCGCGCGCGTCGAGCAGTTGCGCGTCGCCGCTGTCGAGATTGGCGAGAATGTCGGCCTTGCTACGCACCTGTGTGCGGTCGAGCCGGGCGACGGCGTTGCCGGGGGCGATGACGGGCACGCCGCTGCCGGTCGGGCGCCCCTCCGCGACCCATTTGGGCAGGCCGCCGTCGAGGATCGCGGCAGAAGCGCCGAGGCCATAGACGCGCATCATGAACCAGCCGCGCGCGGCGCTGTGGGTCGGGCTGTTGTCATAGACGATGATGCGGCTGTCGGCGTTCACGCTCAGCGCCTGCATGCGCTGCGTCATCAGATCGTCGGGTGGCAACTGGCCCGGCACCGGGTCTTGCGGATCGTTGAGCGTCGGCAGGTCCAGAAAGACCGCGCCGGGAATATGGGCGGATTCAAATTCGGCGCGGGCATCGCGCTGCGTGCCGGGCAGGAACAGGCTGGCGTCAAGGATGACGAGGTCGGGCGCGCCCAGTTGGCCGGCCAGCCAGTCGGTGGAAACGAAGATGGTCATGCGGCTCCCTTCGGCCTTCATACTGCCTGTCGGGTTAGTAGTAGGGTGCCGGGCCGGGGCTGGGAAGGGGGCTTCAGGCTGGCGTCAGTTCGGCGGCGGCGCGGGCGGCGGGGCGGCGATACTGGCGCGGCCCCTGATCAAGGCGCAACGGTGCGAGCCGGGCAGCTGGCGGTTCCTGTTCCTGCCCGACGATGAAGGCGCGGGCGGTGCGGCCCTGACCGACCGGTTGGCCGGCCTCCGCGTCCCAGCGATAGGCGGCATCGAAGGCAGCGAGCGGGATGAGCAGGCTACGCTGGCCCATTTCGACCGGAACGATCTCGTCAGTGGACAGGCGCAGTTCGCCACTCAGCTGGATCGTCTCGCCGGGCTGAATCGCCACCGCGCTGTGCAGTGGCAGGCCGTCTTGTCCGGTAAAGAAGCCCTGGAGCACTGCCTGTTGCTGTGCACCGCCATTGCCGAGCATGCCGCGGATCAGCACATCCTGCGCCGGGCGGTCGCCGCGATTGTGCAGGATCAAGGCATAGCTGATCGTCACGCCCATCAGCGAATAGCGGGCCTGGCCCACGGCCATGTCCATGTCGATCCACGGGCGGTCGGTCGCGGCGGCAGGGACTGCGGCGGGGACGTGCAGGGTTTCGGCAGGGTCGGGTGCGGGCGGCGGTGGGACGGCTGCCTTGGGCTTGGCGACAGGTGTGGGCGTGCGGGCCGGGGTGGGTGCTTCGTCCCGCAATGCGGGCGGCCGTCGGCGCAGCAGGATAAGGCCGGCCAGCACGACCAGCGCCGCGACGATGGCGGCTATGATCCAAGGCAGGCTGATGCCTTCTTCGGCTGGCGCGCTGGTGGTGGCTGGTGCGGGTTCCGGGCTGTCGACCGCATTGGCGGCGGGGGCCGGGAGTGGCTGCGCGGGTGGGGCGACCGGCGTGCTGCTGTTGGCGGCGGCATTGTCCGCTTCGATCGGGGCCGGCTCGGCCGGCGCTGGCGTCACGGGCGCGGGGCGCGTCTGGGCGGGCGGCGTCGGGGTCGAGCGCTCGGCAGGGCGAGTCGGGCGGGGTTCGGCTGGCGGTGTTGCCTGTGTCGGGCGCGGGCGGCTGGTCTGCGGCACGGGCGTTGGCTGCACCGTGGCAGGCGGCGGCGTGACCGTGGGCGCGACGACAGGTGGCGTCGCGCGGGGTATCACCGGATCGCGATAGACGTTGAGTTCCGGTCCCTGCCGATTGGGATCGGGCGCCGGCGCACTACCCGTCGGCGGCAACTGGAAACCGCCGGCCGGGGTATCGGCCTGCTGGGCATGGACAGGCGCAGCCAGCATCAGCGGCGCGGCGAAGAGCAACGGACGAATATGAGACCCCATGGCCCAGCCAAGGCACAAGAATGGCTGAACCGCAAGTGAACAATGCGAAAGGCTGACATCAGCCGTGCGATCGCGTAGATGGCCGGTCATGACCGACCTTCCTACGACTCCGCTGCATCTGGGCCAGACCAGTGCGCTGCCCGCCAGCCCCGAACAGGCCGTGCTGGACTATGTGCCCAATCCGCGCCCCGGTAAGCCCTATCTGGTGCGCTTTACCGCGCCGGAATTCACCTCGCTCTGTCCGGTGACCGGCCAGCCCGACTTCGCCCATCTGGTGATCGACTATGCTCCGGCCGAGACGATCGTGGAGTCGAAGTCGCTGAAGCTGTTCCTGGGGGCTTTCCGCAACCATGCCGCCTTTCATGAGGATTGCACCGTGGGCATCGGCCAGCGCCTGTTCGACGAGATGAAGCCGGTGTGGCTGCGTATCGGCGGCTATTGGTATCCGCGCGGCGGCATCCCGATCGACGTCTTCTGGCAATCCGATGTGCCGCCGTCAGGCTTGTGGCTGCCGGCGCAGGATGTGCCGGGGTACAGAGGGCGGGGATAAATTTGCGCTCTCGTTCACGATATTGGTTTGGCGGCATTCCTGTCGTAGTGCTCGCACTTCTGGGAATGTGGATCGTGACTAATTCTCTTCGCTTGGGCGCCGCTCAGGATGCTATCGAAGCTGTCGGTCGCGGTGAATATCAGACCAGAATTGCGTTCGGCCATTTTCTGTCAGCCTGCCCATTCGACCCGGTGACGGTGGAGTTCTGGGCGAATTGGGTCAATCAAGGTGAACGCCAAGGATATGTATGCGGTGGCGTACTGTTCCCTGCCCGTTTACATATCGTCCCATTCGATAATGGGTCGAATGGCGCATTTGATCACGGCTGACGATTCCGACATTCGCGTGGAAGTATCCTGTCTGACGAACGGCCGACAGGGTTCGACCAACGACATAGGCTATCGGAGAGTTCACTTGACCCGTGCAGCCAAACGGCCGATCCGACGTTCATGTGGCGCGTGATACTATCTCATGTCGCTTTCAAGACGTGTCGGAGTCTGAAACCCTATGTCCTTCAAGAAAATCCTGCCGCTGCTGATCGCGGCTGCCCCGGTCGCACTGGCGACGCCCGCATTGGCCCAGCCGGCCGCGCCCGCCGGCCCCGCCGCCGGGATCACGACGCAGCTTCCGCGCGGCGCGGCGCCCAGCCATTATGCGATCGAGGTGACGCCTGACGCCGCGAACCTGAAGTTTAGCGGCAAGGTGACGATCGATGTCACCGTCGCGACGGCGCTGCCGGCGCTGGTGCTGAACGCGGCGGACCTGACCGTCTCCACAGTCACGCTGACGCCCGCGAACGGCAAAGCCATCACCGGCACGGCGAAGGTCGATGCCGATGCGCAGACGGTCAGCTTCGATTTCGGCAAGCCGGTCGCGCCGGGGACGTACAAGCTGGACGTCGTCTACACGGGCATCATCAACCAGCAGGCCAATGGCCTGTTCGCGCTTGACTATACCGACAATGCGGGGGCGGCGAAGCGCGCGCTCTTCACCCAGTTCGAAGCGCCCGATGCCCGCCGCTTCGTGCCGAGCTTCGACGAACCAAGCTACAAGGCAACCTTCGACCTGTCGGCAATCGTCCCGGCGGATCAACTGGCGGTCGGCAACATGCCGGTCAAGGCAAGCAAGGATCTGGGCGGCGGCAAGAAGCTGGTGACGTTTGGCACCAGCCCCAAAATGTCGTCCTACCTGCTCTTCTTCGGCCTTGGCGAGCTGGACCGCGCGACCAAGATGGCGGGCAACACCGAAGTCGGGGTCATTACCGGCAAGGGTAATACGGGGAAGGCGCAACTGGCGCTCGATGCGTCGGCGGCGATCCTGCCCTATTATAACGATTATTTCGGCGTGCCCTTCCCGCTGCCCAAGCTCGACAATGTCGCCGGGCCGGGCCAGAGCCAGTTTTTCAGTGCGATGGAAAATTGGGGCGCGATCTTCACCTTCGAACGCACTTTGCTGGTCGATCCGCGCTTCACCTCGGAAGAAACCAAGCGGACCATCTACGAAGTCGCGGCCCATGAAATGGCGCACCAGTGGTTCGGCGATCTCGTCACCATGGCCTGGTGGGACGATCTGTGGCTGAATGAAGGCTTCGCCAGCTGGATGGCGACGAAGGTCACCGACAAGCTCAACCCCGAATGGGAAACTTTGCTGTCGCGCGTCGACGGGCGTGAGCGGGCGATGAGTCTCGATGCGCTCAAGACCACGCACCCGGTGGTGCAGAAAATCCATACGGTCGATGAAGTGAATCAGGCGTTCGACGCCATCACCTACCAGAAGGGCGAGGCCGTCATCACCATGCTGGAAGGCTATGCCGGCGAGGATGTGTGGAAGGCGGGCATCCAGTCCTATATGAAGGCCCATGCCTATGGGAACACCGTGACCGACGACCTGTGGAAGGCGGTCGAGGGTGCGGGGGCCAAGGGGCTGGTCAGCATCGCGCATGATTTTACCAGCAAGCCCGGCATTCCGTTGGTCAAGGTCGAAAGCGCCGTCTGTCAGGGCGGCAGCACCGTGCTGACGCTGAGCCAGAGCGAATATAGCCGCGACGCCAGAGACAAGGCGCCGCAAAGCTGGAACGTGCCGGTGAAGGCGCAGACGATGGGCGGTGAAGCGCAGCGCCTGATCCTGACCGGTGGCAAGGGGCAGATCACGCTGCCGGGCTGCGGCGCCTATGTCATCAATGCGGGACAGACGGGCTATTATCGCTCGCTCTATCCGGCGGCCAATGTGAAGGCTCTGGCCAAGGGCTTTGGCAATCTTGCGAGCATCGACCAGACCGGCCTGCTGGCGGATAATTTCCAGCTGGCGCTGGGTGGCTATCAGCCGATCGGCCTCGCGCTCGATCTTGTGGACGCGGTGCCGGCCAATGGTAGCCCCGCCGTGCTGGCCGAGGTGCCGTCCTATCTCAAGAGCAGCTATGACATGCTGGAGGGCGATGCCGCCGGGCGGTCGAAGGTTGCGGCCTATACGGCCAAGAAGCTGAACCCGGCGCTGGCCGCCATCGGCTATGATGCCAAGGCAGGCGAAGGGCCGCAGGTACCGGTGCTGCGCACCAGCCTTGTGTCCACGCTGGGCAGCATGGGCGACAAGGCGGTGGTGGCGGAAGCCAATAAGCGCTTCGCTGCGTTGGCGAGCAATCCGACGGCGCTCGACGGGCCGCTGCGCAATGTGTGGCTGGGCATCATCGCGGAAAATGCCGATCAGGCGACGTGGGACAAGCTGCGAGCGATGGCGAAGGGCGCGCAGAGCGACCTGGAGAAGAGCACCGTCTATGCGCTGTTGGGCAAGGCGAAGGACGAGAAATTGAGCGCGCAGGCGCTCGACCTCGCTTTGACCGACGAGCCGGGCAAGACGACCAGCGCGGCGATCATCAGTCAGGTGGGCGCAGCGCACCCGATGCAGGCGGTCGATTATGTGCTGGCGCACAAGGCGCAATATGAGGCGCTGATCGACGTATCGGCGCGCAGCCAAGCGCTGGCCCGTCTGGGCGGCGGATCGGCCGATCCGGTGATGGTGACCAAGCTGGACGCCTATGCGACCCAATATCTGACGCCGGACTCGCGCAAGGTGGTGGATCGCTCCATCGCCGCGATCCAGACGCGGATTGAGACGCGTGGCCGGCTGAAGGCGCCGACGGCGGCGTGGTTCGCAAAGAAATAAGCAACGGGATGGGCGGCTGGAAAGGCCGCCCTTCTTGATTCAGGCCAGGATGCGCCGTTCGCGGGCGGCGCGTTCCAGATTCTCGCGGAAATCGGGGTGGGCGATGGCGATGAGGGCGCGGGCACGCTCGGCCAGCGACTTGCCCTTCATGTCGGCCCAGCCATATTCCGTGACGACGATATGCGTGTCGGTGCGCGGCGTCGTCACCGGCCCGTCGAGCCAGGGGACGATGCGCGAAATCCTGCCCTTCGCCGCTGTGGAATGGCAGGCGATGATCGACCGGCCGCCCTTCGACGCATAGGCGCCGCGCACGAAATCGAGCTGGCCACCGGTGCCGCTATATTGGCGCCCGTTCATATATTCCGAATTGCACGCGCCGCTCAGGTCCATCTGGATCGTCGCATTGACCGACAGCACCCGGTCGTTCTGCGCGATGATATGGGGGGCGTTTACATGCTCGACCGGATGGGCGGCGACGGCCCCATTGTCATGGATGAAGTCGTAGAGCGACTGGTCGCCCATGGCGAAGGTGAACACCGATTTCCCCGGATGCAGCGCCTTGGCACTATTGTCGACCACGCCCGCGCGGATCAGGCTGACGAGGCCGGGGGTCAGCAATTCGGTGTGGATGCCCAGATGCTTGTGTCCCATCAGCGCGGCGCAGACCGCATCGGGCACTGCGCCGATCCCCATTTGCAGGCAGGCGCCATCCTCCACCATGGCCGCGATGATGGCGCCGATGGCATCGTCGGTGGCGTTGCGGGGCAGGGCGGGCACCTGACAGAGCGGGACATGGTTTTCGACCAGCGCCGTGACGTCCGACACATGGATCATGCAGTCGCCATGGACATAGGGCATGGCCGGGTTCACCTCCATGATCAGCCGCGCGCCGCTGCGCGCGAGCGCCAGCGCATAGTCGGCGTCCGTTCCCAGACTGAAACAGCCATTGGCGTCCATATTGGACACGGTGGTGATGAAGGTATCGGCGCCGACATGATCGGTCAGCATGCGGGGGATCTGGTGGAACTGGACCGGCAGCACGTCCAGAAGCGGTCCCTCTGCGTCGAGGCGCGCGGCGTCGGCGGCGCGCTCTATGCCGCCATGAAACAGGCTGACATGGCGGATGTGGTCGGCAAGGTCGGGGGACAGGATCGGCGCAGCCGACGTGGCGGGCGGTAGCATGGTGTAAATGCTGGCGTCGCGCAGGTCGCCGGCGCTGACCCGGTCGGCGAGCGCGGTAGCCAGCGCAGGCGGGAAACTGACGGCGAGGCCGGTGGCGATCTTTGCGCCGTTCGATATCAGCGCGACGGCCTGCTCCGCCGTCATCCGTTTTGCGTTATAGGTCGCCTTGATGGTCATGCCCTCTCCATGGCTCTTTCCAGCCTTGTCGCGCGGCGACGCGGAGAGGGCAATCCACCATTAGTGGGACGTCAGCGCGGCAGGCCCAGCGCCTTGACGATATCGTCCCAGGCGACCAGCTTGAAATTCTGGGCGGCCGCGGCGTTATGGCCGTCCTGCGCGATGAACAGCCCGCCGGGATAGGCCGGGCCGAAATCGCCGAGCATCAATTCGATACCGTCAGTTTCTTCCGATCCGCCGATGGCCCCATCGACCACGCGGAAGCGGCCGACATAGCTATCGTCGCTGATCCGGTAGGCGACATAGGCATTGTCGCCCTGGCTGGACACGAGGACATAGCCGTCCTTTTCACCGATCGGCGCGATGGCGACGCCTTCGGCATCCATGACGAGATTCTTGCCATCCGCCGCCGCGATCTTCGTCGGCGTGGTGGCACCGGTCGCGCGCGCATCGAACCGCCACAGGCCGACATCTTCCTCCGCCACATAGAGGATGCCGGTGCGATCATCCACGGCGCAGCCTTCCGACTGGGTGCCGAGTTTCATGGTGCGCACGATCTTGCCCGTGGGCGCTGCGTCCGATGCATCGAGCGCGACCTGATGGATCGTGCCGTCCTTGAGCACGATGAAGGCATAGGTGGCCTCCGGCGCCTGATACAGGCAGATGCCATAGGCTTCACCCTTGCCGGCATCGACCTTGCCCAGAGCGCTGATCCTGGCGGTGGCGGGGTCGAGGCGGAACAGGGCGAGTTTGGCGTTCAGCACGTCGTTGCGGTCGCTGGCGACGACGAGGATGCCGTTGTTGCCATTGATTACCACGCCGTCGCGCAGATCGACATTATTGACCCGGCCCGCGTCGAGAAAGTCGCGGGTCTTGCCGTCCAGGCCATAGACATAGAGGCCGGCCTTCTTGTCGGTGCCGACGATCAGGCTTTGCGCAGGATTGGCGGCGTTGCGCCAGATCGCCGGATCATCCGCCGCATCGGCATTGGGCGTGCCGACCGGCGCGGTTTCGCCGCGCGCGGTAACGTTGACCGCCGGGGTCGCGTTGGCGATGCGGACGGCGACCGGGACTTCCTGTTCTGCGGTGGCGCAGGCAGCAAGTGCAAGCAGGCTGGTCATGGAAAGGGCGAAACGCGTCATCATGCTGATCCTCACTTGCCGCGCGCGACGCATTTGCCGCCGTCCGGGCCGATATTGCCGGTACAGGTGCGTACCGCGATGGTGGGTTCGCTCGTATCGGTCAGGTGATTGCCATCGGCGCGCTTTTCCAGATCGAAGCCGTCATACAGCTTGCCCGATGCGGTGAATGTGCGGAATTTCAGGCGATCGCCATCCACATCCACGACCTGATAGAGTTCGGTCGCTTCGGCTGTCTTGTCCGGCTGGGTACGGGCGCGATCGTTGAGGCCGTACATTTTCGAGCCGGTGACGGAGACGAGATAGACAGGCCCTTGGATCGCGCCGTCCTTGCGTGCCTGTGCGGAGGCTTCACGGCCTGCTTCGGAGGTCAGGCGGCTGTAGCAATGATCATGGCCTTGCAGCACCAGATCGACCTTGCGCTTGTCGAAGACAGGCTTCCACGCGGCTTTGACTTCCGCCGTGTCCTGCGGGCGGGCGCAGGTGAAGACGGGCTGGTGGAACAGCACGACATTCCATTTCGCCTTGCTGGAGGCGAGCGTGGCGTCCAGCCATTTCGTCTGTTGCGTCATGGTGCCCAGATCGATGGCCGAGGTGCCATCGAGGATGATGAAGCGCACGCCCTGATAATCGACGTAATAGGTGGTCTTCAGGCCCGGCACGCCATTGTCCGGCAACGCGAATTGCAGCGGGAAATAGGGACCAAGCTGGCGGCTTTCCTTGCCATCGGGCAGCGTCACGTCGACATATTCATGATTGCCGGTCGCGGGCAGTTGCGGGACGATCGACCAGTTATAGCCGGCTGCCTGATTGAATTCGCCCCATTCGTCGTCATGGTCGAGATCGTCGCGTTGCGCGGCGAGGTCGCCGGCATGGGCGACCAGTTCGATCCCGCCATTGGCGTGGAATGCCTGACGGATGACGCGGCTGGCATAGGTCAATATGCCGTTCTGGATATCGCCCAGATAGAGGAAGCGGAAGGGCTTCGCCTCAGCCGCCGCCGTGCGGAATTGCAGCCATTCGCTCCAGCCCGCGCTGCCCTTCAGCCGATAGGCATAAACGGTGTCGGGCGTGAGATTGTCGAAGCGGATCTGGTGATAGAGGGCCGGGCCATTGGCGCTGTCCTTTGCGGTGCCAGCGGGACCGCTGATGGTCGTCGCCTTTTCCTCCAGCGTGGGACCATCGACGGAGATGGCGATCTGCGCCTCGCTGGCGGTCTGGGCCGCGTCGGTACGGTAGGCGACCGCCATGCCGCGCGACGGATCGGCGGCGGGGGTCAGCATGATGCGGTCGGGCAGATTGCGCGCCGCATAGGGCGTGCCGGTCGAGCGTGGGATGGGCGGCGTGGCGGGTTGTGCTGCCAGCGGGGCGGCGCTCGCCATCAGAAGTGTGGCGATGGACAGTCGAAGCATCATGGCCTCCGTAAAACGGGACTTGCCGGCCGCGCAAGGGCGCGACCGGCAAGCAGGGAAATGGACAGGGATCAGAAGCTGGCGGTGACGCCGAACTTCGCGGTCCAGTTATATTCCTCGAACTGCAACAGGCGCTTGCCGCCGGCATAGTTCTGATAGGCGAAATAGGGTTCGTTGCCGACGTTGATCCATTCCGCGAACACCCGCACGCCCGGTGCGAGGCGATATTTGGCGCTCAGGTCGATCTGGAAATGATTGTCGACATAGCGGTCTTCTTCCGGCTTGCCGCCGACTTCGTCCAGATATTTGTCGCGATAGGTGCCCGCCGCGCGCAGCGAGATCGGACCCTTTTCATAGCCCAGGACGAGGTTGAACGTATTCTTGGACGAGGACATCAGCGGAATGATGCGCGGATCGGCGATGTCGCCGTCGGTCAGCACCGTGCCCTTGGCATCGGTATAGGTGTAGTTGGCGTTGACCAGCAGGCCGTCGAACGGTGCGGGCAGGAAGCTCATCACCTGGCTGTAGGAGACTTCGAAGCCCTTCACCTTGGCCTTGTCGCCGTTGATGAAGCTGGTCAGTTCCGAATATTCGACGCCATAGAGCGTGCCGCTGGTCCGGGTGCGCTGTTCGACGACGAAGTCCTTGATCGACTTCCAGAAGAAGCCGCCGGTCAGCGCGGCATTGGTGCCGAAATACCATTCGGCCGACAGGTCGGCGTTCCAGGCACGATAGGGGTTGAGCGCCGGGTTGCCGGTTTCGGCTTCCAGATCCTCATTGATGGTGAAGCGCGGCGTCAGGCTCGACAGGTTCGGACGGACCAGGCTCTTATAGACGCCGGCACGCAGCACGACGTTGCGGACCGGTTCATAGCGCACGGTCAAGCTGGGCAGCCAGTCGGTATAGTTGCGCACGAAGCGGTTGGGCGTGACGAAGACGGTGTCCTCGGTCAGTTCCGTGCCCTGATATTCTGCGCCTTCTTCCAGGAACTGGGTCAGCTTGGCGCGGATGTCGTTGCGCGTCTGCTCCATGCGGACGCCGCCGATGATGCGCAGCTTGTCGCTGTCCCAACGGCCCATCAGGTAGGTGGCGAGGATATCTTCCTTCACCGAATAGTCGGACGAGTTGGAATTGATCGCCGTATCGATCGGGTTCAGCTCGAAATTGTCGCGATTATCGTTGAAGAAATCGGTCGGGCCGGTGTGGCTGGGCAGCGGCAGGATATCCTGGATGCGGTAGGTCTGGCCGCCCAGAACGTCCGCCAGCGTATAGTCGCCGTCGTAGCCGTCATAGGTGACTGCATCGAGATTGTAGCTCTTCTTGCGCCAGCGCGCCTTCATGCCGGCCTGCACGGTGAAGGTGCCGGCGTCCGATGCGAAGGCGCGGGAAATGTCGCCCTTGATCGCATATTCGCGGTCGCGCGAGTCCGACAGGACGGTCTGTTCCAGCTCGTTGAAGGCATAGCTGGTAGGATCGTAGAAGGCGTCCGCGCCGCTGCCGCTGACGGTGAAGGTCGGCTTGCGCGGATTGGCATAGTTGAAGCCTACGGTCAGGTCGTCGCCTTCGCGGAACCGGGCGCGGAAGCGGGTCGGGTCGACCGAGCCGTTCTCACGCTCGCTGGCTTCCGACCAGCTGCCCGAATAGGTCATTTTCCACGGGCCGGTGTTGGTTTCGCCACCCAGCGTCAGCGACTTGATCTTCTGCTTTTCGAACCGGTCCTTCATGCGGCGGCGCACTTGAATCTCGCCGTCTTCCGATGAGAATTCCGCACTGGTCGCGGTCGAGGCGTTGGGCGCTTCGTCCATGATCAGGATCACGTCGCCGCGATATTCCTGGTCCTCGAACTGGCTGTAGATGCCGCGCGCATAGAGCTTGGTCGTGTCGGTCGCCAGCCAGTCGAGGCTGAGCGTCCCGCCGATCCGCTTCCGTTCTACATCATAGTCGCGATACTGGACTTCGGCGGCATAGGCGTTGCCATTGTCGTCCGTGGCCCAGTCGGTCGCTTCGATATTGTCGCTTTCGAACTTGCGCTTGTAATAGCTGGCGCCGCCCGCGATGCCCAGCCGATCGGTCAGGCGGGTCGAAAAGTCGAAGCTGCCCTTGGGCGTCAGCGCGTCGGCGAACTCGTTATAGCTGCCCTCCAGCTTGACCGAATAAAGATCCTTCTTGCGGTCGAAGGCGCTGGTCGTGTTGATTTCGATCGAGGCGCCGATCGTGTCGCCGTCCATGTCGGGCGTCAGCGACTTCTTGATTTCGATCGATTCGATCAGTTCGGACGGGATGACGTCCAGCGCGACCTGGCGCGTGTCGCTTTCCGGCGCCGGCAGGCGGGTGCCGTTGATCGACGCGGCGTTGAGCGAGGGGTCAAGGCCACGGACCGACACGAAGCGGCCTTCGCCCTGATCGTTCAGAATGTTGACGCCGGGCAGGCGACGCAGCGATTCAGCAACGTTCTGGTCGGGGAACTGGCCGATGGCGTCGCGGGTCAGGACACTTTCGACGCCGTCCGCCGCGCGCTGGCGAGACAGGGCCGAAGCCTGATTAGCGACCTGACCGACGACGATGATCGAGCTGTCGATGTCGGAACCGATGCGGATGTCGGCATCGATGTCGCCGCTGGCCGGAACGACCACGGTGGTGCGAACCGGATCGGCGCCGACATAGCGGGCTTCGATCGTGTAGGTGCCGGGGGCGACGTCGGGGAAGCGGTAGGAGCCGTCACGGCCGGCTTCGGCGACGCGGCCATTTTCGACGATGCGCAGCTGGGTGGACTGGAGCGCGCGGGTGCCGGTGCCGTCGGAGACGGTGCCGGTGATGGTGCCGGCAAGGGCGGCGGCCGGCGTGGCAAGCGCGATGACGATGGCGGCGCGGCTGACGCCACGGAGGATGCGACTCATGATGGACTCCCTGTTGGCGAGGGGGTCCATCCGCATAAGCTGCGACGCCCCCATCGCTTCGGGGCGCCACTGCGGGTCTTTCCTTACAGCTTCATGCCGTTTTCGTTACATATTCGTGAAATGGCGCTTGTTACAAAATATTACAAAGGGTCGGAGGCCCAGCGCTTGAGGCGCGCATAGAGCCCTGCGATCACGCCGGCGAACACCAGGATGGCGAGCGGCACGGACCAGTGATTTTCGGCCACCAGCGCCAGCGGTGCGTCGCTGTCGGTGCTGGCGACGATGCCGGCGAAGGCAACGCCGAACAGGCTTTCGCCAACGATGAAGCCGGTCGCCATCAATACGCCCATGCGCTCGGCAAATTCCGGGTTCGCCTGACGCAGCGCCCAGCGATTGTAGAGATGGCCGACCAGCGCGCCGACCGGGATCAGCAGCGTCAGCGCCATCGGCAGATAGATGCCCATGCCGACCGCGAGCGGGGGCAGGCGCAGCTTGCCGGACTTGCCCAGCAATTCGTCGATCGCGATCACCACCACGCCGATGCCGGCGCCGATGCCGATCAGCTTCCAGTCGAGGTCGCCGCCCAGCACACCCTTGGCCAGTGCGGAGATCAGCGCGGCCTGCGGCGCGGGCAGGGCGTTGGGGCCGGCACCCGGTGCGCCGGCGAAACCGAAGGCGCTGTTCAGCAGGTCGAGTACGGGCGGGATCACCAGCGCGCCGAACAACACGCCCAGGATCAGGGCGATCTGCTGCTTCCAGGGCGTCGCGCCGACCAGCTGGCCGGTCTTGAGATCCTGCAAATTGTCGTTCGAGATGGTCGCGATGCCGAAGATGATGGCGGTGGTGAACAGCGCATAGGCGATCAGCGCCTGCGTCTGCGAAGGATCGCCATGGCCCGACCCGTAGATCGCCGCCAGCAGCAGCGACGCGCCCAGCACAGCGAGGATACCGACGCCCGAAATCGGGCTGTTCGACGCGCCGATCAGACCTGCCATATAGCCGCAGACCGACGCGATGACGATGCCGGCGACCAGCACATAGGCCAGTGTCAGGCCGATCACCGGTACCGGATTGGCGGCGATCGGGCCACCCTGTGCAAAGACCCAGAGCAGGATGCCGATGGGCAGCAGCGCGGCAAGGATGGTGCCGCCGACGATGCCGATCGGCAGGTCGCGCTCGGTAATGTCGAGGCTGGCGGCATTGCCGGACTTGCGCGCGGCATTGGCAACCAGCGCGGACCGGATGCCGCTGACGATGGGGCCAAGGATCTTGAGCAGGGTCCAGATCGCCGCGATGCCGATCGTGCCGGCACCGATGAAGCGCGCCTTCATACGGAAAGCGGTGCCGACGATGTCGGACAGTTCAGCGCCGGTCGGCAGCGGCGAGGTGAGATAAGGGACGAGGCCGACCCAGCTGATCAGCAGGCCGATGAACATGGCGACGCCCACCGACAGGCCGACCAGATGGCCGACGCCGATCAGCGCCATGGAGAAGCTGGTGGAGACGGATGTCGCACCCGCGCCGAACTTGAAGAAAGTGGCGGCTTCCTCGGCCAGGATGCGGGTCTTGGCAATGATGGAGAAGCTGGCGGCGGCGACCGCGCTGGCGACGATGGCAGCGAGGCCGCGCTTATTTTCTTCGAGGCCCTCGCGCGAACCGGCACCGACCTTCAGCACTTCGGCGGCGGCGACGCCTTCGGGATAGGGCAGATCCGATCCGGTGACGAGCGCACGGCGCAGCGGCACCGAATACATCACGCCCAATATGCCGCCCAGCGCGATGGTGCAGGCGGAAAGCCAATAAGGGAAACCCTGCCACCAGCCGATGATGACGAGCCCCGGCAGCACGAAGATGATCGCCGAGAGCGTGCCAGCAGCCGACGCGATGGTCTGGACGATGTTGTTTTCCAGGATCGTACCGGTCGCGAACAGGCGCAGCACCGCCATGGAGATGACGGCGGCGGGGATCGAGGTCGCGAAGGTCAGGCCGATCTTCAGTCCCAGATAGACGTTCGCCGCCGTGAAGACGAGGGTGATGAGCGCGCCGAGTATGACCCCGCGCAGCGTCAGTTCGGCCATGGCGTGGGTTTGCGCACCCTGGCCTTTTGCGTCCGTCATCTCTCTCAATCCTTGGCTTGGCAGCTTCTATCAAACGGCTGGTAATAATCTTGCTTGGGCTTGGATCAATCGGAAAGTGGAATCAGGAGGCGTTTCGCGCCGTCGTGGCCGGAGGCAGATGGTCCAGCCAGTTGTCGACCAGGCTCGTCCAGCGCTGATAGCCGCGCGCATTCATATGTAATCCGTCAGGTCTGAAGAGCGAGGCATCGGGCAGGCCGTCGCTGGCCAGCAGCACCGTGCCGACATCCAGATAGTCGAACCCGTCCGCCTTCGACCGTGCGGCGATGGCGACGTTGACCTGCGCCATCCTGGGCCGCAATGTCCAGCGGATCGGGCTGGGTTTCAGCGACAGCCAGGCGATCGAAGCGCGCGGATAGTCGGCCCGCAATTTCCTGAGCAGCGTCAATATATCGCGCGACACGGCCTCGGGCGACGTGCCGGCGGCCAGATCATTCTCGCCGACATAGACGACCACCGACCGGGGCGGAACGGGCGGCAGCAGTCGCTTGTAATAATGTAGCACATGGGCCGTGGTGGCGCCGCCAAAGCCGCGATTGACCGTACCGATATCATGGAAGCTGCCCGCTATGTCCCAGAGACGTATGCTGGAACTGCCCAGAAACAGGGTCGCGTCGCGCACCGGCAATCCGGCGCTATTCGCCTTGGCGAAGGCCTCTATTTCCCGCGAGAAGGGGAAAGTCGGATCGGCATTCGGGGCAGCAGCGACGGGTGCAGGCGCAGGGGCGGCCACCGCGACCGCCGGCGCTGCGTAAGCGCACAGCAGCGCGGCCGGCGCCTTCCACCAACCGGCGGCCATCGCCTTAATGGCGGTGGAGCGGGCGCAGATTATATTTGCCGTCCGCATAGCTGCCGAACATGCCGGTGATGGCGGGGTGATCGACCGGCTCGTCGCTGTCATCGGCCGCCAGATTCTGTTGGCTGACATAGGCGACATAGCTGGATTCGCCATTTTCGGCGAGCAGGTGATAGAAAGGCTGCTGCTTGTCGGGCCGGGCATGTTCGGGGATCGCTTCATACCATTGCTCGCTGTTGGCGAAGACCGGATCGATATCGAACACGACGCCACGGAAGCCGAACATGCGGTGCTTGACCACATCGCCGATGCTGAAGCGGGCATGGACGATCGGCGGGGCGGTGATGCCGGTGCCGGAAATCTGAATCGTGTCTCTCATGTGACCAATTTAGGAGCCTGCCCGGCGGACACAAGAAAAATACCGGAAAGACCGCTTGGCAAGTGCGAAATCATTCGCTAATGGCCGCCCCTCGACCGGGAACGCAGCGCTTTCAACAGCCTGCCGGACCTTCTGCGGAGAGGTGGCAGAGTGGTCGAATGTACCGCACTCGAAATGCGGCGTGCCCTAGCGGGTACCGTGGGTTCGAATCCCACCCTCTCCGCCACTTACTTTTCTCAATAGATGTCATATCGCCTCGAAAAGCGCAGAAATGCGTTATTTCTTGCGCGCCTTCATTCTCGTTCTCTCTTCCTTGTGAAAGATCGAACGATCTGGGGCATCAATTTGCGTGAATATAGTCTTCCTTCACCCACCGGCCATAGAAGTTGCCGCTGGACCGCGATCTCTGAGCGGTTATGATCTAAACCTGACATTATTGCAGCGATCTACGGTTGCCCCTGGACCGGTCTGGCAGTTAACAAGTGTCAGTACGCACCAGATAAGGGCGACGCTCCGGCGTCGCCTTTTTTGTGATTGCTTGACCGGACAGGCGGCCTGCTGATCTTTTCCTTTGGCTTTCTGGCGATAGACGGATCATGCTGATAATATGATCGGCTGCTGCTGTGCCGCCGTCGCGACAAAGTGGCGCTTAGGCAGGATTGTCGGTGTTTGACACTTCGTCGTTCGATACTCCTCATATCACAATTGATAATCATTATCATTTCCTGTAGCTGATCCGCAGAGGTCATCCGGAGACGATCGTGAGCAGCGCAGTCGCACCATCTGCGATCGGCCAACTATATGCCGACCATCATCATTGGTTGGTGCGCTGGCTACAGGCGCGGACGCGATGCCCGCATTGGGCGCTGGACGTATCGCAGGAGACATTCTGCCGGCTGATCGAGAAGGGATTGCCGTCCCCTCTGCGTGACGCACGATCCTATCTGGCCGTGGTCGCACGGCGGTTGCTGGTCGATGATATCCGGCGGCGGGATCTGGAGCAGGCGCTGGCGGATGCGGCGGCTCTGCTGGGCGGGCATGTGGAGGAACTGACGCCGGACCGGATCGTCGAGGCGGTGCAGATGCTCGAAGGGCTGATGGCGCTTCTGGCGGGACTGCCTGCGGATGTGCGCGAAGCCTTTCTGCTGCGCCGGGTGGATCGTCTTGGCCATGCCGAGATCGCCGCGCGTCTTGGCATCAGCGACCGTACCGTCAAGCGTCATGTCGCCCGCGCCTATACGCTCTGCTACGTCCTCGCTTTCGGCGAGGATTGACCATGGCCGCCGGGACAGCCCCGACCCCCGCCATGATTGGCCGGGCCGCGCAATGGGCGGCCGAACTGGACGGGGACGATGTAACCGCCGCCCGGCGCGCGGCCTGCGAATCCTGGTGCGCGCAGGATGCACGGCACCGGCTGGCGTTCGAGCGGATGCGCGCGCTGGACCAGCGGTTCGCCGACATGGGGCCGGTCGAGCGGACGGCCCTGTCCAGAGCCGCCCGGCGTCGTGCGAAGCCCCGGACCATGGCGGCCGGCCTTGCGACGCTGTTGTTGCTGATCGGGGCGGTCTGGCTGGCTGGCCACAGCCTGTTGGGGCGGCAATATTTTCCCGACCTGCGCACCGCGCCCGGCGATTTGCGCGAACTCGCGCTGGAGGACGGGTCGCGCTTGCATGTCGATACCGACACGGCGCTGTCGCGTGCGCTGACGGGGGACGAAAGGCGGGTCAGCCTGTTCCGCGGGCGTTTGATGGCACAGGTTGCCCGCGATCCGGCCCGGCCGTTCGTCGTGGAAACGACCGATGGGACGGCCACGGCGCTGGGCACGCGCTTCAGCGTCGCGCGCGATGCCAGCGGCACGATCGTCACCGTGATCGAATCGCGCGTGCGGGCCTGCGCGACGGCATGGACGCGGCAGGCCTGCATCGACCTGGGCGCCGGCGACCGGGCGCGGCTGTCGGATGGCGTGGTAGAGCGGCTGCCCGCTGTCGATGGCGAGCACGCCTCCGCCTGGAGCAAGGGCTGGCTGGAGGCCGACGATATGCCGCTGGTCGCGGTATTGGCGGAACTCAATCGCTATCGTGCGCGCCCGATCCGTTTCGATCCCGCCGCTCTGGCCGGCATCCACATCACCGGCAGCTATCCCCTGCGCGAGAGCGACCGGGCGCTGGCCGCCATCGCCGCGACCAGTGGCCTGTGGATCAGCCAGTCGGGCGAGGATCGCATGATTTCGCGCGATCCGTGATTTTTTGCCGGAGCCCTGTCCCTTTTCCCGTCCGGCGTCCGTCCCCGTTGCGACCATCGCATCAAACGGGGGATTTATGACCATCATTCAGGCTTCATCGCTGCGCGTGCTGGCGCTGTGCCTGGCGGCCGGGCAGGCGCTGCCGGTCGCAGCACAGGCGCAGGCCGCCACCACGCAGCAATTTGACATCGCCGCCGGCCCGCTGGGGGCCGCCATCGCCCGGCTTGGCCGGCAGGCGGGCATCGTGGTTGCGGTCGATCCGGCTCTCGTGCGTGGCAAGCAGTCGAAGGGGCTGCGCGGCGCCTATGCGGCGGAGCAGGCGCTGGGGCGGCTGCTCGCGCCGGCGGGCCTGCGCGCGCAGGCGGATGGTCGCGGCGGCTATCGCGTCCTGGGCGCCCCGGCGACGCCTGTCGCCACCCGCGCCGCCTATCAGCCGGCCTCCGCCAGCCATGCGGCGGTGCCGGCTCCGGCGCCGCTGGATGACGGCTATGCCGATGCCGCCATCACCGTCGTCGGCGCACTGACCGACGTGGAGATTGACGAGAAGCAGATCGAATTTCGTCAAGCCAGCACGCTGTCCGACCTGTTCCGGCAGGTGCCTTCCGTAACGGTCGGGGGATCGCTGGGCATCGCGCAGAAAATCTATGTGCGCGGCCTGGAAGACAGCATGCTCAACGTCACCGTCGACGGGGCGCCGCAACGCGGCACGTTGTTCCACCATATCGGCCGGGTCTCGATCGAGCCGGAACTGCTCAAGACGGTCGACGTCAAGGCCGGGTCGGGCGAAGCGACGTCGGGCTTCGGCGCGATCGGTGGCGCCATACGGTTCCAGACCCGCGATGCGGACGACCTGCTGCTGCCCGGCCAGAGCGTGGGCGGCATGGCCAAGGCGGGCTGGTTTTCCAATGACGGGTATAAGCTGAGCGCGACCCTCTATGGCAAGCTGGTCGGCGACATCGGCATCATCGGCTCCTATACCTATGTCGACCGCGACAATATGGACGATGGCGACGGCAACCCACTATATGGCACGGCGGCCACGCAGAAGCTGGGCTTCGTCAAGGTCGGCGGCGATCTGGGTGGCGGGCACCGCCTGTCGCTCAGCTATGAGCAGCGCGACGAGAAGGCGTCCTTCGGCCAGCGTCCCAACTGGCCGGTGCTGGCCGGCGACCCGCTGTTCCCCGCCAAGGGCAAGCGCCAGACGGCCACGCTCAACTATGGCTTTTCGCCGGCGGATGGCATCGACCTGGAAGCGACCGGTTACTGGACGCGGTCGCGCTTCATCCAGGATCGTTATGATCGCTGGGGGCTTTATGGCGCGACGATCCGCTCGGCCGGATTCGATGCGCGTGCCCGTTTCCGGCAGGCCGGCCACGACCTGATCGTCGGCGCGGAATATCGCAATGACAAGGTCGTCAGCCAGTATCTGGAGGATGTCAGCGTCTGGGGCGATTGGGCATGGGACGCCTCGGTTGGCCGCTTCGAGGAAAAGGGCACCGTGCTGGGCCTCTACGCGCAGGATCACTGGACTATCCTTGATCCGCTGACGCTGAGCTACGGTCTGCGCTACGACGCCTATGACCTTACGCAGGTCACCTATCGCGATGGCGCACACAGCGACGGATTGAGCTGGAACGCTGGTCTGCGCTACGAGATTTTCGACGGACTGGCGCTCAGCGGCAGCTTTGCCGAGGCGTTTCGCGGCAAGGAGATTGGCGACGCCTTCACCCTGGAGCGGCGTCCCGGCCGCATCTCGCTCCAGCCCGGCCTGCGGCCCGAACGGGTCGACAATATCGAGGCGGGCGCCTCGTTCGAGCGGGGCGGGCTCAAACTGTCGGCGGTCTGGTATGACATGCGGATCAAGGATGTAATCCTGGACCAGATCGGTAATGGCCCTGCTCCGCAGGCCCCCAATTATCATGAAAATGTCGGCCGGTTCAAAGCCAAGGGCGTGGAACTGCGCGCCGGCTATGCCACCGGGCCTTTCTCGATCGACGCCTATTTCAACCATTATCGCTCGCGCCTGAACGGCGACATGATCGAGGGCTATGAACATATCGGCCTTGGCACATCGGTCGGTGACAACTGGAATGTGACCGCCGGTTACAAGCCTTCGCCATCGCTCGGCTTCGAGGTGAGCGTCACCCATTATAACGACCTCAACAATATCGAGGTGCTTCAGCGCAATGTCGAGATCGGCTGGGCGGACACGACGCAGTTCGTGGACAAGCCTGGCTATACGGTGGTCGATATCTTCGGCCGCTGGCAGCCGTTCAGGACGGAGCGGCTGACTCTGCTGGCCGGCGTGTATAATTTGTTCGACATCAATTATCGCGCCCATGCCAGCGTCGCCGACTATACCGCCATCCCCGATTTCGAGGGCGTGGTCGGCGTGCGCGACCCGGGCCGCGACATTCGCCTGACGGCCTCCATACGCTTCTGACCATGGGCGGTGCGGCGCTGGCAGCGATGCTTCTGTATCGGTGTCGGCGCTTGCTCCATGGCGCCGGGCCGTGCATGTCCGCCGCAGCATGGGCGAAACGGAAAGACCATCATGACGCTGACAGACATTCTAGTACCGACCTATGTCCAGATGCTGGGCGCGCTCTCGGCCTGGCTCGGCAAGGTTGATGAGGCGGGGCCGGGGGACGAGGCGCAGGCGATCATGACTGCCCGGCTCGCACCCGACATGTTTCCGCTATCGACCCAGATACGCTTTGCTTGCGTACAGGCGCAGGAAGGGTTGTTCCGGTTGCGGCAGGAGGCATTTCCGCCATCGGTGGCCGTGTTGCTGGAAGAGGGGCGTCATGCCGACATGCAGCCTGGCACCATCGCCGATGCGCGTGCCCGGATTGCGGAGACCATCGCTATCGTGGAGGCCTCTGCAACGGACGCGCCCGTCCTCGATCCGGCGACACCCATCGCGCACAGCCTGCCGCAGGGCATGATATTCGACCTGACCGCCGAACAATATGTTCGCGACTGGACGCTGCCGCAATTTTATTTTCATGTCATGACCGCCTATGCGATCCTGCGCGCCCAGGGTGTCGATCTGGGTAAGGCCGATTATGTCGCGCACATGTTTCCCTATCTGCGTCCGGGTACTCTGCCAACGCAGTGAGTCGATTGTCCGGGCGCCCGTCTACTGGCATCGGACGGCGCCCGGTTCGGGACAGACAAAATTTCCCGCGCTTGGGCCGTATGCAATAAGTTACGTAATTCCATGCGCTTGGAAACAATATGACATGAAAATGAAGATCGTCCGCCCGGACTGTCTTCAATCTTAAATCTTACTGTCTTGATGACGCCATATCAGCCCCTCCGTGAACAGAATCAAATCACAAAGGGGTTGAATTTCATGATGTTAAACCGATTCGTCCGGGCGACTCTGCTTGCCGGCTCCGCGATGGCGAGCCTGGCCGCGCCGACCGCCTTCGCCCAGACCGCGACGCCTGATGCCACCGCCGCCGCCGAAACGCCCGGCGACGCCGGCCTCGGCGAAATCGTCGTTACCGCGACCAAGCGTGAAACCAATCTTCAGGAAACGCCGATCTCCATGGCGGTGATGAGCACGGAGGCGCTCAAGGATCGCCACGTCACCAGCCTTTATGATCTGGCCGACGGCGCCGTACCGTCGCTGCGCATCGCCACCTTCGAGGCGCGCCAGTCCGCGCTCACCATCGGCATTCGCGGCATCGTGCCGCTCGACGCCAACCAGCCTGCCCGCGAACAGGGCGTCGGCATTTATGTCGACGGCGTCTATATGGGCCGCCAGCATGGCCTGAACGCCGCGCTGTTCGATATCGAGCGCGTCGAAGTGCTCAAGGGGCCGCAGGGCACGCTGTTCGGCCGCAATACTGAAGGCGGCGCGCTCAGCATCGTTTCCAAGGCGCCGACCGGCGAATGGGGTGGCCGCGTGGAAGCGGGCGCCGGCAATTATGGCGGCCGCACCGCCAATGCCCATATCAACCTGCCTTCCATCGCCGGCTTCTCGATCAAGCTGGACGGCGTGATCCAGCATCAGGACGCCACCACCAAGAACCCGATGGAGGGTCAGGCCGGCTGGAACTATTATAACCGCAAGGGGATGCGGGCGGCCGTCCGCTGGCAGCCGACCAGCAATATTACCAACGACTTCTCCTATGATGTCGCGAAGGACGAGAATACGCCCTTCTACAGCCAGTTGCTGAACTACAACCCCAATGGTTGCGGCACTGGCACCCAGGCATCGCAGCCCGCCTGCACCCTGCCCGGCACCGCCTACACCAACCTGACCGGCGGTCCGGTCAAGCCGCTGTTGCCCGGTGTCACCGTGAACGGCAGCAGCCGGATGAGCGAAGCCGATATCGGCGTGCCGCAGCAGGTCAGCGTCGACAAGACCCATGGCTTCACCAACTCGCTGAAATGGGAAATCTCGCCACAGATCGAACTGCGCTCCATCACCGCATGGCGTGGCGTGGATGCGACCCAGTGGGACAATAGCGGTGGCGCTCACCGTCCGCCGCTGGTGAACCTGGGCCTTGGCACAACGACCAGCGCCTGCACCGCGGCCGCGCCCTGCGCCTTCAGCCGCTACAGTCTGGCCGACCTGCGCCAGCGCCAGTTCAGCCAGGAATTCCAGGCGGTCGGCACGTTCGGCAATATCGATTATGTCGCGGGCCTGTTCTATTTCAACGAACATGTCAGCGATGACGCCGCGACCCCCAGTTCGATGGGCGCGGTCGCCACCTACACCAACGGCATCGTCACCGGCGCCGACTATGTCACCATTCCTTTCTGCACCGCCTCCACCCCCGCCTTCGTCGGCTCGGCGGTCAATGGCTGCTCGATCGACCGTGCTTCGGAAGTCTGGTCGAAAAGCTATGCCGGCTATGGCCAGCTGACCTGGAACGCCACCGATGCGCTGCACATCACCGTGGGCGGACGCTACACGCATGACGAGAAGAAGGGCGTGCTGCACTATTCGCGCAATGTGAATTACGACACCAACCCGCCTGCTGCCAGCGTCGGCTACAAGCCGCTCGACGCCAGCTGGAACCGCTTCAACCCGATGGCGACTATCGCCTATGACGTCAGCGACGACCTGCACGTCTATGCTAAATATGCGACCGGCTATCGCGCCGGCGGCGCCAGCTCGCGCACGTCCAATTATCAGGCGTTTGATCCTGAAGATGTGAAGTCCTATGAAGTCGGCCTGAAGTCGGACTTCTGGAACAACCGCGCCCGGTTCAACCTGGCCGGCTACATCATGGATCGCAAGGACAGCCAGGTGGACATCAGCTCCATCCAGTTCGTCGGCACCAGCAGCTTCAACAACCTCGTCACGATCAACGCGCCGGGCACCACCAAGATTCGCGGGATCGAGGCGGACCTGACGCTGAACCCGGTCGAAGGGCTGACGCTGAACGCTTCCTACGCCTATACCTACACCAAGAT
Organism: Sphingobium sp. WCS2017Hpa-17; assembly: GCF_031843765.1. Classification (NCBI taxonomy): domain Bacteria; kingdom Pseudomonadati; phylum Pseudomonadota; class Alphaproteobacteria; order Sphingomonadales; family Sphingobiaceae; genus Sphingobium; species Sphingobium sp. WCS2017Hpa-17. The sequence continues at coordinate 81,048 of NZ_JAVTIV010000008.1, forward strand.
CCCGCCGGTGCTGATCACCGCTACGGATACGTCGGGCGCATCGACCAGCGTCTATCAGAACTTCTACATCGTGTTCACGCCACGCAACGCCGCGAGCGGATCGATCGACTATGCCGTGCCGGTCGGTGGCGGTGACACGAAGCTGAAGTTCCACTTCGACGGCAATTATTCGCAGGCGACGCAAGCCTTCGACCAGTTTGCCACCAAGAATGACAGCTCGCTGATCTTCAATGGCCGCATCTCGCTGGCGGATATCGAGGCCGGCAATGGCCGCAACCTGACGCTCAGCCTGTGGGGCCGCAACCTGTTCAACGAACAATATGTGTTCCGCCGCGATCCGTCGAACAGCCTGCCGGCCGCCCCGACCAGCAGCGTGTCCACGGGCAGCATCGCCAATGTGCTGGGTGACTATGGCAACTTCAACGCACCACGCACCTACGGCGTGGAAGCCAGCTTCAAATTCTGATCCTGTACTGAAGCAATAATTGGCCGGCGTGATGCTTTCTGCATCACGCCGGTTTTTTCTTGCCCGTCAAAGGGGCAGGGTCAGGACGATCCGCAGGCCCGGCGTGGCATCCTCCAGCGACAGGCTGCCATGATGCAGCCGGGCGATGGCGTCGGCCAGCGGCAGGCCAAGGCCATGGCCGCTGCGCGACCGGCTCTTGTCGAGCCGGCCGAACCGCCGCATCACCAGCGAACGCTGCGCCGGTGCGATGCCGGGGCCGTTGTCGGCGACGGTCAGGAAGATGGCATCGGCCCGCTGCGCCACGGTGACGCTGATATGCGTGCCCTCCGGCGTGTGGCGGATGGCGTTTTCTATGAGGTTGAGCAGCATCTGCGACAGCAACTGGCGATCGCCGGTCATCTGTCCCCGGCCGCTCACTTGCAGGATGATCGGCTGCTGCCGCTCGTCGGCCAGCGGTTGGGCCATCTCGACCATGTCGCGAGCCAGTTGATCGATATCGAGCTGCTGGAACCCCGCCCGCCGCGATCCGCTCTCTATTTCCGCGATCCGCAGCATCGCGCCGAACATGGCCAGCAGTTCGTCGGCCTGCGCGGTCGCGCGTTGCAGGCTCTCACGGACCGGTGCAGCCTCGTCCTTTCGCTCGATCAGCGTCAGTTCGTTGCGCAGCTTCGCCAGCGGCGTCCGCAATTCATGCGATATGTCGTTCGACACGTTCCGGATTTCCGCCATCAGCATGTTCATCCGGTCGAGCATATGATTGAAGGCAGCGGCCTGCTGGTCGAACTCCCCGCCATCGCCCAGCAAAGGCACGCGGCGCGACAGATCGCCTTCGACGATCGACTCCGCAGTTCTCCGCATCTGTTCGATCCGTTCGCCGATCAGCCGGCGGAACAGTAGCAGGCCGATCAGTACGACGCAGATGATGGCACCGAAGCCGGCAACATAGATGCGCTGGCGGACCGCGAAATAATCGTCGATCGGCTCGGTTTCGGCAAAGACCGCCAGCCGCACGCCCCGACCCAGATCGCGGACCAGCACTCGCCCGGCGCTCAGCCCCTCGATCCGGTCGCGCCGGTCGAGCGAGGAAAAGCCCAGCGGCAGCGGCCGGGAAAAGCGGACATTGCCAGCGATCGGGTGGCCCTGCGCGTCGGTCAGCAACATGCCAAGGTCGGCGGTGTCGCGCTGCTGCGCCATCTGGCTGATCCGCTCCTGCCATTCCGTCTGGTCGAAATCCGCGCCGATCGGGGCGATGGCATGGCTTTCCGCCTCGACCCGTTCGTCCACCAGTGCGTTGATCATCGACAGCGTGGCGAAGAAGGTGCCCAGACCTGCCGCCGTGGTGACCAGCAGGAACAGGGCGAGAAAGGCGATGGTCAGCCCGCGCAGCGATTGGAAGCGCCGGATCATGTGCGGAGGGAATAGCCCATGCCGCGCTGCGTATTGATCGGGTCGTCGCCATGCTCCAGCAGCTTCACCCGCAAATGCCGGATGTGCGCCTCGACGATGTTGGTCGTGGGCGCGAAATCATGGCCCCATATGCGCTCGATCAGCATCGGCCGGGTGACGACCGTGCCGGCATGGCGCGCCAGTTCCAGCAGCAGCTTGAACTCCGTCTGCGACAGGTTGAGCGGCCGTCCGTCGCGCCAGGCGCGCAGCCGCGACGGGCTGATCACGATATCGCCGGCGCTGATCGTGTCCGATGGGCTGTCATTCACCCGGCGCGCGCGGACCAATGCGTTGATGCGGGCATTCAGTTCCAGCGGATCGACCGGTTTTACGACATAATCGTCGGCGCCCGCCTCGAACCCTTCCACCTTGTCGAAAATCTGGCCCAGCGCGGTCAGCATTAGCACCGGCACATTCATCCCGCCTTCGCGCAACTGGCGCAGCACGGTAATGCCGTCCACCGATGGCATCATCCAGTCTAGAATGATGATGTCGAACGACCGCTGGCCCACGATCGCCAGCGCGGACAGGCCGTCGTCGGCCGTCTGCACATCATGGCCGAACTGGGACAATTGTTCGACCAGTTGCCGTTGCAGATGCTTGTCGTCCTCGACCAGCAGGACTTGCATGTTCATGGGGGCAGGGCGTCCGGTTGCAGGGATAGGAAGGGCGGCAGGAATAGCCCGATACGGCGGTCATGGCCATCCGGCGCGACGATTGCGCAGCATTTTCAGCGGGCGGCATGACCGCCCTTCTGTTGCGGGATTGCCACAGCCCGACGCTTTGCGATCAGTCGCTGTGACTAAGCAACATTATGTCACAATAAGGACATGATCGAACCCTAGCCGCCGCGCCCATGGAGGCCGTTGGCCTTTGCAAGACAAGATTATGGGGTACGACTTTGTCCAAGACACTCTTCACCCGGTCGGCACTGATGCTGACCGCCGCGCTCGGCGCCCTGACGACGGCGCATGTCGCCTATGCGCAGGACGCCGCCGCCGCCGACCAGCTGGACGAAATCGTCGTCACCGCCGAACGCCGCTCGGAAAACCTTCAGAAGGTGCCCGTATCGGTCGGCGTCGTGCAGGGCGATGCGCTGCGCAACCTGACCGCCGGCGGCGGCGACATTCTGGAACTCGCGGCCCGCGTGCCCGGCCTTTATGCCGAAACCACCACCGGCCGCATCTTCCCGCGCTTCTACATTCGCGGCCTGGGCAATATCGACTTCTATCTCGGCGCGTCGCAGCCGGTGTCGATCATCCAGGACGATGTCGTGCTGGAGCATGTCGTGCTGAAGTCGAACCCGGTGTTCGACGTCAATCAGGTGGAAGTGCTGCGCGGCCCGCAGGGTTCGCTCTTTGGCCGCAACACCACGGCGGGCATCATCAAGTTCGACACCATCCGTCCCTCGATGGATTGGGAAGGTCGCGCGCAGGCCAGCTATGGCAGCTATAACACGGTCACCTTCGACGGCGGCATTGGCGGCCCGATCGTCGCGGACAAGCTCGCATTCCGCGTCTCGGCCCTCTACCAGCACCGCGACGACTGGGTCGACAACACTTATGAAGGCCCCAGCGCCGATGGTACCGTCTCCCCCAAGAAGGACGCGATGGGCGGCTATAATGAGAAGGACGTGCGCCTTCAGCTGCTGATGACGCCGACCGAAAATGTCTCGATGCTGACCAGCGTCCATGCCCGCGACTATGACGGCACATCGACCATCTTCCACCGCGCGGGCCTCACCAAGGGCAGCAACAGCGTGGCGGGCGAGCCCCGCTCGAAGATCGCCCTCGACGAAGCGATGAACAACCCGCAGGCCTACAAGACCTACGGCGCGTCGGAAAATATCGCGATCGACATGGGTGCGGTCACGCTGACCTCGATCACTGCCTATGAAACCACCAGCGGTTACAGCCGTGGCGATACGGACGGCGGCGCGGGCGCCGACTATCCGGTGGCTGGCGTGGCGAACGGATTCGGCCAGAGCCAGGGCAATGTCCGCGACCTCGACCAGCTGACGCAGGAAGTGCGGTTGGCCAGCAACGGCGACGGCGCGTTCAAGTGGCAGGTCGGCGGCATGTATTTCGACAGCCGCGACACCACCGACTTCTACCAGCGCGCCTATTTCCTGACGACGGCTGCGCATAACCCCAACAACTGGGTGCGTCTGCGCAACAAGAATGAAAGCTGGGGCCTGTTCGGTCAGGCGAGCTATGAAGTCGTCCCCGGCCTGACCATCACCGCCGGCGGCCGCTACACCAAGGATACGAAGGAAACCCGTCTCGTCCGCGCGACTGCTAATGCGGCGGGCGTCTCCACTTATGCCGGTCGTCGCTATGTGAAGCTGACCGGCAAGGAACCCAGCTGGGACGTCAGCGCCCTCTATGAAGTCAGCCCCGAAGTCAGCCTCTATGCCCGCGTCGCGCGCGGCTTCCGTGGCCCGACCATTCAGGGCCGCTCGGCTGTCTTCAACAGCGACTTCACCACGGCGGATTCGGAAACGATCATGTCCTATGAAGGCGGCATCAAGACCAGCCTGCTGGGCAACCGCCTGCGCTTCAACCTGTCGGGCTTCGCCTGGAAGGTGAAGGATATCCAGCTCAACGGCAACGACGTGAACGGCAATGGCGTCCTGTTCAACGCCGACGCGGCCAAGGCCTATGGTCTGGAAGCCGATCTGGAAGCCCGTCCGTTCGAAAACCTCACCCTGTCCGCCGGACTCAGCCTGCTGCACAGCGAAATCAACGACAAGAATGTCTATGCGCAGGTCTGCACGCTGAACGGGGTGGTGGTCTGCACGGTGGAAGATCCGACCGTCACCAATTCGCGCGGCGTCTTCGCCCAGATCGACGGCAACCCGCTGCCCAACGCGCCGAAATATACGGCCAACTTCGCGGCTCGCTACGACGTGCCGCTGGGCAATGGCGGCAAGCTCTTCGCGGCGACCGACTGGAACATTCAGGGCTACACCAACTTCGTCCTCTACAAGACGAAGGAGTTCTACTCGAAGGGCGACTTCGAGGGCGGCCTGAAGATCGGCTACACCGCCCCGGACGGCAAATATGAGATCGCCGCCTTCGCTCGCAACATCACCGGCGAGAAGAATATGAAGGGCGTGATCGAAAACTATATGGCGCCGGTGTTCAACGAACCCCGCATCATCGGCGTGTCTTTGAGCGGCAAGCTGTAACGATCAGGAAAGGGCGCGGCCGGTCACGGTTCGCGCCCTTTTCATGTCATAGCGCGTAGCGGCGTCCGGTCCCGCCGCAAATTTTTCTGTCCTGTCGATCAGCATTGCTTGTAAGACGCTTCTCTATAACATCGGTAGATAAGCCGCATGAGTCGGCGCGGAGCATCTATGCAGGACAGGCAGGAGCAGGGTGAGGCCGATGGCCTGTTCGGGCGCTGGCGCGCGCGATTGGCGCAGGCTCTGTTGCGCGAACCGTCGGTCGTGCTGATCGAGCGGGATGCCGATGCGCTGTTCGGCCTGATCGATCCTACGGAACAACCCCAGGCCCGCGAAACGGTCAACTGACCCCCTCGCACGCGCTGGCGATCGCCTACATAGGCGCTTCACCTTTCATTTTTTCAGGAGATAGCATGGCCACCAATCCCCGCGCCACGACGCGTGCCGTCGATAGCCTGTTCCTCGACCGCTGGTCGCCCCGTGCGTTCGACAGTTCGGCCATCCCGCAGGCGGACCTCTACACCATCTTTGACGCCGCGCGCTGGGCGCCGTCGGCCTTCAACTATCAGCCCTGGCGCTTCCTCTACGCCCATCGCGACGATGCGGATTGGCAGCGTTTCCTGGAATTACTGCTGCCCTTTAACCAAAGCTGGGTGAAGAATGCCGGCACGATTGTCTTCATCCTGTCCGACACGCTGATGGCCGCGCCCGGATCGGACGATTTCAAGCCGTCGCACAGCCACAGCTTCGATGCGGGCGCAGCCTGGGCGCTGCTGGCGTTGCAGGCGACGCGACTGGGCTATCACACCCATGGCATGACCGGCGTAGATTTCGACAGGGCGCGGGCCGAACTGGCCGTGCCGGAGCGTTTCCGGATCGAGGCAGCGGTGGCGATCGGGCGTCAGGGCGACAAGTCGGTCCTGCCCGAAGCGCTTCAGGCGCGCGAAGAGCCGAGCGATCGCAAGCCGATCGAAAGCTTTGCCCATCAGGGCAATTTCGCGGGCTGACCTGTTGAAATCATTCCCTCGCCTTGCGGTGCGGGGGTGAATTGGGCACCATGACGGGGGGCATCGCTATAGCGATGCCCCCCGTTTGTCATCGAGTGCCTATTTTTCATGCCCTTTTCCGAAATGATCGCTGGAAGCGCCGTTGCGGCCGTCGTCACCAATCCTCGCCTGCCCGATAATCCGATCGTCGCCTGCAACGATGCCTTCGTTATGCTGACCGGTTATCCGCAGGATGAGGTGATCGGCCGCAATTGCCGTTTCCTGTCCGGCGCCGATACCGAGGCGGCGGGGACGCAGGCGATCCGTACCGCCCTGGCCGAGCGGCGGCCGGTGCTGGTCGAACTGCTCAACTATCGCAAGGACGGGACGGGCTTTCGCAATGCGGTGATGATCGCGCCGATCTTCGGCCCGGACGGCACCTTAGACTGGTATCTGGGGTCGCAGGTGGCGGTCGAGGACGCAGGGGCGGCGCGCAGCGAGGAAGCCGCAGCGCTGATCACGACGCTGACCGATCGCCAGCGCGCGGTGCTGACCGGCATGGCGGAGGGTCAACTCAACAAGCAAATCGCCTTCGACCTGGGCCTGACCGAGCGGACGGTGAAGATGCACCGCGCGGCCATGCTGCGGGCGCTGGGCGCGCGCACGGCGGCCGACGCCATCCGCATCGCCATCGAAGCAGGGCTTTGACGATGAAGCGGGGGTGCGGCTGATGGTATTGCTGGGCATCGCCATCATCGTGGCGGGCTTCCTGCTGCGCTTCCATCCGCTGTTGGTGATCCTTGCCTCGGCGATCGTCACGGGTCTGGCGGCGGGGCTGGACCCGCTGGCGATCCTCGCGGCCTTCGGCAAGGCGTTCAACGATGCCCGCTATGTCAGCATCATCTGGATCGTGCTGCCGGTCGTCGGCCTGCTGGAGGCGAACGGGTTGCAGGAGCGCGCGCGCGGCCTGATCGCGAAGATGCGCGGGGCGACGGTTGGCCGTTTCCTGACCTTTTACCTGATCCTGCGGCAGATGCTGGCCGCTGTCGGCCTCACCTCCGTTGCCGGCCATCCCCAGACCGTCCGCCCGCTGGTTGCGCCGATCGCCGAGGCGGCGGCCGAGCGTCAGGCGGGCGATCTGAAAGAGGCGGAGCGCGAAGAGATCAAGGCCTGGGCCGCGGCGACCGACAATATCGGCCTGTTCTTTGGCGAGGATATCTTCCTCGCCATCGGTTCTATCCTGCTCATCAAGGGGCTGCTGGAACAATATGGCATCAATCTGGAGCCGTTGCAGCTGTCGGTCTGGGCGATCCCCACCGCGGTCGCGGCGCTGCTGATTCACGGGTTCCGCCTGTGGCGCCTCGATCGAAGGCTGGCGCGGAAGCGGGGACAGCCATGATCACGCTGCACTGGGTCTACGCGCTGGCCGGCGCGGTGTTCGCCGCCTTCGCCCTGCTGGGTGCGCGCGATCGGGATAACCCCCGCCGCTGGACGACCGCCGCCTTCTGGGCCTTGCTGGCGACCTCCATGTGGGCAGGCGACAGGCTGGGCGACCTTGGCAATGGCGTGCTGGTGCTGGGATTGATCGCACTCGGCGCGCTCGGCCTTGGCCGGGGCGATGGCGTGGTGCCGCCGGAGCAGCGGCAGGCGCGCGCCAACCGCTTCGGCAACCGCCTCTTTGCCATCGCGCTTATCATTCCGGTGACCGCACTGGCCGGCACCTTCCTGTTCAAGGCTGCGCCGGACTGGTTCGATGCGAAGCAGGCGACGCTGATCGCGCTGGCGCTGGGGGTGCTGATCGCGATGACGGCCGGATGCCTGTGGCTGCGCGCCGGGGCGCTGGTGCCGTTGCAGCAGGGGCGGCGGCTGATGGACTGTATTGGTTGGGCTGCGATCCTGCCGCAGATGCTGGCCAGCCTCGGCGCGGTCTTCGCGCTGGCTGGCGTGGGCGATGTGGTGGGCGGCATCGTGCAACAGGCGATCCCGCAGGGCAGCCTGCTGGGCGCGGTGATCGCTTATGCCCTTGGCATGGCGCTCTTCACCATGATCATGGGCAATGCCTTTGCCGCCTTCCCGGTGATGACAGCGGCGATCGGCGTGCCCCTGCTCATCCGCACCTATCATGGCGATCCGGCGGTGGTGTGCGCCATCGGCATGCTGGCGGGCTTCTGCGGCACGCTCATGACCCCCATGGCCGCCAATTTCAATCTCGTCCCCGCTGCCCTGCTCGAACTCAAGGACAAGCATGGCGTGATCAAGCGGCAGGTCGGCACTGCGCTGCCGCTGCTGATCGTCAACATCGCTCTTATTTACTGGCTGGCCTTTCGATGACGCTTCTGACGCAAGATATCGGCGAAAATTTCGCTGCGCTGACCCTGTCCCATCTTGGACGTGAATATCCCTACAAGATGGATCTGGTCATGGGTGGGCCGGAGGATGCCCGGCCGCCGCAGGACCATCACCCGATCTTCCACGGCAGTTTCGACTGGCATAGCTGCGTCCATGGCTGGTGGCAGGTGATGCGGCTGAAGCGCCTGTTTCCCGCACTGGCGCAGGGCGATGCGATCCGGGCGCGCGGCGACGCGATGCTGGTGCCGGACAAGGTGGCGGGCGAACTGGCCTATTTGCATCGGCCGCTCAGCGCCGGGTTCGAACGGCCCTATGGCTGGGCCTGGGCGCTGGCGCTGCATCAGGAACTGGCGTTGCATGACGCGCCCTGGGCCGATGCCTTCGCGCCGCTGGCCGAGGCGTTCGCCGCGCGCTTCCATGCTTTCTTGCCCAAATTGACCTATCCTCTGCGCGTCGGCACCCATTTCAACATCGCTTTCGCGCTGATCCTGACGCTGGGCTGGGCGCAGACGCGCGATCCCGCGCTGGTGGCGCTAATCCGGGACAAGGCGATCGGCTGGTTCGGGCAGGATCGTGCCTGTCAGGCGTGGGAACCGGGTGGCGACGAATTTCTCTCACCCGCTCTGTGCGAGGCGCTGCTGATGAGCCGCCTGCTGGATCGCGCAGACTTTGCCGACTGGTTCCACGCCTTCCTGCCGGACCTTGCGCGCGGCGAGCCTGCGACGCTGTTCACGCCCGCCACGGTGTCCGACCGCAGCGATGGCAAGATCGCGCATCTCGACGGCCTGAACCTCAGCCGCGCCTGGTGCTGGCGCGGAATCGCCGCCGCGCTGGGACCGGGCGCTATCGCCGATCTGGCGGAGAAGGCGGCGCGTGTCCATCTCGACGCCAGCCTGCCCCATGTCGCGGGTGATTATATGGGCGAACATTGGCTCGCTACCTTCGCCCTGCTGGCGCTGGAATAGCGCCTAATTGCTGACGGTGTGGACGAACATATAGCCTTCGTTGCGGATGGTGCGGATGACCGGGCCTTTGAGGCCGCAGGCCGATAGTTTCCGCCGCAGTCGGCATAGCTGCACGTCGATCGACCGGTCATAATGGTCGCTGGTCGCGCCATAGACCCGGTCGAGCAGGTGGGTGCGGTCCAATACCTGACGCGGATGCTCGATGAAGACGCGCAGCAACTGGAACTCGCCGTCCGACAGGGCGATGGGCATACCGACCGGGTTGAACAGCTGGCCGGTGGTCATGTCCACGCGCCAGCCCTCGAAGGATGCGACGCTGCGGGCGACAGGCGCCTGCACCGCCCGCGCCGATCCCGTGCGGCCGCGCAGGGCAGCCCGGATGCGGGCCAGCAGTTCGCGCGGATTGGCCGGTTTGCTCAGGCAATCTTCCGCTCCCAGCTCCAGCGCGGCGATCCGGTCCGCATCGCTACAGGCGGCGCTGTGGACGATCACCGGCAGGCGGCGTTCGATCGCCAGTTCGTGTAGCAGCGCGGCGCCCTGACCCGGGGCGACGGCGGGGTCGAGTACCACCAGCGCATATTCCTCCTGCGCCAGCCGCTCGCGCATCTGGAGGGCAGAGGCGGCGCCGGCGACATGCAGGCCGTAGCGCGCGAAATTATCCGCCAGTTGGCCGATCTGGGTGGCGTCATCGTCAACGATGAGCAGGCGACTGAGCATGACCGTCATATCCACAAGGACGCTGCCGCCAGCGCAGAACCGTCCCGTCCGCGTCATCATTGCGCGCCTGCCATTGCAGTCGTGCTGCCAGCAGTCGCTCGCCGGGGCTGAAGTGGCTGTGCAGCCGTGCGATCAGAGCATCGTCGAGCAGGTCGTGCGTACCCAGCGGTCGGCCGAACCGTCCCGACCCGTTGGCGCGGCGCAGCAGGCGACGGCTAAGCCCGTACCAGCCGGGAATATGGACCAGCCAGCTTTTGTCGGCCACGGCGCGGCGGGTGAACAGGTTCATCGCCCGCGCCAGCCATAGCAAAGGCAGGCTGAGAGAAGGATTGCGCGCACCCCAGTCGATATGGGACAGGTCGACATCCAGTCCGAAGCGTGCCGCATAGGCGGCAGCAAACCCGCGCGGGTCGGCACGAAAATCCTCATAGCGGAAGACATGGACCCGGTCCGGCCCGAACAGCCCGTCATAATGGGCTATCAGCCGGATATAGTCGAAATGATCGAGCCTGAAGCCCGGCGCTTCGTCCCGTTCCGGCGCCACCGGACTGAGTCGGTCGCGGCCGAACAGATAGCGGCGCAGGCCGAAGGTGCCGCCGCCCTTCACATATTGCAGCCAGGCGGAGACGATCGCGGACAGCGGATCGCGCACGAAGATGACGATCTGCGCATTCGGCAGGGTGCGCAGGATGCGATCGGCGATATCCTTGGACAGGTTGCCGGCAAGGCCGCCATTATGCAGGCCGCCGGTCAGATTTTCCTCGCACAGGATCGTCCGTTCGTGAACCTCGCCCAGATGTGCCCGCGCCTCCGCCGGATCGAAATGCAGCGCGCCCGGCGCGAGGAAGGCCGCCCGGACGGTCGCGCGGGGGATGTAGCGGCGATTGCGCACCATCGGGTAGAAGCGATCCTGAAACCAGGTCGTGCCGGTCTTGTGATAGCCGATATGGACGATTGGACCCATCAGGCGGCCTCGGCCAGTAGCGCAGCCGGGTCGGGCAGGGCAGCGGGTGCTTCGCCAAGGCACAGGCGGCAATGCCGGTCCCAGGACAGATTGTCGCTCGCCCAGACGCGCGCCCGGTCGCCGATGCGGCGGCACAATGCGGGGTCGGACACCAGCAGGTCGATGACGGCGCGGATGGCATCGACCGACCGGCCGTCGACGACGAAGCCGGTCACGCCATCCTGTACGAACTCCGCCGGCCCTCCGTCCTGACCGACGATGCAGACCAGTCCTTGTGCCATGGCATCGGCAATGGACAGGCCGAAGCCTTCCACTTCCGCACCATCATCCAGCGCAATCTGGGGGTGGAGGAAGATATCGGCGCCGGCATAGGCGGCCGACAATTCCTCGGCCGGGACAAAACCGGCCATGGTCACGCTGTTGTCCAGGCCACAATGGCGGATCGTCTCGCGCACCCGCACCGAATCGACGCCACGGCCGATGATGACATGGCGCAGATGCGCGCCGGCCTGCACGCTGCCGGCGATTGCCCGCACGGCCGCTGCGACATTCTTGCGCGCGACCAGCCGGCAGACGGTCAGCAACTGGGCTGCGCCATCCCCTTGCGCGAAGCGGGTTGGCTGGCGTTCGGCAGGGACGCGAACGCCGTTCCATGCGGTGACGGTGCGATCGGCCAGATGGGGTAGACGGTCGAGCAACAATATACGGGTGACGTCGCTGACCGCGACGATCCGCCGGGCGCGCTTCAGCGTCAGGCGCAGTAGCAGCAGCGCCAACCCTCGCGGGCGGCCCACTTCCCGGCCATGGATGGTGACGACCAGCGGTCGGGGAAAGAGCAGGGCGGGCAGCGCCGCGCGCCAGGTGCAGGCGTGGATCAGCGCGGGGCGATTGCCCTTTACCCAGGCGGCCAGCATGGCGCGGAACAGCCGCCAATAGACCGCCAGCATAGACGCCGCGCCGACGTCGATCAGTTCCACGCCTTCCTGTTGCTCACGGCGTGGGCCGGCCGAGCTTTTGGCAAAGATGGTGACGTGGCGACCCTGCGTCGCATAGGCGTTGGCCACTTCGCGGGCATAGGTCTGCACCCCGCCTTCGTCGGGCGCATAGACGCGGGCAACGAGCCAGATGGACGATATCTTGTCAGGCATGGGCGGCCAATTCCAGTCTAGGGAGGCCGTCTAAGGCCGGGCGCGCAGCCGTCTGGCTGCGTTGGAGATAGTGGGACAGGGCGCGGGCGGCGCGCATGCCGGCGCTACTTGCCGAGTGGGCGTCCAGATTGCCGAAGGTGCGCGCGACGCCCTGCCGTTGCGCATCGACATAGGCGGCATGGTCGGCGATCGCCGCCGCCGCTGCATCGGTGATGCCCCGCGTGCTCGCCAGCACTGGGCCATAATGCCAGTGGCCATAGCTGCGATCCTCCTGCCAGTCGGCGCGATGGCCGTTCAGGAACAGGCAGGGGCGGGGGCGGGCGAGATATTCGTAGATCTGGCTCGACACATCACCCAGATAGAGCGAGGCCATATGGACATAGCGCATGTCGATGCTGGCCCGGCTGCCCAGGTCGACATGGATATGGGGCAGGCTGGCGAGGTCGGCCAGCTGCCGCTCCATCGCCGCCCGTTTCCGTCGATTGTCGAACAGGCGGACATGGGGCGCGACGATCAGGTTGAACCGGTCGTCCCGTGCGAACTGGTGAATGACGTCTTCCCCCATGGTCGGCCAGGACGAGAGTTTCGGCGAGAAATGCGGATTGTAGAGGATGACCGGCCGATCCTGCGCAAACAGCCGGTTTCGGCCGTCCTGCGGGCGGGTCAGGTCGAATTTATTATAGCCGCTGATCGCATAATGGCCTTCGCGGATCAGCCCTTCGTCCAGCATCCGCCGCCGTTGCTTTTCGCCCGCCAGCAGCACGAAGTCGAACTGGGCGATGCGCCGGTCATAACCGACCGCCCGGTCGCCCGCGCCATGACAGCTATGGATGAAGCGGGTTTTTGACAGGCCGAGCCGCTTGAGCAGCAGCGATGTGCGTTCCGGCACGACGATCGCGTCATACTCGGCGAGTTGGCGCCGCGCGGCGATCAGGCTGGCGATCTTGGGCGGGATGGTAGCGCCGGTCAGGCCGGCCAGCGCATCGAGCCAGCGGCCGCCGCAGCGCAGGAAGCGGATCGGGCCAGCACCCTGCGTCGTGGCGATATCGCGCGCCAGCGCCAGATGATCGTCGGTCGCGGCCATGACGTCCACGGCAAAGCCGGGATCGCGCGACAGGGCGATCGCAATCGGCAGTGCGTGGAAAAGCTGGTGAATCTGGGCGTTGAAGAAAAAGCACAGCCGCTGCGGCTGGGCCAGCGTTGCGGCGTCGCTCCGGTCGAACCAGTCGCGTCCCATGATAATCTCCGTTCGAGCAGACCCGAACGGCGCAATGGGACATGATTATCGCGAGGGAATTTCAGAGTGCGTCAGCGCGAAAAGCGCCTGCAACAAAGCGGTCATCTACCGCCACACTAGCCCCTCCCCTTCAGGAGAGGGGCAGCGAGACTTGCCCGCACCTTGGGCGGGCTTAGTCGCAGCGGGATGGGGTTAAGCCACCCCGCTTACGGAAGATCAGTCGCGCAGCAGTTCGTTGATGCCGGTCTTGGACCGCGTCTGCGCATCCACGCGCTTGACGATCACGGCGCAATAGAGGCTGGGGCCGGGCGTGCCGTCGGGCAGGGGCTTGCCGGGCAGCGAACCGGGAACGACGACCGAATAGGGCGGCACTTCGCCGATGAACACTTCGCCGGTTGCGCGGTCCACGATCTTGGTCGACATGCCGATGAACACGCCCATCGACAGCACCGAACCCTTGCCGATGCGCACGCCTTCCACGACTTCGGACCGGGCGCCGATGAAGCAGTCATCCTCGATGATGACCGGATCGGCCTGAAGCGGTTCCAGCACGCCGCCGATGCCGACGCCGCCCGACAGATGGACATTCTTGCCGATCTGGGCGCAGCTGCCCACCGTCACCCAGGTGTCGACCATCGTGCCTTCATCGACGAATGCGCCGATGTTGACGAAGCTGGGCATCAGGATGACGTTCTTCGCGATATGCGCGCCGGCGCGGGCGAAGCTGCCCGGCACGGCGCGGAAACCGGCGGCGCGGAAGGCCGCTTCGTCCCAGCCGGCGAACTTGCTCGGCACCTTGTCCCACCAATGGCCCGCGCCCGGACCATTGTCGATCATGGCATTGTCGTTCAGGCGGAAGCTGAGCAGCACGGCCTTCTTCGCCCACTGGTTGACCTGCCAGCCTTCCGCAGTCGGCTCGGCCACGCGCAGTTCGCCGCTGTCCAGCAGCGCCAGCGCCTTGTCGACGGCCTGGCGGACTTCGCCCTGGGTCTGGAGATTGACGCTGGCGCGGTCTTCCCACGCGGCGTCGATGGTGGCGATCAAATCTTGGCTCATGCTTTTGTCCCCAGAATATCGGCCAGAAATGGCGTCAGATGGTCGGTTTCGAAATCGATGAAATCGGGATGATGGTCATGATCGCCGGCTTCGGAGCCATTATTGACCCAGATGGTCGTCATGCCGATCGCCTTGGCGGGCGACAAGTTGCGCGCCATATCCTCGAAGAAGGCGGCGCGGGTCGGATCGACGCTGTGCACGCGGCATAGTTCCGCATAGCCCGACGGATCGGGCTTCGGAATATATTGGCAGGCATGGATGTCGTGGATCAGTTCGAACGCACCGGTCAGGCCCAGCCTGTCCAGCACGCGGCCGGCATAGGCGGCGTCGCCATTGGTGAAGATCAGGCGGCGGCCGGGCAGGGCGGCGATATGGGCGTTAAGCGCCGGGTCGACCTCCAGCCGTTCCATCGAGATGTCGTGGACATAATCGAGGAAGGTGCGTGGTTCGATGCCATGATGATGCATCAGCCCCGACAGCGTCGTGCCATGCTCCAGAAAATAGCGCTTCTGCGTCTGTTTCGCGATGACCGGGTCGCAACCCAGCAAGCCCTGGATATATTCGCCCATCTTCACGTCGATCAGCGCGAACAGGTCCGCCTTCGCCGGATAGAGCGTATTGTCCAGATCGAAGATCCATGTGTCGACATGGTCGAGGTCCGCGCGCATGGCCGCGCCCTAAAGCGGTCAGCGGTTCAGGGCAAGTCCGCTCACCCGGGACAATCGCCCAGCCGCCGATAGTCGTGCCGCCATGTGGCGGCCGGCACCTTGCCGGGAACTGCCGGGGTCTTGACCGACACCACCCAATGTTCCTCCCGGCCACTGCGCACAATTTCGCCGGGAATATCGGCCGCCGGTGCCGTTACGCCCAGTTCGGGAATGCGGATCGACGGGCAGTTCAGGGTGAAGGCCGCCTTGCTGAAGGAATCCAGCCCTATGCTGATCGGGCATGTCTGTTCGTTCGGCCCGGCTGCGAGCGATTCCCGGATCATTGCCTGCAATTGCGCGGCGGAGATGCAGGCGCGTTCCTGCCGGTCGGGCGCTGCCGGGTTTTTTGGGATCGTGGTGAAGCTGTGCGTCCAGAGGCCCGGCTTCACATCGCGCAATATCGTCAGTTTCGAAAGGTCGGCGGGACCGGGTGCGGCTGCGATCAACCCGCAGGCCATGGCCAATAGTGCAGCGCGCTTTGTCCAGTTCATGCCGTCTCCTCTGATCCTTTGGCGATCAGGGATGGCATGGACGGATGACATCGCCAAAGCCATGGCGCACCATCCGTCCCCATTTTGCGGCAACTGGGCCGATCAGCAGCCGGGTGCTTCGCCGTCCTGATAAAAGGCCCGCACGGCATCCCACGCATCCTGCGCGCTTTCGACCCAGGTCAGCAAGTTGAGGTCGCTGTGCGAAATCACGCCTTCGTCGGCCAGCGCCTCGAAATCGATGACGCGGGTCCAGAAATCTTTGCCGAACAGCAGGATCGGGATCGGCTTCATCTTGCCGGTCTGAATGAGGGTCAGCAGTTCGAACATTTCGTCGAACGTACCGAACCCGCCGGGGAAGACGGCAAGGGCGCGGGCGCGCAGCAGGAAGTGCATCTTGCGCAGCGCGAAATAGTGGAACTGGAAGCTGAGTTCCGGCGTGACATAGGGGTTGGGCGCCTGCTCGTGCGGCAGGACGATGTTCATGCCGATGGTGGTCTGGCCGACATCCTGCGCCCCGCGATTGGCCGCTTCCATGATCGAGGGGCCGCCGCCCGAACAGACGACGAAGTGACGGCATCCGGCATCGTTCACCGGATATTCGGCGGCGATCCGTGCCAGCTTGCGCGCTTCCTCATAATAGCGGGCCTTGGCGCCCAGGCTTTCGGCGATGCGCTTCTGTTCGGGCGTGGTCGCGGCGTCGATCCGCGCCTGCACCTGATCCGGCTCGGGAATGCGCGCTGATCCGTAGAAGACGAAGGTCGATTCGATCTTCGCCTCATCCATCAGCAACTGGGGTTTCAGCAGTTCAAGCTGGAAGCGCACGGGGCGCAGGTCTTCGCGCAGCAGGAAGTCGGTATCCTGGAAGGCGAGCTTATAGGCGGCGCTCTGCGTCTGGGGGGTGCCAAGCTGCTTCTTGGCGTCATGGGCCTCTTCGCGGGCCGGGCGGAATTTGCGTTCTTCGATTTCTTTTTTCGTCATTTGCACCAACTTAGTGTCGGGCAGTGACAAAACCAAGTCCGCATCCGCGCCAATGCGGTAATAGGATCGTAGCGGCTTAACTTCGCACATTTCCCGCTGATCGTGAAATGATGTTGCGTGAGCATGATCCTATCGGAAAGTCAGATGTCTGCACCGGCTGTCGGCCCGATTATCGCATCGTTGGCCAGTGTAGGACAGGCCGGTTTGGGTGGTTTCTTGCCATTCCCCTCTCGCTTGCGGGAGGGGCAGCGAGACTTGCGCGCGCAGCGCGTTAGTCGCAGCGGGGTGGGCTCTCGCGACGTCCAGCCCACCCCCTAGCCCCCTCCCGTAAACGGGAGGGGGAATATGTCCGCTTCTGCCCGGATACCGCCATTGCAGCATCGCTTTAACGGCAAAACCCTCCACGCCCGCCCATGTCGAAATGGAAATGGTCGTGATGGGCAGCGTTGTAATCCGGGCTGAGCACCGTGTTGAACCGCTTGCACGCGCTGGCATGGACGATTTTCAGGAACTGGCGCGTCTGGCGGTCGCCGTCCCAATCCTTCTGGATGCTGATTCGCCGGCCGTCGGACAGGACGAAGGCGGATACGTCGATCGCATTGCTGTGCGCATGTTCGGACAGCTTGCCGCTACCCGCGATCGGCCGGCAATTATAGGTGCCGAACGTCTCGATCTTCTCGATCTCCGCGCCGAAGATCACGCGGGCGGCGGGCTGAACGCCGAACTTTGCCCAGGCCGCGAAATTGGCGGCGAGGTTGCAGGTGATCGCGCCAATGCCCGTCGTCGGCACGCCGATGTCGATCAATTTGACGCTGTTTACCGCGCTGCATCCGCCGCCGAAATTTCGGTCGGGCAGGGGGGTGAAGGCCACCGCCTGCGACTGAAGCTTGGCAAAACATTGGCGCGTTTCCATGGCCGGTTGCGCTGGCGCGCGGACGGGTGGCGGGGGCTTGGGCGCGGTCGCCACGCGGCCGCGCGGGACCAGATCGCCGCTACAGGCGCTCAGCATGATTGCACAGGCGGCGGCCAGGGCCGCGCCGCGCAGAAAACCTGTTTCTGTCACCCGCTCTTCCATGAATCGGATGTTTACCATCGCGAATCTTTACGAAAGTTAACCGCCCTTTTCGCCTCGTCGCATTTCCACAAACGGCTTGACTCTTTTTTCGCGGACATTAGTGCGGCCGACGGGCCACGCGGTCCCAACGCCGCGCGTGCTCTCTGTAAGGAGAAGCATTACATGACTGATTTGACTGCCGTCGACGCCACCATTGCGCCTGTCGCAAAGCCCGTAACCCGTCCGGCCCGCCCCTTTTTCTCTTCCGGTCCCTGCGCCAAGCCTCCGGGCTGGGATGCCGCCAAGCTGGCCACTGAGTCGCTCGGCCGTTCGCATCGCGCCAAGATCGGCAAGACCCGCCTTGCCTACAGCATCGACCTGATGCGTGAGCTGCTGAACCTGCCCGACACCCACCGCATCGGCATCGTGCCCGGTTCCGACACCGGCGCGTTCGAGATGGCGATGTGGACCATGCTGGGCGCTCGCCCGGTCACGACGTTGGCCTGGGAGAGCTTCGGCGAGGGCTGGGTGACGGACGCTGCCAAGCAGCTGAAGCTCGACCCCACTGTCATTCGCGCCGATTATGGCCAACTGCCCGACCTGACGACCGTCGATTTCAGCACCGACGTATTGTTCACCTGGAACGGCACCACCTCTGGCGTGCGCGTGCCGAACGCCGACTGGATTCCGGCCGACCGTGAAGGCCTGACCTTCGCCGACGCGACCAGTGCCGTGTTCGCTTATGACATCGACTGGGCGAAGATCGACGTCGCCACCTTCTCCTGGCAGAAGGTGCTGGGCGGTGAGGGCGGCCATGGCGTGCTGATCCTTGGCCCACGCGCCGTGGAGCGTCTGGAAACCCACACCCCCGCATGGCCGCTGCCCAAAGTGTTCCGCCTGATGGCGAAGGGCAAGCTGGCCGAAGGCGTGTTCAAGGGCGAAACCATCAACACGCCGTCCATGCTGGCCGTGGAAGATGCGATATTTGCCCTCGAATGGGGTAAGTCGCTGGGCGGCTCGGCCGGCCTGATCGCGCGCAGCGATGCCAATGCGGCCGCGCTGGGTAAGATCGTCGCGGAACGGGATTGGTTGGGCCATCTCGCCGTCGATGAAGCGTCGCGGTCGAAGACCAGCGTCTGCCTGACTGTCGAGGGTGCCGACGAAGCCTTCATCAAGGCCTTCGCCGCCCTCCTCGAAAAGGAAGGCGCCGCCTATGACGTCGCGGGCTATCGCGACGCCCCGGCCGGCCTGCGCATCTGGTGCGGCGCGACTGTCGAAACGGCGGATATCGAAGCGCTCGGTCCGTGGCTCGACTGGGCCTATGCGACCGTGAAGGCTGCTTAATCCATTTACGTCACCCCAGCGAAAGCTGGGGTCTCACTTCCCTTAAGAATAAGAGAGATCCCAGCTTTCGCTGGGATGACGTCTCATAGATTCAAGGATCAAATCCATGCCCAAAGTCCTTATTTCCGACAAGATGGACCCCCGCGCCGCCGCAATCTTCAAGGAGCGCGGCGTCGAAGTCGACGTCATCACCGGCAAGACCCCCGAAGAACTGATCGCCATCATCGGCGACTATGATGGCCTCGCGATCCGTTCGTCCACCAAGGTTACCAAGGAAATCCTGGACGCCGCGACCAACCTGAAGGTCATCGGCCGTGCCGGCATCGGCGTCGACAATGTCGACATCCCCTACGCCTCGTCCAAGGGCGTGATCGTGATGAACACGCCGTTCGGCAACTCCATCACCACCGCCGAACATGCCATCGCGCTGATGTTCGCGCTTGCTCGCCAGTTGCCCGAGGCGAACGCGCAGACGCAGCAGGGTCTGTGGCCCAAGAACGGCTTCATGGGCGTGGAAGTCACCGGCAAGACGCTGGGCCTGATCGGTGCCGGCAATATCGGTTCGATCGTCGCCACCCGCGCGCTGGGCCTTAAGATGAAGGTCGTCGCTTTCGATCCCTTCCTGACGCCGGAACGCGCCATCGAAATGGGTGTGGAAAAGGCCGATCTGGATACGTTGCTGGCGAAGGCCGACTTCATCACGCTGCACACGCCGCTGACCGACCAGACCCGCAACATTCTGTCGAAGGAAAATCTGGCCAAGACCAAGAAGGGCGTGCGCATCATCAACTGTGCGCGTGGTGGCCTGATCGACGAGGCTGCGCTGAAGGACGCGCTGGATTCGGGTCAGGTGGCGGGCGCCGCGCTCGACGTGTTCCAGACCGAACCGGCCAAGGAATCGCCGCTGTTCGGTACGCCCAACTTCATCTGTACCCCGCATCTGGGCGCGTCGACCGACGAAGCGCAGGTCAATGTGGCGTTGCAGGTTGCCGATCAGCTGTCCGACTATCTGCTGGACGGCGGCATCACCAATGCGCTGAACGTTCCCAGCCTGTCCGCCGAGGAAGCGCCCAAGCTCAAGCCCTATATGGCGCTGGCGGAAAAGCTGGGCAGCCTTATCGGTCAGTTGGAAGGCGACCAGATCAGCGGCGTTGCCGTCGAAGTTGAAGGCCATGCCGCCGAACTGAACCAGAAGCCCATCACCGCCGCCGTTCTCGCCGGCCTGATGCGCGTCTATTCGGACACGGTGAACATGGTCAACGCGCCCTTCCTGGCGAAGGAACGCGGCCTGGACGTTCGCGAAGTGCGCCACGACCGCGAAGGCGATTACCAGACGCTGGTGCGCGTCACCGTCACCACCGAAAATGGCGACAAGTCGGTTGCCGGCACGCTGTTCGGCCACGCCCAGCCGCGTCTGGTCGAACTGTTCGGCATCAAGGTGGAAGCCGATCTGGACGGCACGATGCTCTATATCGTCAACCAGGACGCACCGGGCTTCATCGGTCGCCTGGGGTCGAAGCTGGGCGAATCGGACGTCAATATCGGCACCTTCCATCTTGGCCGTCGCAATCAGGGCGGCGAAGCCGTGCTGCTGTTGTCGGTCGACGGCACCGTCACCGAACCGCTGCGCTGGGAAATCTGCAACCTCACCGGCGTGAAGCAGGTGAAGCTGCTGCGTTTCGCATAACAGCTTACAAATTCCGTTCGTGCTGAGTAGAGGCTGAGCCTGTCGAAGCCTCGCATCGAAGCATCCTTCGATACGCCATTTCGACTTCGCTCAATGGCTACTCAGGACGAACGGAGGCTGGATAAGATAGCATTATCCGCTAAAGGGCCTGTCCCATGACCATGATCCCGCCCAGCCTCTTGCCCGAAGGCCTTTCCGACCGCCTGCCGCCGCAGGCCGAAGCCTCCGCGCGTCTGGCGCGCCGCGTGCTCGATACGGTGGCGACCCATGGTTATGAGCGGGTCATGCCGCCGCTCGCGGAGTTCGAGGATACGCTGACCCAGCGGTTGAAGTCGATGCGCGCGCAGGATCTGGTCCGCGCGGTCGATCCGGTGTCGCAGCGCAGCCTCGCCTTCCGCCCGGACATGACCGCGCAGGTCGGCCGTATCGCCGCCACACGCCTGCGTGCTGCGCCGCGCCCGCTGCGCCTGTCCTATGCCGGCCCGGTCATCCGCCAGAAGGCGAGCCAGCTCCGCCCCGAGCGCGAGAAGATGCAATTGGGCGCCGAACTGATCGGCAGCGACAGTGCCGCTGCCGCGGTCGAGATCGTCAATATCGCGATCGAGGCGTTGCAGGCCGCCGGCGTCACCGGCATCACCATCGACTTCACTTTGCCCGATCTGATCGACGCGCTGGCCGCCGGCCCGCTGCCGCTCGCGGCCAATGAGGTGGAGGCTGTGCGCACCGAGCTGGACGCCAAGGATGCCGGCGCACTGGCCGCGATCAGCCCGGCCGCCGCCGCTTATCTGCCGCTCATCGAAGCGACCGGCCCCTTTCACGCGGCGATGGAACAGCTGGAAGCGTTCAGCGCCAGCGTCGGCGGCGCGATCGACAGCCGCATCGCGGGCCTGCGCGCCATCGCCAGGCCGATCGGCTGGGACATCACCCTGACGCTCGATCCGACCGAACGGCATGGATTCGAATTTCAGAACTGGTTCGGCTTCTCCATCTTTGCCGAGGGATTCATCGGCGAAATCGGCCGTGGCGGCAGCTATGCCATCGCCCGCGCCGATGGCGCGGACGAGCCGGCCATGGGATTCTCGCTCTATCCCGATCCGCTGATCGACGCCGGGTTCGGCGGCGAAAGCCCCAAGCGCCTGTTCCTGCCGCTCGGCCATGATGCCGACCGCGCCGCAGAGTTGCGAGCGGAGGGATGGCACACTGTCGCCGCGCTGGCGGATGGTGAGGACGGCGCGGCCCAGCGTTGCTCGCACTGGCTGGATGGCGCGGAGCCGCGCGCCTATTGACTTGACTTCATCGGGGCAGCGCGGCTAACCCGCGCCCCGCATCAAGGGCGCACCACGCGCCCCATTATCCCACCGGCATGCCGAGTCCCGTCGAAGGGCATGGCCGGTCCGCTCGGCGGGCGGAGGACTGTATCTGTGGCAAATGTGACCGTGATCGGCGCTCAGTGGGGCGACGAAGGCAAAGGCAAGATCGTCGACTGGCTATCGGAACGTGCCGACGTTGTCGCCCGTTTCCAGGGCGGGCATAATGCCGGCCATACGCTGGTCGTGGGTGAGAAGGTCTACAAGCTGTCGTTGCTGCCGTCGGGCATCGTGCGCGGCACGCTGTCTGTCATCGGCAATGGCGTGGTGCTCGACCCCTGGCATTTCCGTGATGAGGTCGCCAAGCTGAAGGGGCAGGGGGTCGAGATTAACCCCGGCAACCTCCAGATCGCCGAAACCTGCCCGCTGATCCTGCCCTTCCACCGCGACCTTGACGGCTTGCGCGAAGACGCGAGCGGAGCCGGCAAGATCGGCACCACCCGCCGCGGCATCGGCCCGGCTTATGAAGACAAGGTCGGCCGCCGCGCCATCCGCGTATGCGACCTCGCCCATCTGGACGACCTCGACCTTCAGATCGACCGGCTGACCGCCCATCATGACGCGCTGCGGGCTGGTTTCGGCGAAGCGCCGATCGACCGCGTTCAGCTGATGGCGGACCTGACCGAAATCGCCGCCTTCATCCTGCCCTTCGTGAAGCCTGTCTGGCTGACGCTGAACAAGGCGAAGGCGGCGGGCCAGCGCATCCTGTTCGAAGGTGCGCAGGGCACGCTGCTCGATATCGACCATGGCACCTATCCCTTCGTCACCTCGTCCAACACGGTGGCGGGCACGGCGGCGAGCGGCACCGGCCTTGGCCCCAATGCGGCGGGCTTCGTGCTGGGCATCGTCAAGGCCTACACCACCCGCGTCGGCTCCGGCCCGTTCCCGACCGAACTGGATGATGCCACCGGCCAACGGCTGGGCGAACGCGGCCATGAGTTCGGCACCGTCACCGGCCGCAAGCGCCGCTGCGGCTGGTTCGACGCGGTGCTGGTGCGCCAGTCGGTCGCTGTGTCGGGCGTGACCGGCATTGCGCTGACCAAGCTGGACGTGCTGGACGGCTTCGACACGCTGAAAATCTGCGTCGGCTACAAGATCGGCGACCAGACGTTCGATTATCTGCCCGCCCATGCGCAGGATCAGGCGAAGGCCGAGCCGATCTACGAGGATATCGAAGGCTGGCAGGACACCACCGCCGGCGCCCGTAGCTGGGCCGAACTGCCGGCGCAGGCGATCAAATATATCCGCCGGATCGAAGAGCTGATCGGTTGCCCGGTCACGCTGGTTTCCACGTCGCCCGAGCGCGAGGACACCATCCTCGTCCGCGACCCCTTCGCGGATTAAGAACATGGCAGGCGATCGCTTCGAACGGCACAAGCAGCCCTGGACTCAGGATGAGATTCAGAAGCTGCACACGCTGGCCAAGAAGGGCATGGCGCTGAAGGCGATCGCCAAGGCGCTGACCCGCAGCGAGGAGTCGACCAAGGCCCGCGCAAAGGAAGACGGGCTGAACATCGCCAAGCTGCGGTAAGAGTGGACGTTGCCGGGCGCCGGTGCGACAAGCCTTCCCATCACAACAGGAAAGGCTTCGCATGGCGCTCGACATCCTCGTCCTCTATGGTTCCTATCGGCGCGGCCGGCTTGGCATCCGGCTGGCCGACTATCTGATCCGGGGTTTTGAGGGGCTGGGCCACAAGGCCGAACTGGTCGATGCCAAGGCGGTCGATCTGCCGATGCTCGATCTGCGCTACAGCGACTATCCTGCCGGCGAAGCACCGGCCGTCATGGCGAAACTGGCCGACCGTCTTTCCGCTGCCGACGCCTTCGTCTTCGTCGCGGGCGAATATAATCGGGGCATGCAGCCGGGCCTCAAGAATCTGGTCGATCATTATCTCAAGGAATTTGATCGTCGCCCCGCTGCCATTGCCAGTTATTCGGCGGGCCGCTTCGCCGGCGTCAACAGCCATGCCGACTGGACGGTGACGCTGTCGGCCATGGGGATGGCGATCGTGCCGGAGCGGCTGAGCGTGGGCCAGATCGGCCAGACGCTGGATGAGCAGGCGCAGCCGCAGGGCGAAGGCGGGGCTGCTTTGGAGCGGGGTTTCGCCGGTTTTGCGAAAAACCTTATCTGGTGGGGCGAAGCCGCGAAGGCCGCCCGCTGAACCGCCCGTCGATCCAGACCAGCGCATAGCCCGCCAGCACGAAGCCGATCGCGATCAGCAGCGCGTTGATCACGACCTGCCCCATCCCCAGCTTCGCGACATTGATGAACGGATAGGCATAATGGCCCTCTGCCAGCCCGCGCAGCAGGGCATAGGGCAGATAGGCCGCCGGAAATATCGCCCAGATCCACGGATCGCGACGTCCCAGCCGCCCCTTGCGGGCGAAGGCGATCCACCAGAGCGGCGCCAGCAGCGGCGTCACCTTGTGCAGCAGCGTGTCGGCCAGCAACGCGCAACCACTGAGCGACAGCAGGCCGCGTAGCAGCAGGCCGTAGATGATGCCGACCAGCAGGATCGCGAGCAGCACGCCGCCCAGCCAGCGCGGCGTCACCCGCCGGCCAACCGCCACTGCGCCGAAGGTCAGCGCCACTACACCATTGGTCAGGATGGTGAAGAAGCGCAGCAATATCCACAGCGTTTCCGTCGCCGATCCGGTTTGCGCCATCGTTGCACGATACTGGATCGTCAGCCCCGCTAACGCGGTCAGCGCCACGACAGCCGCGCCGACTCGTCCCACTGTTCCCGTCACGCCTGCCCGGCCTCCCGCCCGTCATCCTCACCTGCGGAGATCACCGTAGCAGCGACCAGATCGCCCGTCACGTTGAGCGCGGTGCGGCACATGTCGAGGAAACGGTCGACGCCCAGCACCAGCCCGATCCCCTCTGGCGGCACGCCGACCATGCCGAGGATCATCGCCACCACCGGCAGCGATCCCGCCGGCACGCCAGCCGTCCCAACGCCGCCCAATATGCAGACCAGCATCACCATCAACTGCTGCGTCAGGCTGAGGTCCACGCCGAAAAATTGCGCGAGGAAGATGACGGTGATGCCTTCGAACATCGCGGTGCCATTCTGATTGGCGGTGGCGCCGATGGTCAGGACGAAACGCGATATGCGGCGGGGCAAATGCAGCTTCTCCTCCGCCACGCGGATGGCGGTGGGCAGGGTCGCGTTGGAGGAGGCGGTGGCGAAGGCCATGACGCTGGCCTCCTGCACTGCTGCGAAGAAACGCAGCGGCGACCGACGCGCGATGAAGGCGATCAGCAGCGAATAGACCCCGAACATCTGGAGCGCGAGCGCCAGCAACACCACGCCGACATAGGCGGACAGGCGGATGAGCAGATCCCAGCCAAACTGCGCGGCAAGGTTGAACATGAAGCAGGCGATGGCAATCGGAGCGAGGCGGATGACGATGCCCATCAGCCGCATCGTCACTTCGAACAATCCCTCCATCGCGCTCAGCAGCAGTTGCGTTTCCTTCGTCTGCACCAGCACCAGCCCGATGCCGAAGAAGAGGGCGAAGCCCATCACCGCCAATATGTCGTTGCCAGCCATCGCCGCGATGATGTTGTCGGGAATGATGGCCAGCACCGCTTCCACCCCGGTAGGCGTGTCGCCGCCCCGGTTGAGAATCGCTTTCGCCCCTTGCCCGGCATCCGCCAGCAACGCCTGCGCCTGCGCAGGATCGACCCCGGCGCCCGGCCGCAACAGGTTAACCAGAACCAGGCTCAGCACCACCGCGATGCCCGACACGACCAGCGTGTAGACAAGGGTACGCAAGCCCACCCGGCGCAGCGATCGCAACTCGCCCATTTCGGCAATGCCCACGATCAGCGCCGACACCAGCAGCGGTATGACCAGCATGAACAGCAGCCGCAGGAAGACCTGCCCGATCGGCCCGGTGACATAGGTGGTGACGCCATCGACCCAGCGCGCGTCGGGTGCCGCCATATAGACGATCAGGCCCGCGACCAGCCCGATGAGAAAGCCGGCCAGCATCTGCCACTGGAGCGACAGGGCCGCTTTCTTCTGGCCGGCGTCGGCCGCGTCGCTGGTCATGCCTGTCTCCTATTGCCCCGCCGCCTGTTCGATTGTTGTTCAACGACCTGCAACTGTGCAGGTTGCAGTCGCAGCAATGTTTCGTTTCGCTATGGCATCAACGGAGCATTTGCGGGCCATTAGGCGTTGCGCCGGTTCATGATCAGGAGTTTTGCATGATAGTCGATGCCGTTCCCAGCATGCGCCGGATCGCTTCCGAAGTGTGGAAGCCGCTGACCGCGCTGTTCGTCTGGGACTGCGCCGTGACGATCGCTTATTATGTGCTGCCGTTCAAGGCGCCCTCGCTGCCGCTGACCATCTTCGGTTCGGCGCTGGCGCTGTTTCTGGGTTTCCGGTCGAACAGCAGTTACCAGCGCTGGTGGGAAGGGCGCGTCTTGTGGGGCGCGATGATCAACGCCTCGCGCAGTCTGTCACGCGCCACCCGCAATTTCCTGCCGGACCCGGAGGCCAAGGATCTGAAGCGTGAGATCGTCAAGCGGCAGATCGCCTATGTGAATGCGCTGCGTTGCCAGTTGCGGCGCCAGCCGATCGGCGAGGATGTTACCGGCTTTCTGCGTGAAGAGGACAAGGGCAAGGCGCTGGCCCGCAGCAACCCAGCCAACGGCCTGCTCGACAGCACCGGTCGCCGGATCGACATGGCGCGGCGCGAAGGCTGGATCGACACCATCCAGCAGAGCCAGATGGAGGCCGTGCTGGTCGATATCGCCAATGCGCAGGGCGGCATGGAGCGGCTGAAGAACACGCCCTTGCCCTATCAATATCGCTTCATCCCGACCGCCTTCACCCATCTCTTCTGTATCCTGCTGCCGATCGGGCTGGTCGAATCGCTGGGCTTCGCCACGCCGCTCGGGTCGACGGTGGCGGGCTTTATGTTCATGTCGGTGCTGCGGATCGGCGACGACCTGACCGATCCCTTTGCCGACAGCGTGCATGACGTGCCGCTGACTGCCATGTGCCGCACGATCGAGATCGACTTGCTCCAGTCGATCGGTGATCCCGCGCCCGAACCTGTTGCGCCGGTACGCGGGGTGCTATGGTAAATTAGAGTCCTTTGTTTTCCGCATTTTGCGAGCCGTCATCTGTTCCAGATGACTTCAAAATGCTCTAGCGGCGCATGAATCCCATCTGCCGCAGCAACCAGTAAGTCACGCCCGCCGCGCTACCGGCGATCAGGGTCGCGACCAATGTGCCGTGCGGCCCGTCGGCCAGCGGCATCCCGCCGGTGTTCATGCCGAACAGGCCGGTCACCAGCGTCGCGGGCAGCATCAGCGCAGTGATGATGGACAGGATGTAGAGATTCTGGTTAGTGCGCTGTGCCGCCTGAATATCCACCTCGTCGCGCAGCAGGCGCAACTGGCCCTGCACACCCAATATGTCGGCGTCGATCGCCTGCAATCGCTGCGCCAGCTTCTCCACCGTGGGCAGCAGCGCTGCGGGCAGTTCCTCATCCTCCTCCAGCCGCTGGAACACGCCGCGCATGCCGGTCAGCAGCCGGTGAATCTGGGCGAGGCGACGGCGGATGCGCATCAGGTCTCGCGGTTCGGGTGGATGATGGCCGTCGAGAAAGGCGTCTTCGGCACCCTGTACGTCATGGCTGAGCGTGCGGGCGATCTCCGCGATATTGGCGGTGATCGCGCCGACCAGCAGATCCAGCGCCTGCGCCGGGCCATTGACCGTCGCGCCGCCGCCGCGCTCCAGCCGGCTGCGCGCGATATCGGCCGACCGCAGCGGATGCAGCCGCGTCGTCAGCATCAATGTCGGCGTCAGCGCGATGCGCAGCGCGCCGACCCGCTCGGTATCGGCGACGTCGAAGTCGCGCTCGAAATCATGCAGCACGCAGCCCACGCTATCCCCGTCCACCAGCGCGCGCTGGTGCGTATCGGGCGCCAGCAGCAGGTCGCATATCTGCGGAGAGAATTGATCGGACGCCGAAATCCATTGCCGCGTGCCATGGTCGGCCAGGTTCAGGTGCAGCCAGCGGAACCGGCCGCCCGTATCGGAATCGCAACGGGCGACGGGGCTGATGCCGCCGTCGCCCGCAAAGTCGAGACCCCAGATAAGACCAGGCCCCATGCCCTGTCCGGGCACGGGAACCTGAAAAAGGGGTGTCTGCTCGTTTGTCGTATGCCGCTCCCGTCAGAAAATCTGGGAAAAGAGCATGTAGAGGCCGCCCGCCAGCGCGATCGACACCGGCAGGGTCAGCACCCAGGCCATCAGCAGGTTGCGGATGGTGCTCATTTGCAGGCCCGACCGGTTGGCCGCCATCGTGCCGGCGACACCGGACGAGAGGACATGGGTGGTCGACACCGGCAGGCCCAGATGGTCCGCGCCGAAAATGGTGCCCATCGCGACCAGTTCGGCCGAGGCACCCTGCGCATAGGTGAGGTGCGACTTGCCGATCTTCTCGCCAACGGTGACGACGATCCGCTTCCAGCCGACCATGGTGCCCAGGCCGAGCGCGAAGGCGACCGCGACCTTCACCCAGGTCGGGATGAAGCGGGTGCCGGCATCCAGCGACTTCTTGTAGGTGGCCAGCGTTTCATTGCTGGCGGCGGACAACTGCGCTTCCTTGTCCTTGCCGAGGCGCTTGATCGCTTCGGAGGCCATATACATGTCGTTGCGGATATTGCTGACGGCGGCAGCCGGCACCTGCGCCAGCGAGCCATATTCACCGACCTGCCGATCGACGTCGCGGATCACAGTCGCGAGCGCGGGGATGGTGGCGTCCGACAGTTTCTTGTCGGCAATATAGGTGGTGACGGCCTTGCGCGCGGCGACGATGTCGCTGCCTCCGGCCGGGACGGCGCCCAGCACATTGGCGGCGGCGACGCTGTTCTGGTGGAATTCGACCGTATAGCGTTCCGGTACGGCGCGGTTCAGCGCATAGGCGGTGGGCACGGTGCCGATCAGGATCAGCATGATGAGGCCCATGCCCTTCTGACCGTCATTGGAACCATGAGCGAAGCTGACGCCGGTGCAGGTGAAGATCAGCAGCGCGCGGATCCACAGCGGCGGCGGCACGCCATCCTTGGGTTCCTGATACAGTTCTTCCTTGCGGATCAAGACCTTCATGGCGATGAACAGCAGGGCGGCGACACCAAAGCCGATCAGCGGCGACACCAGCAGCGCCTGGCCGATTTCCGTGGCCTTGCTCCAGTCGACACCGGCTGTGCCGCTCTTGCCGTGCATCATCGCATTGGCGACGCCGACGCCGATGATCGACCCGATCAGTGTGTGCGACGAGGAGGAGGGGATGCCCAGCCACCAGGTGGCAAGGTTCCACAGGATCGCCGCGATCAGCAGCGCGAACACCATGGCGAAGCCGGCATTGGAGCCGACTTGCAGGATCAGTTCGACCGGCAGCAGCGACACGATGCCGAAAGCGACGGCACCGGTGGACAGCAGCACGCCCAGGAAATTGAAGAAACCCGACCAGACTACCGCGACATTGGCGGGCATGGCGTTGGTGTAGATCACCGTCGCGACCGCATTGGCCGTGTCGTGGAAGCCGTTCACGAATTCGAAGCCCAGCGCGATCAGCAGGGCGATGAACAGCAGGATGAAGGGCAGGTAGGTGGTTGCCTGCACCCCGGCCGAACTGGCGTCGGCATAGATGCTGTAGGCGACATAGATCAGGGCGGTCAGGATGGCGGCGCCGAAGCCGATGGTGCCGACCAGCCCCAGTCCCTTGTCAAGATCGGGCCGGCCGGGGCTACCCTCCATGGCGCCATTAATGGCTATCGTCGCGTTCATCCGAATCGTCTCCCGCTCGGGCAAGAATGTGGCTGAATTCTTGCTAGGCCGGGACCGTGACAGCTTGGTTGCAACGCTGTTCACCGGATGCGCCAGTTGAGCGCCATATCTACCGGGGCGCCATGATCGTCATGGCGCCCCGATTGATAGAGGGGTCACGCGGCGGCGCGACGTTCCTTCAGTTCTTCGTTGAGCATTTCGGCCAGCAGGAAAGCCAGCTCCAGGCTCTGCGCCGCGTTCAGACGCGGGTCGCAATGGGTGTGGTAACGGTCGGCGAGACCTTCGTCGGTGATGGCGATGGCGCCGCCGGTGCACTCCGTCACATTCTGCCCGGTCATCTCGGCATGAATGCCGCCGCCGAAGCTGCCCTCGGCGCGGTGCACGGCAAAGAAGCCGCGCACTTCGGCCAGGATACGGTCGAACGGCCGCGTCTTGTAGCCATTGGCTGCCTTGATGACATTGCCGTGCATCGGGTCGCACGACCAGATGACCGGATGACCTTCGCGCAGAACGGCGCGTACCAGCTTGGGCAGGCCGGCCTCGATCTTGTCATGGCCGTAGCGGGTAATGAGCGTGATGCGCCCGGCTTCCCGCGCCGGGTTCAGCGTGTCGAGCAGGCGCAGCAGCGCGTCCGGCTCGAGGCTGGGGCCGCATTTCAGGCCGATCGGATTGCCGATGCCGCGCAGATATTCGACATGGGCCGACCCTTCGAAACGGGTGCGGTCGCCGATCCACAGCATGTGGGCCGACGTGTCGTACCAGTCGCCGGTCAGGCTGTCCTGACGGGTCAGCGCCTGTTCGAACGGCAGCAGCAATGCTTCATGGCTGGTGTAGAAGCTTGTGCCGCCAAGCTGCGGCACAGATTCCGCGTCCAGACCGCAGGCGCGCATGAAGTCGAGCGCCTGGCCGATCTGGTCGGCCATCGCTTCGAACTTCGTGGCCCAAGGCGAGCGGCCCATGAAATCGAGCATCCAGCCATGGACGCGATCCAGCGACGCATAGCCGCCGGTCGAGAAGGCGCGCACCAGATTCAGCGTTGCCGCCGACTGGTTATAGGCCTGCACCATGCGCTGCGGGTTCGGTTCGCGGGCTTCGGGCGTGAAGGCGATGTCGTTGACATTGTCGCCGCGATAGCTGGGCAGTTCCACGCCGCCGATCGTCTCGGTATCGGCCGAGCGCGGCTTGGCGAACTGGCCCGCCATGCGGCCGACCTTCACCACCGGCAGCTTCGACGCGAAGGTCAGCACCACCGCCATCTGAAGCAGCACGCGGAACGTGTCGCGGATATTGTTCGGATGGAATTCGGCAAAGCTTTCCGCGCAATCGCCGCCCTGCAACAGGAAAGCGTCGCCGGTGACGACCTTAGCCAGGTCTGCCTTCAGATTCCGTGCCTCGCCCGCAAAGACGAGGGGCGGAAACTGGCCAAGCTGGGCCTCTACCGACGCCAGAGCGTCTGCATCCCGATAAAAGGGCATCTGGATGCCCTTATGCTCCCGCCAGCTTTCCGGCGTCCACTTCGCCGCCACGTCGAGTCTCCTTCGCACTAGATAAAATAGGGGCCGCCCCTACGCTTTAGCGGGAGGCAAGGCAAGAATGTACCAGTTAGGCCATGGATGCGCGCAATGAATTGTCGCGATCAGGCTGCCGAAAGAACTTGGTCGGCTCACTCTATTTCGTGCAGGGCCAGCGCTCGTTCAAGGCCACGCTGACGAGGACCGAGGCGGGCGCCTTGCGCTGGTCGGGCCAGCGTTCGAGATAGGCGATGACGGTCTTGCGGGCGTCGTCGGCGCTCATCCGGTCGGGCCAGCAGACCGGGCGCGCGCGACCGATGAACATGTCCTTGCGGATGCCATCCACCACGCCGACGATGTAAGCGGTACAGGCGAGCGCATATTCCGGCGCCTTGTTGCGGCATTTGCCGAGCAGGGTGGTGCCGGTTTCGAACATGAACGCCTGTGCCGTTGCTGGGGTCGGGGATGCGGCCGCGAGGGCGACGGGGAGGAGGAAGAGGCGCATCAGTCCTTCCGTTTCGCCGTGAAAGCGAACGTCACCGCCACCTGCGGGGCGAGGCCATTGCTGCTGTCGCCATTGCCCACGCCAAAAGGCGCACGGGCGATGGTGGCGCTGCCCGCTATCTTGCGGGTGACGTCCTTGCCGGACAGGGTGAAACGGATGCTTTGCGGTTTCGACACGCCCTTGAGCGTCAGCGTGCCGCGCGCGCGGTAGCTGCCGGGGCCAGTGGCCTCCGCGCCCTTGGCGATGAAGGTCGCGGTCGGGTGGGCAGCGACGCCGAAAAACTCGTCGCCCGGCAGCATGCCGTCCTTATAGGCGTCGCCCACGCTGGCCGACGCCATGTCGATCGTCACCTTGATGTCGGCGCTGTCGGGATGATCGGGGTCCATGACGATGGCGGCGGTCCATTTGGCGAAGCTGCCGCTGATCGTGTCGCCATCATTGCCGACCGAAAAGCCGATGCGGCCGCCGGGTTGCACCGTCCAGGCCGGGGGCGGGCCGGCGGGTTCTTTGACGGCGGCCTGCGTTTCGTTGGCGGCGGCATTGTCGGCCGGCGCGGCGACGTTGATGGCTTCCGCCACGTTGCTCTCTTCTTCCACCGCATTGTCCGCTTCTACTGCGACGGGCGCGGGGGTGGCGGCCTGCGGCGCAGGCAGAATTGCGCGGCCGGCGAGGAAGCCGATGGCGATCAGCGCGGGCAGGCCGACCAGCAGGACCGGCGATCGGCCCGGTATCATGCGCCAGATCAGGCCATCGCCCATCATCACATGATGACGCAGCGCACCCGCGACATGCAGCAGAAAGAGCGCGATCCCGATCCAGGCGAGCAGACCATGGCCGTTTTCGGCCAGCGCGTGGCTCGCCGCGGGCAGCGGCAGATGGGGCAGGGGAAGGACGCCGAAGAGCAGGGTCGGCACCTTGACCTTCGCGGTCGATACCAGCGCCCAGCCGGTCAGCGGCGCGCCGAGCATGAAGGCGTAAAGGCCGACATGCACGGCCGAGGCGAGCGCGCCCTGCCAACCGCCCTCCAGCTTGGCCGGGCGTGGCTTCCAATAGCGGACCGCGATGCGTGCGATGGTCAGCGCGAGGATCAGCATGCCAACCGATTTGTGCCATTGATAAAGGAAGAAGCCATGCGACCCCAGATCCTCCAGCGCCCACCCGACGGCGATCTGGAAGGCGAGCAGGGCGGCGATGGCCCAATGAAGGAAGATGGCGACCCGGCTATAGCGTTGCATGCTCGTTTCCCTTGCACATCGCAAAGCCGGTCCGGTCGGCCGCTTCACGCGATGCGTTTTCCTGTTATCATATCGATCGCGAAACTAGGATGGTCGCCGGGTCTAGTCCATCGGGCATGCCGGAAACGCTGCGTTGCCACATGCCCGCCCTATGTGTCCAAAAGGCCGCACCGGCGTCACTTTTTGCGGGTATGATTGCATCACCCGTCATCCGGGTTAAGAGGCTAGGCACGATCATAATAAGGGACAAAGCAGGACATGGCCAAACCCGAATCCTGGCGTCTGAACCCGCAAGCCTATCGCTTCGTGACCAGCATCGACACGCGGTTCCAGGATCTCGATACCATGGGCCATATCAACAATGTGGCGATTTCCAGCATCTTCGAAACCGCGCGCATTCGGTTCCATCACCATATGGGCCGCCATCCACAGGAACAGGGCGTGCGCTGGCTGGTGGCGAATGTGAACCTGAACTTCGTCGAGGAATCGCATTTTCCCTATCCGTTCGAAGTGCATTGCGCGATCGGCCATATCGGCCGCACCAGTTGGACGATCAGTTCGGCCGGCTTCCAGAAGGGCGTGTGCGTGGCGACCTGCGACACCACGGTCGTCACCCATGGCGCCGAAGGCCGCCGGTCGATCGACGATACGCTGCGCGAGGCGATGGAACTGAACTTCCTGCGCCAGCCGGATTAGAGCGAAAGAGCTTTGCCTTGATCCGTTCGCTCGAAACGAACGGCGGTCGCGCGAATTTATGATCGTCTGGCGCGTTGCTTAGCGGAAGCCCGCCATGCGCCGGCTCCACTGCACGGCGATGACCGCGCCCTTGACCGGCTGGATCATCGCCACCGCCAACAGGATCGCAAGGCCAGGCCATATCACTGCCTGCCAGCCCAGCGGTATGGCGAGCGCGAAATTGACCTCTATCATCAAGGGCACCAAGATATGCCCCAGCAGCAATATCACGATATAGGCGGGGAAATCGTCCGCCTGATGCCCGTCCAGCGCCAGCCCGCAGGTCGGGCAGGCCGGCGTGGGCTTAAGGAAGCGCGCGAACATCCGTCCTTCGCCGCAGGCCGGACACCG
The DNA here is from genome assembly GCF_031843765.1 of Sphingobium sp. WCS2017Hpa-17. Classification (NCBI taxonomy): domain Bacteria; kingdom Pseudomonadati; phylum Pseudomonadota; class Alphaproteobacteria; order Sphingomonadales; family Sphingobiaceae; genus Sphingobium; species Sphingobium sp. WCS2017Hpa-17. The sequence continues at coordinate 115,348 of NZ_JAVTIV010000008.1, forward strand.
GCCGCGCAGCCCATGGCCGATGGCGGGGGCGACCGGGCGGTCGCCGGCACTGTCTTCGCGGGGCATGGGATCGCTCATGGCCCGTCAGCTAGGGGCTTTGTCGATCGCCTGCAACCATGGGCCGCCGCCATATCGCCTTCCGCTGATCGTAAAGTCTGTTAGGAAGCGCCATGCGCCTGCCCGGACCCGATGAAGAATTTTGCCTGTTCGACGATGCCCGCGCGCGCGCCGCGCCGGCGCGGCTCTATCGAGACCCGGTTGCGGTCATCGTTGCGCGCAGCATGGCGCAGATCCAGCCAGCGCTGGACCAACTAGCCGAGGCGCGCGAGCAGGGGCTGCATGTGGCAGGCTATATGGCTTATGAAGCTGGGCTGGCGCTGGAGGATCGGCTGGCGCCGCTTGCCCGGCGCCATGACGGCAATGGCGCGCCGCTGCTCTGGTTCGGCCTGTTCGAAGGGGTGCGGCTGATCCCGTCCGCCGACCTGCCCGGCCTGCTGCCCGATCCGTCGGGCGCGACGGTCGGTCCGCTGCGCCCGCTGGTCGATGAGGCTGCCTATGCCGCCGCCTTTGCCCAGGTGCAGGATTATATCCGCGCCGGCGATATCTATCAGGTCAACCTGACCTTCCCCTGCGACGTAAACGTGGCGGGCGATCCGCTGGCGCTCTATGCCGCGATCCGGCCGCGCGCGGCGGCGGGCTATGGCGGGGTGATCCGCACGGGCGGCCAGTCGATCCTGTCCTTTTCGCCCGAACTCTTTTTCACACAGGTGCGCGGCCAGTTGACCGCCCGGCCGATGAAGGGCACCGCGACCCGCGCCGCCGATCCGGCCGGGGATGCCGCGCAGATGGCATGGCTGGAAAGCGATACCAAGCAGCGCGCCGAAAATCTGATGATCGTGGACCTGCTGCGCAACGACCTGTCGCGCGTGTCGCAGGCCGGCAGCGTGACCGTGCCCGACCTGTTCAAGGTCGAAACCTATCCGACCGTGCACCAACTGGTGTCGACCGTGCGCGCCCGCATATTGCCCGGCCTGTCGCCGGTGGACGTGCTGCGCGTGCTCTTCCCTTGCGGGTCCATCACCGGCGCGCCCAAGGTGCGGGCGATGGAAATTATCGACGCGGTCGAACCGCATCCGCGCGGCGTCTATACCGGCACGATGGGCTGGATCGATCCGGAGGGTGACGCCGCCTTCAACGTTGCCATCCGCACCCTTTCGATCGAAGAGGGGGCGGCTATGGGGCGGCTGGGCCTTGGCTCCGGCGTCGTCGCGGATTCGGATTGCGCCTCCGAATGGGCGGAATGTCTGGCCAAAGGGCGGTTCCTTTCGCATCTATGATCTTTGGGGCGCTTGACTTTTGGCGCTGTGGAGCTTGAGAAATTTCAATGGCATTGGCTGACGGACGGTTCGACCTGTTGGAAACCATGGCTTTCGACCCGCTCGAAGGCATCAGGTTGCTGGACCTGCATCTTGAACGGATCAAGGCGAGCGCGAACGCGCTCGGCTTCCAGTTCGATCGCCATGATGTGCGCAATGAGCTGCAGGCCGCGACCTTCCGCCTCCGTGAGCGCAGCCGGGTGCGGCTGATGGCGTCGCGCGGCGGATCGCTGGCGATCGAGGTGCGCGACCATCGCACCTGGCCCGATGCGATCATGCGGGTCGCCGTCGTGCCGCGCCATGCACCGGCGGACGACCAGCGGCTGCTGCACAAGACGACGGATCGCGCGCTCTACAAGGATGCGCTGAAGCGGGGCGGCACCTATGAAGTGCTGCTGATCGATGCGGCCGGCTATGTCACCGAAGGCTGTTTCTCCTCCATCTTCGTGGAGCGCGGCGACAAGCTGGTGACGCCGCCGCTCTCGCGGGGCCTGTTGCCGGGCATATTGCGCCGCAGCCTGATCGAGATGGGCGAAGCGGTGGAGGGCGATCTGCGCGTCCATGATCTGGAGCGCGGCTTCTTCATCGGCAATGCGTCGCGCGGCATGGTCGCGGCGACTTTAGCCCGATAGCCACACTATCCTGCCGTAAAGCCAATAAGCGCTATCTGGCCGGTTGCCGGATCGTCCGTTGCGGATTAAGGCGCTCCGCGTCCGCCTTATTGCGGGCCTCGGGGATTCATTGTTTTTGGCCGCGATTTCCAAGCCAGCAGGCAATACATGCCTGCTTTGAAATCGCTCTGGAGAAAGATTATTACCATGAGCCAGACTTCCGCTGCCCTCGGTCGCATCCAGCCGTCCGCCACGCTCGCCATGAGCGCCCGCGTGAACGCGCTCAAAGCCGAAGGTGTGGACGTTATTGGCCTCTCCGCCGGTGAGCCCGATTTCGATACGCCCGATTTCGTCAAGGAAGCGGGCATTGAAGCCATTCGCAAGAACCTGACCCGCTACACCGACGTGGACGGCACCGCCGACGTCAAGGAAGCGGTCGCCTTCAAATTCAAGCGCGACAATGGCCTGATCTACAAGCGCAGCCAGATCAGCGTCAATTCGGGCGGCAAGCATACCCTGTTCAACGCGCTGGTCGCGACCGTCGATGCGGGCGATGAAGTCATCATCCCGGCGCCTTACTGGGTCAGCTATCCCGATATCGTGAACTTCGCGGGCGGCAAGCCGGTCTTCATCGAAGGCCCGGCGTCGCAGGGCTACAAGATCACTGCTGCCCAGCTGGAAGCCGCAATCACGCCGCGCACCAAGTGGGTGATGCTGAATTCGCCGTCCAACCCGTCGGGCGCGGCCTATTCGGCCGATGAGCTGAGGGCGCTGGCCGATGTGCTGCTGCGCCACCCGCATGTGCTGGTGATGACCGACGACATGTATGAGCATGTCTGGTACGCCTCGACCCCTTTCGCCACCATCGCGCAGGTCTGCCCGGAACTCTATGACCGCACGCTGACGGTCAATGGCTGTTCCAAGGCCTTCTCCATGACCGGCTGGCGCATCGGCTTTGCCGGTGGCCCGGAATGGATCATCAAGGCGATGAGCAAGCTTCAGTCGCAGTCGACCAGCAATCCCTGCTCGATCAGCCAGGCCGCCGCCGTTGCCGCGCTGACCGGCCCGCAGGATTTCCTGGAAGAGCGCAACAGCGTGTTCCGCAAGCGCCGCGACATGGTCGTCGCCATGCTGAACGACGCGCCGGGCCTGGATTGCCCGACGCCCGAAGGCGCCTTCTACGTCTATCCCGACGCCAGCGGCGTGATCGGCAAGACCACGCCCAAGGGCGTGCGGATCGACAGCGACGAAACGCTGATCGGCTATTTCCTGGATGAAGCCAAGGTCGCCGCCGTGCATGGCGCCGCCTTTGGCTTGTCGCCGGCCTTCCGCATCAGCTACGCGACCTCGGACGAGGTGCTGAAGAAGGCCTGTACCCGCATTCAGGAAGCCTGCGCCGCGCTGAAATAAGCGTCTGCCACTTCGCGTCTGCGACACCGGAAAGACCGGCGTGAAAGCGCCGGTCTTTTCCGATATGTCATAAAATGGAAACGGTGTTTTTCGCGCCGCACCGTCTTGCGATTGACGCGGCATGGCTTATATGCCCGTTGCATAGAGAAACTGATTAAAAGGCTGCATCCCTTCGTCGTTCTATTGCTGGCATTGGTCGAAACCCGTTCACGGGTGATGGGCCGTTCAGTCAGGGGCAAGACGCATGGAGCTAGTCGGCAGGCCGAATTGGCCTGAGAGAAATATGAGAAAGGCGTCTGCCATGTTGGCATTCCTGAAGTCCGACCTGTTCCTGCGCTTCCTGGGCGGGTTCGCCATTGGCGCGGTGGGCATGTTCATGCTCCAGCCGGAGGACTCTCCGGTCCTGGGTTCGACCGCGATCGCGGCGACCTCGACCAGCGCTTCCGACACCGGTGCGGCGCTCTGATCGCCTTGTCCTGACTGCTCTGGCGGCGCTGGCCGTCGCCACCCCCGTGCGCGCAGAGCGCGCCATCTTCGCTCCTGTCCCGACCATCGATGCCGCGCCCACGCGCGCGCTGGAAACGGCCGTCTTCGCCGGCGGCTGCTATTGGGGCGTGGAGGGCGTCTTTTCCCACGTCAAAGGTGTCCAACTCGCTGTCGCAGGCTTTGCCGGCGGACCACGCGGTCGTCGCGTCGATTATGCGGCGGTCAGCGGTGGCGACACTGGCTATGCCGAAGCGGTGCGAGTCACCTATGACCCGCAACAGGTCAGTTATGGCACGCTGCTGCGCATCTTCTTCTCGGTCATCGCCGATCCCACGACGCTGAACTATCAGGCGCCCGACCATGGCACCCAATATCGCAGCGCGCTGTTCCCGCTGACCGATGAGCAGACGAAAGCGGCCAGCGCCTATTTGGCGCAACTGGGCAAGAGCGGCCTGTGGCAGGGGACGATCGTGACAAAGGTGGAGCGGTTCACCGGCTTTCAGGACGCCGCCCGCGACCATCAGGACTTCATGCGGAAAAACCCGCGCCATCCCTACATCATGCGCTGGGACGCGCCCAAGCTGGCGGCGCTGAAGGCAATGTTTCCGACATTATATCGCGATAAGCCGTCCGCCTGATCGGCTTGCTATCGCGCCGTCAGTCCCTACCTGCCTTTCATCATCACGGGAGCAGCAGCATGAGCGACACGCACGGCCTCAAGATCCTATCCACCCTGACCGACGACGAGCGGCTGATCGTCGAACTGGCGGAGGAAAGCCTGCCGCCGCCGCAAGGGCATGAGATCGTGATCCGGGTCGAGGCTGCGCCGATCAACCCGTCGGACCTCGGTCTATTGTTCGGGCCGGCCGATGTCGCCAATGCCGATTATGGCGACGGGCGAATCGTCGCGCAGATGCCCGATGGCGCGCGCCGGGCCATGGCGGCGCGAGTCGGGCAGGCGATGCCCGTCGGCAATGAAGGGGCGGGCACGGTCATCGCCGCCGGCGATTCGGCCCAAGCACAGGCGTTGCTGGGCAAGCGCGTGGCCTGTGTGCCGGGCGGCATGTTCGCCCAATATCGTATCGTCGACGCCCGAACGGTCATGCCCTTGCCGGATGAGGCCAGTGCCGAGCAGGGCGCGTCCGCCTTCGTCAATCCGCTGACCGCGCTGGGCTTTGTCGAAACCATGCGCCGCGATGGGCACAGCGCGATCGTCCACACCGCCGCCGCCTCCAATCTGGGCCAGATGCTGGTCCGAATCGCGCGGGAAGATGGCGTGCCGCTGGTCAACATCGTGCGCAACCCGGCGCAGGTCGCGCTGCTCAAGGGGGTTGGCGCCGAGCATGTTATCGACAGCAGCAGCGAGACGTTTGGCGAGGATCTGCGCGTGGCGTTGCGGGCTACGGGGGCGACGCTGGCCTTCGATGCGATCGGCGGCGGAACGCTGGTCGGACAGATATTGCACGCGATGGAGCAGGTGGCGTCGGAGGGGCAGGACTATAGCCGCTACGGGTCCAACAGCGCGAAGAGCGCCTATATCTATGGCGCGCTGGATACCGGGCCGACGATTCTCAACCGCAGCTTCGGCTTCAGCTGGAATGTCGGCGGCTGGCTGCTCTTCCCCTTCCTGCAAAGCGCTGCGCCAGAGGTGGCGGAGAGGATGCGCGCGCGGGTGCGCGACAGTCTGACCACGACCTTCGCCAGCGGCTACAAGGCGCATATCTCGCTCAAGGATGCGCTGACCCGCGACGCCGTGCTGACCTATAATGCGCGGCGCACGGGCGAGAAATATCTGCTGGTGCCGAACGGATAGACTGGCGGACAAACCAAAAAGGGCGGGGTCTGCATCCAGACCCCGCCCTTTTGCGGTTCGTATCGATCGAACGCCTTATTTCGGCGCCAGCACCATCAGCATCTGGCGGCCTTCCATGCGCGGATAGGCTTCGACCTTCGCGATTTCGGCCACATTTTCCGCCACGCGTTGGAGCAAGGCCATGCCGAGCTGCTGGTGGCTGAGTTCGCGTCCACGGAAACGCAGGGTGATCTTCACCTTGTCGCCGTCGCCAATGAAGTCATGGACCTTCTTCATCTTCGTATCATAGTCATGATCGTCGATGTTCGGACGCATCTTGATCTCTTTGAGTTCCTGCGTCTTCTGGGTCTTGCGGGCGATATTCGCCTTCTTCTGGGCCTCGTACTTGAACTTGCCGATGTCCAGGAACTTGCAGACTGGCGGATCGGCGTTCGGGGAGACTTCGACCAGGTCGAGGCCGACCTCATAGGCCTGCTCGATTGCCTCCTGCGTAAACATCACACCGAGATTTTCGCCTTCGTCATCAATCACGCGCACCTTGGGCACGGTAATGAACTCATTATAGCGAGGGCCGGACTTCGGCGGCGGCGCCAGCGGGCGGCGCATCATCGGGGGACGTATAGCAGTATCTCCTATGGTCGTTGCAGAAACGAGGGGCTCTTAGCGGCTTTTATGCAAGGCCGAAAGGGGTGCGTGCCTCCGCAGTAACGGAATCACGCAACCTTGCGGCATTTCTGCCTCACTGCATATCGGGTGCCTTGGCCTCTTTTGCAAGACGCTCGATCACATCATCCAGCGAAAGGAAGCTCTGCCCTTCCTTGCCCAGTTCGCGCAGGGCCACCGTGCCTTCGTCCGCTTCACGGCGGCCGACGACCAGAAGATTCGGTACTTTCCCGAGGCTATGCTCGCGCACCTTGTAGTTGATCTTCTCGTTGCGTACGTCGATTTCGGCACGGATACCGGCAGCGCGCAGTTTCTCTACGGCAGCCTTCGCATAATCGTCCGCGTCCGACACGATGGTCGCGACGACGGCCTGTACCGGGGCGAGCCACAGCGGGAATTTGCCCGCATAATGTTCGATCAATATGCCGATGAAGCGTTCATAGCTGCCGAAAATGGCGCGATGGAGCATGACCGGGCGGTGCCGTTCGCCATCTTCGCCGACATAGCTGGCGTCGAGTCGTTCGGGCAGCACGCGATCCGACTGGATCGTGCCGACCTGCCAGGTGCGGCCGATCGCGTCGGTCAGATGCCATTCCAGCTTGGGCGCGTAGAAGGCGCCTTCGCCCGGCAATTCTTCCCAGCCATATTCGGGCGTATTGAGCCCGGCGGCCGCGACGGCGTTGCGCAGTTCATTCTCCGCCTTGTCCCACATCTCTTCACTGCCGAAGCGCTTTTCGGGGCGCAGCGCCAGCTTGATCGAGTAGGTGAAGCCGAAATCCTTGTAGATGCGGTCGGCCAGCGCGCAGAAGGCGCGGACTTCCTCGACGATCTGGTCTTCGCGGCAGAAGATATGCGCGTCGTCCTGCGTGAACTGGCGCACGCGCATCAGGCCGTGAAGCGCGCCATGCGGCTCGTTGCGGTGGCAGCAGCCATTTTCGTAGAAACGCAGCGGCAGGTCGCGATAGCTTTTGATCCCCTGACGGAAGATCAGGACGTGCGCCGGGCAGTTCATGGGCTTCAAGGCCATCCAGTCGGCATCGTCCGACACCAGCGGGCCTTCATCGTCCACATTCGGCACTTCGTCGGGAATCACAAACATATTTTCGCGATATTTGCCCCAATGGCCGGACGTTTCCCACTGGCGCGCGTCCATCACCTGCGGGGTCTTCACCTCGCGATAGCCCGCATCGTCGATTGCGCGGCGCATATAGGCTTCCAGCTCGCGCCAGATCAGATAGCCCTTGGGGTGCCAGAAGACTGACCCATGCGCTTCCTGTTGCAGGTGGAACAGGTCCATTTCCGCGCCCAGCTTGCGATGGTCGCGCTTGCCCGCCTCTTCCAGCCGCGTCAGATGCTCGGCCAGCTGCTTCTTGTTGAGCCAGCCGGTGCCGTAGATGCGCGACAGCATGGCGTTCTTCTGATCGCCGCGCCAGTAAGCGCCCGACACGCGGGTCAGCTTGAAGGCAGCCGGGTCCAGCCGGCCGGTGGAGGCAAGGTGTGGGCCGCGGCACATGTCGTACCAGCCGTCACCCGAATGATAGACGGTCAGTTCCTCGCCCGGCGGCAGTTCGGCGGCCCATTGCGCCTTGAAGGTTTCGCCAGCGGCTTCCCATTGCGCGATCAGCGTGTCGCGGGCGATGACTTCGCGGCGCAACGGCTTGTTGGCGGCGATGATCTTGCGCATCTCCGCCTCGATCGCGGGCAGGTCTTCCTCGGTGAAGGGCCGATCCCTAGGCGCGAAATCATAATAAAAGCCGTCGTCCGTCGCCGGGCCGAAGGTGATCTGCGTGCCGGGGAACAGGCTCTGCACCGCTTCGGCCAGCACATGGGCGAAGTCGTGCCGCGCCAGTTCCAGCGCGTCGGCTTCATCCTTGCTCGTCACCAGCGCAAGCTGCGAATCCTGCTCCAGCGGGCGACCGATATCGCGCAGTTCGCCGTCGACGCGCGCGGCGATCGCGGCCTTGGCCAGACCCGGCCCGATCGCCGCTGCAATATCCGCCGGGGTAGTGCCGGGCGCGACTTCGCGCACGGAACCATCGGGCAGGGTGATCTTGAGCATGGCGGACACGGGTGGTCTTTCTGTGAAATGGCATGATTGCGCGGCCCGAAATAGCCGCGCCTTCCCCATAAATGGGCGGTCGGTCCTGTCAATAGAACCCCTCTTGCCAAGATGCCACAGGCGGCGCATCATGAATGTGCTGATATATCATATTTTCAGTATAAGGAGGGACGTATGGCTTTGAGCTTTGCAATGCCCCGATCGGGCGATCAGGGGACGCCCATTTCCGATCTGAACACCACGCCGCTGATCGACGTGATGCTGGTGCTGCTGATCATGTTCATCATCACCATCCCGATCCAGACGCACAGCATCGGCATCGACCTGCCGGGGCCGGCAAAGGAGCAGCCGATCCGGATGGATCCGGTCAAGAACAAGGTGACGATCGATGCGGGCAGCGTGATCCGCTGGAACGGCGCAGCAATCGATCGGCTGACATTGCGCCACTATCTGGCCGCGTCGTTGCGCCTACCGGTCGAACCGGAATTGCAGTTCCAGCCAGAGGCAGACGCCCGCTACCTGACCGTCGATGAAGTGCTGGCCGATATCAAACGATCAGGCGTCACCAATCTGGGCTTCGTCGGCAACGAACGCTACCGGGACTTCTAACAGCCTCTGTGCCTTGTCCCCCGTCTGTACCGCCTGTAGACAGGGCGGCATGGAAAGGGGGCAGGGCGCATGAAATCGGTTCGTTATGGTCTGATCGCCTTCTTCTGCCTGGGCGCAGTCTGGGGCGTGGCGCATATGGCGACCCTTCCGGCATCGGACGGCTCCGGCATCCCCGGCTTCGACGCTGCGCCGTCCGCCCGGCATCATAGTCAGGGCAATTGGCGCTACCTGCCGGTTCTGCGATAAATTACGCCATCAGCAGGCGCGTTTCATCGTCCATCTTTTGCAGGAAGCCGATCGGTCCACCGACACTGACTCCGTCAGGCAGTTCCGCCGCCGACATGCCGCTCAGCGCCAGCCCGCTCTGGCAGGCGGAGATCGCCACGCCCAAGGCCAGCGAATCGGCTAGCAAGATAGCCAGATCGGGCAGGCCCGCCGCGCGATGATCGGTATCGCGCGGAGCGGCCAGCGGCGCCTTCAGCAACGCCACCGCATCGAGTTGCAGGAAGATCGCCGCCGCGCCACCCAGCGCCGCCTGCGCCGCCGCCAGCACCAGCGCGCCGCGCAGCCGCTCCGCATCGGCGGTGGTAACGACGATGGTCAGTCCACGCATAGTGCGGCGGCGCAGCCGGAACAGGCCGGGTCTTTGGGCACATCCAGCGTGCGGAACCGCATCGACAGCAGGTCGGCGATCAGCAACCGTCCAGCCATGTCCGTACCGAACGGCACCAGCGCGCGGATCGCCTCCAGCGCGGCGAGGCTACCCATCGCGCCCGTCAGTGCGCCGATCACGCCGGTTTCGGCGCAGTTGCGCTCCGGCGCATCTTCCGGCGCGCCGACGAGACAACGATAGCAGGGTTTGTCCGCTTCCCATCCGCGATAGGTGGCGATCTGCCCTTCGAAAGGCCCGACCGCCGCCGACACCAGCGGGATGCGCAACCGCTGGGCCGCGTCCGCCACCGCCAGCCGCGTGTCGAAATTGTCGCAGCCGTCCAGCACCACATCGGCTTCGCGCAGGAGCAGATCGGCGTTGGTCGCGTCGATCCGCGCATTGATGGGGATCAGCTTCACGTCCGGATTGAGCCGGGCGACGGCGGCCATCGCCGCTTCCGCCTTGGGTGCGCCTACATCGGCCGTGCCGAACAATATCTGCCGTTGCAGGTTGGATAGCGCGACCGCATCATGGTCGATCACCCGGATGGTGCCGACCCCGGCCGCGGCCAGAAAAAGAATGGCCGGGCTGCCGATGCCGCCCGCGCCGATCACCGCCACATCGGCGGACAGCAACCGGGCTTGGCCCGCGCCGCCTATTTCTTTCAGGATGATATGCCGGGCATAGCGTTCCAGCTGCTCATCGCTCAGCGTCACGGCGCGTCGGACCATAGGAAGCGCACCTGCGAGCGCATCCAATAGGCTTCCGTCGCGCCGCTCTTGGGGAAGCTGTTGCGCAACGTGCCCAGGATACGGCTGCTCACGAATTTCTCCACGTCGGGGCAGTGCACATTGACCGGTGCGATCTTCAGCGGCTTGCCGTCGCCCGACAGCAGGAACAGCATGTCGATCTCCAGCAGGTGCGACCCGTCATGGTTGACCGCGCCGCTACAGTCTCCACGACGATAGAGGCGGGCGACATCCTCCGACCAGCGCGGCGAAATCTTGCGCCCCAGCCAGCCGTCGATCACGGGAATGCTGCTCAAATCCTGCGGCATCGGCGGCGTGGCGGTCGCCGCCACCGGGGTTGCAGCCAGCATCAGCGAAAGCAGCATCGTCATCGCATCACACTCCTGTCGATCCGAACCCGCCCTCTCCGCGAACGGTATCGTCCAGACTATCGACTTCCGCAAAGCTGGCAAGCTGGACCGGCGCCACCACCAGTTGCGCGATCCGGTCGCCGCGCGCGATCGGAAAGGGCTGGTCGCCGAGGTTGATGAGGATGATCTTCAGTTCGCCGCGATAGTCAGCGTCGATCGTGCCGGGCGTGTTGGGCAGGCTGATACCGTGCTTGAGCGCCAAACCGGAGCGAGGGCGCACCTGCACTTCATAACCTTCCGGAATCGCCATCGCAAAGCCGGTCGCGACGGCATGACGGCCGCCCCGCGCCAGCACCAGTTCCTCCGCCGACACGACATCCATGCCCGCCGCATGGGCGGTGGCGTAGGCCGGCACCGGCAGCCCCTCACCATGGGGCAGGCGCTTCAGCTGGATGTCAATCGGGGTAAGAGGCGAGGGCATGGGCAACCTTTTCGATGAGTTTGTCGGCCACCTCGCTTTTGGGGAGGCTGGGCCAGGATTCGATGCCGGCGGCGCTGACGATCTGCACGGCGTTGGCGTCACCGCCCATCACGTCACCGGACACATCGTTGGCGACGATCCAGTCCGCGCCCTTCTTCGCCAGCTTGGCCTGTGCATGCTCGGCAATCTTCTGCGTCTCGGCGGCAAAGCCGACCAGCAGAGCCGGGCGCTGCGCATGTTGGCCCAGCGTCGCCAGAATGTCGGGGTTCTCGACCAGCGCGAGCGGGGCCGGCTGGCCGGAGCCGTCCTTCTTCAGCTTCTGGTCGGCCGCGTCGGCGGTGCGCCAGTCGGCGACGGCCGCGACCATGATTGCCGCGTCGGCGGGCAGAGCGGCTTCGACGGCGGCCAGCATCTGGCGCGCGGTTTCCACGTCGATGCGATCGACGCCCGGTGGCGTGGGCAGATGCACCGGTCCGGCAACCAGCGTGACGCGCGCGCCGGCTTTCGCAGCGGCGGCGGCGATGGCGAAGCCCTGCTTGCCCGATGAGCGATTGGCGATGTAGCGCACCGGATCGATCGGCTCATGCGTCGGCCCGGCGGTGATGAGGATATGTCTTCCAGATAAACGACCGTTCGGTTCGAGCCTGTCGAGAATCGGTTGCGCAAAAGGCTTCTCGACTTCGCTCGAAGCAAACGGTGTTTTGAGAAGCCGCTCGATCTCCGCCGCAATGGCTTCGGGTTCGGGCAACCGCCCCTTGCCATATTCGCCGCAGGCCATGGCGCCGTCGTCCGGCTCCATCACATGCACGCCATCGGTGCGAAGCTGAGTCAGGTTTCGCTGGGTGGCGACATGGTGCCACATGCGCACGTTCATCGCCGGCACGGCCAGCACCGGCTTGTCGGTGGCGAGCAGCAGAGTGGTCGCCAGATCGTCGGCAACGCCATGCGCCATCTTGGCCAATATGTTCGCGGTCGCGGGCGCCACGACGACCAGATCGGCCTGTCGGCTCAGCTGGATATGCCCGATTTCCTGCTCGTCCTTCAGGTCGAACAACTGCGTGAAGACATGATCCTCGGTCAGCACGCCGAGGCTCAGCGGCGTCACGAATTGCTGCGCGCTTTGCGTCAGCACGGCCCGCACCGCGATCCCCCGCTTGCGCAGCAGCCGCACCAGTTCGAGCGACTTATAGGCGGCAATACCGCCCGAGACGATGAGGAGGACGCGCTGTTGGATCATAGATGCAGATGTAGGAGCGCGGAGCCCAGCACGCCAGCCGCCGCCGCGATGACCGCCACCAGCGCATAGCGCCAGCCGCCGCCCACGCGGATTAATTTGACTTCGTTCAAGGGCGGTGGGGGCGGGGCGCCGCCCTTTTCGGGGAAGGCATCCTCGATCCGTTTGACCAGCCCCGGCAGACGCTGGAGCGTGCGCCAGTTCTCGATCAGCGAGTCTGCGACCTTCGCCTCCGGCCCCAGCTCGTCGCGCAGCCAGTTCTTCACATAGGGGCCGCTCGTCTCCCACAGGTTGATGTCGGGGTCGAGCGCGGTCGCCACGCCCTCCACCATCACCATCGTCTTCTGAAGAAGGAGAAGATGCGGCTGGGTCTGCATGTCGAAATCGCGGGTGATGGCGAACAGGCCGTCCAGCATTCCGCCGACCGAGAGTTCGCGCACCGGCTTGCCGCGCATCGGCTCGCCCACCGCCCGCAAAGCCGTCGCGAATTCATCGACATTATGATGGCCGGGCACATATTGCGCCTCGAAGTGAATCTCCGCCACGCGCTTATAGTTGCCCGTGATCAGGCCGTAGAGAATCTCCGCCAGCCACATGCGCGCGCGCCGGTCGATCCGGCCCATGATGCCGAAGTCGATCGCGACGATGTCGCCATTGGGCGTCACGAACAGGTTCCCCTGATGCATGTCGGCGTGGAAGAATCCCTCCGCAATCGCCTGCCGCAGGAAGGCGTTGACGAGGCGAGCGGCGATATCCTTCACATCATGGCCCGCTGCGATCAGGGCATCGCGATCGGAAATCTTGATCCCGTCGATCCACTCCATCGTCATGACCTTGCCGGTCGTCCGATCCCAGTCGATGGCGGGGATGCTGTATCCCGGCATCGCCTCCATCGCCTCGGCCAGTTCGGAGGCGGAGGCGGCTTCGCGGCGCAGGTCCAGCTCGCGCGCGGTCCAGCGCTTCATGTTCGCGATGACGAGGCGCGGGCGCAGCCGGGCGAGTTCGCCGCCCAGCATTTCGACATGGGCGGCGGCCCATTCATAGGTCTGGATGTCGCGGTTGAACTTGTCGATCACACCGGGGCGGATCACCTTGACCGCGACGTCGCGGCCATCGGTCGTCACGGCGCGATGCACCTGCGCGATGGAGGCGGCGCCGACCGGTATTTCGTCGAAGCGGCTGTAGATGGCGTCGAGCGGACGGCCGAAGCTGGTTTCGATCTGCGCCCGGATCGTGTCGAACGGGACGGGGGGCAGGGCGTCCTGCAAGCGCAGCAGATCGTTCGCCGCATGATCGCCGACCAGATCGGGCCGGGTCGCCAGCGTCTGGCCCAGCTTGATCGCGGCCGGGCCGATCGACTGGAAAGCGTCGGCATAGCGCGGCTGCTTGGGCACGCGCGCGCCGAAGCGGGCGATGCGGACGAGGCGGCGGACCGGGCCGGGCGTGAGCGGATCGCGCTCGATGCCGGTCAGCGCGCCATGCCGCGCCAGCGTGCGGCCCCATTTCACGAGGCGCCAGAGATGCGTGATATGTGCGGTCATTCTGGCGTCAAATCTTCCAGCCCGAATGAATCGCGACCAGCCCGCCCAGGATCGGCTCGACCTTCGTATGCACGAAGCCGGCCTCGCGGATCATGCTCTCGAATTTGGGCATGGGCGGGAAGCGGCGGATCGATTCGATCAGATAGCGATAGCTGTCGGCATCATTGGCGAACAGCTTGCCCAGATGCGGCACCAGCTTGTGCGAATAGACATCATAGATGTCCGAAAAGCCCGGCCATGTCGTGGTGGAAAATTCCAGGCAGAAGAAGCGCCCGCCAAATTTCAGCACCCGGTTCGCTTCCCGCAGCGCCTTGTCGATATGGGTGACGTTGCGGATGCCGAAGGCGATCGTATAGGCATCGAACGCGCGGTCGCCAAAGGTCAGCGTCTCGGCATTCTGTTCCGACCAGATCAGCCCCTCATAGCCCTTCTTCTGCGCCCGCTCGACACCCACGGCCAGCATTTCGGGATTGATGTCCGACACCGTCACCTGAGCGCCATGCTTGTGCATGCGGAACGCGATGTCGCCGGTGCCGCCGGCCATATCGAGAATCTGCTCGCCGGCGCGCGGCTTTACCCGCCGCACGAACTGGTCTTTCCACAGGCGATGCGCGCCGCCGGACATGGCGTCGTTCATCAGGTCATATTTGGCCGCGACATTGGAGAAGACTTCGCGGACCATGCCCGCTTTTTCGGCGGCATCGACGTCGCGATAGCCGAAGGATGCTGTTTCGCTCATGCGCCTCGCTCTAGCCGCAGTTCCGGCGCCATGCCAGCGCGAACGCGCCGATATGACGCTTTGGCGACGAGCCCAGTCGCAGCTGCTGTTACAGGCCCTGTCGCAGGACGGCTTTAGTCCCTACATGATGGCCTATGCCTGAGCTTCCCGAAGTCGAAACCACCGTCGCTGGCCTGCGCTCCGTGCTGGAAGGCAGCGTGCTGACCCGCGTGGAGCCGCGCCGCGCCGACCTGCGCTGGCCTATCCCTGTCGATCTGCGCCAGCGGATGACCGGCGCCACGGTGACGGGCCTGTCGCGCCGCGCCAAATATGGCCTCATTGAAACCGATCGCGGCGACATGATGATCTTTCACCTCGGCATGTCGGGCCGCTGGCGAATCGACCCGGCGGAGATCGGCACGCACGACCATCTGTTGCTGGAAACCGGGAAGGGCCACCTCCTGTCGCTGAACGACCCGCGCCGATTCGGATCGATCGATCTGGTGCGGTCGGATGCGTGGACGGCCTATAGCCCCTTCACCCGCATGGGGCCGGAGCCGCTGGGGCCGGATTTCGATACCGCCTATCTGGCCGGCGTGCTCAGCGGCAAGGGGACGTCGATCAAGGCGGCGTTGCTCGACCAGCGGATCGTCGCGGGGCTGGGCAATATCTATGTGTGTGAAGCGCTCAACATGGCCGGGATCGCCCCGACTCGGGCGGCGGGCAAGATCAGCCGACCGCGACTCGCCCTGCTGGTGGAGGCGATTCGCGACGTCCTGTCCGCCGCCATCGTCGCGGGCGGTTCCACCCTGCGCGATTATGCGCGGCCGGATGGCGAATTGGGCTATTTCTCCAAACAATGGCGCGTCTATGGGCGGGAAGGCGAAACCTGCCTGTGCGGCGGCACGGTCCAGCGGCGCGTGGACGGCGGCCGATCGACCTTCTTCTGCCCCAAATGTCAGAAATAGCCTTGCCCGAATCCGTTGACGCCCGCCCCGATACTCTGTAAGGGGCGCACCTTCACGAGGCATGTCGGCAGTTCGGCGGGCCTCTTCCCGAGATTTGATGAGAACCGAGGAATAGAATGGCCAATACGCCGCAAGCCAAGAAGCGCATCCGTCGCAACGAGCGTCGCGCCGCAATCAATGGCGCCCGCATCAGCCGGATCCGCACCCTGGTGAAGAAGGTGGAAGCCGCCATCACCGCCGGTGACAAGGATGTCGCTGCAACCGCCCTTCAGGCCGTTCAGCCCGAGCTGGCCCGCGGCGTTGCCCGCGGCGTGCTGCACAAGAATACCGCGTCGCGCAAGTTCGGTCGCCTGACCAAGGCCGTCAGCGCGCTCGCCTAAAAGCCATCGGCTTTTCTGACGAATTAAAGGCCCGCCCCGGCAATCGGGGCGGGCCTTTCGTCGTTTCTTCACAATAACGTCACTTTAACGATCGACCAATTTCCCGCGATTCGACGCGCTGCGGCATAAATTGCTGCTAATAAAGTGTTGAAAAACTGTCATAATTTGATTGTCGGCGGATTCCCGCGGCTTTGCTGAGTCAACGGCTTTATTTCACTTTTTTGAACCAAGCTGCCCTTGATCCCATGAAGCAGGCCCGTCTATTTTTGAAATCCGGCTGCTGTCGAATCACCTTGAAGCAGCCGTCATGTGAGATCGATTGTCGTGGAGAATCCGGAAACGGGGGCGTTTCCGGATCGGGCTCCGTGCGTCTTTTTTCCTGCCCGAAAACGGGGGGCATAGTTGGGGTCGTCTAAGTCTATGAAGGAAGTTGTGCGCGTGGTTGGTTGGCAGGACGGACAGGTGGACAAGGCCGATGCAGGTCTGGAATCCGCCTGGACCGCGATCCGCACCGGCCTGCGCCGGGATGTCGGCGCGCGCATGTTCGACCAGTGGCTCAAGCCCGTGCGTCTGGGCGACTATTGCGCCGAATCGCAGACGCTCGATCTGCTGGTCGCCAGCGACTTCAGCGCCAATTTCGTGTCCGGCCAGTTTGGCGACCGCCTGCGCATGGCCTGGCGCAGTGCCAGCGTCGGCGTGCGCGAAGTGCGCCTGCGCCGGGCGACCGACGTGGCCGGCCCGCGCCTGCTGGAAGTCGTGCATGTCGAATCGGCGGCCGCCGCGCCAGCCGAAGCTGCGATCGTCCCCGTCGCCTCCAACTTCCTGCCGCGCCATGGTTTCGAGGAATTCGTGACCGGCGACACCAATCGCCTGGCCTTTTCGGCGGCGCAGGCGATGGCGGGCGAAGCCACGCCGCGTTTCAGCCCTCTGTTCATCCATGGCGGCACCGGGCAGGGCAAGACGCACCTGCTCCATTCGATCGCCCGCGCTTTCTCCGCGCACAGTCCGTCGCAAGCGGTGCTCTACATGTCGGCCGAACGCTTCATGGTCGAGTTCGTGAACGCGATGCGCGCCAATGAGACGATGGCATTCAAGGGCCGGCTGCGCGCCGCCCGCCTGCTGCTGATCGACGATATCCAGTTCATCGCCGGCAAGGGATCGACGCAGGAGGAATTCCTCCACACCATCAACGATCTGATCGACACCGGCGCACGCATCGTCGTGACCGCCGACCGGGCGCCGCAACTGCTCGAATCGATCGACCCGCGCATCCTGTCGCGCCTGGCCGGTGGCCTGGTCGCCGACATCCAGCCGGCAGGCCTCGACCTGCGCCTCGCCATCCTGGAAGCCAAGCGCGCCGTTGCGGGCGATCCGCCGGTGCCCGATGCGGTCATCGACTTCCTCGCCCGCTCGATCCGCTCGAACGTCCGCGAACTGGAAGGCGCCTTCAACAAGCTGGTCGCCTATGGCCAGCTGACTGGCCGCTCGATCGACCTCGACTTCGCGCAGCAGATGCTGGCCGATGCGGTGCGCGCCAATGCTCGTCGCATCACCGTGGATGAAATCCAGAAGGCCTGCGCCGCGCATTTCAAGATCGACCCGTCGGAAATGCGCTCCAAGCGCCGCGCCCGCGCCGTCGCCCGCCCGCGTCAGGTGGCGATGTACCTCGCCAAGAAGATGACGCCGCGCTCGTTGCCCGAAATCGGCCGTATCTTCGGTGGCCGCGATCACAGCACAGTCATCCACGCCGTCCGCACGATCGAGGCGCTGCGCGAAAGCAATCCGGACATGGACGCCGACGTCCGCGCCTTGCAGCGCCTGCTGGAAGGCTGAGAAGGAACCCGATAGGCTGGCGACATGATTCGCCAGCTTGTCCTGTTCGCCGCCGCCCTGCTGACTCTCTCGCCGGTTGCGGCCCAGACGGAGCCAGCCCCACCACTCGCGCCTGCGTCGCGAGATGTGCCGGTCGCGCTCGACACCAGCGCTGGTCCGATCATCGTCGCCGTCCATGTGGACAAGGCGCCCGTCACTGCCGCCAATTTCCTGAAATATGTCGACCAGAAACGGTTCGACGGCACGGCCTTCTATCGCGGCGTGGGCGCGGCCGATTATGGCTTCGTGCAGGGCGGGGCGCAAAATGATCCGAAACGGATATTGCCGCCGATCAAGCATGAGCCGACGACGCAAACCGGCCTCACCCATGATGATGGTGCGCTGTCCATGGCCCGCTATGCGCCGGGGAGCGCGACCGGCGATTTCTTCATCGTTCTAGGCAAGATGCCGGGCATGGACGCCCAGCCGCAACAGGCCAGTGGCGACAATCAGGGTTTTGCCGTCTTTGCCCATGTGGTGGAGGGGCTGGACGTGGTGAAGGCGATTATCGCCGCGCCCAAATCGCCCACCGCCGGGGAAGGCGTGATGAAGGGCCAGATGCTAGAAGCGCCGATTCGGATCGTCACGGCGCGGCGGGTGCCCTGATCGCCGCCTGATCCACGATTCGCCCCGCCGCCATGTCGGCGGTGACATTGCCGACCGTGCGGAAGATGTCGGGCACCGTCTCCACCGCCAATAGCAGCGGCAGAGCCTCCACCGGCACGCCCATGGCGAGGCAGATGGGGCCGGTGGTGGTGAAGAAGGTGATCTGGCTGGGCAGGCCGACCGCCGCCAGGCTGACGATCGCGGCCACCAGCACGCCCATCACCAGTTGTGCCGGGCCGAGCGCCACCCCGTTCATCGCCGCCACATAGAGGGCGACGCCAAGATTGGCCGGCGGACTGGTGATGCGGAACAAGGATATGGCGAGCGGCAGGACGATGCTGCGCGTGGTTTCCCGCACGGCGAGCGGACCATCGCTCGCCTGAATCATCGCGGGCAGCGATGCGATCGAACTTTGCGTCGAAAAGGCGATGGCCTGCGCGGGAATAGCGGCGCGGACGAAGCGGCCCAGCCCGATCCGCCCGGCGATCATGACCAGCGGATAGACGAGCAGGGTCACCACGACGCAGATCAGCACGATAAAGCCGATATAGTGGAGCAGCGCGCCTGCCGTCGCGAGGCCCGATCTTGCGCCCGCGACCAGCGCCAGCGCGAATACACCGATGGGGGCCAGCCACAACACCCAGCCGACCACGATCAGCAGCGCATCGGCCAGAGCTTCGAAGAAACCGGTCAGCAGCGCGCGCCGCGCCTCCGCAATGCGGGTCACGGCAAAGCCGAAGATCAGCGCGAACAGCACCACGGCCACCACCTGCCCCTCACTGGCGGACTTGAGCGGATTGACCGGGATGAAACCCAGCAGCCATTCGGCCGACGGGCGCACGTCCGGGACTTCGGCCACGCCCTCTACGCCGGCCAGCGCGCCAATGGCGCCGGCCGGCACTGGCCAGAGATGCAGCATCAACGGTCCCACCAGAGCCGCGACCGCCGCCGATCCGACCAGCAGGATCGCGAACAGGCCGATCGCGCGCCCGGCCATGCCGTTGGTCCGTGCGCTGGTCGCCGCCTGGGTGATGCCCGTCACCAGCAGCGCGAAGATCAGCGGGATGAGCGGCATCTGCAATCCGCCGAGCCAGGCCTTGCCGATCGGCTGCGCGAGCGCCACAATCTCCACGCCCCACATGCCGCCAACCTCCGCCAGTGCGATCCCGCAGGCCAGGCCCAGCACAAGCGCGATCAGGATACGGGCGGTCAGGGACATGGGCGTGGTTCCTCGGGCGGCTGTCGCCAATGGCAACGGGCTGAAGGACGCTATCCGCTATGCCTGCGCTGCACAGCGAAAAAATAAGCGGTTTCCTCCTGTTCGATAAAATTAGGGATCATAGTTCTCAATAAGAAGGCGGTTGCAGACACTGCTCCATGATGGGAGAGGGGCATGCTGAACCGCCGAACCTTGCTGGCCGCCGCTGCGCCGGCGTTTGCCAGAATGGCTGCGGCCTTCAACCCGGCCTTTCCACAAGGCTTCCTCTGGGCCGCCGCCACCGCCGCGCATCAGGTCGAAGGCAATAATATCAACAGCGACTCTGGGTGATGGAGCATAGCAAGCCCAGCGTCTATGTGGAGCCATCGGGCGATGCGGCGAACAACTTCATGCTCTGGCCGACCGATCTCGACATCGTGCAGGCCATGGGCCTCAACGCCTATCGCTTCAGTCTGGAATGGGCGGGACGGCGAATTTTCGGTCGCCATGCTGGACCATTGCAAGGCGATGATTGCTGGCTGCCGGGCGCGCGGACTGCATCCGGTCGTCACTTTCAACCATTTTTCCACTCCGGCCTGCCCGGCATCGTCCTGCCGCCCGGCATCGGCAACAAGTTGATGGACGCCGGCCGCGTGATGCAGGAAGCGGCGGCAAAGGCGCATGGCGCGCGTGTCGAAGTTCCAGGCGGGCAATGCGCTTTGGGTCGAGGATGTGCCGACCACCACCGCCAACATGCTGGCCGCGCGCCGGTGGTCGTCACCGAACATGGCGTCAACGCCGATGCGCGCCCGGCTGATCCCGGCCGCCCTCGCCGAACTCAAGAAAGTCATGGATGATGGCGTGCCGGTGCAGGGCTATCTCCACTGGTCGCCGATCGCGAATTTCGAATGGGTGTTCGGCTATGGCCCGAAATTCGGCCTGCACAATCTGGACCGCACGGCCATATTGGGCGCCATCGCCCGGCCAACACAGTCTAAGTCGATAGAGCCAGCAAAAAGGCCCGGCGCTTCATCGGAAGCGCCGGGCCTTTTTCACTCTGTCGGAGCCTGCGCTCACCCCTTCTTTTCGGGCGGCAGCGTCACCTTCACATCCTCGCCGCTCTGGCCGGGGAAGTTGGTGAACATCACGTCGATCAGGTTCGGCACCAGATAGGTCAGCTTGTTGGACAGCGACTGGGCGCTGGCCTTGCCCTCGAACAGGCGGCGATTATCGGCTGCGCGATCGATCTTCAGGCTGAGATCGCTGGTATAGACGGTGTAGCTCGACACGTCGTTGAAACCGCCGCCGCCAAACAGCCAGGGATCATAGAAGCCATAGCCCCATGGGCGACCCCAACGACCGCCAAAGCCGCCCCCCCACGGCCCCCAGGCCGATCCGTAGCCGCCGCCAAAGCCGGTCGAGCGCACCTTCTCGCGACCATTGTCGACATCATAGGCGACGCGCACGATCAGGTCGGCGCGGGCCGGGTCGCTGGCGGCGACATAGCCGGTCTGGGCCAGACGCTGCCCGACCAGATCGGCATAATGGGCGAACTCCAGCCCGCCGGCCAGACGCGGGTCGTCGGCGACGACGGTGTAGCTTTGCCCGGCGGGGGCGGGGAGTTGCTGGAAGCGGGCAACATTGGCCTTGAAGCCAGTAGTGCAACCCGACAGCGCGACCAGCGCCAGAGCGGGCGCTGCAATCAAGCCGAACTTCTTGAAACGAGCCATGTTTTTACGTCCTATTTCAGGCGAACCCGCCTGCGACCATCTTTGCGCCCTGTCATAGCAAAACGCAACCGAACATCGTTTGAACGCGCGAACCCATCGAACGGGCGCAAAACCATGTTCTCACATCTACGACGCTGCGGAGATGGCTATTCCGTACCCCAAAGAAAAGGGGCCGCCCTTTCGGACAGCCCCTGTGGCTTTGGCGCATCAGTTGGAAATCAGCGCATCAAACCCATCGCGTCGTAGGCCGCGCGCAACGTCGGTTCGGCCGCTGCCGCCGCCTTGGCCGCACCCTTGTCCAGGATCGCGTCGAGCGCCGCATCCTCGGTGCGCAGCTCCAGGAAGCGCTCGCGAATCGGGCGCAGCGTTTCGACCAGCACCTCGCCCAGCGCCGGCTTGAACGCGCCGAAACCCTTGCCTGCAAATTCCGCGCAGACCGCATCGGTCGTCCGCCCGGTCAGCGTCGCCAGGATTCCGACCAGATTGCTCGCTTCCGGGCGACCCGTCAGTCCCTCGGCCGTTTCGGGCAGCAATTCCTGATCGCTCTTCGCCTTCTTCACCTTCGCCATGATCGCATCGTCATCATCGGTCAGGTTGATGCGGCTCATGTCGGACGGATCGGACTTCGACATTTTCGCCGTGCCGTCGCGCAGCGACATGATGCGCGCCGATTCCTTGGGGATGATCGGGGCGGGCAGGGTGAACAGGTCGACGCCGAAATCGGTGTTGAACTTGGTCGCGATGTCGCGGCACAATTCCAGATGCTGCTTCTGATCCTCGCCCACCGGGACATGGGTGGCGTTGTAGATCAGGATGTCGGCGGCTTGCAGCACCGGATAGACGAACAGGCCGACCGAGGCGCCCTCGCGATCCTTGCCCGCCTTGTCCTTGAACTGCGTCATACGGTTGAGCCAGCCGATGCGCGCCGTGCCGTTCAGCAACCAGCACAGCTCGGCATGGGCGGGCACGCGCGCCTGATTGAACAGCACGCTGCGGTCCGGGTCGATTCCGGCGGCGACGAGGGCGGCGGCCATGTCCCGGACATTGCGGATACGCTGCTCGCGGCCTTCATGCACGGTGATGCTGTGCATGTCGGCCAGAAAGAAGAAGCACTGGCTATCCGCGTCCATCTCATCCTGCATCCGCACCCAGTTGCGGATCGCGCCAAGGTAGTTGCCAAGGTGCAGATTGCCGGTGGGCTGGATGCCGGAAAGGACGCGCATTAGTAGATCCGTTCTCTTCTTCAGGTTGCACTTTTGCGGCGCATCAGCGCCTTGATGTTGGACAGCCGATAGGCCCCCGTGACGACCGACGCCAGCCCGTAAAGCGCCACACCCGCGCCCACCAGCACCGCCAGCGCCACATAGCGCTGCACCATCGCGCCGGTCAGCCAGGGATCGAGCAGATCCTCGCCCGCCCACAGCGCCACGCCCATGATGAGCGCGGCGATCGCCAGCCGGGGCAGGCGGCGCCGCAGCCCCGCATCGGCGGCGAAATGACCGCGCTTCACCAGCGTGGTGTAGAGCATCGCGACATTGACGGTGGAAGAGAGGGCGGTAGCCAGCGGCGGGCCGATATGCCCGAGTGTCGGGATCATCGCGAGATTGCCGACGATGTTGATGAGGATCGACAGCATGGCGTAGCGCACCGGCGTCTTCGTGTCGCCGCGCGCATAATAGCCCGGCGTCAATACCTTCACGAGGACATAGGACGGCAGGCCGATCGAGAAAGCCGACAGCGCCCAGCCGCATCGCATCGCATCTTCAGGCGTGAAGCGGCCATATTGGAACAGCCCCCGCACGATCGGTTCGGCGACGACGAGAAAGGCGACGGTAGCCGGCAGCGTCAGGAACAGGGCGAGTTCGATGCCCCGATTCTGCGTCTCCATCGCCTCGGCCTCCTGCCCCTTGGACAGCATGCGCGAAATGGTGGGGAGCAATATGGTGCCAAGGCCGATGCCGATCAGGCCCAGCGGCAGCTGGTTCAGGCGATCGGCATAATAGATATAGGTGATGGAGCCCGACGCCAGCAGCCAACCGGACAAAGCGGTGGAGATCAGCAAATTAATCTGCGACGCGCCGGCGCCGGCGGCGGCGGGCAAGATCTTGCGCAGCAATTCGCGCACGTCGCCGTCCAGTCGCGGGCGTTTCAGCTTCATCGACACGCCCGACCGCTTGCACGCCCAGATCAGCCAGAGCAGTTGCAGCGCGCCGCCGATCGTCACCGACATAGCCTGTACCCGCGCCGTCTCATATTCGTCGGCGCCGTGGAAGAACCACAGCCCCGCGATCATCGCGACGTTCAGCAGGATGGGGGCGGCGGCATTGACCCAGAATTTGTCGAGCGAATTGAGGATGCCGCCCAGCAGCGAAGCAAGGCTGATCAGCGCCAGATAGGGAATGGTGATGCGCGACAGGGTGACAGCGAAAGCGAATTGATCCGCCGTCGGATTCTGCCGTGAAAAACCGCCCGACAGCGCCCAGGTGATCGGCCAGGCGGCGGCGATCAGGACGCCTGTGAACAGGATCAGCACCGGCAGCAGCACGGCCAGCGCGCGCTCGGCAAAATCATAGCCCGCTGGCAATCCGCCTTCGCCCGCTGCCTTCCTGTTGAACAGCGGAATGAAGGCCGCGGAAAAAGCGCCTTCGGCAAAGAGCGCGCGAAACATGTTGGGCAGGCGGAAGGCGACGCCGTTGAAGGCGTCCGACGCAAAGCCCGCGCCGACATAGCGGGCGGCGAGCGAATCGCGCACCAGCGCCAGCACCCGGCTGGCAAGGGTAAGGCCCCCGACGGAGCCAAGGGCGCGAACGAGTTTCATGCACAACTCTCCTGACCCGTTCGCCCTGAGCTTGTCGAAGGGCCATTCTTCTTCGGAAGAAGAAACAGGGATTCGACAGGCTCAGCCCGAACGGGAATGGAAGTCATTTGCAGGAAATCAGGCGTGGCCCGCCGGCTCGCCTGCGGTCACTTCCATCTGCTCGGCCTGCTGAAGATATAGCGAACCGAAGTCGATCGGGTCGAGCAGCAGCGGCGGGAAGCCGCCGTCGCGGATCGCATCGGCCAGCACGCGGCGGGCGAAGGGGAAGATGAGGCGCGGCGCTTCGGCCAGCATGAAGGGCTGAACCTGATCTTCGGGCACGTTGCGCATGCCGAACAGCGCGGCATAGAGCAGTTCCACGGCAAAGGCGGTACCCTGCGGCGCGACCGCCTTCACTTCGATTTTCAGCGCGATTTCCAGCACTTCGTCGGCAACGCGCTCGGCACCGATGTTGAACTGCACGTCGATCTGCGGCTGGTCCTGCCACTGGTACACCGCCGGCGCGTTCGGATTTTCGAACGACAGATCCTTCACATATTGGCTGATCAGCGCGATCTGCGGCGCGGTGTCGGCGCCATTGCCCAGCTTCGTGGTGATGTGGTCCGTTTCGTCGGCCATGCTCTTCCCTTGACTTTCCTCTGGTCCGGCGGCGGGAAGCCCCCGAATATCTCGACCCGCGCGCTTAGCAGGGGCTTTGGGGCAGGGCAATGGCGACGCGGGATGGTTCGGCATAAGCCCCTATTTGAAGTTGCGTGCAAACATGCCTATGTTGGCCGGAACATTATCCCACGCAAAAGGGTATAGCCTTCCGTGTATGTGATCGTCATCCTCGCCATGGTCGCCGGCTTTCTGGCGTTGCGGCTCTATTCCGTGCTGGGCAAGCGCACCGGCCACGAGCAGGAGCCTGCGCCGCGCCCCGCCGATGAACGCGCCAAGGTGACGGTGCTGCAACCCGGCCCGGCGTCCCAGAACAGTGGCGATTCGGTTCGCCTCGCCGATGGCCTGATCGGTTCCGGCGCGGAAAATGGCGTGCGCGCGCTGATCGCCAGCGATCGCAATTTCGACGTCCCGCAATTTGTTGAAGGCGCCAAGAGTGCTTACAAGATGGTGCTGGAAGCCTTCTGGCGCGGCGATCGTGACGAACTGGCCTGGCTGTGCGACGATGACGTTCGCGCCTCCTTCGAAGAAGCGATCGCCGCCCGCGAAGCCGATGGCCATGTCCTCGACAACCGCCTCGTCCGTATCGAAAAGGCGCAGATCGTCGAAGCGTCGGTCAATGGCCGCATCGCCGAAGTCGCCCTGCGCTTCGAAGCGGATATCGCCGCCGTTACCCGCGACAAGGACGGCAACGTCATTGCCGGCTCGCTCACCGACGCGGTCGGCACCAAGGATATCTGGACCTTCACCCGCGATATCGGTAGCGCCGACCCCAACTGGAAGCTCAGCGAAACCGACGAAGCGGCATGATCGCGCGTCAGTCGGGGGCAGCGCTGCTTGCGGCGCTGATGCTGTCTGCCTGCGCGGGCGGCGTTATTCCTCCATCTGCGGGCGGTCCCGCACCGAACCGCCCGGTGCCGTCCGGCGGCGCGAGCGGAGAGGCGACCCGTCCCGTGCCTTCCACGCCGCGCCCGACCCTCCCGGTCGACCTGCCGGCCGATCCCGCGCTCGACAAGACGACGGCCGCCGGTGTGGGCGTCACGCGCGGCCCGGATATCGCCAGCCTCATTCCTTCGGGTGAGCGGTCGCGCCTTGCGCTTCAGGCCTTCCGTATCAGCTGCCCCACGCTGATGCGCCGCGCCGATGCCAGCGGCCTTACGCGCGGTTCGGACTGGAACAGCGCCTGCGCCGCCGCCTCCAGCTGGCCCGAAGCCACAGCCAGCGAATTTTTCTCCCGTTATTTCGAAGCGGTGCAGGTGGGCGACGGTACCGCCTTCGTCACCGGCTATTATGAACCGGAAATCAGCGGGTCGCGGACCCGCATGTCCGGCTATGACGTGCCGATCTACCGCCGTCCGACCGATCTGATCGACGTCGATCTTGGCCAGTTCAGCGACAGCCTGAAAGGCCGCACCATTCGCGGCAAGGTGAACGGCACCAAGTTCGTGCCCTATGACGACCGTAGCCAGATCGTGTCGGGCACGCTTGCCGGGCGTGGTCTTGAACTCGCCTATGCCGCCGATCCAGTCGAATTCTTCTTCCTTCAGGTGCAGGGCAGTGGCCGGCTGAACCTGCCCGACGGGGGCGTCATGCGCATCGGCTATGATGGGCAGAATGGGCGCGACTATACCGGCATCGGCAAGCTGATGAAGGATCGCGGGCTGATCCAGGCCGGATCGATGCAGGATATCATGCAATATCTGCGCGCCCATCCGGCCGAAGGCGCGGCGATCATGAACGAGAATAAGAGCTTCGTCTTCTTCCGCGAACTGACCGGCGCGGGCCCGCTGGGCGCGCTTGGCGTCCCAGTCACGCCCGAAGCGACCGTCGCCGCCGATCCCAAATTCATCCCGCTGGGCGCACCGGTACTGCTCTCGCTCGACCGGGCCGAACCCAATGGCATCTGGATCGCGCAGGATACCGGCGGCGCGATCAAGGGCGCCAACCGCTTCGACAGTTTCTGGGGCGCGGGCGCACGGGCGCGCGGCATTGCCGGTGGCATGTCGGGCCGCGGCAGCGCGCTCATCCTGTTGCCGATCGGATCGGCCGCCCGCCTCGCCAAGCCCTGATCCATGGCCCGGCGGCGGCTGTCCCAGGATGAAGAGGCGCTCTGGACCGCGCTGGCCCGCACGGTAAGGCCGCTCCGCCCCACTGCGCGCGCGGTCAGCGCGCCGGTCATGCCCAGCATGGAAGAGCTGATCGACCTGCCGGTCGTGAAAGGCTCCGGCAAAACAAGGTTAACGGCGCAGCCATCCCGGACGATTGTCGCACCGCCCGCGCGCATCCCTGCCGCCGTGTTGGACAGCGGTTGGGAACGGCGCATCCGTAGCGGCACGATCAGCCCGGACATGAGCATCGACCTGCATGGCCACACCCTGTCCATGGCCCATGCGCGCCTTAACCAGGCGATCGCCCAGGCCCTGACCCGCGACGCCCGCGTGCTGCTGGTCGTCACCGGCAAACCGCCCAAAAATGCGGGCGCAGGCGGGGCGTCGCGGCGCGGCGCGATCCGGGGCGAGATCGGTCATTGGCTCGAAACCAGCCCCTATGCCGATCGCATCGCCAGCGTCCGCGTCGCCCACCCGCGCCATGGCGGCGACGGCGCGATCTATTTGATATTGCGCCGCAAAAAATGACCCATTTTTGTAAGACTCAATGATCATTTCTTAACCACTGTCCTTCATATCCCGATGATCGGAGGTTCTGCGGAACGATATCGGGCGGGAGGCACATGCAGGGCGTGACGTTGAAAAGCCGCGCTGCTGCCTTCGCCTGCGCCGCGGGGGCGCTGGTGTTCATCCTGTCCCTTGTGCTCGGCTATACGCCGGGGCAGGAGGATGACCTGCTTCAGGTCGGCCGCGCCCTCATCATCGCGATCCTCTGCGGCACAATGAGCTGGGCTTCGGCCCGCCGCACCATTGCCACCACCGCCACCGCCATCGACGCTGCCACGGAGCGGCTCCTGTCCGCCGCCCATGGCGACCTGCAATCGCGCGTCCCGGCCGAAATCGGCCAGGAACTGCCGGATCTGTCCGTCGCGATGGAAAGCCTGTTCAGTCAGGTGCGCACCAATCTCGATCATGTCCAGACGCTGGCACTGTTCGACCAGATTACCGGCCTTGCCAACCGCACCAGCTTTTGCCGGCAGGTCGAACGGCTGCTCGCCGAGCGCGACGATAATGGCACCGCCACCCTCTTCTTCATCGACCTGGACGGGTTCAAGGGCGTCAACGACACGCTGGGCCATGCGGCGGGCGACCAGCTGCTCGCCCGCGTCGCCGGCCGCCTGCGCGAAGTGGTGATGGCGCAGGTCAGTACCGGGGGCGGCGACGCCGTCATCGGCCGTCTGGCCGGCGACGAATTCACCATGTTCTTCCCTCATCTGTCCGGCCCGGCGGCGGCGCAGCGTATCGCCCGTGCCATCCAGTTTGCGCTGGGCGAACGGTTCGACCTGGGCAGCCAGCATGTGGAACTGGGCGCATCCATCGGCATCGCCTGCTATCCCGATCATGGCGCCACGCTGGCCGACCTGCTGCGCGCGGCGGACATCGCCATGTATCATGCCAAGCATCAGGGCCGTGGCCGCGCAGAAATCTACACCGACGCGCTGGCGCTGGAGGCAGAGGACCGCGCCGAGCTGGAACGCGACTTGCTGCGCGGGCTGGAGCGGGACGAGTTTCTGCTGGAATTTCAGCCGCAGATCGATGTGGCGACCGGCCGCGCCGTCACCGCCGAAGCGCTGGTTCGCTGGGCGCATCCCGAACGGGAACTGGTCATGCCCGGCGCCTTCGTGCCGATCGCGGAGGAAAGCGGGTCCATCGTCGCGCTGGGCGACTGGGTGATGGGCCGCGTGTGCCAGACGGCGGCGCGCTGGATGCAGGCCGGCATCCACCAGCGCATCGCCATCAACATCTCCACCCGCGAACTGGCGCAGGCCGATTTCTTCCTGCGCCTGCGCCATGCCATCGCTACCCATGGCGCGCCGCCGTCCATGCTGGAACTGGAAATCACCGAATCACTGGCGATGGAGATGGACCCGCGCGTGCTGGAACAGCTCCGCGCGTTGCGGCGTGATGGCGTGCGCATCGCCATCGACGACTTCGGTACCGGCTATTCCAATCTCGCGCGGCTGAAGGAACTGCCCGTCGATCGGGTCAAGATCGACCGAAGCCTGGTCCGCGACATCGCGACTTCGGCCGAAGCCCGCACCATCTGCTCCGCCGTCGTCGGCCTGATTCAGGGCCTTGGCATGGAAGTGGTGGTCGAGGGGATCGAAAGCGAAGCGCAGATGGATGTGTTGCGTGTCATCGGCTGCACCCTGTTCCAAGGCTATCATCTGGCGCGCCCGACCGGTGAGCAGGATTATCTCCGCCAGTTCGCCCCGCAACGGCCTGTGGTCCGGGATGTAGGGTAAGTCGTTTCCCCCTCCCGTTTACGGGAGGAGGCTAGGGGGTGGGCTGAACGTCGCGACAGCCCACCCCGCTGCGACTAATGCGCTACGCGCCTAAGTCTCGCCGCCCCTCCCGCAAGCGGGAGGGGTATTCTGCACGCCATTCACCCCAGCGCCCGTTCCACCACCAGCGTATAAATCTTCGTCAGGTCGCGCAGATCCTGCACCGCTACCGCCTCGTCCAGCTTGTGCATGGTCGCGTTGTTCAGCCCGAACTCCACGACCGGGCATATCCGCGAGAGGAAGCGCGCGTCCGACGTGCCGCCGGTGGTCGACAATTCCGTCTCCACGCCGGTCACGTCGCGGATCGCGCCGCGCATCAGATCGCTGAACGCACCCGGCTCCGTCAGGAAGGATTCGCCGCTGATCCGCGCCTCCACCGTGCCGCCTTCGGTCGCGGCAATCGCCTTGATCCGCTCGATCAGCGACGCGCCTGTATGCTGGTCGTTGAAGCGGATCGAAATGCGCGCGGTCGCCGCGCCGGGGATGACATTATGCGCGACATTGCCGACTTCCAGATCGGTAATCTCGATATTGCTGGGCTGGAACCAGTCGGTCCCTTCGTCCAGTACTTCCGCCTCGATCAGCGTCAGGATGCGGACCAGCTTCGGGATCGGATTGTCGGCCAGATGCGGATAGGCGACATGGCCCTGGGCGCCCGCCACCCTGATCCACATATTGACCGACCCGCGCCGGCCGATCTTCACCACATCGCCCAGCCGCGCGGACGAAGTCGGCTCGCCCACCAGACACAGGTCCGGGCGCAGGTCGCGCGCCTTCATCCGGTCCATCAGCGCCAGCGTGCCATAGACCGCCGGCCCTTCCTCGTCGCCGGTGATGATCAGGCTGATCGTGCCGGGCAGATCGTCCGGCAGCGCGTCCAGCGCCGCGACGAAGGCCGCGATCGACCCCTTCATGTCCACCGCGCCCCGGCCATAAAGCAGGTCGCCGCGAATCTCCGGCGCGAACGGGTCGCTGGTCCATCCCGCGCCCGGCGGCACCACGTCCAGATGCCCGGCAAAGGCGAAATGCGGCCCCGCGCCGGTCGTGCGCCACGCCAGCAGATTTTCGACCGGCCCGTCGGGCGCTTCGCCCACCACGAACCGGTCCACGGTAAAGCCGCGCGGCACCAGCATCGCCTCGAACGCGGCGAACACTTCGCCGGTGGCAGGAGTTACGGACGGGCAGGCCAGCAGGCGCTGGGCCAGTGCCACCACATCGTCATTGGTGCTGGTCATGGTCATCGCCCCGCGTTAGCGAATGCCATGCGGGTTGGCCAGCTTTTGGGCGTCAGCCACCGGTGAATGGGCCACAGGAGAATGGGTCATGCCACGGATCGACCTCGACCGCATCGAACAGCGCAACGCTACCGGCTATCCCGCCGAACATGCCGCCCTTGTCGCGGGGCGCTGGGTGCGGCGATTGGGGCCGGCCCATGGCCTCAGCGATTTCGGCGTCAGCCATGTCGTGCTGAAACCGGGTGCGGCCTCCTCGCACTGGCATGAGGATGAGGACGAATTTCTGGTCCTGCTGGCCGGCGAAGCGATACTGGTGGAAGAAGGGCTGCGCACGCCGATGGCGGCGGGCGACATGGCCGCCTTCCCCAAGGGCGATCCGAACGGCCATCATCTGGTGAATGAAAGCGCGGCGGATTGCATCTTCGTCGCTTTTGGCCGTGTGCCGACCGGCGACTGCCATTATCCCGATATCGACATGCAATGGACGGGCGGCGCTTACCGCCACAAGGACGGGAGCGACTTTTGACGATGCGGATCGACCGACGGAACATGATGGCCGGCGTGCTGGCGGGTATCGGGGCGGGCATGGGCGCGATGCTGGCGGGCGCACCGGCGTTGGCCGCGCCGACGCCATGGGTGAAACCGCCCCGTCTGCGCGCGGGTGACACGGTCGGCCTGATCGAACCGGCGGGCTTCACCGACGACAATTTCGACCTTGACCTGGTCAAGGATACGATCACTGCCATGGGGCTGAAGCCCAAGGCCGCGCCGCATCTGGCGGGCCGCTACGGCTATCTCGCCGGCACCGACAAGGATCGCGCGGCCGACGTCAATGCGATGTTCGCCAACCCGGATGTGCGCGCGGTGTTCGCGGTACGCGGCGGCTGGGGCTGCGCGCGCATCCTGCCGCTGCTGGACTTCGCCACCATCCGCAAGAACCCCAAGCTGCTGGTCGGCTTTTCGGATATCACCGCGCTGCATCTGGCCTTCGCCGCCAAGGCCGGCTTCACCACCATCCATGGTCCCAATGCGGCGAGCAGCTGGGGCCAATATAGCTGGGACGCCTTCCGCGCCATCGCCTTCGATGGCGCCACGCCCACTTTCGCCAATCCGGTCGGGCATGAAGACCGGCTGGTGCAGCGCGCCGGCCGCATCCGCACCTTCCGCCCCGGCGTGGCGCGGGGGCGATTGCTCGGCGGCAACCTGACCGTATTGGCCGCGCTGATGGGCACGAAATGGCTCCCCGACTTCGACGGCGCGCTGCTCTTTATCGAGGATGTGAGCGAACAGCCCTATCGCATCGACCGGATGCTGACCCAGCTGTCGCTGGCGGGCGTGCTTGGCCGGGTGAAGGGCGTGATCTTCGGCCAATGCACCGATTGCGGACCGGGCGGCCCCAGCTATGGCGGCTTCACCCTGTCGCAAGTGCTGCAACAGCATCTGGAGCCGCTCGGCATCCCCGCCTTCCAGGGCGCCCAATTCGGCCACGTCGCCAACCAATATAGCCTGCCGCTTGGAATTGAGGCGGAAATGGACGCCACGGCCGGCACGGTGCGCTTGCTGGAAAGCGCGGTCCGTTAGGGTGAATTGGGGTGAGGAGCGGATGCCCCTAATCCCACACCGTCATCCCTTTGGGTCGCGGGAATGACGAAAATGGGTGGATTGGAAACAGTCTGGTTTGGAGGAGATGATCGACCATAGCGGACGCTGCATAAAGAAAAATTGTTCGGCAACAATCGCGCAGTGGCGGACTGGCTGTCCTTCGCCTATCCCATCCTGAGTATAGGGAGACCAGTATGAAAGAGTTGCCCACTGCACAAAAGGCGTTGCTGATCGGAGCATGGGCGGTTCTCGCGATTGCCTTGACTATACAATTTCATACCAGCGGATTCACCGGCAATTGGGCGACGGTGTTGTTCGCCCACTGCATCTTCACACTCGCGCTTAGTTGGGGAAACTTCCAGCCTCGCCAAGGAGCGTAGAGAAGGCAGCTAACCATTAGATTGGCTATTCGGCATTCGACCAACCATCTTAATGACCGGCCGCTTTCAGGGATGCGGATGGCAGGGATCAAGTGACTGACTTTGGTCGAACCCTGCCTCACAGCCGACTATTTCACCCCATCCAGCCCCGCCACGGTCCCACTCCCGGCCGGCTCGCCGGCCATCCCCGCCGCGACCTTCTCCGCCGCCGCCATCACGCGCAGCACATTCTCGCCCGCCAGCTTGGCGACATCCGCGTCGCTCCAGCCCCGGCGCATCAGTTCGGCCAGCAAAGCCGGATAGGTCTGCACCCCGCTCAGCCCCTGCGGCAATGACCCCACGCCATCGAAATCGCTGCCGATGCCGACATGATCGACGCCGGCCACTTGGGCGATATGGTCGATATGGTCGGCGACCTGCGACAAGGTCACAACGGGTTCGGGATTGGCCTTCTCCCAATCCGCCAGCGCCTTCTTCGCGCCTTCGGGATCGCCGATATAGAGGCCGTTGAACGGCGGCGCATTATAGCGGGCAATCTCGCCGCTGCGCGCCGCGCTCCAGATACGGCGCGCTTCCGACACATATTGTGGCGCATAATTGACCATCACCACGCCGCCATTGGCCGCGACCTGTTTCAGCACCGCGTCGGACACGTTGCGCGGCGTGTCGCAGATCGCCCGCGCGCTGGAGTGGGAGAAGATGACCGGCGCCTTGGTTATGCGCAGCGCGTCCAGCATCGTCCCCTCGCTCACATGGCTCAGGTCCACCAGCATGCCCAGGCGATTAAGCTCATGCACCACCGCCTCGCCGAACGGGGTCAGCCCGTCATGCTGCGGATTGTCGGTGGCGCTGTCGGCCCAGGCGATGGTGCGCGCGTGCGTCAGCGTCAGATAGGATGCGCCCAGCTGGCGATAGCTGCGCAACACGGCCAGGCTGCCGTCGATCTGACCGCCGCCCTCCACGCCCAGCAGCGACGCGACCCGTCCGGCCTTGTGCGCGGCGCGCAATTCGGCGGCCGTGTTCACGAACGCGAAGTCCTTGGGGTAACGGCGCGCGAAACTGTGCGCCAGGTCGATCTGCTCCAGCGTATCCTTCACCTGTTGCAGTTCGGGCAGGTCGGCCGACACCCACACAGACCAGAATTGCCCGCCCACGCCGCCGGCGCGTAATCGCTCGATATCGGTGTGGAAGGTCGCCGGGTCCAGCCGGTCCAGCGGCACCGTCCAGCGCTTGTCCTTGATCTTGTCGGCCAGCGCTTCGGGCCAGTCATTATGCCCGTCGATCAGCGGCGTGGCCTTCAGCACCTTCGCCACTCGCGCGGCATAAGGATCGGGCGCGGCATGGGCGGTGGTGGCGAGGAGGAGGGGCAGCAGGGCCAAAGGAAGAATCTTCATGGGCGCGGAAGCTAGGGCCGGGACGATATGTGTCAATCCGGCAATGACTTGAACGGCAGGGCTTTTCCCGGCCGCTGCGTCTGCTACCCTGCTGCCCAGAATGATGATCGACCCGCTCGTCCTGTTGCAGGCCTATTCCATCGGCGTCTTCCCCATGGCGGACGATCGCGACGCGCAGGACGTCTATTGGGTCGAACCCAAGCAGCGGGCGATCCTGCCGCTGGACGGCTTTCACCTGTCGCACTCGCTGTCCAAAACCATCCGCCGCGACCGCTTCGCCGTTACCGCCAACCGCGCCTTTCCGCAGATATTGGCGCTCTGCGCAGAATCGGCGGCCGATCGTCCTTCCACCTGGATCAACCACCAGATCGAAAGCGCCTATCGCCACCTGCATGAGGTCGGCTTCGCCCATTCGATCGAGGTGTGGGAAGGCGACGAACTGGTCGGCGGGCTGTATGGCGTGGCGATCGGCCGGGCCTTTTTCGGCGAATCCATGGTGTCGCGCCGCACCGATGCGTCAAAGGTGGCGTTGGCCTGGCTGGTGGCGCGGTTGCGGGCGGGTGGCCTCACCCTGCTCGACTGCCAGTTCATGACCGATCATCTGCGCAGCATGGGCGCGATCGAAATCAGCCAGCGCGACTATCTTCAGTTGTTGGCGGGGGCGACCGGTGGCGTGGCGCTGGGCGCCGCAGCGGGTGCGTCGGTACTGGCCTCCGGCTCGGGCGTCGCAGCGGAACTCGCCTTCGCGCCGCTGGCCGGCTTGCCTTCTGCGCCCAGCTTGACCGTGTCGGGGCCGGTTTCGGGCCATTCCATCGTGCAGCTTCTGACCCATACGTCATAGATCGGGTGCTGCACGACATTGCGGTCGGGCCGTTCGCGGAAAATCCAGCCGGAAAAATTGCGCCGCCACTTGCCGTCGGCGCTGCTGCGCACGTCCAGTTGCACGAAGGCGCCGGTTTCCTGCACATTTTCCCAAGGCGCGCTGGTTTCGCACGCCTGCAAGCGGACGATCGCGTCGCCTACGCGCAGCGCTTCGCCGGGCTTCATGGTCAGGTCGCGGGTCAGGCCGTTGCGTTTGTTGAGCAGGCCGATCACGGCGCTGCGCTCGGCCATCGGGGTGCCGGACGCCGCGCCATTGGCGACTGCGCGGATCGGCGCGCTCTCCACCTTGACCGGACCGCTCTGGTTGGCGGCCGGCACATCGGTCTTGCCGCAGGCGCCAAGCGCCAAGGCACAGGAGAGCAGGGGCAGGGAGCAGAGGATCGGCGGGACGCTTCCCGCCGGACGCCGGGTCATGCCGCGTCGGGGCTCCACGCCTCATAATCGCCGGTCGCCTTCTGGCGCTGGCCGCCCTTTTCGAGAGCGCCGGACGGGCGATAGGCGTTGCTGGTGCCGGTCAGGTTGACGCTCGATTCCTTTTCCCAGATGCGCGGCGGCGGCAGGAAGCTTTCGGGCACACCCTCGATCGAATGATGCAGCCAGCCATGCCATTCGGCCGGCACGCGGCTGGCGTCGTTGGCGCCATTATACATGACCCAGCGGCGCGTCAGGCCATTGGGGTCGGTGCCGCCTTCATAATAGATATTGCCCTGATGATCCTCGCCCACTTTCGTGCCCTTGCGAGCCGTAAAGAGCCAGGTGCCGAAGGTGGCGCCATTCCACCAGGTGAAGACGTTAGCCAGGATTCCCATGCGCCAGCGCTTAGCCGCTGCGACGGGCGCGGGCAAGGCGTTTTGGCCATGGCCGATCTTGCAATGTCGTGTTTCAGACGCGGTGATACGTGAGAGGTCTTATTGCAAGACCTTACGGCCAGCTAGTGCGGCTAAATGCAGGAAGACAGCACCGCAAAAGAACGCCGAAACCGCTATCAAAGAATCATCGCCGGGATGCATGTCCAGTTTGTGTAAAATCGCCTGTGTCCATCTGAATCCCGCAATGTTCAGTAGTTGGATCATCAGGATGGGAAAAATGAAAAAGGCCATAACAAGTGTGAACAGGGCGACCCGTTTCAATGCCTGATCGGCGCTATGGCGATTTGGCAACATGGTTTAGGAATGAGGTACGGCCGGACAGAAATTCAGGTCGGTCGCGCGCTTTTCGCCCGGCACGGCGCAGCCACCCCAATTGACCCGGTCACCTTCGGCGATGCCCAGTTCCGCCGCGCGCCCGCCGCGCAGTTCCAGCACCGCCGCCACCGGCACGCCCGCCGAAACCGGTTCGCGCGCATAGGGTTGCGCCTCGCTCTTCAGGAAAGCGATCGTCCCGTCGGTATGGATGAAGACCATGTCGAGCGGGATCAGCGTGTCTTTCATCCAGAAGCTGGCGGTGCGCGGCGGGTCCATAGGGAACAGCATGCCGCTGTTGGCGTCCAGCGCCTTGCGGAACATCAGCCCCTTTTCCTGCGCCTGCGGCGTGGCGGCGATCTCGACATCGAAACGATGCGTGCCTTTGGCCGTGCGGATGACGACGGGCAGGCGCCCACTTGCCATCGGCGCCTGCGCGCCATTGTCGGCAGCGGGCTTCGGACTGGAACAGGCGGTCAGCAGGCCGATGGCGAGGAGGGCAGAAGCCAAAAGTGGGGACAGGCGGATCATAGCACCGATGCCTAAAGCGATTCGGCGCGCAAGGGGAGGGGGATAATGGCGCGGATGCGGCCCGATCCGGGAAAGGCTGGTAGCGACCAGAAGTGGACATGTTCCCCCTCCCGTTGACGGGAGGGGATTAGGGGGTGGGCTGGACGTCGCAACAGCCCACCCCGCTGCGACTAACGCGCTTCGCGCGCAAGTCTCGCTGCCCCTCCCGCGAGCGGGAGGGGAATGGCAACTAACCGCCCCAAATTCCCCTTCCAAAATAGGATTTCGTCTGTTCTATCCTTATCGATGGAACAGCCTTTCGCTCCCAATCCGCCCGCGGCCGCCGCGTCTCCCGCCCCCGCCAGACGCGCCCACTGGACGCCGGACCGGCAGCGCCGCTTCCTCACCCATCTGCTCGCCACCGGCAATGTCACGCAGGCGGCACGCGCCGTGGGCATGTCGCCGGCCAGCGCGCATCGGCTGCGCCGGCGCCTTTTGGGCACAGTGTTCGACCGGACATGGAGCCATGCGCTGGCGCTGCACGCACAAAGCCTGGCCGATCCCTTTACCGACCCAACCCGCCAGCATGGCGTGACCCATGCGTGACCTGACAGGCGCGTCCCTGTCGCGGCGGGCGCGCGCACCCATGACCCAAGTGGCGCGCACCCATGCTCCCTATGGCGCGCCGCCGTCGCGTCCTGCGTGCATCGGTAGCGCATGGCTGTCGCATTTGCCCGCAAATACGGGATATGAACGGTGTGAACTTTGCCGCCCCGCTTCACCAGTGACCCGATGATGACCCTGGCGGACTATTCCTCAGCCAATGCCTCGCCCGGCGCTGCATCCACCCAGCGCCGCGCCATGGCATAATCATGGCCCGCCCGCAGGAAGGCGGCGATCGCCTTGTCCCGTTGCTTGGGGTCAAGCGGCGCGGTCGCATAAGGGCCGACCCGCTTCCGTCGGGCGAAGCGTTCGGCCGCATTCCACGCCTCCGACGCGGTTTGCGCGTCCGCCTGTTCCCGGTCGCTTTCCGCTATGCCGGCCGCGCGCAGCGCCTCGTCAATCCGCCGCGCGCCATAGCCCCGCCGGCCGAGCGCGCCGCTTTTCATCACGGCAAAGCCGGCGTCATCAATATAGCCCAGGTCCACGAAGCGATTGGCCAGTCCCTCCGGGTCGGCCGGCTCTTCGCCGCCCCAGCCGCGCTCCTTGATCTTGCGCTTCAGATAGGCCAGCAACTTCCCCCGGCTGGTCGCAAAACGCGCGACATGGCGCAGCGCCATGTCGCGCAGCGCCTGTTCATCCAGCGGTGGGGGGAGGCGTTTGCCGGTCATGATGACACTTAATGACCGATGCGCCATGTTTATGCCACAGTCGGGCCGGAATTTCACCGTGCCTTGTCGGCTAATAAGCGAGATTGGAATGGAATAGGCGGTGCAAGTAGCGGCCAAAGCTGCTAGCGGCCCCGCTTTCATGATTTTTAAGACATTGGGTGAAACCAATATGACGGGTTCGCAAGAGATGATGGCACCAACGCCGACCACTGATGATCTGCCGCGCCGCTTCTCGGACTTCGAGACGCTGGGCGAAGCGCTGGACTATGCGGCGCTGGGCAAACGCGGCCTGAATTTCCATGACGCCCGTGGCAATCTGGCGCGACCCTATCCGTTCTATGAATTGCGTGCTGACGCCATCGCCTGCGCCCATCGTCTGATCGCCCATGGCGTCAAGCCGCAGGATCGCATCGCGCTGGTCGCCGAAACCGGCGCCGATTTCGCGACGCTCTTCTTCGGTATCGTTTACGCTGGCGCCTGGCCGGTGCCGCTGCCGCTGCCCACCAGCTTCGGCGGCAAGGAAAGCTATATCGATCAGCTGAACGTTCAGCTGTCCAGCTGTGATCCGATGCTGTTCCTCTTCCCCAAGGAACTGGAAGATATGGCCGGCGAGTCCGGTCGGCAAAAATCGGTCGAAAGCATCGCGTTCGAAGATTTTCTGGCGCGCGAAGCCATTCCCGTCGACCTGCCGCAGGCGCAGCCGCAGGAGATCGCCTATCTGCAATATAGCAGCGGCTCGACCCGCTTCCCGCATGGTGTCGCGGTGACGCATCATGCGCTGCTCAGCAACCTGTCGGCGCATAGCCATGGCATGGAAGTGCAGGACAGCGATCGCTGCATCAGCTGGCTGCCCTGGTATCATGACATGGGCCTTGTCGGCTGCTTCCTGTCGCCGGTCGCCAATCAGGTGTCGACCGATTACATGAAGACGGAGGATTTTGCCCGCCGTCCGCTCGCCTGGCTCGACCTGATCAGCCGCAACACCGGCACCTCGATCAGCTATTCGCCGACCTTCGGCTACGACATTTGCGCGCGTCGCATGTCCAGCCAGACCAAGGCGCAGGATCGTTTCGACCTGTCCCGCTGGCGTCTGGCCGGCAATGGCGCCGACATGATCCGCCCCGACGTGATGCAGAGCTTCGTCGACGCCTTCGCCGATGCGGGCTTCAGCCCCAAGGCCTTCCTGCCCAGCTATGGTCTTGCCGAAGCGACGCTCGCCGTCACCATCATGCCGCCGGGTGAGGGCATTATCGTCGAACTGGTCGAGGAAACCGATCTGTCGGGCGGCGATGCGCCTGAAGGTCGTCCGCAGCGTTTCCGTTCGATCGTCAATTGCGGCAAGCCCGCCAAGGACATGGTCGTGGAAATCCGCGACGAGGATGGCGGCCTGATGAACGAGCGTCAGATCGGCAAGGTGTGGACCACCGGCCCGTCGCTGATGGTCGGCTATTTCCGGGATCAGGCAGCGACCGATGCCTGCATGGCTGATGGCTGGCTGGACACGGGCGACATGGGCTATCTGTCTGACGGCTATCTCTACATTGTCGGCCGCGCCAAGGACATGATCATCATCAACGGCAAGAATCACTGGCCGCAGGATATCGAATGGGCGGTGGAACAGCTGCCCGGCTTCAAGCAGGGCGACATCGCCGCCTTCGCCATCACCACACCCGGTGGTGAGGAAGCGCCCGCCGTGCTGGTCCATTGCCGCACCTCCGACAATGAAGAGCGTTCGCGCCTGCGCGACCAGATTCGCGAGCGGGTGCGCGCCATCACCGGCATGAACTGCGTCGTCGAACTGGTACCGCCGCGCACTCTGCCGCGTACCTCGTCGGGCAAATTGAGCCGGTCGAAGGCGCGTAACCTCTATCTGACCGGCGAAATCCGGCCTTACGACATCGCAGCGTAAAGGCGCGGTAAGGTTACCGATTGCTAACCCATGGCTGGTAACGCGGTCCTGTGGGTAGCAAGATCGATCAGAGCGAAGAGCCGGATCGACAGGAACGCGCATCGCTTCGGGCGATGATGGGACTGTCGTCGGTGACGGACGCGACCGGCGCGCGCGTGCTGGAGGCGCAGCTGCGCTCCGCCGACGGCGTGGCCATCCTGCGTCATGGCATCAATATCTGCGGCCTGCTTTTCCTGTGGCAGGTCTTTTCGCATTGCTGCCCGCTTATGCTGCTCGCCGGCTGGAGCGCGGCACTGATCGCCGCCACGGCCATCGCCATCGGCCTGGGCAGCCATCGTCGCCGGGTCCGTAATGCCGGTGTCGGCCCGTCCGACCTGCGCCGTCATGCCTTGGGCGCACTGTTGCAGGGCCTCGTCTGGGCCAGTTGCATGGCCCTGATCGCCCGGTCCGGGCAGACGGAAGAGCTGGTGGCGCTCTGGACGCTGGTCAGCTGCATCATGGTCTGCGGCGCGATCAGCTATGCCGCGACTCCGCTTTCCGCCAGCGCCTATCTGCTGCCCTGCATCCTTGGCCTCTTCTTGATGTTCGATGACCATGGCCAACTGCCGCTGCGCGCGCTCGCGACCAGCTATGCCTTGTCCCTGCTCGCCGGCTGCTTCATCTACGCCCGGACTTTTGGGCGTCAGCACAGCACTACCGCCCAGCTCGCCGAAAAGAGCGAAGTCGTGAGCCTGCTGCTGCGCGAATATGAAGTGGGCGGGTCCGACTGGCTGTGGCAGACCGACACGCTGCGGCGGATCAGCGACGTATCCAGCCGCTTTGCCGAGACACTGGGCATGGAGCCTGTCCAGCTGGAAGGCGTGTCGCTGGTACAAATATTGGCCGGCAGCGGCTGGGATAATGGCCGCTTTGCCGCCGGGCTGCACAGCCTGGCTGACCATCTCAAGCGGCGCGAGAGTTTCAGCAATCTCGTCCTCCCGGTCGAGATCAAGGGGCAATGGCGCTGGTGGGAATTGTCCGCGTCGCCCCGTCATGACGAAAATGGCGTGTTTCAGGGCTTCCGCGGCGTCGGTTCCGACGTGACCGCCCAGCGCGAATCGGCGGACAAGATCGCGCAACTTGCGCGCTTCGACCCGCTGACCGGCCTGCCCAATCGCAGCCATCTGCGCGAGGTGCTGGATCAGGCGATGGATACAGCGCGCGGGCGCTCGCCCGGATGCGGCTTCATGATGATCGACCTCGACCGGTTCAAGGCGATCAACGATACGCTCGGACACCAAACCGGCGACAAGTTGCTGAGCCAGGTAGCGCGCCGTTTGCGGCAGGTTTGCGACGCCGGTGAATTTTGCGGGCGAATCGGCGGAGACGAATTTGCCGTGGTCTTGCCCCATGTCGCGGACGGCGCGGTCATCCCGCGACTGGCCTCGGCGATCATCGATGCCCTGTCGGCGCCCTATCAGGTCGATCAGCATGTACTTCATGTCGGTGCTTCGGTGGGGTCCGCCTTGTCGCCGATGGACGGGCGCGAATCCGAAGCGCTGATCCGTAGCGCCGATCTGGCGTTGTATCGGGCCAAGGATGATGGCGGCGGCGTGCATCGCGCCTATGAGCCGCAGCTTCACGCCCAGGCGGAAGAGCGACGGCAACTGGAACTGGCGCTGCGTGAGGCACTGGAGAAGGATCAGTTGCATGTCCTTTATCAGCCGGTGGTCGATGCCGATCAGGGCATAGTGCTCGGCTTTGAGGCGCTGGTGCGCTGGACTCATCCGCAACTGGGGGCGATCTCGCCGGTCAAGTTCATTCCAGTAGCGGAGGAGGCGCGGCTGATCGCGCCGATCGGCGAATGGGTGTTGCGTACGGCTTGCATGGAAGCGGCCAACTGGCCGGAGGATGTCCGTATCGCGGTCAATGTCTCTGCCGAGCAACTGGCCCATCCCAGTTTTGTCACGGCCGTCATTTCCGCCTTGTCGCAGAGCGGGCTGGAGGCGCGGCGGCTGGAGCTGGAAGTCACTGAAAGTGTCTTCATGGGCGAGGATACGGGCGCGTTGAAAGTGCTGGATCAGTTGCTCGGCCTCGGCATTCAGCTGTCTCTCGATGATTTCGGTACGGGTTACAGCTCGCTTGGCTATCTGAGCCGTACCCGTTTCAATACGATCAAGATCGACCGCAGCTTCGTCGTCGGCGCGTCGAAGAACACGGC
The DNA here is from genome assembly GCF_031843765.1 of Sphingobium sp. WCS2017Hpa-17. Taxonomy (NCBI): domain Bacteria; kingdom Pseudomonadati; phylum Pseudomonadota; class Alphaproteobacteria; order Sphingomonadales; family Sphingobiaceae; genus Sphingobium; species Sphingobium sp. WCS2017Hpa-17. The sequence continues at coordinate 157,406 of NZ_JAVTIV010000008.1, forward strand.
GGAAAGCCTGGCGATCATCCGCGCGGTCGTAACGCTGGCGGACAGCCTGGGTATGACGACCACCGCTGAAGGGGTGGAGACGGAGGCTGAACTAGAGATGGTCCGCCGTCTGGGCTGCAAGAAGGTGCAGGGCTATTATTTCGGTCGGCCGATGCTGCCCCAAGATGCGGCCCGACTATTTCTGGCACCGCAGCGCGCCGCCATCGGCTGATCCTATTTCGTCAACAATTGCCGCTCCACCTGCGTCCATAGTGCCGCAAAAGCCTGCGCCGGCGGTGATGTCGGGGCGAAGGCGCCGAGCGGTTTTCGGCGTACCGTCATTTGCTCGATCGTGCTGGCCATCGGGATGGCGTGCCAGCCGGACTGGCTTTCCAGCGCGGCGCGGTGCAGGCTGCGGCGGCGGTCGACCATCGAATAGACCGGCAGGATCGGGGCATGGTTGCCGCCGCGCTGCACCAGATAGCGAGCGACTTCGCCCATGGCACGTTGCGACAGCGGGGAGGGGATGACCGGGATCACGATCAGGTCTGCGGCGCGTAGCACCTGTTCGCTGGTTTCGGTCAGGCCCGGCGGGCAGTCGAGGATGATGCGGTCATAATCGCGGCCCAGGCTTTCGATCAGCTTGGCCAGCCGTTTCTTCTTGTCCATTTCGCGGAACAGATGGTCGAGGCTGCGCAGCGAGGTGTCGGCGGCGATCAGGTCGAGGCCCGGCACGGTGGATGGCTGGATCAGCTTGCGGACATCCACATCCTTGCTGAAGATCGCCTGCGCTGCATCGCGGCTTTCCGTGTCGGTCGACAGGAGCCAGCTGGACGCCGCCTGGGGGTCCAGATCCCAGAGCAGCGTGCGCCGCTTCGATATGCAGGCCGAAGCCCAGGCCAGATTGATCGCGAAGGTCGTCTTACCCACGCCGCCCTTGAGGCTGTAGACGGCGATGGTCGCCAATGCTGGTTCCTTTGCCATGGGGGACGAAGCTACGGCTTCCTCCCGTCAAAGCAAGGGTTCAAATCAGCCGCTTGTTACGTACATGTGACAAACGGCTGATAATCACAGAATTTCAAGAACCTTGTCCTGTGGACGGCAGAAGCGGACGCCCTTTTTCGTCTCGACAAAGGGGCGGTTCACATAGGCTGAGTTAGCCGCCATTGCGTCCAGGATGGCATCGCCGGACATATCCGGCAGGCCGCGTTCTTCGGCATCGGTGCCCATCTTGCGGATCGCTTCAGCCGGGGTCAGCCCGGCGTCGGCGAACAGTTGGACCAGCTTGTCGCGGGTGAAGGGGGTCTTGAGATATTCGACCACCTCCACCTCGACGCCCGGCGTTTCCTCAAGGATCGCCAGCGTCTTGCGCGACGTGCCGCATTTGGGATTATGCCAGATGGTGGCCTTCACTGGCCATCCTCACGCGCCAGCCACTCCTCAAGCCACTTGATCGTGTAGTTGCCGTCCAGAAATTCCGGATCGCGCAGCAGGGCCTGATGCAGCGGGATGGTGGTCTTCATCCCCTCGATCACATATTCCTCCAGCGCGCGGCGCAGGCGCATGATCGCGCCTTCACGGGTGCGGCCATAGACGATCAGCTTGCCGATCATGGAATCGTAATAAGGCGGCACCTTGTAGCCCTGATACAGGCCGCTATCGACGCGGACGTGCATGCCGCCCGGTACATGATAGCTGGTGACGGTGCCCGGCGAGGGCGCGAAGGTCTTGGGATCTTCCGCATTGATGCGGCATTCGATCGCATGGCCGGTGAAGCGGATATCGTCCTGCGTGACCGACAGCGGCTTGCCTTCGGCGACGCGGATCTGTTCGCGCACCAGATCGAGGCCGGTGATCATCTCCGTCACCGGATGTTCCACCTGAAGCCGGGTGTTCATCTCAATGAAGTAGAATTCGCCATTTTCCCACAGGAACTCGATCGTACCCGCACCGCGATAGCCCATGTCGGCCATAGCGCTGGCGCAGATGCCGCCGATCCGTTCGCGCTCGGCCTGAGACAGGACGGGCGAGGGGGCTTCTTCCAGCACCTTCTGGTGACGGCGCTGGAGCGAGCAGTCGCGTTCGCCCAGATGGATGGCATTGCCATTGCCGTCGCCGAACACCTGAATTTCGATGTGGCGCGGATTACCGAGATATTTTTCGATATAGACGGTGGCGTCACCGAAGGCAGCCTTCGCTTCCGAGCCTGCCTGTTGCATCAGCGTTTCGAGGTCGTCGGGCGAGGTGCAGACCTTCATGCCGCGACCGCCGCCGCCCGATGCCGCCTTGATGATCACGGGATAGCCGGCGGCTTCGGCAATCGCCTTGGCTTCTTCCACATCGCTGACCGCGCCGTCCGAACCGGGGACGAGCGGCAAGCCCAGCGCACCGGCAGTGCGCTTGGCTTCGATCTTGTCGCCCATGGTGCGGATATGTTCGGGCTTGGGACCGACGAAGGCCAGCCCGTGCGCTTCGACGATCTCGGCGAACTTGGCGTTTTCCGACAGGAAGCCGTAACCGGGATGGATCGCGTCCGCGCCACTGATTTCCGCTGCCGAAATGATGGCGGCGATGTTCAGATAGCTGTCCTTGGCCGCGGGCGGCCCGATGCAGATGGCTTCGTCGGCCAGACGCACATGCATGGCATCGGCGTCGGCGGTGGAGTGCACCGCAACGGTCTTGATGCCCATTTCATGGCAGGCACGATGGATACGAAGCGCGATCTCGCCACGATTGGCGATCAGCAGTTTCTCGATGGCCATAAGCTTGTTCGGGCCTTATTCGATCACGATCAGCGGCTGGTCATATTCGACCGGCTGACCATTATCGACCAGCACGGCCTTGACCGTACCGGCGACGGGCGCGGCGATCGCGTTCATGACCTTCATGGCTTCGACGATCAGGATGGTTTCGCCGGCGGCGACCTGCGCACCCACGCGGGCAAAAGGGGCGGAGCCGGGCTCGGCGGACAGATAGGCGGTGCCCACGATCGGCGACTTGACCACCGTGCCCGACGGCAATGCGGCTTCGCCAGCGGGCGCCGCGACGGGGGCTGCGGCGGGCGCGGCTGCAACGGGTGCGGCGGCCGGCGCAGCTGCATAGACGGGCGCCGCGGTGGATGCGGCCTTGCGGGCGACGCGGATCTTGCGATCGCCGTCTTCAACCTCGATTTCGGTGAGGTTGGTGTCGTCCAGCAGCGCAGCGAGATCGCGCACCAGTTGTACGTCCACCTGCATTGCGCCCTTTTCTTGTTTGTCGGTCATGTGAAGTCCCTGGCCGGTGAATATCGTTTCTGGTGCCCGCGCCTATGCGCATTTACGGCAAAGCGCAACTTTCGTGCGCCAAAATGCGCGTTCCTACAGCTCCAGCGCCGCTTCCAGCGCCAGGATGTAGGACATGGGGCCAAAGCCCGCGATGGTGCCCTTGGCCGCCATGCCGACATAGCTTTTGTGGCGGAAAGGCTCACGCTTGTGCGGATTGGAAAGGTGGATTTCGATCACCGGGACAGTGATGCTCTTGATCGCGTCGTGCAACGCGATCGATGTGTGGGTGTAGGCGCCGGGGTTGATAATGACGGCATGGGCGCCCTCCGCATGGGCTTCCTGCAACCAGTCGACCAGATAGCCTTCGTGGTTCGACTGGCGGAAGACGATCTCCACATGGGCGCGGCCGGCGACATCCTCCATCCGCTCGGCAATGTCGTCCAGTGTGTCATAGCCGTAAATCTCCGGCTCGCGCGTGCCCAGCATGTTGAGGTTGGGGCCGTTGAGAACGTAGATTTTGCGCGTGTCGGCCATGGCGAACCCTTCTGATGTTGCTTGGCGGGCAAGGCCGCCCCTATATGCGCACAATCTTTAGCCCTTCCCGTCTCGCCTAGTCGAGACTCCTTCTTGTCCGGGACAGCGCAGTGAGCATAGACGGCACCATCTCCATCCACATCAATGGCGAGCATCGCCGTATTCGCGACGGTCTGACGCTGGCCGAACTGGCGAGCGAACTGGGCTTCGTACCGGAGAAGGTGGCGGTCGAGCGCAATCTGGAGGTCGTGCCGCGTTCGACGCTGGCGCAGGTCAAGGTCGAGGATGGCGACGAACTGGAGATCGTGCATTTTGTGGGCGGTGGCGATGTGTCGGCGGTCGATGACGATAGCTGGAGCGTGGCGGGCAAGACGTTCCGGTCGCGCCTGATCGTCGGCACCGGCAAATATAAGAGTTTCGAGCAGAATGCAGCGGCGGTGGCCGCGTCGGGCGCGGAGATCGTGACCGTTGCGGTGCGCCGGGTCAATGTGAGCGACCCCAAGGCGCCGATGCTGACCGACTTTATCGATCCGAAGAAGATCACCTACCTGCCCAATACGGCGGGTTGCTTCACCGGCGAGGATGCGATCCGCACGTTGTGTCTGGCGCGGGAAGCGGGCGGCTGGGATCTGGTGAAGCTGGAAGTGCTGGGCGAGGCGCGGACGCTTTATCCCGATATGGTTGAAACGCTGCGCGCGACCGAGGTGCTGGCCAAAGAAGGCTTCAAGCCGATGGTCTATTGCGTGGACGATCCGATTGCCGCCAAGCGGCTGGAGGATGCGGGCGCGGTGGCGATCATGCCGCTGGGCGCGCCGATCGGGTCGGGCCTGGGCATCCAGAACAAGGTAACGATCCGCCTGATCGTGGAGGGCACCAAGCTGCCGGTGCTGGTCGATGCGGGCGTGGGTACCGCGTCGGAAGCGACCGTGGCGATGGAACTGGGCTGCGCCGGGGTGCTGATGAACACCGCGATCGCCGAGGCGAAAGATCCGATTCTGATGGCCGCCGCGATGAAGGCGGGCGTCGAAGCAGGGCGCATGGCCTATCGCGCCGGGCGGATGGGTAAGCGGCTTTATGCTGATCCGTCGAGTCCGCTCGCCGGGCTGATCTGATCCGGCGCGGTTGTCGAACAGGAACGCGACAGATCGGGACGCAACAGATCGGGACGCGACATGGCAAAGTTCACACCGTCGTCGGCTGATTTGGGCCGGAAGCGCTCGCGAGGCCCTCGCGAAGCGCCTGCGATGCGTCATGCTCGCGACAATTGGGCCGCACCTGTGCGCCAGTGGCGCGACAGTGAAGCGACAGTCGGGCGACAGGCGCGCGCCACCGAGGCGGTGGGTGCGCTGTTGGGAGCTTGGGAAGGGTGGCCTGTCTGTTCCATCGCCAAGGATAGATCAGAGCGGCGTCGAGTAGGAAAGATGTTCGTGATCCGGCGGTGCTCATGTCAGGCGCGTGCCTCTCCGCGCAATTCCAGCCGGCTGGCGCGGTCGAAGATGGCGAGGATCAGCGGATCGGCTTCGGCGGCGCGGACGGCGACGTGGAAATCGACGGGGGGCATGGGCGGCGCGTCGGGGAGAGGGACCAGTCGGCCTTCGGCCACCTGATCCCGAGCCATCGGTTCGGGAAAGATGCCGATGCCGCCGCCTTCCAGCACGATGTCGATCATCGTGCGGACATTGTTGCAGAGGTTGAGCGGGCAGTCGGCAAGGGTCGAGGCGGCGATCGCGTCCTTCATGATGCGGTAGAGCGGCGAGAGGTTGGAGAGCGACCAGATCGGCGTCTGGGTCGTTGCCATGGTTGCGACGGTGGAAGGGTGCGCCAGCCAGAGCAGGTCGATGCTGCCGATCGGCGCGGTCCGCAGCATCGGATGGGCGACCCGCCCGGCGGCGAAGGCGATGTCGGCATGGCCGGATGCCAGTTGCTGGATCAGGTCCACGGTGAGCGCGATATCGACCTCCAGCGACACTTGCGGCAGGTCGCGACCCAGTTGCGCGATGAAGCCTGGCAGGCAACTGGCCGCGGCAATCTCGCCCGCGCCGATGCGCACGATGCCGGTCGCGCCGGATATGTCGCTGCATCCCATGAGGACGCCCTGAAAGCGTGCCCAGAGCGGTTCGCTTTCGCGGACCAGTTCGCGGCCGGCGGGCGTCAGCGCCATGGTGCGGCCCTCCCGCCGGAACAGGGCGGTGCCGAGATGGCTTTCCAGTTCGCGCACACGAGCGGAAATAGCGGGCTGGGTCGTGTTGAGCCGTGCTGCCGCCGCCGCGAAGGTGCCGAGCCGGGCAATCCAGAGCAGCGTTTCGAGATGATAGAAGGCGATGCGATTGATAGCCATTGCTTATGCTTAGCCGAAAAAACAAATCATTGGTATTGATTGGTCGGCCTGCATAGGGTGCTGCGAAATTTCAGAAGGACGGATGCGGATGGTCAAGAAGCTCTACTCCGACGCGGCATCGGCGCTGGAAAGCCTGTTGTTCGACGGCATGCAGATTTGCGCGGGCGGCTTTGGCCTGTGCGGAATCCCTGAGCGGCTGATCGATGCGATCCGCGATTCGGGGGTCAAGGATCTGACCATTGCCAGCAACAATGCCGGGATCGACGGCGAGGGGCTGGGCAAGCTGCTGCGCACGCGCCAGGTGAAAAAGATGATCTCCTCCTATGTCGGCGAGAATAAGGAGTTCGAGCGGCAGTTTCTGGCGGGCGAGTTGGAGGTGGAATTCTGTCCGCAGGGGACGCTGGCCGAACGGTGCCGCGCTGGCGGGGCGGGGATTCCCGGCTTTTACACCAAGACCGGCGTGGGCACGCAGGTGGCCGAGGGCAAGGAAGTGAAGAGTTTCGACGGGCAGGATTATATCCTGGAACGCGGGATTTTTGCCGACATTGCGATCGTCAAGGGATGGAAGGCCGACGAGAGCGGCAACCTGATCTTCCGCAAGACTGCGCGCAATTTCAACGCGCCGATGGCCACCGCTGCCAAGATCTGCATCGCGGAAGTCGAGGAAGTGGTGCCGACCGGCAGCCTTGATCCCGACGCGATCCATCTGCCCGGCATTTATGTGAAGCGGATGATCGTGGGCGCACCCTATGACAAGAAGATCGAGTTCCGGACCGTGCGGACGCGGGAAGCGGCCTGATGTCCATGAGGATGCGCGTGGCGGCGGCGCTGTCGCTGGCGCCGCTCGCGGCTTGCGCGCCAACCTATAATTCGGTTGTTCCTGCTCCGCCGCCAGCCAATCCGCCCGCCGGGATGCAATATCTTTACGGGTCGGGCGAAGGGGCTGCGATTTCGGTGCAGGCCTGGCACGCGTTGCTCGGCTATGTGGCGGCAAAGGTGAAGGCGCGGCCGGCCGACAGCGTGGTGCTGGCGGAAGGGGCGACGCTGGATGCGCCCAAATTCGCGCCTTGCGGGGATAAACCGTTCGCGGCCGTGTTCGACGTGGACGAGACGGTGATGCTGAACACCGGCTATGAATATCATGGCGCGAAGGTCGGGCAGGGTTTCGATGCGACCAGTTGGGACAAGTGGGAGAAGACCGGCGAAGGCACGGTCGGGCCGGTGCCGGGCGCGGACCATGTGCTGGCGGCGCTGCGCAATCTGGGCGTGACGGTGATCTTCAACACCAACCGGTCGGCCGCCAATGCCGATGCGACCGCGCGGGCCATCAGGGCCGCGGGGCTGGGCGAGGCGGTGCATGGCCAGACGCTGTATCTGAGCGGCGACGATGCCATGGGATCGCGCAAGGATGGACGCCGCTGGACGATCGCCAGCCAATATTGCGTCATCGCTTTGGGCGGCGACCAGTTGGGTGATTTTTCCGATCTGTTCAACGCCGGCCAGTCTGTGGCCGATCGCCGCGCCGCGACCATGCGGCTGCCGATCGCGGGCCTGTGGGGTGGCGGCTGGTTCGTGATGCCCAACCCCGTCTATGGCAGCGGCCTCAAGGGCGGGTTCGACGACATATTTCCGATGGACAAGAGGTGGGCGCCGCCCGCCGCCGGGGAGAAATGACGATGCCCATCGAATGGACATTGGATAAGCTCCGCGCCAAGTCTTCAAATGAGATCCAAACGCTCTATTCGCGGGCACGGACACTGGACGATGATGCCGCGAGAAAGTTGGTCGGCATGATTATCGACAATGATCTGCTGGTCGATTCCAACGGCGGGTTGCCCTATGATCATCCCGATATGCTGGAGATCGAAGCTATCTGCGGTGAGCCAGCAGCAATAGATGAAGCCGTTGCGGCGTCTGAAGCCGGGCTCCCCGCTCTGGCAGGCATGGAATATCGCATCGTCCGTATATTGGGTGATCGATATGGACCCAATCATACAACCAATCATGCTGGACGGTGTATTCGGGACGGGATGCTGGATCGGGGTTGGATGACCACGGCACAGAAACCTATGCCGACCGGATCGATCGCCAAATCCGCTACTGTCTATATGAAGAAGGAACGCTGATGCCCTGGACTCGTGACGAGATGGCCGCGCGGGCGGCGAAGGAATTGCAGGACGGTTTTTATGTGAACCTCGGCATCGGCATCCCGACGCTGGTGGCGAACCATATCCCGGTGGGGGTCGAGGTGACGCTCCAGTCGGAGAATGGCATGCTGGGCATCGGGTCTTTCCCCTATGAGGGCGAGGAGGATGCCGACCTGATCAATGCTGGCAAGCAGACGATCAGCGAATTGCCGCAGTCGGCCTATTTCAGTTCCGCCGACAGCTTCGCCATGATTCGCGGCGGGCATATCGACCTGACCGTGCTGGGGGCGATGGAGGTCGCGGAAAATGGCGACATCGCCAACTGGATGATCCCCGGCAAGATGATCAAGGGCATGGGCGGCGCGATGGATCTGGTCGCGGGCGTCAAGAAGATCATCGTGGTGATGGAACATACATCCAAGAATGGCGACGCCAAGTTCATCCCCGACTGCACGCTCCCGCTGACCGGCAAGAATGTCGTCGACATGATCGTCACCGACCTGTGCGTGTTCCAGCGCCCGGATCATGACAGTCCGTTCAAGCTGGTCGAACTGGCACCGGGCGTGACGGCGGAAGAAGTCGCTGCTAAGACGACCGCCCATTATAGCAGCTAAGGGCAATCCATGAGCCTTGACGGCACGTATGACGACGCCAATATCTTTGCCCTGATCCTTCAGGGCAAGATTCCGTCGACGAAGCTCTATGAGGATGACACGACCTTCGCCTTCCTCGACATCATGCCGCAGACCAAGGGGCATGCGCTGGTCATTTCCAAATGGTCGAAGGCGCGCAACTTGCTGGAGATGGAGGAGGAGGCGTTGGGCCAGGTGATGGCGACCACCAAGAAGGTCGCCGCCGCCATCCGCAAGGCGCTGAACCCCGACGGCATCCAGATCGCCCAGTATAATGGCGCGCCGGCCGGGCAGACCATCTTCCACCTGCATGTCCATATCCTGCCGCGCTGGGAGGGTGACCCGAAGGGCTTCGCCACCCATGGTGCCGGGGCGCAAGCCGACAAGGATGCCTTACAGGCGCTGGCCGAAGAGATTCGCGCGCAATTCTGATGCAGCTCTTTCCCGCCGTGTGGCAGCGATCATCGAAAGGCGCCCGCTAATGGGGCTGCGCCCGTTCAACGCGCCTGGCGCGCGTCTCGCGTTGCGGTCCAAACGGGCTAGCCAGCTATTTCAGGGGCATCGCGGCGAAAGCGAGGTCATCCTCGATATTTCGCGCTTGCTCTCCCGATCCTTTCATCCAGCGCCCACCGGCATTGATCGCGTCGAATATGTCTATGCGCGCGAATTGCTGGAGCGCATGCCCGACCGGCTGGCCTTTTCGGCGGTGCATCCGGCCGGCGGCTATTATGGCCGGCTGGACAATGCCGCGGTGCGTCAGTTCCTGGCCTTCACCGCCGCCAAGTGGCGCAATGCGGGATCGACGCGCGGGGGCGACGGCAAGGCGGCGGTGATTCGCCACATGTTCGCCACCCGGCCACGCCCGGTGCCGCGCGCGCAGGGGCCGCGCGTCTATTTGCAGGTGTCGCCGCACCATCTGGACGATCATGCGCAGGTCGGCGCGATTCTGCGCGCCGAAGGGGCAAAGTTCGTTACCCTGGTTCATGACGTAATTCCGCTCAGCCATCCCGAATATGCGCGGCCGCAAGGAGCGGACGAGCATCTGCGCCGGGTACGCACGATCGACAGTTTTGCCAGCGGCATCATCGGCAACAGCCAGGCGACGATCGATGCGCTTGGCCCGCACATGCGGAGTGGCCTGGACGGGCGCGCCATCCGGGTCGCGCATTTCGGGGCGGACGCGCCCGATATCTTCGGCGCGAAGGCGGACGACCTGCCGGAGCGGCCCTATTTCGTCTATATCTCCACCATCGAGCCGCGCAAAAACCATCTGCTGCTGCTCAATGTCTGGCGACGGCTGGTCGAACGACTGGGCGATGCGGCGCCGGTGCTGGTGCTGATCGGCCGGCGTGGCTGGGAAAATGAGAATGTCATCGACATGCTGGAGCGCGCCGAGGCGCTGCGCGGCCATGTGATCGAGGCGGGTGAGGTGTCGGACAATCGCATGCAGGCGCTGGTCGCCCATGCCCGCGCGATGCTGATGCCGTCCTTCGCCGAAGGATTCGGCATGCCGGTGGTCGAGGCACTGGCGGCCGGCGTGCCGGTGATATGCAGCGATATCGTCGCCCATCGTGAAGTCGGGGGGGAGGCGCCCGATTATCTCGATCCGCTCGACGGACTGGGATGGATGCGCGCGATCGAGGCCTATAGCCAGCCGGATGCGCCCGAACGGGCGGCGCAGATCGTGCGGCTGGCCGACTGGCGGGCCCCGACCTGGCGTGACTATTTCGACATCATTACCGACCTGATCGAAGAAGTAACAGCCTCTGTTCCTTGACCTTCCCTGACCGCGCCCGCATGGTCGGGGCAAGGCATGGAAGGACTGGGCATGGCCCGTATCGGGGCATCATCGGACAAGATGGCTGGCGCACGGCGCGATGGGGCGCGAATGGGCCGGAGGCTTGCCGCGCGCTGATGATGGCCGTGCCGTTTCTGCGATCCCCGCCCTTTGCCGGCATTGCGCCCGCGACCGTCGCTGTCAGCGCGCCGGATGGGGAAGGCGCGCGCGCGTCGTCGATATCGGAAGAGGTGCTGGCCCTGCTGGCAGAAGCCCGTGTCGGTGGCGATTATTGGGGCCATCGCCCGCAGGGACTGGTGCTGGTGATGCGTGCGGGCATGCCGTTTGATGGCGCTGCGATGGCTGGGCTGGTGCCGGCGCAGATCGGGATTGTCGGTGCATCATCGGGGGCAGGAATTCAGGGGCGGCAGCTGCCGGATGATTGCGATCCGTGGGCGCTGGTGGCGCAGGTGCGTGCGGTGCATGCGGAGCCGGACGACGAACTGGCGCTGGTTGCGGGTCTGCTGGCAGTCCCGGTCATCGGTAAAGACGGCCGGACGGTCGATCCGGCACTGTTGCGGACGGGGTTGAAGGCGCGTCTGGCCGCCGCCCGCTATCGCGACTGTTTTACCGGTGCGTCAATCGATGTGGCACAGGTCATTGTCCAGCTCGCCGACTGGCGACGGCATCTGGATGGCAATCGCGGTATCGCGGCGGCCAGCGGCATGGCCTTCTGGAAGCGCGAGGCGATCGGCCATTTCCTGTGGGATGGCTCGCGCAAGCCGCCGTTCCTGTCGGCGCAGGGCGGCCTGCGTCTGGCCCGTCGGGAAGGTGGTGCGCTGGCGGTCTGGCCATCGCGCGTTCCTGCCGGGACGGCGGCGGAGGCCGCAGCGGCGGGCGTGGAAATCGCACAGGTCGAGGATGGGTTCCTGCGATCGCGCGGGCTGGGCGCGGCGCTGCATCCGCCCGGTTCGGTGGTGGTGGACCGGACCGGCATCTATTATGATGCGCGCAAGCCGAACGATCTGGAAACATTGCTGGCGACGCATGATTTTCCGCCGGCGCTGGTCGCGCGCGCGGCGCGGCTGCGGGAGCGGGTCTGCGCTGCGGGCGTCACCAAATATGGGCCGCAGGCTGGCGAGATGATCGGCCTGCCTGCCGGACGGCGCACGATATTGGCGGTGGGGCAGGTGGAGGACGACCTGTCCGTGCGATTCGGTGGTGCCGGGGTCGGCGGCAATCTGGATTTTCTGGCGCGGGTACGGCGCGCCGAGCCGGACGCCTGGATCGTCTATCGTCCGCATCCCGACGTGCAGGCCGGCCATCGCAAGGGGCATCTGCCCGATGCGACGGTCCTGGCCCATGCGGATGCCATCGACACCGGCGCGCCGCTGATGCAGCTGGTGCAGACGGTGGACGAAGTGCATGTCCTGTCGTCGCTGACCGGGTTCGAGGCGCTGATGCGCGGCCGGGCCGTCGCCGTGCATGGCATGCCTTTCTATGCCGGCTGGGGGCTGACACGTGACTTCGCCAAGGCGACTGGTCGACGCGGCCGTCAACTGAGCGTGGATCAGCTTGTGGCGGCGGCGCTCATTCTCTATCCTCGCTATATCGATCCGGTTACGCGGTTGCCGTGCGGTCCGGAAGTGATGGTGGATCGCATGGCAAATGGATCGACGCCGCCGGTGACATGGCTCATCCGGCTGCGGACGCTACAGGGGAAGTTGCGCCGATTTATGACCTTGTTTGCCGAGTTCCTGCATGGTTGACACCGCCGCAAAAACCTTTCTGTTCCTGCAAGGGCCGCATGGCCCCTATTTCGCGATGCTGGCGCAGGCGTTGCGTGATCGGGGGCATCGCGCCCTGCGGATCAACATCAACGGTGGCGACAAGATCGACTGGCCCGGCGATGCCACGGATTATCGGGGCACGTTCCGCAACTGGCCACTCTTTTTTGACGATTTCGTCGTCAACCATGGGGTCACCGACCTCATTCTTTATGGCGATTGCCGGCCCTATCATGCGTCCGCCCATGGTATGGCACGGTTGCGCGATTTGCGCGTCCATGTCGTGGAGGAAGGCTATATTCGGCCCGATTTCATGACGTTGCAGGATGATGGTGTGAATGGCAATTCGACCCTGCCGCTCGACCCGCGATGGTATATGGATCAGGCACGCAGCCTGCCGCCGCAGGCGACGGACCTGCCGCCAGTGCCCTCCACCTTCCGCGCACGAGCACGCAACACGATGCGCAACGGCCTCTCCTCTGCACTGATGCGGCCTTATTTCCCCTTCTATAACACCCACAGGCCGCACAGCTTCCTGATGGAATCCGCCGCCTGGTGCTGGAAACTGGTGATGCGTCAGAGCCATGAGCGGCGGTCGCGCGCGCAATGGGAGGCGGTCAAGGACAAGCCCTATTTCACGCTGCCGTTGCAGCTCAATTCCGACTATCAGATCCGCATCCATTCGCCCTTCGGTAATATGCGTGCGGCGCTGCGCTTCGTCATCAAGAGCTTCGCCCAGCATGCCCCGGCCGGCGTGTCGCTGGTGGTGAAGCGCCACCCGCTCGATCCGGGACTGGTCGGATGGGACCGCCTGACCCATCGCCTCGCCAGCCATTACGGCGTGACCGACCGTGTAGTCTATCTGTCCGACTGGGACATTGCCGAGGTGGTGGACAAGTCGCTGGGCGTCGTGACCGTGAACAGTACGGTCGGTACGCTGGCGCTCAACAGCGGCAAGCCGGTCGTCGTGCTGGGCCATTCGGTCTACAAGATTCCCGGCGTCGTCTATCGCGGTAGCCTGGATGAATTCTGGGCGGCACCGGCCGCGCCCGACATGAAGCTCTATGCCGCTTTCCGTAACGTGCTGGTCGACCGCTGCCTGATCCGGGGCGGTCTGCTGAGCGAGGAAGGGTTGCAGATGCTGGTCGACAATGCGGTGGATCGGCTGGTGCGCGATCCGGCGACCCTGCTGGCGATGCCCCATGATGGCCGGCGCAAGCGTCGGGCGATCAACATCGTCCATGGCGATGCGGCCTGACGAGCGGCAAGTAGCAAAGACTTTATGGCTTGTTCAGATAATCATGGCATAGCGGCGGTGACGGAAGAGGCTGGCCTGTTGCGTCACTGACTATGACCGGCGCGCGATCCTCTGGCCGCGATGCCGACATGTTCTGCCTTTCTGGAGTGTTTTTCCATGCGTATCTATCCCGCCATTCTCGTGGGCGGATCCGGGACACGCCTGTGGCCCCTGTCGCGTGGTGACCGGCCGAAGCAATTTCTGAGCCTGGTGTCGGAACAGTCGATGCTGGAAGACACGATCGCGCGCGTGGCGGGACGTGCCGATTTCGCGCCGCCGATCTTCATTTCCGGCGAGCAGCATGGACAGTTGTTGACGCGGATGCTGGCGGCGCTGGCCATTGATGCGTCCGCCATTCTGCTGGAGCCTGAGGGGCGCAATACCGCCGCCGCCATCGCCATGGCCGCGCACTGGATTGCCGACCGGGGTGAGCCGGCGCTGATGCTGGTGATGCCGTCGGACCATGTCATCGCCGATCCCGACCTGTTCCTGGCAAAGGTCGAGCAGGCGGTCGACGCGGCGCGGGCCGGCAATCTGGTGACGTTTGGCGTGCAGCCGGACCATCCTGCGACAGGATATGGTTATATTGAAAGCGGCGATGCGCTGGATGGCGCATCGGGCGTTCATCATGTCCGGGAATTTGTGGAAAAGCCGCCTTTGGCCGTCGCTGAACGCTATCTGGCGGATGGGCGGCATAGCTGGAATGCGGGCATCTTCCTGTTCACGCCGGAGGCTTTTCTGGGCGAACTGGCGCGCCACGCACCCGATGTTGCAGGGCCGATCGAGGCGGCGATGGCTGCCGTAGAATCGCAGGATGGACTGTCGCGGCCGGACCGGGGAGGCTTCCTGGCCAGCGCGAATATCTCGATCGACTGCGCGGTCATGGAAAAGACCGATCGCGCCGTGGTGGTGCCGGTGGACATCGGCTGGTCCGACGTCGGATCATGGGATGCACTGTGGACCGCGCGCAGCAAGGATGCCGATGGCAATGCGGTCCGGGGCGACGTGTCGGCGATCGATTGCGACGGCAACCTGATCCTGGTCGATGGTGGCCCGCCGGTCGCGGCGCTGGGCATGACCGACTGCGTCATCATCTCGACGGCGGAAGGCGTGCTGGTTATGCCGCGCCGTCGCTCGCCGGACATGAAGTCGTTGCATGACGCCCATACCAGACGGGCGACCGTGCTGTCCTGATCCGGTGCGGGCGGGCTGGCCGGTCGGCGATCGGGTTACAGAGAGATCGCGTGAAACCCAGGGACCATCCAGTCCCTGGGTTTTTCATTATGACAGAGCGTTTTGCCGATCAGTTCCTGGACAGGGCGTTGTCGACGGACACGACCGGGATGATCGTGGATGCCATGATGCCGACGAACCGCTGGAATTCGGATATCGGGCTGTTGGCGACATAGATCACGTCCTTGTCGCGAATTTGAAACCGCTGCATCGTGAAATAGGTGCTGGGATTCTTCATGTCGACGCGGAAGATGACCGGTACCTTCCCCTCGGCATTGACGATCGTGTCGGCCGTGCGGTTCGGGAACAGGGTGGCATCCTCCCAGCGGAAGATGAACACGCCCTTGGGATCGGCGGACAGCAGGCCACCAGCCCGGCCCATCGCCTGCGACAAGGTGAGGCCGGTCGATTCGAAGGGCACTTCGGCATTTTGCTTCACGGCACCCAGCGTCGTGAAGCTGAACGGCTGGAACAGTGCGGTGACGACATCACCGGGCTGCAAGATGATATTCTGTCGCGGGTCGCGGATCACGCTTTGCAGCGGCATCATCACGCTCTGCCCATTGCGGGTGAGTTGAACCGTGATCTTATCGGCCAGTTGGCGGGTGCCGCCCGATGCGGCGATGCCGTCAAGGATGGTTTCGCCCTTGGCGGTCAGCGGCATGCGCACGCTGGCAGTGACTTCACCCACGACCGTAGCCGTAGACGCGGCGTTCTGCGCGAGGCGCGCCGTAACCTGCGGCAGATGTGCCTTGTTGCGTAGCCGGGCGACGATCTCTTGTTCAATCTGGGTCAGGGTGCGACCGGATGCCTGCACCGCGCCCGCGAAAGGAACGGTGATCAGGCCGGTATCGCCGACCAGGAAGTCAGGCAGGGGCGTGCCCTGGCTGCCGGTCACGGTGCCGGGGACGCTGACGCCACCGAACAAAACAGCCGGTGGCGCTTCCCAGATCGCGATCTGAAGCGTGTCGCCCTTGCCCACGATCTGGCCGATCGGGGCGGACTGGCCGAAGCTGGTCGCGAAATCGGGCGATGCCGGCCCTGATGTCAAATAGGGTGAATTGCCGTCACCGAGATTGACGACCTCTATGCCGCGAATAGAGGATTTTTCCGGCGCGTTCAGGATACGTTGCCGTCCTGGGCCGACCGAGGTGCAGGCCGAAGTGAGCATCAGCAAAGCGAGCAGGGCGGCGGCATGGCGGCGCGGGCGCTTCGTCTCTTGTTGGATCAGGCGATTCATGCGGTCTTCCAATGTTCAGGGCCGTCGGCGAGAGGGCCGGACTGCCGTCGCCTATCCACTATAGGCCATGGCGGGTTGCAAGCTTAATATGAGCGGTGGCTTGGACTGGTCTGCTTTTGCGGTCAGCCGTTCAGCATCCATTGCAGCGTCTGGGCGATAGGGATGGTGCGCAGCGTTCCGATCGTTCGTTCCAGTTTTCCCGGATCACCGCAGAGCGAGGCGGGTTCGTTGGGCCGGACGAAGGCGGGATTGGTCGAGGGTTCGAAGCGGTGCCCGGCCAGTTCGCCGATCATGTCCAGCAGCGTGCGCAGGGCGATCGGCCGGCCCGAGCAGATGTTGAAGACATGGCCGTGGCTGGCAGGGGTTGCGAGCAGACGCTGATAAGCGTCAACCACCATGCGGACATCCGAAAAATCGCGTGCCACGTCCAGATTGCCCAGTTCGATCCGGGTGATACCGCGGCGGGCATGATCGACAATCTTGGGGATAAGGAACTCCGCCGGCTGGCCGAGGCCGGTATAGTTGAACGGGCGCACGAGGATGATCGGTAACTGGTCGGTGAACAAGTTGCATACGATTTCCGTTGCGGCCTTCGTCGCGCCATAGTCGTTGAACGGGACAGCGGGCATATCTTCGGTCAGGCGTCCGCCGCGATTGCCGTAGATATTGGCGCTGCTGGCCACCAGCACGGCATCCGGCCGCCGGGGCAACGCCGCCAGCGCCCCCAGCAGATAGCGGGTGCCCATGATGTTGGTACGATACATTTCCGCCAGATCGCCATGGGGGGCGAAGGATATGGCAGCCAGATGCACGACCTGATCGGGCGCCACGGCCTGGACTAGGCGGGACAGGGCGGCCTGGTCGGTAATGTCCAGCCGATGGACCGCCTGCGCCGACGGGATCGGGCGGCTTTCGCCTTCATGCACCAGCGCATGGACCTCATGGCCGCTGGCGGCCATCGCGTCGGCCAGATGGCGCCCGGTAAAGCCGCCGCATCCGGTTATCAGCAGCTTGCCCATGGCCCCTCCGTCAGAAGCTGAGGCCGGACTGGTTGCGCCGGATATCCGCCTGAACCATCATGTCGCACAAAGTTTCCAGCGAGGTTTCAGGGCGCCAGCCGAGGCGGGACTGGGCATGGCTGGCATCGCCGACCAGATGGTCGACTTCCGCCGGGCGGTAGAAGCGCGGGTCGATGCGCATCACCGTCTTGCCGGTGCGGCTGTCGACGGCAGTCTCCGCCTCGCCCGCGCCGGAAAACTCGATGGCGATCCCGGCGGACTTGAAGGCGAGTTGAAGGAAGGTGCGCACCGTTTCCGTACGGCCGGTCGCCAGCACATAATTGTCTGGCTCGTCGGCCTGCAACATGCGCCACATGCCCTCGACATATTCCTGCGCATATCCCCAGTCGCGGGCGGCGTCGATATTGCCCAATGACAGGCAATCCAATTGGCCCAACGCGATCCGGGCGACGGCGTCGCTGATCTTGCGCGTCACGAACTCGCGGCCGCGCAGTGGGCTTTCATGGTTGAACAGGATGCCGCTACACGCGAACAGGCCATAGCTTTCGCGATAGTTGATCGTGCTCCAATGCGCGAAAAGCTTGGATACGCCATAGGGGCTGCGTGGATAGAAGGGCGTCTGCTCGGTCTGCGGCACGGCCTGCACCTTACCGAACATTTCCGATGTGCTGGCCTGATAGAAACGGATAGCGGGATTCACGATCCGGATCGCTTCCAGCAGGTTGAGCGCGCCGATACCGGTGATGGAGGCAGTTGCGATCGGCTGCTCGAAGGAAACGCCGACGAAGCTTTGTGCGGCGAGATTATAGACCTCGGTGGCTTCGGAGCGCTGGAGTAGCCGGATCGAGGCCGACAGGTCGGTCACGTCATATTCCACCAGATGGAGCCGGGGATCATCGGCGATCCCCAATTCCTCGATCCGCCAGAAATTGACGGAGCTGGTGCGGCGATAAGCGCCATAGACCTGGTAACCCTTGTCGAGCAGGGTCTGGGCCAGATAGGCGCCATCCTGCCCGGTGATGCCGGTGATGATGGCGCTGGTCATGCGCAAAGTCCCGAACGGACGGAAGGAGAAAGGCGCATCATCTGGCCCGGTCGCATACTCAATCGCCCTTTCCGCCGACGCGTGAGAGGGTGAAGCCAGCGGCGGCGGCCTCTTCTGCGGGGTAGATGTTGCGCAGGTCGACAAGGGCGGTGCCGTTCATGCTCTGGGCGATGCGCTTGAGGTCG
>NZ_JAVTIV010000009.1:0-151473 GCF_031843765.1 Sphingobium sp. WCS2017Hpa-17
CGGTCGGGCTACGCCCTCCCTACGCCGCGCGCAGCGCAAGGAAGCGCGTTACATCATCCATGCGCAATCCTGACAGGGGGTCCCTTTTGCGCGCCGATAAGGGGTCCCGTTTGCACGCCGATTGACACCGCATGACCGTCAAAACCATCAATCGCACGCATCAGCGGCCCGACCTGCTGGCTGTTGGTGATGGCAGCCAGATGCTTCACCTTTGGTGTCGTTAGAGCGTCGCGAAGATTGGCGGAGAGATCATGCTCCGCTCTTCCTGTTGCAATCGCGTAACGAAATACCCTGCCGCAAACACTCCTCAGTCGCCTGGCAGTTTCATGGCGGCCTCGCCCTTCGACCTCCCGCAAGACAGCAAGGAGTTCCATGCTCGTGATCTCGCTCATCTTACGATCGCCTAGGCTGGGGTAAGCAAATTCGAGAAGCCATTTGATTTTGCCGATGGTGACATCCCCAAGTCCTTCCCTTTCTCGTTTGGCGAGCCACTCCTCGGCAACGGTGCGAAAACCAGTGGTCGCCTCGAAGGCTTCGAGGGCTTCAATTTCCTTTCGCGTTGCAGTCGGATCCGAGCCGGCCGCTAGGAGCTTGCGGGCCTCCTCTCTTTTCTCCCGCGCTTCCGCCAAGGTGATCAATGGGAAGACGCCCATCGCCATTGTCTTGGCTTTGCCATCGAAGCGATAATTCATGCGCCAGTAGCGACCGCCTTGCGGCGTCACCAACAGATAGAGACCATGCCCGTCAGCGAGCTTGTAGGGCTTGTCGCGCGGCTTTGATTTGGACAATGCGAGGGCTGAAAGTGCCATGAGGGTATCTCCAGCGGCCATGTTGGCCGATACCCGCAAAGATACCCTCAGCGACCCTGGATTTCCAAATCCACGAGCGGAAACCGGTGGACGCTGGACACAAAAAAACCGCTGTTTCCAGCGGTTTTTTCGATCAGTCCGGACTTCTCCGGAAGAACAAATGGTGCCCAGAAGAGGACTCGAACCTCCACGACCTTGCGATCGCCAGCACCTGAAGCTGGTGCGTCTACCAATTCCGCCATCTGGGCACGGGGTAGGAGTGCGCCTCTAACGGTGGCCTCCAATGCTGTCAACGCATTGTCCGGATTATTTTTATCGGCGACGAAAAAACTTCATTCCGGTCCGATGGCGGGGTGCATCGTGCCGGTCATTGGCTGTTCCCGACGTCTATGGGAGGCTAAGGCAGGTTCCGTTCTGCCAGACTATAAGGATGACGATCGTGACCGATGTTCCCGCTTCCCCGCCCGCGCTGTTCGCCCGGCCCGATGGGTTGCGCCTTGCCTATCGGCATCAAGCCGGGACCGGACCAACCATCGTCTTCCTGCCGGGCTATATGTCCGACATGGAAGGCGGGAAGGCCGTGGCGCTTAACCAGTGGGCGGCAGAACAGGGCCGGGCGATGATGCGGCTGGACTATGCCGGGTGCGGCGCCAGCGAGGGGCGGTTCGCGGACGGCACGCTCGCCAGTTGGCGCGACGATGTGCTGTTGTTGCTCGACCAGATGATCGAAGGGCCGGTCGTGCTGGTCGGATCGTCGATGGGCGGCTGGCTGGCCCTGCTGGCGGCGCTGGCGCGGCCGGACCGGGTCAAGGGGGTGGTCGGCATTGCGGCTGCGCCCGATTTTACCGAATGGGGCTTTACCGATGCCGACAAGGCGCTGCTGAAGACTGAGGGGCGGATCGAGGAGCCGACGCCCTATGGCGATCAGCCCTATGTGACGACTTTGGGCTTCTGGGAATCGGGGCAGGCATTGCGGTTGCTGGAGGGCGAGATCGGTATCGATTGCCCGGTGCGGTTGCTGCACGGGCAACAGGATCGGGATGTGCCATGGTATGTCGCAGTCAAGGCAGCAGGCAAGCTGCGTTCATCCGATGTGCAGACGTTGCTGATTAAGGATGGCGACCATCGCCTTTCCCGCGACGGCGACATCGCGTTGTTGATCCGCACCGTCGCCACTCTCCTGGATAGCCTCTGATGCCCTTCCTGCTCCTGCCGCTCCTGCTCCAGGCCTATGATCCCGAGATCGAGGCGGTGATGAATCGCAGCCGCAAGCAAAAGCAGGAGCAGCGCGCTGCGGCCGCCGCTGCGGCGGCTGCCCCGGCGGCCGCGCCAGCGCGGGAGGATGGCAAGGTGCCCATTCCCGCGAAATTCGCCGCGCCGTTCCAGGCCTGTCTGGACCAGGCGATCGAATCGCCTGATGCTGGCGTCGCCTTCGCCCAGAAATGGCGGATCGAAGGGGGCAGCTTCTATGCCCGGCACTGCATGGGCTTTGCCTATGCGCGGGCGGAGCGCTGGACGCCGGCGATCGTCGCCTTCGAACAGGCGGCCGAGGAAGCCGAACGCAGCGGCGAGATGGTTGAGGCGGCGCGGCTGTGGGCGCAAGCCGGCAATGCCGCGATGGCGAGCGGTGACCTGCCCAAGGCGCGGAGCGATTTCGATGCGGCGCTGGCGCGCGGACTGCCCGACGGGCTGGAAAAGGGCGAGGTGCATCTGGACCGTGCGCGCGCGCTGGTGGCGCTGAACGATATGGAAGCGGCGCGCGATTCGCTGGACATCGCCCTGACACAGGCACCGAAAGACCCGCTCGCCTGGCTGTTATCGGCGACGCTGGCGCGCCGCACCGGCGACATGCGGCTGGCGCAGGCGCATATCGCGCGGGCCGTGCAATTGTCGCCTGATGATGCCTCGGTTGCGCTGGAAGAAGGCAATATCGCGGTGCTGACCGACCATGAGGATATTGCCCGCGCTGCCTGGGGCCGGGCAGCGAAGCTGGCTCCGGATGCGCCAGCGGGCAAGGCGGCGGCGGACAATCTGTCGCGGCTTCCTGCGGCAAAAACGGGCAGTTAGGACATCAATTTCTAAATTCGTTCCGTTCGGGCTGAGCTTGTCGAAGCGCCATTCTTCTCATGCTGTAAGAAAGCGCCTTTCGACAGGCTCGGGGCGAACGGCGTTGTGTGGGACAGATAAAAGCCTCCACTCCAGTCTGGCCAGCAAGACTTTGTCACGGAACTGCCGCCGCGCCCGGCCCGTTCGCCTGTCCATAGCGGGATTGGATGAAGGAGACAGCGAGTTGGACAGTCATTGGAAGAAGATTGTAGGCATCTGCCTGCTGGTCGTCGCGGCGACCGCCACCACGGCCTGCTCGCGCGGGGCGACGCGCGGCGGACTGATCGGTGGCGCGGGCGGCGCGATCGTGGGTAGCGCGACCGGCCTTGGCACCACCGAGGGCGCAGTGATTGGCGGCGCCGCCGGCGCGATCATCGGTGACAAGAGCGATTGCTCACGCCGTGAACGCCGCCGGGGTCGCTGCTGAGGCGCCCGCCTATTTGAGATAGAAGTCGACGGTCGTGACGACGCGCACCTTTTTGTAGGGCGTGTCGCTCGATCCGTCGCCGCCCTCACCATCGCGGGCGTCGATCGAGAAATAGCCTTGAGTCGCGCTCTTGATGCCACCCACGCCGGCGCCCGAATCCTTGGCGAATTGTTCGGCGGCGGCTCGCGCATCACGGGTGGCGGCGGCGACCATGTCCGGCTTGACGTCGTTCAGTTTGGTGAAGCTATATTTCATGCCCGACCCTTCCTGAAGCGTCACGCCGCGCCGGACGAGGTCGAACTGCTGGGCCACCGCCTTTTGCGCGCGAGCAATATCGGTGGTGCGCAGCAACATGCGCTGGGTGATGGTGATATTGTTGACGCCATTGTTGAGATATTGATTCACCCCGGCGCCGGTCGGCGTCAGGTCGCCCGCCTTGAAACCGAGGCTCATGAAATAGGCCTGCAACTCCTTGGTGTTGCTGTCTATTTCGGCGCGTACGGTGGGCAGGTCAAAGCCTGTGGCCGAATAGCTGATCGACCAGGTGGCGAGATCCGCCGTCACATCCTTTTCGGCAAGGCCCCGTACCGTGACAGACCGGTCCGCCGCCTTGGCACGTTTCAACCCGTCGCCCAGCAGATAGCCGCCCGATATCACACCGAAAGCCAGTAGCGCCGCGCTGCCCAGCAATATCTTGTCCCGCATTTCCAAAGCCATTGTCCGCTTTCCTCTTCCGTCCGGTGATGCGCGACCTTATCTTGGGGGCCTATCTATAATCACCGAGATGAACCGTTGCTTTCCAGCGACGAACGGAGACTATCTTGCCCAAATTCCTGCATAGCATGATCCGCGTCACCGACGTCGACAAGACGATCGCCTTTTTCGACCTGCTGGGCCTGAAAGAGGTTAAGCGCTTCGACAGCGAACAGGGCCGATTCACGCTGGTCTATCTCGCCGCGCCGGGGGATGAGGATGCGCAGGTCGAACTGACCTACAACTGGCCGCCGACCGATGGCAGCGCGGGCGAAACCTATGATGGCGGGCGCAATTTCGGCCATATCGCCTATCAGGTCCAGAATATCTACGAAACGTGCCAGACATTGATGGACGCAGGCGTTACGATCAATCGTCCGCCCCGCGACGGGCATATGGCCTTCGTGCGCACGCCGGATAATATTTCGATCGAACTGTTGCAGGACGGGCGTCTGGAGCCGGCTGAGCCTTGGGTATCCATGCCCAATGTCGGAGCCTGGTAAGCGCCATGCTGGAGGTCGTTCGCATCCCTGTCCTCAACGACAATTATGTCTGGCTGCTGCATGACCCGGCGAGCGGCGAGACGGTGGCGATCGACCCCGCCGTGGCGGACCCGGTGCTGGAAGCGGCGGCTGCGCGCGGCTGGACCATCGGCCAGATCTGGAACACGCATTGGCATGGCGACCATGTCGGCGGCAATTTGGCGATCAAGGCGGCGACGGGCTGTATCATAACGGGCCCCGCCGCCGAGGCGGAGAAGATCGGCACGCTGGACCGGACGGTGGATGAAGGCAACACGGTGCGCATCGGCGACCATGGCGCGACGGTGATGGCGGTGCCGGCGCATACGGCGGGCCATGTCGCCTATCATCTGGCCAATGACCGCATCCTGTTCGTCGGCGATACATTGTTCGCCATGGGGTGCGGCCGGTTGTTCGAGGGGACGGCGGCGCAGATGTTCGCCAATATGGCGCGCTTCGCCGCCCTGCCCGACGAGACGACCGTGTACTGCGCGCATGAATATACCCTCTCCAACGGCCGGTTCGCGCTGGGCGTGGAACCAGACAATGATGCGCTGGCGCAGCGGGTCGCAGCGGTCGAGGTCGCGCGGGCGCGGGGAGAGGCGACGGTGCCGACCAGCATAAGGCTGGAGCGGGCCACCAACATCTTCATGCGCGCTGACAGCGTTGCGCAGTTGGCGGAACGACGGGCGGCGAAGGACGCGGCCTGACGGTTTTTGCGCTATGATGGCGTCCTTGAGGCATGACGGTGGAGAGAGTCGCGATGATGGCGTTGATCGGGCGCGCGGGGATGATAGCGACGGCGCTGCTGCTGGCGGGTTGTACCGGCAGCTATGAGCCGAAACCGCTGACCGAGAAGCAGGCGGCGACCCTGGACAAGGCGCTGGCCGGCAAGGTGGCGGGCGAGAAGATCAGTTGCATCAATCGCGAGCCGCAGACCAACCTGACCGTCATCAGCAATAATGTGCTGCTCTACAGGGTCAGCCGCAAGCTGGTGTACAAGAATGAGCTGATCGGCAGTTGCAACGGCCTGTCCGCCGGCGACATCATGATCGTGCGCAGCTTCGGATCGCAATTGTGCCGGGGCGACTTCACCACCACCGCCGACCGGATGACCGGCATGATGTCGGGCGCCTGCGCGCTGGGTGACTTCATCCCCTATCGCGCGCCGGCGAAGTAACGTCTTTCAGTCGCCGATCGCCTTGGCAAGGTCGGTACGGATCGCGAGCAGGCGGGTCAGAAGATCTGCCTGCTCCAGCGAGGCGGTCGGCGCGGCAGATGGCGCGACGGATTCTGTGCCATTGCCGTCCACCAGCGCCTTTTGCGCTCCCTTGACGGTGAACCCCTCGACATTGAGCAATTGGTGGATGCGGTGCGCCAATGCGACGTCGGCGGGCCTGTAGTAGCGACGATTGCCGGATCGTTGCAGCGGACGCAGCTGGGGAAAGCGCGTTTCCCAATAGCGCAAAATATGTTGGGGAAGACCAAGTTCGCCAGCCAGCTCGCTGATGGTCAGAAATGCACCCTCTGCCTTTTCCATGACAGGGATGTTGCACTCATAATCGCGCCAAGGTCAACCATGGTAAAGCGATGGTAATATTGGAAAAGCGGCCATCTGCCGATTAGAGTCGGCAAAAGACCGCATCCTACGCCGACGCAACCCAATGATTGGCGAGCGGAGCGCTTTTCTTTCAGGCGGAGGCGACTCGATCGCGCATCGTCTGGCTGGCGCGGAAGGTCAGCACCCGGCGCGGTTCGATAGGCACTTCAACGCCGGTCTTGGGATTGCGGCCCATCCGTTCCGTCTTGTCGCGCAGGACGAAGGTGCCGAAGCTGGAAATCTTCACATTTTCCCCACGCTCCAGCGCGGTGGACATATGTTCGAGGATCGATTCGACCAGCGCCGCCGCCTCGGCCCGCGACAGGCCCACATGGCGATTCACGCTTTCTGCCAGATCCGCACGCGTCAGCGTTCCGTTGCCGGTCATCGACCATCCCCTCATTCAAGCCCAGTGACCCTCCCCCCCGGACGGTCATCTGGAAATGTGATTGATTCGCGGCGCTTTGGCAAGCGGTAGCTATGGTTTACGGACGAGAGGTTACACCCGCAGAACGCAGGCGCCCCAGGTGAAGCCACCGCCCATCGCTTCCAGCACGATGAGGTCGCCCGCCTTGATCCGGCCGTCACGCACCGCATAGTCCAGCGCGAGCGGCACCGAGGCCGCAGAGGTGTTGGCGTGGCGGTCCACCGTCACCACCACCCGGTCGGGCGACAATTTCAGCTTGCGCGCGGTCGCGTCGAGAATGCGGGCATTGGCCTGATGCGGGACCAGCCAGTCGATATCGTCCGGGGTGAGCCCCGCCAGTTCCATCGCTTCCTTGAGCACAGAAGCAAGGTTGACCACGGCATGGCGGAACACTTCCTGCCCCTTCATGCGCAGCTTGCCCACGGTCTGGGTCGTGGACGGACCACCATCGACATAGAGAAGCTGGTTGTGGCGGCCATCGGCATGCAATTTGGCCGAGAGGATGCCGCGCGCGGTCTTCGGGTCAGCATCCGCGCTTTCCTCCGCACCCAACACGACGGCGCCGGCACCGTCGCCGAATAGGACGCAAGTGGTGCGATCTTCCCAGTCGAGGATGCGGCTGAAGGTTTCCGATCCGATCACCAGTGCACGTGTTGCAGCGCCCGAACGGATCATGCTGTCCGCCACGGTCACGGCATAGAGGAAGCCAGAGCAAACGGCCGCGACGTCGAAGGCGACGCAATCGTTGATGCCCAATGCCGCCTGCACCTTGGTTGCGGCGGCGGGAAAGGTCTGGTCCGGGGTTGCCGTCGCCAGAATGATGAGGTCGATATCCTGCGCGGTGATGCCAGCTGCATCAATCGCCTTGGCAGCGGCGTCGGCGGCGAGCGATGCCGTCGTTTCGCCGTCACCGGCGATATGGCGGTTGCGGATGCCGGTGCGTTCGACGATCCATTCGTCGCTGGTGTCGACAGTTTCCGCCAGTTCGGCGTTGCTGACGGTGCGGACGGGCAGGGCCGAACCCGTGCCGAGCAAAATGGACCGGCGGATCACTTGACGGGCTGCTCCAGCTTGGACGCGGCGGCTGACAGCGACTGGATGCCGGCCATGTCGGCGGCGATGCGACGGGTGATATCTTCCTCCAGCAACCGGGCGGCGACATGCACGGCATTGGCCACGCCCTTGTCGTTGGCGCTGCCATGGCTTTTCACCACAACGCCGTTGAGGCCAAGGAAGACCGCGCCATTATGATTGTTGGGATCGAGATGATGTTTGAGCAGGTGCATCGCCGGCTTCGAGATCAGGAAGCCGATCTTCGAGCGAATCGAGCTGGTGAACGCCTTGCGCAGAACATCGGTGACGAAGCGGGCGGTGCCCTCTGCCGTCTTCAATGCGACATTGCCGGAGAAGCCGTCGCACACGATGACGTCGGCGTCACCGCGGGCGATCTTGTCGCCTTCGGTGAAGCCGTCGAACTGGAGCGGCAGGCTGGTGGCGCTACGCAGCACGGCAGCGGCGTCCCGGATCTCGTCCGTGCCCTTCAAATCTTCGGTGCCGATGTTGAGCAGGCGCACGCGCGGCCGCTCAAGATCGAAGGCGATGCGCGAATAGGCGGCACCCATCACCGCGAACTGGACGAGATTGCGGGCGTCGCATTCGGTATTGGCGCCCAGGTCCAGCATGACGACGTCATTGTCGCCCAGCGTCGGCAGCAGGGCCGCGAGCGCAGGACGATCGACACCCGGCATGGTGCGCAGGGCCAGCTTCGCCATCGCCATCAGCGCGCCGGTATTGCCGGCGGAGACGGCAGCGCCGGCTTCCCCCGCCTTCACGGCGGCGATGGCCATCGCCATGGAGCTGCTCTTCTTGCGAATCGCGACGCTCGGTTTGTCCGAGCCGTCGACGACCGTATCGGCATGGACCACGTCCGACGCCGCCCGCAAATTCGGGTGCTGGTCGAGCGCCGCCTTGATCCGCACCTCGTCGCCGAACAGGGTGAACCGCAAACCGTCATGCCGGCGGCGGGCCAATGCGGCCCCCGCCATCATCACGTGCACGCCTTCATCCCCGCCCATCGCGTCGATTGCGATTCGCGGTTGGCCTGACACTTTAGAGCACCCCTTTGCGGAGTAGAGAGACGGGCTTACGCCCCGACGGCGACGATTTCGCGGCCGTTATAATGCCCGCAGGCGTCGCACAGATTGTGGGGACGCTTCAGTTCGCCGCAGTTGGAGCATTCCTGGAATGCTTCGACGCGGAGCGAATCGTGGCTACGGCGCATGCCGCGCTTGGAGGGAGAAGTTTTGCGCTTGGGGACAGCCATGTCGGCACCTTGTTCCGTATATCAATCAAGTTGTACGACCGGCCAGTTCCCATGGAAAAGCTGACGCCAACGGCGCCGCAGACCCATGCGGCCCGGGTGATCGTGAAGCCCTGCGCCTATAGCGGTTTTTGTTCGGGGTGCAAGTCCTTCCTTGCCCCACTTCCCCGGCAAGCTAGGGTAAAGGCCGTGAAATCGAGGGGATAGTCCATGTTGTTGCCGATCACGCTGACCTTTGCCGCCGCCTGCGCGCTGTTGAACATGTGGCTGGCGATTCGCTGTGCTCGGTTCCGCGTGAAGGACAAGATATTGCATGGCGACGCCGGTAACGGCCTGCTGGCCAAGCGGATGCGGGCGCATGCCAACTTCGTGGAATATACGCCGATCGTGCTGATTCTCTTCGCGCTGGTGGAGATGGCGGCGGGCGCATCGCTAGGACTGTGGATCGGCGCGCTGGTCTATGTGGTGGCGCGGGTGGTCCATGCGTTCGGCATGGATGCCGATAAGCCCACTTTATGGCGCGCGGGCGGCGCGCTGCTGACCTGGGGCGTGATGCTGGTGATGGCGGGGGTTGCGCTCAGTATCGCTTATGGCGCGACGCGGGAGGTCACAGCGCCGCCGGCGATGGCCGCACGGGGGTAAGCGAGTGCCCTCCCCCCTCAATCGGGAGAGAAACGTCGCATCAAGCGATAGACGATATAGCTGGTGGACGTTCCCAAACCGATGGACGGCATGAGCGCCATCACAATCTGAACGAATGAGTTCCGCGCGCAATATCCTTCATATCCGCACCAATCCATTATGCTGTCCAGAGCGACAGGGAAAGAAGCAGCGCAGGCGACGCAATACGCGATTCTGATCAGACTTTCTCCTTCCGCCACCACAGTCAGGGCAAACTACCCCGCCAGCACCGAATCGGCGACAAAGGGATTGGTGCGGCGTTCATGGGCGAAATTGCTCATCTGGCCATGGCCGGGGACGAAGGCGGTTTCGCCACCGAGCGGCCAGAGCTTGCCGGTGATCGCGTCGATCAGATCCTGATGATTGCCGCGCGGAAAGTCGGTGCGGCCGATCGACCCCTGGAACAGCACATCGCCCACGATCGCCAGCTTGCTGGGCGCGTGGTGGAAGACGACATGGCCGGGCGTGTGGCCTGGGCAATGGTACACGTCGAAGGTGAGGTTGCCGACCGTTACCTGATCGCCGTCGTTCAGCCAGCGGTCCGGCTCGAAACTCTCGCCCGGCAGGCCCCAGCGTTCACCATCCTGTGGCAGTCGGTCGATCCAGAAACGGTCATCCTCATGCGGTCCCTCGATCGGGACAGCAAGGTCGCGGGCCAGCACGCCGGCCTGCCCGCAATGGTCGATATGGCCATGGGTGACGAGGATCTTCTCGATCGTGACGCCATACTGGGCCACCGCCTGCTTGAGCACCGGCAGGTCGCCGCCCGGATCGACGAAGGCGCCGCGCATCGTTTCCGTGCACCAGAAGAGGGTGCAATTCTGCTGGAGCGGCGTGACGGGGATGAGCGTGGCTTTGAGCGGCGGCGTGGTCATATGGCTGATGTGGCGAAGCGGAGGCATGGGCGCAACCCCTCTCTGATCCTACCGGATCAGCCTTTTCCTTGAAAGAAGAGAGGGGGATCAGCGGCGCTCTATCAACGATAGGCTGGAGGCTCGCTATGCTCGCACCCACCCCAACCCCTCCCTTGAAAGGGAGGGCTTATTAAGGTCATGCCTCGTCCATCGCCGCAAAAGGTTCGGCCAGGCTGATGCTGTCCAGCACCTTGGCCGTCTCGTCACGGACGCGCAGCATCACGCGGTGCAGGCGACATTCCGATTCGGGCAGGCAGTTCGTGCAGCTTTCATGCGCAAAGCGGCTGGCGCAAGGGGTGAGCGCCAGCGAGCCGCGGGTCAGGCGGACGATGTCGCCATAGCTGATATCGACCGGTGCCAGTGCCAGCCAATAGCCCCCATCCCTACCGCGCTGGGTCGCAACCAGCCCTTCGCGCGACAGTTCGGACAGGATGACCGTCAGGAATTTGGACGGGATATTCTGCCGCGTGGCGATTTCGTTGAGGGGCACCGGACCCTGGCGGTAGCGATCGGCAAGATGCTGAAGCGCGCGAATGGCATAACGGGTCTTCTGGGACAACATGGCCCCGTTATTCGCGTGCCGGCGGGCTTTGGCAAGTCAAGCGAGGCCGTGGACAAAGAAGTTTTCTCGGATCGACGCGCTCTGGCTACGATCAGGGATTGGCGGGCGTCAGGGCCGCCTTCGCCTGTCCCGGAAAGTCGCTGAAGATGCCATCGACGCCGGTGTTGGCGATGGCGCGGACATAGCCGGCAAAGTCGCCGCGCCCCTGCGCATCGTCGGGGCGCTGATATTGGGCGGGGAGGAAGCTGTTTTCCATCCGCAGCGTCCAGACATGGACCTGCAAGCCCGCATCATGGGCGCGGCCGACCAAAGCCGTCGGCCCCTGTGCGTCGATCAGTTGCCCCGCCGTCGGGCCAAGGCCATCGGCATAGGCAGCAATGTCGCTCAACCCCTGCACCGTCAGCATATCCGCATAGGTCGTGCCGGGCAGATCGGCCGGGCCACCCTCCCCATCCACCAGTTGGATGAGGCGCAGGCGGGTCGCCGCGCGCAGAGCCTTCAGATTGCCGACCTCGAACGACTGGATGAAGACCGGGTCGGCCTCCGTCTGATAGCCGTAGCGGCTGAGCAGATCGAGCAGCGCGGCCTGATGCGGCAGGCCGATGCCCGCAAAATAGCTGGGATGCTTGGTTTCGGGGTAGAGGCCGATGCGGCGGCCGGTTTCGGCTTCCTTGGCGCGGACCAGCTTCAAAATCTCTTCGAAGGTCGGGATGAGATAGAGGTCGTTGAAGCGTTTGTTGGCCGGGCGCAGGTCAGGCAACCGTTCCCGTGCCCGCAACGTGCGCAGTTCGGCGAGGGTGAAATCCTCCGTAAACCAGCCCACCATGTCGATGCCGTCGATCCGCTTGGTCGTCTTGCGGTCGGCAAATTCGGGATGATCGGCGACATCGGTGGTGCCGCTGATCTCATTTTCATGGCGGGCGACGAGGACGCCGTCCTTGGTCAGCACCAGATCCGGCTCGATGAAGTCGGCACCCTGGTCGATCGCCCGCTCATAGCTGGCCAGCGTATGTTCGGGCCGTTCGCCGCTGGCGCCGCGATGGGCGATCAGCAGCGGTTCGGCCGAAGCCGTAGAGAGGGGGATGAGGCTCATCAAAAGGATCAACCCGATGCGCGCCAGCCCCCGCCCAATCACGCCTTCACGCCTTGCAGCGCGTTTTCGTAGGTCGTGGCCTTGAAGCCGACGATGGTTTCGCGACCGGTATCGAGGATCGGGCGCTTGATCATCGAGGGGTTGGTGATCATCAGCAGGATCGCCTTTTCCGCATCGATATGCGCCTTGTCACCGGCATCCAGCGCCTTGAAGGTGGTGCCGGAGCGGTTGAGGATGGTTTCCCAGCCATGCTCCATCACCCATTCCTCCAGCTTCGCCTTGTCGACGCCGGCGACTTTATAGTCGTGGAAATTATAGGTGACGCGCTCATTGTCCAGCCAGTTGCGGGCCTTCTTGATCGTGTCGCAATTTTTGATGCCATACATGGTAATCATGATGCGCTGCTCCTGTTACCCTTTGAAGGCGGTGACTTCGATCTCGATCTTCATCTCCGGCTTGACGAGGCCGGCGATGACGCAGCTGGCGGCCGGGCGGATGTCGCCGAACACCGGGCCGGCAATGTCGCCCATCACGTCCCAATAGGCGGCGTCGGTGATGTAGTAAGTGACGCGCACCACATCGGCAAAGGAGAAGCCGGCGTCGTCCAGCGCCTTTCCGATGACTTTCAGCGCATTGCGGCCCTGTTCGACCACGTCTTCGGGCATGGTCTTGGTTTCGGGATCGGTGCCGGTGGTGCCGGCGACGAAGCACCAGTCGCCCTGGACGACGGCGCGCGAATAGCCGACCTGCGCCTCAAAGGGCGAGCCGGAGGAAATGAGCTGGCGGGACATGGAGATTCCTGTTGCAGTGCGAAAGGATCGTAGCGGCCTTTGCGCCCTAGACTGCGGACTGTCCAGTATTTTCCGGAACGAGAGAACTGGCCGACCGTTGGTGGGGCCTAGTCAAGGAGAGATACGATGGCCCCTTCACAGCCGCCCCCTACCCCCGACCGGGATTATGAAGAGAATAGCGAGCAGGCCGAGGTCGGCACACAGGCGCAGGATGTCGCGGACGATGCACGGGCACGATCGACCGATCGGGCTGGGGAGAGCGAGCATGGCGGGCGAACCAACCCTGCCCAGATCATCCCGGATGATACCCCCGATCTGGTCGACAAGATGACCGAGATGGACCGGTCGGGCCGGATCGACATGGATGCCTATGCCGGCGAGCCGCAGATGGATGACGAGGAAGAGGACGCCTACGGGCCGACCGAGGACGATGATTAAGCAGCGGCGCTGCTGCCGGGGTTCAGGCTGAAATTGATCATGCCGCGCGCCATATGGCCGAGCGCTTCGGCCATGGCGTCGGCGAGCGCCGGATCGATATCGTCCGCCCCGGCAATGGCGCAGGCCATGGCGGTCGCCCATTGATCGGCCAGCGCCGGGGTGATCGGAAAGGCGCGGTGCAGCGACATGATGCACGGCCCGCGTTCGAACCAGTCGCGCGGGCCGCCAAGCCAGCCGACGAGAAAACGGGCCAGGCCATGGCGTACCGGGCCAAGGTCCGCCGCGTGGATGGTGCGCAAGTCCGCATAGGCCGGATCGCTTTCCAGCAAATCGTAGAAACGATCGGCGAGCGCGCGGACCGGCCGGTCGCCGCCGATGCGGGCATAGGGGCTGGGCGGCGCAGCGGCGTTCATCGATCGGCTCCGTTTCGGATGGACCGGTGCAGCATGGCAGCGCGCTACGGCCGTGCATTGACGGGGGTCAAATCACGCTTGCGCCGGATCGGCGGAAAGGTGGAGCGGCTTTAACGAACCCTTTGCCCGTCGATCGCTAGAGCCGGGTGATGGCGATATTCGGGACAGGGCGGCAGCGGCCGTCGAACAGGGACAGGGTGCAGCAGGCATGGATCGCGGAAGCGCGGCGGGCTGGTAATGTCGCGCGATTCCAACGCCCGCGAAAGAGTGCGGTCTTTAGCGGATCGGCGCTGATCTATACCTTATGCCTGGGGCTGTTGCTGGGCTGGTATGGGCCGGACTGGATGGCCCGGTTCGATCGGCCGGCAATGCTCCCCCGCAGCCAGCCCGCCCCGGTCGCGACCGATAGTCTGTATGCCGATTTCGGCTATTGCCATAACGGCGGCGGGACCAATTGCGTGGTCGACGGCGACACATTCTGGTTCCGGGGCGAAAAATACCGGATATCCGACATCGACACGCCAGAAACCCATGGGCCGCGCTGCACGGCGGAGGGCGAATTGGGGACGCGGGCGACGCGGCGCTTGCAGGCGCTGATGAATGACGGCCCCTTCTCGCTGGAGGTCGAGGGGCGGGCGACCGATCGCTATGGCCGTGCGCTCAGGGTCGTGACGCGCGGGGGCCAGTCGATCGGCGAACAGCTGGTTGCCGAAGGACTGGCCCGACGCTGGGACGGCAGCCGCCATCCGTGGTGTTAGGGCATGATGTAACCGAACTGAATCGCACCATGCCCTAAAAGTCTTTTGTTTTCCGCATTTTGCTAGTCGTCATCTGTTCCAGACGACTTCAAAATGCTTTGGTTAGCGGCAGCTGACCCCACCACGGTCGATCTCGCGGCCGAGCAGCGCGCCGGCGCCGCCGCCGATCAGCGTGCCCAGCAGGTTGGATTCGCCCTGTGCGATCTGGTTGCCGAGCAGGCCGCCCAGCGCCGCGCCGACGATCAGGCCGGTGGTGCCATCCGAACGGCGGCAATAATAGCGATTATCATTGCCGCGATAGATGCGGGTGCGGCGATCGACGCGGATCGGGGCATAGCCGCCACGATAATAGCGATTGGCCTGATAGCCGCGGCCATAGCGCGGGTCGGGCCGGTTCCAGTCATAGCTGTAGACTGGGCGGCCGGGCCGGCGATAATCGTTGCGGCGGTCCTGACGCCAGTCGCGACGATCATTGCGCAGGTCGCGGTTCGCGCTGCGGACATCGCGGCGATGATCCTGGCGCGCGTCCCGCACATCGCGGCGATAATCCTTCCGGGCGTCCCGCACATCGCGGCGATGCTCCCGCACGTCGCGGCGCGACTGGGCGGCGGCCGGGGTCGCGGCGATGCCAGTCAGCGCCATTGCGCCGAGCGACAGGGCGGCGATGGCCCGTTTGAGCGAAAATATCATGGGATGAGGCTCCTTCCCTCTCTGGTCGTGGCGGTAGAACCCATGACCATGAAGGATGTTGCATGAACGGAACAAAAGCGCCCCATTCAGGTGGCGGACAGGCTGTGACGGAAGCGGCGAAAATGGGAAACGCGCGCCTTAACTTCGCATATTTCCCGCCGATTGCGACATTGCATGTCCTATTGCCGACATATTGTTGCGTGGTGATGCAGGCAGTCGGATGCGCTGCGCAATCATAGCCCGGCCTGCGGTAATAGGACAGCACGGCATGGTGGCAGCTGGTCAGAAGGCGTTGGCGATCGCCTGACGCTGTTCGTTGGTCAGGCCATCGGCCGCAGTGGCATTGTCGCCCTGCGCCTGCTCATCCTTGTCAGGGCCAGGGCCGACGAACTGGATCGCGGTCAGGATCACCAGCACGGCCCAGAGCAGCGCAAACCAGCGACTGGTGAAGAGCGAGCGAAGACGGACGCCGAAGAACATGAGGCGCAGCATAAGCCCGCGCGGTTAAGGAAGCCTCACCCCGGCGCGCTATGCGCGGCGCTGCTGATCGCAACCGCAGCCGGGGGCGGACTGATCAGGATGACACGGTCGAGCCGCGCATCCCCCATGCAGCGATGGCAATGGGCATAGTCGAAGGCGACTTCCAGCACCCAGACCTGCGCGGCGACATCCCATGCCACCCAGGCTTCGCGCGTGACATGATCGCTGCCGCAGACATTGCAGACATAGGCGTGCAACGGAGCGTCGTGGGGCTGGAAGTTACTGACGGGGGCTGGCTCGATCATGGAACGAGCATAGCGCGATTCCCGCCATTTTGGCGGGAGATGGGTCCGTTATGGACGGAGTTGCGGTCAGGCGGCAGCCTTGCGCGATCGGGTCTGATCGCCGCGGCCGGCCAGAAGGCCAGCGACAGAAATATCCTCGTCTATCTCGTCCCAATGGAGGCCGCTGGGACTAAGGAAGAAGTCAGCGCGCTGATCGGACGTCGCGTGCAAAAGACGCGGGAACCAGATGAGAGGAATACCGAGCGTGCGGCCATCTTCGAGATCCACCCACATTTGCGCTTCATCGAAGCGAACATCTGTTGGCCTAGGCGAAGAAGTCATTCCAAGCATCCTCTATCTCGGCGCGCCGGGCTTCGACAATATCCCGAAGCCGCTTATC
This sequence comes from Sphingobium sp. WCS2017Hpa-17, assembly GCF_031843765.1. Lineage (NCBI taxonomy): Bacteria > Pseudomonadati > Pseudomonadota > Alphaproteobacteria > Sphingomonadales > Sphingobiaceae > Sphingobium > Sphingobium sp. WCS2017Hpa-17. The sequence goes on from NZ_JAVTIV010000009.1 coordinate 16,468, forward strand.
CTGCGTGCATCGAAGCCGCGATTATAGGCCAGTTCGACATCGGGATATCGCCAGAACTTCGCGTCGGCATCGGGTTTGGCGACGTGAATATGCACTGGCTCGCGCGGATCGCCTTCGTTGGCGAAAAAGTGGAACCGGCAGCCATCAATGCGGAAGATGACGGGCATGCTGGTTCCACTTTCGCCTTATCTCAGTGCAATTTGGCCAATCCCTTACTCCGCCGCGATCCCGGCCGCCTTGAACATGTCGGGGTCGGTGTCCGCATTGGCGGGTTCGCTGCCCTTGACCTTCTGGCGGCGATCGAAGGCGTCCCAGACGTCGTTCCACTGGCCACGGGTCGCGCCCTTCGAATATTCGGTCGCGCGGGTTTCGAAGAAGTTGGCATGTTCCACGCCGTTCAGCAGCGGGGTCAGCCAGGGGAGCGGATGCTCGTCGATCATGTAGATGGGTTTCAGGCCCAGCTGGCCCAGACGCCAGTCGGCGATGTAGCGGACATATTTCTTGATGTCCTTGGGCGTCATGCCGGGGACCGGACCCATTTCGAAGACGAGGTCGACAAAGGCGTCCTCGATGCGGACGGTCTTCTGGCACATGTCCATGATGTCGTCCTTGACCGCCGGGGTCAGGCACTGGCGTTCGGCGCAGAAGGCATGGAACAACTTGATGATGCCCTCGCAATGGAGCGTTTCGTCGCGGACCGACCAGGTGACGATCTGGCCCATGCCCTTCATCTTGTTGAAGCGCGGGAAGTTCATCAGCATCGCGAAGGACGCGAAGAGCTGCAAGCCTTCGGTGAAGCCGCCGAACATGGCGAGCGTGCGGGCGATATCCTCGTCGCTGTCGACGCCGAACTGTTGCAGATAGTCGTGTTTGTCCTTCATCTCCTTATACTGCATGAAGGCGCTATATTCGCTTTCAGGCATGCCGATCGTGTCGAGCAGATGCGAGTAGGCGGCGATGTGGACCGTTTCCATGTTGCTGAACGCCGTCAGCATCATCTTGACCTCGGTCGGCTTGAACACGCGGCCATATTTTTCGTGGTAGCAATCCTGCACTTCCACGTCGGCCTGGGTGAAGAAGCGGAAAATCTGGGTCAGCAGGTTGCGTTCGTGATCGGACAGCTTCTGCGCCCAGTCGCGGCAATCCTCGCCCAGCGGCACTTCCTCGGGCAGCCAGTGGAGTTGCTGCTGGCGCTTCCAATATTCATAGGCCCAGGGATATTCGAAGGGCTTGTAGACCTTGCTGGCTTGAAGAAGGGGCATGGTGGACCTCAGTTAAATTTGATTATCGTGATGCCCTCAACAGGGCCAAAAAATCCGAAAGTCATTGCAGCGGCAAACAGCAGAAAAACCGGCGCGAAGATCATCTGAATTTTGCCGATCCATCGGATGTGATGGATCGACAATTCCGTGCCTTGAATTGGCTGTCCGAACAGCGAGCGCCCCACGAATGGATTTTTCCTCATTCGTGAGAAGCGCACGCCATTCAGAAATACGCCGACTGCGATTAAAACAGTAACCGACAGAAAGACCCAACCATCCGTCAAGGCCATTCTCCTACACGGTCAAAGTACCACTTTGATCGAAGTTACTGACAAGCCAGACACTCGTCATAGTCGGTCGTCTCGCCGATCTGGAATGTGGGTGCGTCGATCGTGTTGTCGGCCTCCACGCCGCCCGCGAAGCCCGCGCGCTGAACCGACTTGGACCGCAGATAATAAAGCGACTTGATGCCCAGTTCCCAGGCGCGGAAGTGGAGCATGAGCAGATCCCACTTCTCGACGTCGGCCGGGATGAACAGGTTCAGCGACTGCGCCTGATCGATATAGGGGGTGCGGTCGGCCGCGAGTTCGAGCAGCCAGCGCTGGTCGATTTCGAAGCTGGTCTTGAACGTGTCCTTTTCTTCCGGGCTGAGGAAGTCGAGATGCTGGACGCTGCCGCCGCGCTCCAGAATCGAGTTCCACACCGCGCTGCTGTCCTTCGCCTTGGCGACCAGCAGCTTTTCGAGGTACGGATTCTTGACCGCGAAGCTGCCCGAGAGCGTCTTGTGCGTGTAGATGTTCGCCGGGATCGGCTCGATACAGGCCGATGTGCCGCCGCAGATGATGGAGATTGACGCGGTGGGCGCGATCGCCATCTTGCAGCTGAACCGTTCCATCACGCCCATGTCGGCGGCGTCGGGGCACGGCCCGCGCTCCTGCGCCAGCAGCATCGAGGCTTCGTTCACCTTGGCATTGATATGCTTGAAGATGCGCAGGTTCCACGACTTGGCCATGGCGCCTTCGAACGGGATGTTGCGCGCCTGAAGGAAGCTGTGGAAGCCCATGACGCCAAGGCCGACCGAGCGTTCGCGGCTGGCGCTGTACTTGGCGCGGGCCATTTCCGGCGGGGCGCGGTCGATATAGTCCTGAAGCACATTGTCGAGGAAGCGCATGATGTCTTCCGCGAAGGTCGGATGATCCTTCCACTCGTCCCAGGTTTCCAGATTCATCGACGACAGGCAGCAGACCGCGGTGCGGTCATTGCCCAGATGGTCGGTGCCGGTCGGCAGGGTGATTTCCGAACAGAGGTTCGACGTCGACACCTTCAGGTTCAGGTCGCGATGATGCTTGGGCATCATGCGGTTCACCGTGTCGCTGAAGACGATATAGGGCTCGCCGGTGGCGAGGCGCACTTCGACCAGCTTCTGGAACAAAGCGCGGGCGTTGACGGTACCGCGCACCGACTGGTCCTTCGGGCTGCGCAGGTTGAATTCGGACCCGTCGCGCACGGCCTCCATGAACTCGTCGGTCAGGAGGACGCCGTGATGCAGGTTCAGCGCCTTGCGGTTGAAGTCGCCCGACGTCTTGCGGATTTCGAGGAACTCCTCGATCTCCGGGTGCGAGACGTCGAGATAGCAGGCGGCCGAACCACGGCGCAGGCTGCCCTGGCTGATCGCGAGGGTGAGGCTGTCCATCACGCGGACGAAGGGGATGATGCCGCTGGTCTTGCCATTGAGGCCGACCGGCTCGCCGATGCCGCGCACAGCGCCCCAATAGGTGCCGATGCCGCCGCCGCGCGAAGCAAGCCAGACATTCTCGTTCCAGGTGTTGACGATGCCTTCCAGGCTGTCGTCCACCGAGTTCAGATAGCAGCTGATCGGCAGGCCGCGACCGGTGCCGCCGTTCGACAGGACCGGAGTGGCGGGCATGAACCAGAGCTTCGAGATATAGTCGTAGACGCGCTGGGCATGGTCGGCATCGTCCGAATAGGCCGCCGCGACGCGGGCGAACAGATCCTGATAGGATTCGCCGGGCAGCAGATAGCGGTCGTTCAACGTGTCCTTGCCGAATTCGGTCAGCAGCGCGTCGCGCGAGGAATCCGTCACCACCGGAAAGCGGCGCGCCAATACGGTCGAGGAGGTCACAGGCTCAGCCGCCGGAGCTTCCGCCGCCGTCACAGCCTTCGCCTCTTCCACCAGATCATCCATCACAGTCGCCACGTCGCCACCTTGTCCACTATCCCGAAAGTCCATGCGAGTCCCCGTTGTTCCTGTTCCGTTCGATTCGGCTCAGCGGGTCGCGACAAGCCGCGCATCCTAGCATGAACCCCATCGGCGCGGGGACGGAAATAGGCCCAACCGACCGATTGCAGAGACAAAAAGCCCCTATCGCCGGAAAATAGTCCAGCGATGCAATCACAATCTGTTGGGTGACCCCCGTTGACCCGATACCACAGATAGTGCCTCCAACTATTGACCGGATCAAGAGCCGAATCATCGCGTCATGACAGGATGATGAAACCGTCCGTCGGCAAAATGAGTCATCTCGCCGACGGGCCATCGGGCGACGCGCGGAGTTGCCTTGCCCCCACAAAAGGCAAGGGGGGTGAGGGCAGATAAAAAATAAAAAATCCTTGCCACCGATTTTCCGACGAAGGTCTAAAAGCGATGACAGGGATCGTCATCGCAACCGTCATGGCCAGGCGTCTATGAACGGCGAAACAGGATGGCAGGCACAAGATATTGTGGTCGACAGGAGGATATCGGATGATTCTCTACTACCACCCGCTCTCTTCCTATTGCTGGAAGGTGCTGATCGCCTTTTATGAAAATGGCGCGCCCTTCACCCCCCGGATGCTGGAGGATGCGGGCGTGGCCGAGGCGTGGCAGCAATTATGGCCGATCGGCAAATTCCCCGTGCTGCACGATCCGTCCAGGAATGCCACGATCGGCGAGGCCAGCATCATCATCGAATATATGGCCTGTCATGAGGCGGGCATATTCCACCCCTTCCCGGCCGATCCCGATGCGGCGCTGGAGGCGCGGCTGATGGACCGGCTGTTCGACAATTATGTGATGGCGCCCATGCAGGCGATCGTCGCCGACCGGTTGCGGCCTGAAGCGCAGCGCGATCCGACGGGAGTGGAACAGGCCCGCGCGCTGCTGGCGAAAAGCTATGCAATGCTGGAGACGCGGATGACGGGCCGCAAATGGGCGGCGGGCGACAGCTTCACTCTGGCCGACTGCGCTGCCGCACCCGCGCTTTTCTATGCCGACAAGGTGCAGCCGCTGAGCAGCGACCATCCCGTGCTGGCCGCCTATCTGGCGCGGCTGGAGGCGCGGCCGAGCTTTGCCCGCGTGCTGGCGGAGAAGCAGCCCTGGTGGCCTCTTTTCCCCTATGCCGAAGGGTAGACGGGTTGCTTTTGCGAACGTGTCTCACTGGACTTGAAGGCGATTCCGCACTAGCCGCTGCCCCTTAGCGAAGACCCGCCGTGCAGAGGCGGGCCGCCAGAGATAGGGACCAGGGTAGATGACGCTCATCAAGACCGCCGACCTCATCGAGAGCGTCGCCGACGCACTCCAATATATCAGCTATTATCATCCGATGGATTATATCCGGGCGCTGGGCACGGCCTATGAAGCCGAAGCCAATCCGGCGGCCAAGGACGCCATCGCCCAGATCCTGACCAACAGCCGCATGTGCGCCGAAGGCCACCGACCGATCTGTCAGGACACCGGCATCGTCAATGTCTTCGTGAAGTGGGGCATGGAGTGCCGGCTGGACGACAATAGCCGGTCAATGCAGGACATCATCGATGACGGCGTGCGCAAGGCGTATCTCAACCCCGAAAATCGCCTGCGCGCGTCGATTCTGAAAGATCCCGCCTTTTCGCGCCAGAACACCAAGGACAACACGCCCTGCGTGCTGAACGTGGAAATGGTGCCGGGCAACAAGGTCGTGATCGACGTCGCAGCCAAGGGCGGTGGCTCCGAAAACAAGACAAAGTTCAAGATGATGAACCCCAGCGATTCGATCGTCGACTGGGTGCTGGAAATGGTGCCGCAGATGGGCGCGGGCTGGTGCCCGCCGGGCATGCTGGGCATCGGCATCGGCGGCACGGCGGAAAAGGCGGTGGCGCTGGCCAAGGAAAGCCTGATGGACCCGATCGACATGGGCGAGCTGAAGCTGCGCGGCCCGCAGAATAAGATCGAGGAACTGCGGATCGAGATTTTCGACAAGGTCAATGCGCTGGGCATCGGCGCGCAGGGTCTGGGCGGCCTGGCCACCGTGCTGGACATCAAGATTCACGACTATCCCTGCCATGCGGCGGGCAAGCCGGTGGCGATGATCCCCAATTGCGCCGCCACGCGCCACGCGCATTTCACGCTGGACGGCTCCGGCCCCGCCTATCTGGAGACGCCCAAACTGTCCGACTGGCCGCAGGTCGACTGGAAGCCGAGCAAGGAAGCGATCAAGGTCGATCTCGACAATCTGACGCCGGACGTGGTGCAGAGCTGGAAGCATGGCGACCGGCTGCTGCTGAACGGCAAGATGCTGACCGGTCGCGACGCCGCGCACAAGCGGATCAAGGATATGCTGGCCAAGGGCGAGGCGTTGCCGGTCGATTTCAAGGGCCGCGTCATTTACTATGTCGGCCCGGTCGATCCGGTGCGTGACGAGGTGGTCGGCCCGGCCGGTCCCACCACCGCGACCCGCATGGACAGCTTCATGGACATGATGCTGGAACAGGGGCTGGCCGCCTGCGTCGGCAAGGCCGAGCGCGGTCCGGCCGCGACCGAGAGCATCAAGACGCACAAGAGCGCCTATCTGATGGCGGTCGGCGGTGCGGCTTACCTCGTCGCGCGCGCTATCAAAGAAGCCAAGGTCGTGGGCTTTGAGGATCTGGGCATGGAAGCCATTTACGAATTCACGGTGGAGGACATGCCCGTCACCGTGGCCGTCGACAGTGAAGGCCAGAATGTCCACCGCCTCGCCCCGCTGGTATGGCAGGAGAAGATCAAGAAAGAGAAGCTGCTCGAAGGCGCGTGACTTTCCTATCCTCCCCATCCCAAGATGGGGAGGATCGAGTAAGTGACTGATCTCGGTTAAACACCCGGAACCCCGACCCTTGCCCCGCATTCTCACCGGCATCCTTCATGCCGGAGAACCCCATGTCCTTCACCCAGCTCGACCCGCCTTTGCCCGTCACCGTCGAAGGTAAGGGCAAAGGCTATGCCCTGGCCGTCATCGACTATGGGCAGGAGCATAATCTGATCTGGGTGACGGGGCTGTGCGACAGCGGCGAGATATGGTGCGCACCCAATCCGCTGGTGCGGTTGCAGGCGAACTGGACGATGGGACGGCAGGGTTTACCCCATGCCTTGCCCCCAGGCGCCAAGCCGAGCTGACAGGCTTTCAAGCCGTCTGGTGCAACTGATACACCGCTGATATCCTCCCGCCCCATGACAGGGGACATCGAAGCAGCAGGTGATGCGATCACCGGGGGGATGCTGGCGCGCACGGTCGAGCCGGGGCATGGCGAAGCCGGGCATGGAGCGAATCAGGCTGGCCATGGCGCCTGCCTCAATTGCGGCGCGACCGTGGCCGGCGCTTATTGTGCGCAATGCGGGCAGGCGGCGCATCTGCATCGCAGCTTCGCCGCGATCGGCCATGACCTGGCGCATGGCGTGCTGCATTTCGAGGGCAAGATCTGGGCCACCCTGCCCGAACTGGCGTTGCGGCCGGGCAAGCTGACGCGCCGCTATATCCATGGCGAACGGGCGAAATTCGTGTCGCCCTTCGCGCTGTTCCTGTTCAGCGCCTTCCTGATGTACGCGATTTTCTCGCTGACCAGCCATCATGGGCCGGAAGGCGCAGTCGAGGGCGTCCGGATGAACAAGGAGGCGCAGGCCGAACTGCGCAAGGAACAGGCCAAAGCCGATGCCGATATCCGCAAGATCGAGGCGAAGCTGGCGCAGCCGGGCCTTTCCGACGCGCGCAAGGAAGCCTTGAACGAGAATCTGGTCGAGGCACGATCGGATCGCGCCGGCCTGTCGCTGGCCAGCGGCCTCACCAATTCGCTATTGGGCGAAGGCGTGCAGGGCGGCGTCGCGAAAAGCGTGGGCAGCGTGGTGAGCGCGGCGGCCAAGAATCCCGAATTCGCTTATTATAAGCTCAAGGCCAATGCTTATAAATTCTCCTGGGCGCTGATCCTGATCTCGCTGCCCTTCCTGTGGCTGCTCTTCCCGTTCAGCCGTCGCTTCAAGATGTACGACCATGCGATCTACGTCACTTATTCAATCGCGTTCATGTCACTGCTCTTCTCGCTGTCGATGATCCTGACCGCCGTGCATGTGACGAGCGGTCTGATGACGCTGGGCCTGATCCTGTTCGCGCTCTGGCACATGTACCGCCAGTTGAAGGACGCCTACAGCCTTTCGCGCGCGGGGGCGCTGCTGCGGCTGCCCTTGCTCTATGGCTTTGCCTGCGTGTCGCTCTCGCTCTTCCTCACGCTGATCGTCTCGCTGGGATGACGCGGGCGGCTTGCCCTGTATAGGGGCGGCATGATTACCTCTCCCATCTGGCTACCCGCGACGCTGATTGCGGGCGCGGTGCAGGCGTGGCGCACCGCGGTGCAGCGCCGGGTCAGCCATAGCCTGTCGATCAATGCCGCGGGCCTCGTCCGCTATCTTTATGGTATCCCCTTTACCCTGTTGCTGCTGGGTGGATACAGGCTGCTTGTGCCAGCGCCCCTGCCCGCGATCGGACCGCTCTTCCTGCTCTTCTGCCTGGCGGGCGGACTGGCGCAGATCATCGCCACCAATTTGCTGATCATGGCGTTCAAACATCGCAATTTCGTGGTTGGCACGGCCTATTCCAAGACCGAAGCGGTGCAGGGTGCCCTGCTCTCCTTCCTGTTGCTAGGCGAAAGGCTCCATCCGCTGGCCTGGGCCGGGATCGGTTGCGGCGTGATGGGGGTGATGCTGTTGTCGACTGGCGGCAAGCGAATGGGACCGGGCGATTTCCTCCGAGCGCTCACGCAGCCGGCGGCGCTGACGGGTATCGCGTCGGGATTCTTCTTTGCGTTGACCGCGATCGGCATCCGCCGCGCGACCCAGAGCGTGGGCGGCGACGACCGCATCCTTGCTGCCTTGCTGGTGCTGGTGGCGACAGTGCTGGTCCAGACGGGGATGCAGGGCCCGTGGCTGGTCTGGCGCGAGCCGGGCGAGATGCGCCGGGTGCTGGCCAGTTGGCGCGTGTCGGGGCAGGTCGGCCTGCTGTCGGCTCTGGGCAGCGCCTGCTGGTTCACCGGATTCGCCACCGCACCGGTCGCGCTGGTGCGAATCGTCGGGCAGATCGAGGTCGCCTTCACCATGGCGTTCGGCCATTTCTACCTGAAGGAACGGATGCGCGGCAGCGAAGTGGCCGGGCTGATGCTGGTGGTCAGCGGCGTGGCACTGGCGCTTATGGGGTCGCTGTAAGAGTTTTTTGTTTTCCGCATTTTGCGAGCCGTCATTCGCGCCAGATGACTTAAAAATACTCTAAAGCACCCCGGCGATCAGCCCCAGAGCCTGCGCCTCGTTCGCTTCCAGATACCAGTTTTCCGGTGCCTTCTGGAGCAGTTCCTCCATCGTCACCTGCGATCCCAGGATCAGGTTGGCGAACCCCTCATTCTGGATCGTGATGGACGATTCGATCTCGTTCAGCGTCGCCTTCAGCGTTGCGATGCAGGTGGAGAGCGGCCCGGCCAGTTGGATAGTCTTGGTGATGATCCGCTCATGGATCATCAGCCGGGTACCCCGCGTGAGGTACCGATTCTCGGTCGCAAAGAAGCTCATGAAGGTGGCGCCGGCCGAATAAACCGCCGTGCGCCCCATGAACACCAGTCGCCGATCGGGATAGAGGTCGGAATGGAAGCGGATATCCTCGCCCATCAGCCGGGCGATCTCCGGGTCGCCGCCCAGGGTGGAGAGTTCTACCACGACAAGGCCGGTCTGCGGCGCGGTGGACAGGCAGTTCTTGAAATGCAGATACATGCCATGGTCGACCACGCCCGACAGCATGATCGAGGGAAATTCGAAATCCTTCGGCGACAACAGGGGGGCAGTCATCAGCATCGGCGATCCTCTTTTTTTTGCGGCAAGTCGGCCTGCACTACGCGCCAGTCGCAAAAAGGTGCCGCGCTTTGTGCTGGCGCGTGTCGTAACAGGCTGTAAAGAACAGATCATGACCAAAGGGCGGAAGCTATGATCGCGAAACTCAAGGGGCTGCTGGACAGTAGCGGCATCGACCATGCCATCATCGATGTGGGTGGCGTCTGCTATCTGGTCGGCGCATCGTCCCGCACGCTCGCAGCACTGGGGCCGGTGGGCGAGGCGGTGACGATCCACACCGAAATGCTGGTTTCGGATGATGCGATCCGCCTGGTCGGTTTCGCCCGTGCGGACGAGCGCGACTGGTATCGGCTGCTCACCCATGTGCAGGGCGTGGGGTCGCGCGTGGCGCTGGCGATCCTGTCCGCGCTGGAGCCCCACGACCTGCATCGCGCCGTCGCGGCCGGTGACAAGGCGATGATTTCGCGCGCGAACGGCGTCGGTCCCAAGCTGGCGCAGCGTATCGTCAACGAACTGAAGGACAAGATCGGCGCCGCGCCCGGTGGCGGACCGGTCGGGGTGAGCGGCGGCGTGGCGTTGCCGACCGGCGGTTTCAGCGCCGACGCGCTGTCCGCGCTCCAGAATCTGGGCTTCAAGCCGCATGAAGCGAGCGTTGCCGTGGCCGCCGCTGAAGAGGATCTGGGCGAAGGCGCAAGTCTGGACGCGCTGGTCAGGCTGGCGTTGCGGAAGGCGGCGAAGTGAAGGGTTTGTACGCTCGTCATGCTGAACTTGTTTCAGCATCCATTCTGCCGTCATCATCGGACGGAGGTCGGCATGAAGGAACCGTGCGTCTACATTCTTGCAAGCCAGCCCTACGGCACACTCTATATTGGCGTCACATCCAACCTTCTGGGTCGTTTGCTGCAACATCGCACCGATGCGCTGCCGGGTTTTGCCAGTCGATATGGCGTGCATCGGCTCGTCCGCTACGAAATGTGCGATACTATGGAACAGGCGATATTGCGCGAGAAGCAACTGAAGCGATGGCATCGTCAGTGGAAGATCAATCTTATCGAAGCAGACAATCCGCATTGGATCGACCTTTCCGTCACTCTCGGTTTGCCCGCGCTTGCATTGGATTCGCCGCGCCATGGATGCTGAAACAAGTTCAGCATGACGGTGGTAGGGAGGATCGCCCATGACCGACGACCGCCTCATCACCCCCGCGCGACGCCCCGAGGATGTCGACGCGGCGCTGCGTCCCAAGTCGCTTGACGAATTTGTGGGCCAGCAGGCCGCGCGGGAAAATCTGCGTATCTTCATTCAGGCGGCCAAGTCGCGGGGCGATGCGCTTGACCATGTGCTGTTCTTCGGCCCGCCGGGTCTGGGCAAGACCACGCTGGCGCAGATCGTCGCCAAGGAAATGGGCGTGGGCTTTCGCGCCACGTCCGGCCCGGTCATTGCCAAATCGGGCGATCTTGCCGCTTTGCTCACCAATCTGGATGAGGGCGACGTCCTGTTCGTGGACGAAATCCATCGGCTGAACCCGGCGGTGGAAGAAGTCCTCTATCCTGCGATGGAGGATCGCGCGCTCGACCTGATGATCGGCGAAGGGCCGTCCGCCCGCTCGGTGCGGATCGACCTGCCGCGCTTCACTTTGGTCGGCGCGACGACCCGGCAGGGGTTGCTGACGACGCCGCTGCGCGATCGCTTCGGCATTCCGGTACGGCTGCAATTCTACACGGTGGACGAACTGGAACTGGTCGTGCGCCGGGCGGCGCGGCTGCTCGACCTTGCCATCACGTCCGACGGCGCGATCGAGATTGCGCGCCGTTCGCGGGGCACGCCGCGCATCGCCGGGCGGTTGCTGCGCCGGGTGCGCGACTTCGCCAATGTTGCGGGTGCGCCGACCGTGGATCGAAAAGTCGCCGATGCCGCGCTGATGCGGCTGGAGGTCGATCATCTGGGCCTCGACCTGATGGATCGACGCTATCTGATGATGATCGCCGATATCTATCGCGGCGGGCCGGTCGGCGTGGAAACGCTGGCGGCGGGCCTGTCCGAAGCGCGCGACACGATCGAAGAAGTGGTCGAACCCTATCTGATCCAGTTGGGCCTGATCGCCCGTACCGCGCGGGGCCGCTGCCTCAACGGGCCGGGCTGGAAACATCTGGGCCTCAACCCGCCAGCCGGCGGGCAGGACGGATTGTTCGACTGAAGCATTTTCAAAGCGGGTGGCATCACCTGCTGACTCGGAAAACGCGGCGAACCCAAAACCTTAAAGCCGTTCCTAATCTGACCTAATCAGATTAGGAACGGCTTTCCACGAAACCAACGGAAAAGCATGGTCGTTACGGCAAGGCGTCATTATAGCCTTGTCTAACGAGGAGGCGCGCAGCAGACGCGCCGGAAACCGCAGGAGTCGAGCCTTGAGGGCCATTGAGAAATTCCCCAATCTGGTAACGATGTTCTTCGCGCGCGCGCAGGAGAAGGGCGACGCGCCCTTCCTGTCGCGCAAGAGCGGCGGCCAGTGGCAATCGCTCAGCTGGGCGGAGGTCGCGCGGCAGGTCGCCTCGCTTGCGGCAGCGCTCAAGGCGCAGGGGTTGAAGCCCGGCGACCCGGTGATGCTGGTCAGCGAGAACCGGCCCGAATTCTGCATTGCCGACCTCGCCATCATGGCGGCGGGCTGCATCAGCGTGCCGACCTACACCACCAACACCACGCGCGATCACCAGCATATCCTGACCGATAGCGGCGCCCGCGCCGTCATCGTGTCGACCGCCAAGCTGGCGCAGGCGCTGATGCCCGCTGTGGTCCGTTCGCAGGCCGCGTTCGTCATCGGCATGGAACCGCTGCGCGGTGCACAGGGCACTTGTGCCTGCCATTTGTGGAGCGACCTGCTCGCGGCCCATCCAGGCGATGTGGACGCGATCGCGGCGGCGCAGAGCGCGACCCGCAACGATCAGGCCTGCATCATCTACACCAGCGGCACCGGCGGCGCGCCGCGCGGCGTGATGCAGCATCATGGTGCGATCCTCGCCAATGTGGAAGGCGCGGGCAAGGTCGTGGCGGAGGATTTCGGCTGGGATGACGAGCTATTCCTGTCCTTCCTGCCGCTCTCCCATGCCTATGAACATAGCGGCGGCCAGTTCCTGCCGATGCTGCTGGGCGGGCAGATCTATTATGCCGAGGGACTCGAAAAGCTCGCCAGCAATATCGAGGAAACCCGGCCGACCATCATGGTCGTCGTGCCCCGCCTGTTCGAAGTGCTGCGCACGCGCATCATCAAATCGATCGAGAAGCAGGGCAAATTCCCCAATTATCTGCTGGGCCAGGCGATCCGCATCGCGGCAAAGGAGGCCGCGGGCAAGGGCAGCATCCTCGATGCGCCGATGAAGCTGCTGCTCTCGCGCACGCTCATCCCCAAGGTTCGCGCGCGCTTTGGCGGGCGGATGAAGGCATTGGTATCGGGCGGGGCGCCGCTCAACCCCGATGTCGGGCTGTTCTTTCAGGCGATGGGGCTGACGCTGTTGCAAGGCTATGGCCAGACCGAGGCCGGGCCGGTGGTCAGTTGCAACCGGCCCGCCGCCGGCATCGCCATGGACACGGTCGGCCCGCCGCTTGATGGCGTTGAGGTGCGCATCGCCGAGGATGGCGAGATATTGGTGCGCGGCGAACTGGTGATGCACGGCTACTGGCGCAACCCGGCGGAGACGGAAAAGGCGCTGAAGGACGGCTGGCTGCATACGGGCGATATTGGCGAGATCGACGCCAAGGGGCGCATCCGCATCACCGATCGCAAGAAGGATCTGATCGTCAACGACAAGGGCGACAATGTCTCGCCGCAGAAGGTCGAGGGCATGCTGACGCTCCAGAGCGAGATCGGTCAGGCAATGGTGCATGGCGACCGCCGTCCCTATCTGGTCGGGCTGCTGGTGCCGGACGCGGAATGGACCCGCGAATGGGCGATCGAACAGGGCGTGGCCCTCGATAGCGTGGCCGCCAACCCCGCCTATCAGGCAGCGTTGCGCGCGGCGGTCGATCGCGTGAATGATGACCTGTCCGTGCTGGAACGGGTCCGTCGCTTCATCCTGGCCGACGAACCCTTCGCCATCGAAAATGAGGAAATGACCCCGTCGATGAAGATCCGGCGGCATGTGATCCGCAAGCGCTACGCAGAGCGACTGGACGCGCTGTACAAGGCGTAAAGGTCAGGTGCGGCTGGACGAACAGTCGTAATCACGCACGATCCTGATGTTGAAATGCCGGGGAGAGGTGGTCGAGGGATGAAGATATTTGCGATCGCCGCCATGGCGCTGCTGATGGGGGCTGCGCCGGCGCCGGAACCCCGATGGCAGCGCATCTTCGATGGCCAGACGCTCGACGGCTGGACGCCCAAGATCACTGGCCGGGCGCTGGGCGAAGATCCGCTCCACATGTTCATCGTGCAGGACGGCGCGATCCGCGTGTCCCATGTCAACTATCAGCGTTTTGATGGCGAGTTCGGTCATCTTTTCTGGAAAGAGCCGCTCGGCGCCTATCGCATCCGGTTCGAATATCGCCTGTTTGGGGAGCCTCTGCCCGGCATCAAGGTTTGGCAGACGACCAATAGTGGTTTGATGTTCCATGCACAGCCGCCCGAGACGATGCGCCGCGATCAGGATTTCCCCGTCAGTCTGGAAATGCAGCTGCTGGCTACGCCGCGTCCGACGGAGGAGCCGAGCGGCAATGTGTGCACGCCGGGCACCACGGTTATGTTTGAGGGCAAGCGCGATCCGCGCCACTGCATATTGTCCAGCGGGTTGCCATTGCCGGCCGGCCGCTGGACCAGAGCTGAGCTGGAGGTGCTGCCATCGGGCGAGGTGACCCATTATATCGATGGCAAGGCAGTGCTGCGCTATTCCGGCATCGAACTCGACCCGGAAGATGCGGACGCCAAACCGTTGATCACGGCAGCCGGAGGCGCGCTGCAATTGAAGCGCGGCTATATCGCCCTGCAAAGCGAAGGCCATCCGATCGAATTTCGCAATATCGAGTTGCAGCGGCTGGATTGAGGGAAGTCGCGGGTCAGGCTGCGCGCGGAACGATGCGATCCAGTTCGCCGTTCAGCGCGCGCTTGGCTTCCAGCAGTTCATACTGATCCTGCAACCGCAGAAAAAAGCCTTCCGACATGCCGAAATAACGGCCAAGCCGCAGGTCGAGTTCGCCGTCCATCGGGCGTTTGCCATCAATCACCAACGCAATGCGATCAGGCGATACGGCGATCAGTTCGGCCATCTGCTCGACGGTCAGATCGAGCGGTTCCATGAATTCCGACAGCAGCATCTCGCCGGCATGGGCGTTATGCAGCCAGTCGGGATCAGTGATAATCTGTGATTTCGACGTCATGGGTATCATCGTCCTTCCAGACGAAGCATAACGGATTACGTTCACGCCGCGTAGATGGCCGGGCGATAGCGGGCTTCTGGAATGGGGTGACCGCGCTCGCGGGCAAAATCGAGCCACAGGCCAATGGCGATCTGCACTTCGGCAATGGCCTCGGCCGGGGTACCACCATGCGCCGAACAGGGCTTCAAGTCGGGGACGTCGGCAATCCAGAGCCTGTCCTCTTTCGACCAGAAGATATTGATATGGTAATGATGGTCCATCATTCATCCATGCTGAGGCCGTAGGCTTCGACCATATCAAGAAATTGCTCGACCTGATAGCTCTTGGCGTCCTTGCCGTTGGGCTGGATGATGAGCGGACGGTCAAGGCCGGTGCGGCCATAGACATGATGGCTGCCGCTCACCCGCGTCAGACGAAATCCGAAAGCTTCGAGAAGGCGCTGGAAATCGCGAAAGCTGAGGTTTCGGCTACCTTGTAGCAGGCGCTGAAAAAGTTTGGCGGGTTTGACCATGGGCTTGTCTCATTATTCAAGGCAAGCCTTTTAATACTAATAAAAATTGCCATGTCCACAAGAAGAAAATCAACATATAGTTGAAATGATCTATAATCAGTGACTTGTGTAGCAAAATAATTTACCGCCCAAACTTCTTCTGCACCTTCCCATAGCGCAATTTCCGCGTTCCCGGCTTCCCCTCGGTTGCCCGCCCGCGCGGCGCTGCCACCTGCTCAGCCGCCGGCAAGCCCAATTCCTCCGCCTCCAGCTTCCTGATCTCATCTCTGATCCGCCCGGCTTCCTCGAACTCCAGATCCGCTGCCGCCGCGCGCATCTTCTTTTCCAGATCCTCGATATAGGCGCGCAGATTGTGGCCGACGAGGTGCGGGCGATCCTCCAGCCCGGTCTCCACCGTAACCTGATCCTTGCTCGACACATGGGCGATGATGTCGCCGATATTGCGCTTGATCGTGGTCGGCGTGATGCCGTGCTCCAGATTATAGGCTTCCTGCTTCTCGCGCCGCCGCGATGTTTCGTTGAGCGCGCGCTCCATGCTGCCGGTAATCCGGTCGGCATAGAGGATCACGCGTCCCTCGACGTTGCGCGCCGCGCGGCCGATCGTCTGGATCAGTGAGGTTTCGGAGCGCAGGAATCCTTCCTTGTCCGCGTCGAGGATCGCCACCAGCCCACATTCGGGAATATCCAGCCCCTCGCGCAGCAGGTTGATGCCTATCAGCACATCGTAGACGCCCAGCCGCAGGTCACGGATGAGTTCGATACGCTCCAGCGTCTCCACATCTGAGTGCATGTAGCGGACCTTGATCCCTGCCTCGTGCATGAACTCAGTCAGATCCTCCGCCATGCGCTTGGTCAGCGTGGTGACGAGCGTGCGATAGCCCTGCGCCGCGACCTTGCGGCATTCGTTGATCAGATCGTCCACCTGATCCTCGACCGGCTTGATCTCCACCGGCGGGTCGATCAGCCCGGTTGGGCGGATCACCTGTTCGCTGAACACGCCGCCGGTCTGCTCCATTTCCCAGGGCCCGGGCGTGGCGGACACGCTGACCGTCTGCGGCCGCATCGCATCCCATTCGTTGAAGCGCAGCGGGCGATTGTCGATGCAACTGGGCAGGCGGAATCCATATTCCGCCAGCGTGATCTTGCGTCGATGATCGCCACGCGCCATCGCGCCGATCTGCGGCACGGTCTGGTGGCTTTCGTCCACGAACAGCATGGCGTTTTCGGGCAGATATTCGAACAGGGTCGGCGGCGGCTCGCCCGGCAGGCGGCCGGTCAGGAAGCGGCTATAATTCTCGATCCCCGCGCAGCTGCCGGTGGCCGCGATCATCTCCAGATCGAAATTGGTGCGCTGTTCCAGCCGCTGCGCCTCCAGCAATTTGCCTTCCTCGACCAGCTCCTTGAGACGCTCGGTCATCTCAAAGCGGATCGCTTCCATCGCCTGCTTCAGCGTCGGGCCGGGCGTGACGTGATGGCTGTTGGGAAAGACCTTCACATAGTCGAGGCTCGCGACCTTCTTGCCAGTCAGCGGGTCGAACTCGACGATATCCTCTATCTCGTTGCCGAAGAAGCTGATGCGCCAGGCCGTATCCTCATAGTGCGACGGGAAGATTTCGAGATTGTCGCCCTTCACTCGGAAATTGCCGCGCGCAAAGCCCGCATCGTTGCGCTTGTACTGGAGCGCGACCAGCTTGCGGATAATCTCGCGCTGATCCTCGATCCCGCCCTTCTTCATGGAGAAGGTCATGGCCGAATAGGTTTCGACCGACCCGATGCCATAGAGGCAGGAGACGGACGCCACGATGATGACGTCGTCCCGTTCCAGCAGCGCGCGGGTGGCCGAATGGCGCATCCGGTCGATGCTCTCGTTTACGCTGGACTCCTTCTCGATATAGGTATCCGACCGCGCGACATAGGCTTCGGGCTGGTAATAGTCGTAGTAGCTGACGAAATATTCGACCGCATTGTCGGGGAAGAAGCTCTTGAATTCCCCATATAACTGCGCCGCGAGGATTTTGTTGGGCGCCAGGATCAGCGCAGGCCGTTGCAACGCCTCGATCACCTTGGCCATGGTGAAGGTCTTGCCGGAACCGGTGACGCCCAGCAGCACCTGATCCTTCTCGCCCGCCAGCGCCTGCTCCACCAGTTCGGGGATCGCGGTGCGCTGGTCACCTGAGGGTTCATAGTCGCTGACCAACGTGAAGGGCCGCCCCCCCTCGCTCTTTTCAGGGCGCGCGGGGCGATGGGGGACGAAACCCTCGCCGGTTTCCGGTTCATCGAGCGTGGTGCGGATCTGAATCGACATGGGTGCAATATGGGGGCTTGGGGCTGCGGTGCAATCGGGATCAGGGCTTCAGTTCGAACGCGCCTTTGGGCATGGGCGGATAGACGACCGGCTTGTCGCCGAACCGCGCGCGCAGGGCGGCTTGGCGGCGTTCCATGCTGATTGTTTCGACATTCACTTCGTCAGGAAAACGAAAGCTGATATCGACTTTCCCATCCTTGATTTCATATTCCATGATCGACCAGCGCTTGATGCCGCCTTCATCGGGCTCGGCATACCAGGCTTCCCAAATCAGGTCGGACAGCATTTCGTCGTCTTCGTCGAAATAACGAATCTGGGCGCCTTCATCCTTGAATATATTTGGACTGATCCAACCCTCTCCGATTTCGACGTAAAGCAATATGCCATCAGGTTCTCCCCCGACGATATCAACCAGTTCTACGCCAATCTGATTGAAGAGATGGCTCAAAATATCGAACTTATCTTTTGCCACCGACTTTGCCTTTCGCTTCGTTTGGGAATTTCTGGCTGGCTCTTTGGCCATCAACCTCCCAATAAACATTGAGTTGATAAGGACGTTTCGACGTTCCGTGGTAAAGTGACTCGATGACCACGAATACCTTATGCCCGGCGTGCAATTCCTTGGCCCATTGATCTTCCATGACACGATAGGCGCCGCGGTTAAAACTCGCATCCTGGGCGAAATGGTTGAAGCTGTCGCGGGGGCCGTTGAAGCGAGCAGCGATGTAATGACCACCGTCATCGCTGGCCAGCCGGTCAGGCTTGCCTGCCGCCGCCTGATTGCGGCGTGAACGCACCAGCTTTTGCGCCAAAGACAATTGGCCAAATGTCTTTCGGTTGCGCGCAACGACATCGATATGGAAGTCATAGCCATTCTTCGTCTCCCGCTTCCAGTTTGCATCGAGAATCTGGCTTTCCAGCGATGGCGCTTTGCCAGGGTCTGGCGGCAGCTTGCCGCCATGGCGCTCCATATAATGGGCCAGGCCAAGGAAATTATTTTTGGCCGCCTGGCTGGCATCCAGATAGGCCTGATGCGGCAGCTTGATCCTTTGCCCCACTCGCAAGGGCTGATCGATGGCATGCTGGTTGAGCCAGGCCAGATCGCGCGCCGTCAGACCCTGTCGTTGTGCAGCGATACGAGAAAGCGAATCGCCCGACTGTACGATATGGATCGCATGATTATCCGGATGATCCGCCCGATTGCGACTGCGATCCGGTACGGCATCATCGTCTCGCGCCTTTCCAGAGTCAGCCGTCGCCGGGCCAGCCGAGCGGCCGCCAGCGCCAAAATAGCGCCCCTGCCCTGTAAAGGTGAATCGCCCATTCTCCTCGTCATGCCAAGGATTGAACTTCACTTCGACCGCTGCCGGCGCAATACGATGGCCGGTCCGCAGATAGAGGCTGAAGGCGACCCTTTCGCTCGACATCGTCCGCTGCATACAAACTCCCCCCAAAGTTCGACCCTGGCACCTAGCAGGAGAAATAGAACAAATAAAGAACATGTTTCATTTTGTGCCGCGTCATTGAACCGTTCGGCAGCGTTGATATGTTTGTTTCAGGACAGGAACAGGGAGGATGACGATGCGCCGAACGGTCATGATGCTCATGGTACTGGCGGGCCTTGCCGCCTGTGGGGACAAGCCCGGCGACAAGACCGGAGACATCGCTGCCACCGACGCGATGAGCAAGGCGGAGGTGAAGGCAGAGGTCGACAAGGTGCAATTGAAGCCCGGCCAGTGGGAAGGCCGCTTCACCGTCAAGGATATCGACCTGTCCGACATGCCCGGCGCCCCGGCCAATATGAAGGACCAAATGAAGCGCATGATGAGCCAGACCAGCCTCAAATATTGCATCACGCCCGAGCAGGCCGCCAATCCCAGCGGCGAGATGTTCGCGGGGCAGGAGAATAAGGACTGCACCTATGGCGGGTTCGAGGCGAAGGGCGGTTCGGTGAAGGGGCAGATATCCTGCAAGTCGCAGGGCGGCACGATGAACGCCACCATGTCCGGCACCTATGCGCCGGAAAGCTATGCAATGGACATGGATATGAAGATGGCGGGCGGGCCGCAGAATATGACCATGGCGATGACCGCCCGGTCGGAGGGCAAGTGGATCGGCGATAGCTGTACCGAGGGCCAGTGATGTTGCGCCTGACGGTCGGACCAGTCCTGGCGCTGCTGCTGGCGCCCGTCCCCGCTTTGGCGCAGGAGGGCGAGACGATTGTGGTCGAGGGCCAGCACCTGACCCGCGAGGAAGTGCGCGCCAAGGCCAATGATTTCGTCCGCAGGCTGGGCGTGGTGCAGGGCAGTCGCAGCGTCGCCCGTTGGGTGGAAGGCGTCTGCCCCAAGGTGAAGGGCCTGTCGCCCGACCATGCTCGGATCGTCGTCAACCGCCTGCGTGCGACGATCGAGGCGATCGGCGCGCCGCTGGCCAAGGAAAATTGCGACACCAATTTCCTGGTGGCGTTCGTCAGCGATGGCAAGGAGGTCGTGTCGATCATCGACAACAAGGCGCCCGGCCGCATGGCGCAGGTGGAGGGACCGGAGCGACGCGCGCTGCTGGAGAGCGAGGCACCGATACGTTGGTGGTACATGATCGGCATCGGATCGGGCGATGGCGCGATGACCGGCTCGACGCCATCACCCGTGACCGGCGGCAACAGCGAGGCCGGCGCTTCCATGCTGCCCGATGGCGTGCCGTCGGGGGGCTCCTTCGCGCCCAGCCTGATCCGGACCCAGGCGATCCGCATGCTGTCCGCCGCGACCGTCATCATCGACGTCAACCGGGCGGAGGGCGTATCGCTCAATGCCGCCACCAACTATGCCGCCTTCGTCGGCCTGAGCGAGGTGCGTGGCCGGACGCTGCCAGCAGTGCCCTCCATCCTCAACCTGTTCGGGCCGCAGGACAAGGCGATCGACCTGACCGACTGGGACCGGCGTTTCCTGACCGAACTCTATGCCCTGCCGCTCAACCGGTTCGGCCGGTCCCAGCGCGGCCATCTGGTCAAGGCGCTCGTCGATGAGCATGGTGTGGACAATATTGCCGACTGACGCGCCGGATCGCTGCTGGCTGTGCGAGCGGCCGCTGGGGCGGCGGGTCGAGTGGCACCATCCGCTACCCAGGAGCCGGGGCGGCCGGGCGGTCGTGCCGCTGCACCCGATCTGCCACCGCACCATCCATGCGACGCTGTCCAATGCGGAGTTGGCATGCGCCTATGCAGACGCCCCGGCGTTGCGCGCTCAGCCCGGCATCGCTCGCTTCTTGGCATGGGTGGCGGACAAGCCGGCCGACTTCCATGCGCCCACCCGGCGGCGGCGATAATTTCCCTTGCGCTCCGTGCCCAAGCGGTAGAGCCTTTGTCCGGTTCCTAGATGAGAACAGGGGAGAGGATATGCGAACGACCTGGCATGCGGCGCTGCCGCTGGCCTTTATATGCAGCAGCACCCTGGGCCTGGCCGGCTGCAGCAGCGACCCCGCCCCGGCACCCGAAGCGGAAGAGGCGCCCGTCCTGATGCAGGCAGGGCAATGGACACTCACCCGCAAGACCACCGGTTACAACACCCCCACCGTGACGCCGGCCGAATATCAGGAAGCCTTGAAGCAGATCGGCGAGGACAAGCTGTGCATCGCCATCGACAAGGATGGCCTGCCGGACGCCGATGCGATCGCGAGCAAGGAAGGAACGGCGTGCAGCTACAAGGACAAGATGGCGCGCAAGGGGCGGCTGATCGCGACATTGAGCTGCAAGGCGGGCGCCGGCACGTCGGAAATCGTGGTCGAGGGCAATTACACCGCTGATTCCCTGACGCTGGGCACCACCATGACGAAGACGGAAGGCGGCAAGCCCGTCCTGCGCACCACCCATGACCTGACCGGCACCCGCACCGGCGATTGCGTCAAGCCAGGATGATCCGTCATCAGGGCTTGGGCCATTAGGGCTTGGGCCATTAGGGCTTGGGTAAGCGTCGCCGCCTAACCTGTCCCGGCGAGGTTATCGGGGACAGGCAATGCGACGGCGGGGATGGATGATGGTAACGGGGTCGATCGTGACGTTCGCGGGCTGCGCGCCAGCGGCAGACGATCCCGCCAATCCGCCCAGACTGGGCCTCTGGCGCGACCAGACGCAGGTGATCGGCGTGACGCTGGACGATCGCTCCGTGCCCTTGTCGGAACTGCGGCGCGGCCTGACCGACCAGTTGAACGCGGCGGTCAAGGACGAGCAACTGTGCGGCGAACCGCGCCTGCGCGATCGGGAGGAGGCCACCCGCCTGATCAGCGCGCGGATTCCCGATTGCAGCGTCGAACAATGGACGCATGACGGCCATGCCGTTTCCGGCCTCGCCCGTTGCACCCCGCGCAAATGGGGCGCGACGGAGGTGACGCCGACCGTGCGGGCAGAGGGTAGCATGGGTGAAACCTATGTCCGTCTCGATATCCAGACCATCGCGCGCATTCCCGAACCGTCGGGCAATACCCATAGCGCCGTCATCAAGCTGCGCCGTACGATCGAGCGGCTTGGGGATTGCTAATTATTCTGGCCGGGCACGAAGGCGGCGAAGACCTGCGCGCCGGTCATGTCCCGCGTCGATTCGCGGAAATGATAGCTGGTGGGCTTTTCCTTGATGAAGATCTGCGTAGCGAAGGGGAAGGCGCCCGGATCGGCAAAGACCTGGATCGACACCGCCAGATGGGCGCCATCCTTCGACCGCCACAGCAGCGAACTGCCGCAGCTTTTGCAGAAGCCCCGCTCGCCCCAGTCTGACGAGGCATAGACGCCCAGCGCATCGGGATCGGCGAAGCGGATGTCGGTGCAGGCGACAGACAGGAACACGCCGCCCGACCAGCGTCGGCACATGGCGCAATGGCAGGCGCCCATGGTCGCATCGGCAATGGTTGCGTCGAAACGGACCGCGCCGCACAGGCATTGCCCCGCCTGCCTGATCGGCTGTTCATCCGGCTGCGTCACCTGTGGACTCTCCTGTGCATCATCTCTGTATAGCCTGTGATCAGTCGCTGTATGACCCTGTGCATGGCCTGTGGATAAGTCCGGGATTATTCCAGCGCACGGATCGCCCGCTCGTCGCAGCGTTTCGCGCCGATCGGCACCGGGCTGACCGTCGGCACCGGCAGGCTCTGGCCGATGCGCAGCGGAGCAAAGCGCTTTCGGTCGATCCCGGCGCAACGCAGATAGAGGTCCAGCATCTTGGGCGGCGTGTCCCATTGTTCGTAGGACAGGCGGAACGTGCCCCAATGGATCGGGATCGCGGTTGACGCGCCCAGCCGTTCGAACACCTCCACCGCCTGCGCCGGACCGATATGCGCGTCCGACGCCATCTGCCCCTTCCAAAAACGGAAGGCGCCGATCGGGATCAGCGCCAGCCGGATCGGACCGTAGCGCTTCGCCTCATAGGGCCAGCCCATGTCGCCCGCGCCGGTATCGCCGGCAAAGAAGATATTGCCCGCCCGCGTCTCGATCAGGAAGCTCGACCAGAGTGCCCGGTTGCGATCAGTGCCCCAGCGGCTGCCCCAATGATGGTTGCGGGTCACATGGACGCGATAGTCGGGGCAATGTTCGTAATTGCCGCACTGGATCACCGCTTGCGGGGCCAGCCCGTTGAGCGCCGCGCCGCTCACCGACTGGCCCCAGTCCAGCGCCGTCGCCGGGATGCCCTGCGCCTTCAGGATGGCATCATTGCCCAGGCTGGTGACGATCCTCGGCCGGTCCCGCTCCCACAGCCGCTTTAGCGTGGGCAAGTCCATATGGTCGTAATGATTGTGACTGAGGACGATCAGGTCGATTTTCGGCAGGTCGTCGAAGCGGATGCCGGGTTTCGCTACCCGTTTCGGTCCCAACGGCGGCAGGGGGCTGGCATAGTCGGACCAGATCGGATCGGTCAGGATATTGAGGCCAGCCGCCTGCACCAGCACCGTCGCATGGCCGACCCATGTCGCGACCATGCCGCGCGGCGCGGCGAAGGGCGCCGGGCGCGCAGGCTTGACCGCGATGGCGATCGGCCATGGCGGGCGATCATCATTGCCCATCAACCAGCGGGCGATGAAGCCCTGCCGACTGGTACCCGGCGGTGCGGGCGTTTCGATCGCGCCATCGGGATTGAAGAAATGGGCGCCGTCATAATGGCGGCTGACCGGCCCTTCATAATAGATCCGGTCGAGGAAGGGCGGTACGAAAGTAATCGCCAGGCACAAAGCGATGACGGCAAATAACAGCGTGATCGCCACGCCTCTGGCTATGCTGACAAGGCGACCCATGACTGCTCCCGAAGAGGATGTCCCAGCGACATAGAGCAAGGGGGCTGCGGAGCAAGGGGGTGGAGAGTCATTAAGGGTGGATTGCTGCCATTCCCCTCCCGCTCGCGGGAGGGGCAGCGAGACTTGCGCGCGCAGCGCGTTAGTCGCAGCGGGGTGGGCTGTGGCGACGTCCCGCCCACCCCCTAGCCCCCTCCCGTGAACAGGAGGGGGAGCATGTCCATTTCTGGCCGATACCGGACCTGCCCCAATCCGAAACCGATCCATTCACCCCTTGCTTATGCTCAGCCCTGATCCTGATAGGCCATCTGGAGAATGCCCCAATGGCGGCCCTTCACATGGATGGAGGCGATCACCTGTTTGAGCAGGATGACGTCGCCCTGCGCGGTCAGGCGGCGATAAGCCTTGATGCAGAAAGGCTGGGTGATCTTCGCCTGCTCGCGCGTGTCGGGGAAGTCGAACACGACGCCCTGCCGCGCATATTCCATGTTCCATTTCTCGTCGCCCGGCCGCTGCTGCTGGGCGCGTTCGGGCATGGCGACCGCGCCATAGGCGTTGCGATCGGTGAAGGTCATGCCGAACAGGCCGGGGAAGTTGCGCGCCTGTTCCTGCGCGGCACGCGCGGCCGGCAGCATCACATCCTGCACCGGATGGGTGAAGAGCGGCGGGTTTGTACCGGTGATCGGGGCATAATATTCGCTGAAGACCGCGGCTTCGCTCACTTCGCCCGCATCGATCGCCCGCTCGATCGCGCGGCTGACCTGCCGGGCGCTCTCCAGGCTGAAGTCGATATAGGGCGAATCGGGAATATCGACGCCGCTTTCGGCCAGATATTGCAACAGGTCGTTGGTATCGTCGCTGGCGGTGGAGACGCGACCGGACAGGCGTTGCAGCCCGTCAGCATTGTCAGTCGAGGTGCTGGCCAGTGCCGCCAGCCCGCCCCTGATCTCGCCGGCAGACCCCACCATCGACGCGATCCGGCCGGCCATCGTCTCGCTGTTGCTGGACAGGCCCTGCATCAGCGCGCCGAGCCGGTCCACCAGCGCCTCTATGTTCTTGGTGTCGTTGAGGGCGGTGCGCGCGGTCTGGGCGCCATGGGTGATGCTGGCCAGCATGCCCCCCGCCTCGCCGGTCAGCGCCGCAATCGACTGTTCGATCGTATGGGTCGCCGCCGTGGTTTCCTGCGCCAGCTTCTTCACTTCGGACGCGACCACGGCAAAGCCGCGCCCGGCGTCCCCGGCGCGCGCTGCCTCGATCGTGGCATTGAGCGCGAGAAGATTGGTCTGGCTGGCAATGCCACTGATGACGCTGGTGACATGGGCGACGGTCTTCAATGCTTCGCCAAAGCCGTCCAGCCGCGCATGGATGCGACTGACCTGTTCGATCAGGTCGACGAAATTATGATTGGCGGTGGAGAGTTGCCGGCCCGAATCGTCAATGATCGCACGGGCGGCGACCGCCTGCTCGCGTGCGGCCTGTCCCGCCATCGCCACGCTGTCGCCATCGCGCGACAATTGCGACGCAGCGCCATTGATCGCCTCGATCGTGCGCGCCTGATGCGTCACCCGATCGGCCAGTTCGCTAATGTCTGCCTGAAGGTCGAGCGTGCGGATGCCCAGGTCGCCAGACAATTTGGCGACCTTCATCACCGCTCGGGCGACGGTCTCGGATTGCGCTTCTTTTCCCACATGCCCAGCGCTACCCGCTCATGGTGAAGGAATCGTTAGCGATGCGACGGCAAGGCGCTTGTAAAGCGTGGCTTTTGGGCCTTTGATGCCGGTCATGCGCGGCCCTCCCCTTTTTCCCTGGCGCTATGGCATGTTTCTGGCGCTGCTGGCGGTTATCGTGCCGCTGGCGCTGATCCTGCCCTGGCATGAAGCGGTGATGGCGGGATTCGACATTGCCGCCCTCGCCTTCATGATGTCGGTCGTGCCGCTCATCGACGCTACGTCCGCGACGATGCGGCGCAATGCGCAGGCGAACGACGCGAATCGGGAATTGATGCTGCTGCTGACCGGGATCGTCAGTCTAGTGATATTGGTCGCGGTTGGCGTGGCGGTGAGCCAGCATGGCGGGCCGAATGCAATCAGCATCGCGCTGCTGCTGGCGACATTGCTGATTGCCTGGCTCTTCTCGAACCTCGTTTATGCGATGCATTATGCCCATATCTTCTACCTGCCCGGTGATAAGGGGCAGGATCGGGGCGGGCTGGATTTCCCGGATACGGATGAGCCGGGCTATTGGGATTTTCTCTATTTCGCCTTCACACTGGGCATGACCTTCCAGACGTCCGACGTGTCGGTGACGGTGAGTGCGATGCGACGGACGGTGCTGTTCCAGTGCCTTGCCGCCTTCCTGTTCAACCTTGGTATCCTGGCCTTCACCATCAATGTGCTGGGCGGCAGCTAAGGGTTAGCCATGCTCCCAGCCAAGGCTGTCGGGCAGCGGGATGACGGCGCCGTCGATCTTGAGGATCAGGCCCGATCCTGCGGCGACATGGCCGACAGGAATGGCGCGCACCGGCGGCGTTGCGCCATGGGGCAAAGCGAAGAGCAGTTCATAATCGTCGCCCGCCCGCGCAGCGGCCAGTTGTACGGCGACGCTCGCGCCGCGCACCTTTTCCAGCGCGAGCGACAGCGGGATATGGTCGATGGTGATGGCGACGCCGCTGGCCTGCGCCATGCGCGATGCGTCGATCAGCAGGCCATCGGACAGGTCCATCATCGCGCTGGCGACGGGAGCGAGCAGCGCGCCTTCCGCCAGACGCGGACGCGGACGGCGATAGGCTTCGACCAATGGCCCCGAAGCGGCGGGATCGTCGGTGGCGAGCGTGAGGCCAATGCCCGCATCGCCGACCGGGCCGGTGACATAGAGGCGGTCACCCGGCTGCGCGCCGGTGCGGGTGGGGACCGGTCCGATCGCTTCGCCCATGGCGGTCAGGCTGTAGCTGCGGGCGGAGCCGGCCGGCATCTTCACCGTATCGCCGCCCAGCAGGGGCATGGCGTGGCGGTCCAGCGCTTCGCCAAGGCCTGCGATGAAGGCCTCGTCCCAGCTTTCGTCGCCCGACAGCGCATAGTTGAGCAGGCAGCCGACCGGCCGCGCACCCTTGGCCGCGAGGTCGGACAGGTTCACCGCCGCCAGTTTCCAGCCGACATCCTGCGGCGGATCGGTGGGGAGATAATGGACCCCCTCCACCATCGTGTCGCTGGTGAGGATGAGGCGGCTGCCGCCGATCGGCAACACCGCGACATCATCCACCAGCCCTTGCGCGGCAGGATCATGCGCCAGCAGACGCAGCAGGGTGAGGAAGCGGGATTCGGCGGACATGATCCCACTCTATACGGGCGCGCGGACGCGCGCTTTACTTCCGCACGTCCTTCGACACGCCATCGAGCAGGCCGTTGACGAAGCCGGATTCGCGCTTGTCGTAGAAGGCGTGGGCGACATCGACATATTCGCTGATGACCGTACCAGTGCCGACATCGGCGCGGGCGAGCAGTTCATAGGTGCCGGCGCGCAATATCTGACGCATCGGCTTGTCGAGGCGCTCTAGGCTCCAGCCGCTCGACAGGCGGGCGGTAATCAGGCCGTCAATCTCGTCGCGGCGGCGATCCACGCCTTGCACGATATCGTCGAAGAACGGCTCTTCCGCCTGCGCGTAGGTGACATCCTCGATCGTGGCGCCAAGGCGGTGCTGATGGAATTCGTGCAGCAGCAAATGGAGGGGCGTGCCTTCCATTTCGAGCTGATAGAGCGCCTGTACCGCGGCGAGGCGCGCGGCGGAGCGGGATTTGGAGCGGTCGTTCATATCAATCTGTCCATAACCGTTCGGGCTGAGCTTGTCGAAGCCCATGACCGAACGCAGTGAGGTCTAATGCCTTCGCTTATGCTCAGGCGTGCCCTTCGACTTCGCTCAGGGCGAACGGAGCTTATCTTAATCTCAAAGCCACCGAGGCAGCGTGCGCGGGCAGCCCTTCCGCCCGCGCCAGCGCAACGGCGGCGGGGCCGATCGCGCCGATGGCATCGGGCGTGAGGCTGAGGAAGCTGGTGCGCTTCATGAAGTCGAGCACCGACAGGCCCGACGAGAAGCGCGCGCGGCGGCCGGTCGGCAGGACGTGATTCGGCCCCGCGACATAATCGCCCACGGCTTCGGGCGTCATGCGACCCAGGAAGACCGAGCCGGCGTGGCGGACTTGCGCGAAATAGCGGTCGGGGTCGTCCACGGCCAGCTCCAGATGCTCGGCGGCGAGCCGGTCGACCAGCGGCATGGCTTCATCGAGGTCGCGCACAAGGATGATCGCGCCGTTGGCCTCCCAGCTCACACGCGCAACCGCGCTGGTGGAGAGCGTCGGGATCTGACGCTCGACGGCGGCGGCGACCGCATCGGCAAAGGCTGCGTCATCGGTGAAGAGGATCGACTGGCTGGTCGGATCATGTTCCGACTGGCTGAGCAGGTCGGCAGCGGTCCATTCGGGATCATTCTTGCCATCGGCGACGACGACGATTTCAGACGGGCCGGCGACCATGTCGATGCCGACGACGCCGTAAAGCTGGCGCTTGGCTTCGGCGACCCAGGCATTGCCGGGACCGGTGATGACATCCACAGGCTTGATCCGGTCGGTGCCATAGGCGAGCGCGGCAACGGCCTGTGCGCCCCCGACCCGCCAGATTTCCTCGATCCCTGCAATCTGCGCGGCGGCGAGGACGAGTGGGTTGATCTCGCCATTGGGGGTCGGCGTGACCATGGCGATACGTTCTACGCCCGCGACCTTTGCCGGGATGACGTTCATCAGCAGCGAACTGGGATAGGCGGCGCGGCCGCCCGGCACATAGAGGCCCGCCGCATCGACTGCGTTCCAGCGGGCGCCGAGGCGCACGCCGGCGCTGTCCACGCCGTCGCTGTCCTGCGGCTTCTGCTTTTCATGATAGGCGGTGATGCGCGCGGCGGCGAGTTCGAGCGCGTCGCGCAGGTCCGTCGAAAGGGTGTCGAGCGCTGCGCGCGTTTCCGCCGGGGTGACCGCCCAGCCGCTGACGTTCAGGTCGTGGCAGTCGAAACGCTGGGTGTAATCGGCCAGCGCGGCGTCGCCCCCGGCGCGCACGGCTTTCAGGATCGCGGTCACATCGCGCGACACATCCTCGTCCGCTTCGCGGCGGGCATCGACCAGCGCGGTGAAGGCGGATGCGAAATCGGCATCGGTGGTGGAGAGCTTAAGCGGCATCCTTCACCCCCACGGCTGCGCGGAACGCCTCTACCAGCGGCGACAGTTCGGCCGAGCGCATCTTGTACGCGGCGCGGTTGACGATCAGGCGCGCGCTGATCTGCATGATGATGTCGGTTTCGACGAGGCCATTGGCTTTCAGCGTCGCGCCCGACGAGACGAGATCGACGATCCGGCGCGAAAGGCCGAGCGAGGGGGCGAGTTCCATCGCGCCATTCAGCTTCACGCACTCGGCCTGAAGCCCGCGCTTTTCATAATAGCGGCGGGTGAGATGCGGATATTTGGTGGCGACGCGGACATGGCTCATCGCGGCCTGATCCTCGTCGACGGCGTCGACCGGCTCGGCGACCGACAGGCGACAATGACCGATATCGAGGTCGACCGGCGCGTAGAGTTCGGAATAGTTGAACTCCTCGACCACGTCGGAGCCGACGATGCCGATCTGCGCCGCGCCATGGGCGACGAAGGTAGCAACGTCGAAGGCGCGCACGCGGATGATCGACACGTCGGGCCGGTTGGTGGCGAAGCGCAGCGCCCGGCTCTTCTTGTCATGAAACTCCGCCTCCGGCTCGATACCGGCTTTGGCGAGCAGGGGCAGCGCTTCATCGAGGATGCGGCCCTTGGGGATGGCGAAGGTGAGCGAACGAGTCATGACGCGCGCGCCTTACGCGCGGGGGCGTAAAAGGGCAAGGTTTGGGGGGATGCCTATGATTGCTTGGTCAATATTTGCGAGGCAGCAGAACCTAAGATATTCGCCATTTGACCGAAGCACGGAGAACGAAGGTGGATGAGGCCATTGTTGGACCTATCGTCGGATTGGCCCTTTCAACGATTACCGGGTGGCAACTGCTGGACGGCTTCCGAAGCGGCACAATGGAAGCGCCCTATTGGGGATTTGCCTTTTCTGGCCGCAGAAAAGATCAGCCATTCCGTTTTTGGATGCTCGCGCTGCTTCTGGCCTTTTGGATGAGTGGCGGCATCTTTTTGTGCGTCGGAATATTGTTTTTTCCGAATGGTATCTCAGGATAAAAGCCCGTCATCCCGGCGGAAGCCGGGATCCCGCTTCTCTGTTACGCCCCAAGAAAAGCGGGATGCCGGGTCAAGCCCGGCATGACGAGGTGGGTGCTGTTACGCCGCCTCTGCCATCGCCGCTTGCGTCTGTGCGATCCAGCCGCCGCCCAGCACGCGGTCGCCGGCGTAGAGGACCGCCGCCTGCCCCGGAGCAACGCCATATTCCGGCGCGTCGAAGAGCAGGCGATCGCCATCCAGCCGCGCCGGAACCGGCTTGGCCATCGACCGCACCTTGGCGGTCAGCGGCCCGGTGAAGTCGCCGCCCAGCCAGTTGATATCGGAGAGACGCGCGCCCGACACCGCCAGCGCCGCCTTCGGCCCGACGATCACGCGGCGGCTTTCGGCGTCCAGTCGCACGACATAGAGCGGGTCGGGCTGGCCACCGATCTCCAGCCCCTTGCGCTGACCCACAGTGAAATGGATCATCCCCTTGTGCCGGCCAAGCGTGCGCCCGTCGATATGGACGATATCGCCGCCCTCATCCGCGTCGGGGCGTAGTTTCCGCACGATCTTCGCATAATCACCGTCGGGCACGAAGCAAATGTCCTGGCTGTCAGGCTTCAAAGCCACTGACAAGCCGAGTTCGGCGGCGATTTCGCGCACCTGCGGCTTGGGCAGCCCCCCCAGCGGGAAGCGCAGATAGTCGAGCTGCGCCTGAGTCGTGGCGAACAGGAAATAGCTCTGGTCGCGGGCCGGATCGGCGGCGCGATGCAGTTCCGCGCCCGCCGCGCCCTCGACCCGCTGCACATAATGGCCGGTAGCCAGGCAGTCGGCGCCCAGATCCCGCGCGATCTGGAACAGGTCGGTGAACTTCACCCCCATATTGCACTTCACGCAGGGGATGGGGGTGCGGCCAGCCATATATTCATCGGCAAAGTCGGCGATCACCGAATCGCGGAAGGCGGTTTCATAATCAAAGACATAATGCGCGATGCCGATGCGGTCGGCGACGGCGCGCGCGTCACGGATATCCTGCCCCGCGCAGCAGCTGCCGGTGCGGCCGACGGCGGCGCCATGATCATAGAGCTGGAGCGTGACGCCGATGACTTCGGCGCCGGTCTTCGCGGCGAGCGCGGCGACGACGCTGCTGTCCACGCCGCCCGACATGGCGACGACGATGCGCCGCTGGTCGAGCGGCTGGGGAAGCTGAAACTGGGGCTGCATAGGCGGGCATATAGTGCAAGGGGCGTCGCTTCGCAAAAGTTAACAAAGTGTGACGCCCATTTGGCCCCAATCGGGCCGGATCGACGCGAAAGGGCGACCGGACGAGTCACGAAAGCCAATCCAAGTTTACGGACCCTTATCCATTGGTCCGTAAAAGAGAGGGCATGGATCTGAGTTTCCTTCGGGGCGGCGGGCTGAAGCCCGGTGTTCCCAGACCCCTCAGCCGGCCGCGCGTGCCGGCCTGGCCGTTTTTGCGGGCTGCCACGGCGGCTGCACAGGCGGCCAGTCCCACCGCGCAGGCGGTGGCGGGCGTCCTGCGGGGGCAGGGCGGAAGCGATGACTGGATCCAGGAACTGGCGGGAATTTTCGCGCCACGTTCCGGCGGCAAGATCGAAGCCGTGCGTCTCGCGGGAAGCTTTAACCCGTTGATCGCGAGCCGTTTAGCCAGGGGGCAGGAAAGATGAAGGCGATGTTTACCGTGGCGCTTTAGCCGTTCTTCAGGGCTGACGCACATAATAGGGGAACAAGGCCGAAATCGGTAACGCCAGTGCCGCACTTTGAGGGTAAGAATGATCGAGAACCAGAAAATCAAGCCCGCCCAGGTCGTCGGGCCGCTTGGAGAGCCCCTGACGCTGGACAGCCTGCCGCCTGCGGACACGACCCGCTGGGTGGTGCGGCGCAAGGCGGAAGTGGTCGCGGCGGTGAATGGCGGTCTGCTGACCGTGGACGAAGCCTGCGCGCGCTATAATCTGACGCTGGAGGAATTTGCCGGCTGGCAGCGCGCCGTCGACCGGTCGGGCATGCACGGCCTGCGCGTCACCCGCATCCAATATTATAAGTCGCTCTATGAGCGGCAGCAGAAATATTGATCGTCATCCGGACGATCCGAACGCGGACATGAAAGGGGCCGTCGGAGCAAATCCGGCGGCCCCTTTTGCATGGCGACGCGTACAAACAGCGCAAAGCCAAGATAGTTTCCGTCCCGGAATCATTTTTCGTCCATGGAACGGGACGCCCTTTGCTCCGTTGAATGCAGCACCCAACACGCTGGGGGCGTGGTCAAGGAGAGTATCATGGGCATCATCTTGTGGCTTATCGTCGGCGGCATCATCGGCTGGCTCGCCAGCATGGTCATGCGCACCGACGCGCAGCAGGGCATCCTGCTTAACATTGTCGTAGGTATCGTCGGCGCCTTCATCGGCGGCCTGATCTTCAGTGGTGGCTCGATCAACGAAGGTCTGACGCTGTACAGCTTCCTGGTGTCGCTGGTCGGCGCGATCATCCTGCTGGCGATCGTCAATCTGGTCCGTCGCGGATCGGTGCGTTAAACCCGCACGACATTACCCAAAAGCAAAAGAGGCTGCGCCACCGCGCAGCCTCTTTTTTTGTTTCAACGCCGCCCCGCGAACCAGCGGTAGATGGCCAGTACGGCCACCGCTCCCAATATCGCGGCGACGAACCCGGCCTTCTGGCCCGGTGCGTAAAAGCCCCCGAGGCGCCCGACGAAACCGGCGAGCAAAGCCCCGGCTATCCCCAGCAAGATCGTAACCACGCATCCACCCGGATCGCGGCCGGGCATGATCAGTCGCGCGATCGCGCCTGCAAGCAGGCCGACCACGATCCATCCCAGCAAGTCCATGCTGCGTTCCCTTTTTATATAATAGCATCGACCCGGTGCCCATTGCGCCACAGTCCCGCATTTTTGGCAAGTCAATGTGGCCACAGGGACAGGAACGGCACGATATGCCGCCATTCCGAACCCGTCGGCCGCACATTATCGTTTTGCCGTCCTGCTTCGAACCATGATATTGGGGCTTGAGGGTGGTGATATATTCATATAACACAGTTGCCAACAGGGCGGAAGCGCCGGAGAGACGAGAAGCGGGATGAATTACGAAACCCAGTTGGTGGGCGATTCCATGACGATTATCGACGATGAGGATGCACGCCGGCGGCGCAAGCGCCTGCTGCTGATCGGCGGCGGCGTGATCGTTGTGCTGGTGGCCGCAGCGGCATTTATATCCATGCGCGGAGAAAAAGCCGGCGATGCCGCTGCACCCACCGCTTCCGTGCCGGTCGTGACCGTCGTCAGCCCCGGCCGGTCCACCGTCGCCCGCACCGTCAGTGCGACCGGATCGCTCGCCGCAAGGATCGACATGCCGGTCGGCGTGGTCGGCGAAGGCGGCATGGTGACACGCGTGCTGGTGCAGCCGGGCGACTGGGTGCGCGCGGGACAGGTGCTGGCCACCGTCGAACGCTCCGTTCAGGCCGAACAGGTCCGCTCGCTCGCCGCGCAGGTGGAGGTGCAGCGCGCCAACGCCAAGCTCGCGCAGGCGCAGCTCGATCGCGCCAAGGCGCTGGTCGGCCGTGGCTTCATCAGCGCCGCCGACATCGACCAGCGCACCGCGACCCGCGATCAGGCCGAAGCGCAGGTGCGCGTGGCGGCCGCCCAGTTGGCCGAGCAGCAGGCCCGCACCGGGCGGCTCGACATTCGCGCGCCCGCCGCGGGCCTTGTGCTGACCCGCACGGTCGAGCCCGGCCAGATCGTCCAGGCCGGCGGCGGGACGCTGTTCCGCATGGCCAAGGATGGCGAGATGGAGATGCAGGCGCAGGTGGCCGAAGGCGATCTGGCGACCTTGCGCACGGGCAACAGTGCCACGGTCACGCCGATCGGCAGCAGCCAGTCCTTTGCCGGCCGGGTGTGGCAGGTGTCGCCGGTGGTCGATCCACAGACCCGGCAGGGCATCGCCCGTATCGCCATCCCATATAATCCGGCAATCCGCCCCGGCGGCTTTGCATCGGCGCTGCTGACCAGCGGGTCTGGCAGCGCCCCGCTGTTGCCGGAATCGGCGGTGCAGAGCGATCCCAAGGGCAGCTTCGTCTATATCGTCAATGCCAAGGGCCAGGTGGAACGGCGCGACGTGACCGTCGGCCAGGTGTCCGACAATGGCGTGGCCGTGACCAGCGGCATTACCGGCAGCGAACAGATCGTCACCTCCGCCGGCGCCTTCCTGACGCCGGGGCAGAAGGTGAAGCCGGAACTGGCCAAGGGCCGCTGACAGATCGGCGCGGGCGGACGTCCGCATCGGAGACATCGGGAGGAACGGGCGCCTGACCGCGCCCGGTGAAGGAAGCGCGTCATGAATTTTCGCAATATGTCCGCATGGGCGATCCGCAACCCGGTGACGCCGCTGGTGCTGTTCGCCGCCCTGATGATGGCCGGCATCGTCAGCTTCATGCGGATGGACGTCAACAATAATCCCGACATCAGCTTCCCGATGGTCAGCGTCACCGTGTCGCAGCCGGGCGCGGCGCCCACCGAACTGGAAACCCAGGTTACCCAGCGGGTCGAGGCCGCCGTGCGCGGGATCAGCGGCGTGGACGACATCACCTCCTTCGCGTCCGAAGGCCAGTCGCTGACCAACGTCCAGTTCCAGATCGGCACGCCGGTCGATCGCGCGGTGGCGGACGTGAAGAACGCCGTCGATCAGATTCGCAGCGACCTGCCCGACGGCATATTGGAGCCGCAGGTCCAGCGTGTAGACATCGACGGCGGCCCGATCGCCTATTTCAGCGCTGAAGCGACCGACATGACGCTGGAGGAACTGTCCTGGTATGTCGACAACACCATCGCCAAGCGGCTGCTGTCGGTCAGCGGCATGGCGGCGGTCCGGCGCGGCGGCGGTGTCAGTCGCGAAATTCGCGTCATCGTCGATCCCGCCAAGTTGCAGGCCTATGGCGTTACCGCCGCGCAGGTCAACGCGCAGTTGCAGCAGGTCAATCTGAATGCTGCGGGCGGGCGTACGGAAATCGCGGGCGCCGAACAGTCGATCCGCGTGCTGGGCAACGCCACCAGCGCCCGTGCTTTGGGCGATACCCAGATCGCCATTTCCGGCGGTCGTACAGTCAAGCTGTCCGATCTGGCCACGGTGCGCGACATGTATGCCGAACAGCGCAGCCTGGCTTTGATGAACGGCCGTCAGGTCACCAGCTTCAGTCTGGAAAAAGCCAAGGGATCGTCCGACGTCACCGTCTATGACAATGCGATGAAGGTGCTGGACCAGTTGCGGAAGGAAAATCCCAAGGTCGAGTATAAGCAGCTCTATTCGAGCGTCGATTACACCAAGGAACAATATCATAGCGCGATGGCGGCGATGATCGAGGGCGCGGTGCTGGCTGTCGTCATCGTTTTCCTGTTCCTGCGCGACTGGCGCGCAACGATGATTTCCGCGCTGGCGATACCGCTGTCGGCAATTCCCGCCTTCTGGTTCATGGACATGCTGGGCTTCACGCTCAACAGCATCTCGCTGCTCGCGCTGAGTCTGGTGGCGGGCGTGCTGGTCGACGACGCGATCGTGGAGATCGAGAACATCGTGCGCCACATGCGCATGGGCAAGAGCGCCTATCAGGCGTCGATCGATGCGGCAGACGAGATCGGCCTGGCCGTGCTGGCCACTACCATGGCGATCGTCGCCGTCTTCCTGCCGGTCGCGCTGATGCCCGGCATGTCAGGCCAGTTCTTCATCCAGTTCGGCATGACCGTGGTCGTATCGGTGCTCATGAGCCTGGCCGTCGCGCGCCTCATCACGCCGATGATCGCCGCCTACTTCCTGAAAGCCCATGGCGAGGAAAGCCATGGCGAAGGCTGGCTGATGGACCGCTATATGAGCGTGCTGCGCTGGTCGTTGAACGACGAGAAGGCGAAGCAACGCCGCGCGCGTGGCGGCTTTGGTAACCGGATGGCCGGCTTCTTCACCGATCATCGCGTCTGGACGCTAGGCATGGGCTTTGCCGCCTTCGGCGCCACCATCATCGCCTTTGCGACTCTGCCGATGACGTTCCAGCCGACCACCAACACCGATTTCAGCCAGGTGAAGATCGAGACGGTGCCGGGCAGCACGCTGGCCCAGACCACTGCCATCACCCGCAAGGTCGCCAACATGCTGAGCGCCGACAAGGATATGGTCGACGCTGCCTTTGCCGATATCGAGCCAACCAGCGCCGACATATTCCTGACGCTGAAGAAGGACCGGCCGATCAGTTCGGTCGATTGGGAGCGCAAGGTTGCGCCCCAGTTCCAGACCGTCGCCGACGCGCGCGTCAATTTCCAGTCGCAGTCGGGTGGCGGTTTCGGTCGCGATATCATCATGATGTTTGGATCCGACGATCCGGCCCTGCTGGAAAAGACCGCCAACCAACTGGTGCATGAAATGGCCGGCATCCCCGAATTGCGCGCACCCCGCGTGCAGGGCGACATGCAGCGGCCCGAAATCATCATCAAGCCGCGGCCGGACCTGGCTGCCAGCCTGGGCGTGACAACCATCGCGCTCAGCCAGTCGATCCGCATCGCGACGATCGGTGATATCGACCAGAATGTCGCCAAATTCTCCCTGTCCGATCGCCAGATCCCGATCCGGGTCGCACTGGCCGAGGATAGCCGCAAGGACATCGCCACGATCGAGAATATGCCGGTGCCGACCGTGTCGGGCGGCTCTGTGCCGCTGAAGGTCGTCGCCGATATCAGCTTCGGCGCAGGGCCGACGCAGATCCGTCGCTACAACCAGATTCGCCGCGTCGTCGTGGGCGCCGATCTGGCGCCGGGCATCGTCACCAGCCAGGCCATGACCAAGATCAACGCCCTGCCGCTGATGAAGGATATTAATGCCGGCAAGATTCAGGGCGTGCAGAAAATCAACGCCGGCGATGCCAAGTGGCAGGCGGAGATGATCCAGAATTTCATCATCGCCGTCTTCTCCGGTATCCTGCTGGTGTTGGCCGTGCTGACCCTGCTCTACAAGCGCCTGATGCCGCCCTTCGTCAATCTGGGGTCGCTGCTGCTGGCGCCGCTGGGCGGCGCGCTGGCGCTGCACATTGCGGGGCAGCCCATTTCCATGCCGGTGTTCATCGGCCTGTTGATGCTGCTGGGTATCGTCGCCAAAAACTCGATCCTCGTCATCGACTTCGCACTGGAGGAGATGGAGAAGGGCGTGCCCAAGAAGGAAGCGATCGTCGACGCCGGTCACAAGCGTGCCCAGCCGATCGTGATGACCACGGTGGCGATGGTGGCAGGCATGGTGCCGACCGCACTGGCCCTGTCGGGCGATGGCGCCTGGCGCGCACCGATGGGCATCACCGTGATCGGCGGCCTGATGCTGTCGACGGTGCTGACGCTGGTGATCGTGCCGGCGGTGTTCAGCCTGGCGATCGGGCTGGAAAGCTGGATCGGCCCACGGCTGGGTCGGGGCCTGCTGACCTACAAGGCGGGCGACGACGGCAAGCCTGTGCGTGGTGCGGTGCATCATCCGGCCGAATGACGATCATCGTTCAGGCCAGGAAGCCGGAATGGCCAAAAGAAAGCCTTGCCTGAACGAAACGGCAGCGTAACCGTTAAGGGGTCATGACGCTGCTCCGCCTGCCCCGGCCCAAAGACCTGTTGACGCCGCATCCCGCCCGGCGAATGCGGCTGGTGGCGACGGGCATGCTGGTGGCAATGGCCGCGCTGTTCATCGCCGCGCGGACCACCGCGCATCTCCACCCCGCCATCGGCTTCGTCCAGGCCTTTGCTGAGGCGGCGATGGTCGGCGGGCTGGCAGACTGGTTCGCGGTGACGGCGCTGTTCCGCCATCCCCTCGGCCTGCCCATCCCCCATACCGCGATCATCCCGCGCAACAAGGACCGGATTGGGGACACGCTGGCGCTGTTCCTGCGCGACAATTTCCTGATTCCTGCCGTGGTCGCGCGGCGGATGCGCCATATCGACGTCGCGGCGGCGGCCGGCCGCTTTCTGGCCAGCCCGTCCGAGGGCGACGGGCGGCTGCGCGAGGGCGCGTCGCGGCTGATCGCCGACGTGCTGGAGGCGC
Source organism: Sphingobium sp. WCS2017Hpa-17 (assembly GCF_031843765.1). NCBI lineage: Bacteria > Pseudomonadati > Pseudomonadota > Alphaproteobacteria > Sphingomonadales > Sphingobiaceae > Sphingobium > Sphingobium sp. WCS2017Hpa-17. The sequence continues at coordinate 54,607 of NZ_JAVTIV010000009.1, forward strand.
TGGATCAGGAGCGGCTGGGCGGCATGGTGAAGGGCGCGATCGGCCAGCGGCTGCGCGGCATCAACATCGGCCCGCTGGTGGGTCAGGCGATCGAAGCGGCGATGCGGGACGGTCGCCATGCGCCGGTGATGGACGGCATCATCACATGGGCGGACCGCACGCTGGAGGCGAACGAGCATCTGATCCGCCAGATGGTGCAGGAACGCGCCGGCAAGGTGTTGCGCTGGACCGGTCTGGACGAAAATCTGGCCAATGCGATCCTTTCCGGCCTGCGCAAGATGCTGGCCGACATGGCCGCCGATCCGGGTCACAGCCTGCGCCTGAAGGCCGAAGAGGGCATGGCCAAGCTGGCCTTCGACCTTCAGTTCGATCTGGAGATGCAGGCGAAGGTCGCAAAGATTCGCGACGAGATCGTCGACAATCCGGCGATGCAGCGCTGGATCGAGGGGATGTGGGAACAGGCGCGTGGCGGGCTGCTGCGCGCAGTGCGCGATCCCAGCAAGGCGATGGCCGGGCGCTTGGGCGAAGCGCTGCGCGCGCTGGGCGGGACGTTGCAGGAAGAAGCGCGGCTGCGGCTGGTGATCAACCGCTTCGTCCGGCGCACAGCGGTGGGCGCGACGGCCAGCTATGGCGATGCGATCGTCCGGCTGGTCAGCGATACGGTGCGCGGATGGGATGCGGGCACGGTAACGTCACGGCTGGAAAATGCGGTCGGGCGCGACCTGCAATATATCCGCATCAACGGCACGCTGGTCGGCGGGCTGGTCGGCCTGGCGATCCACGCGATCGACACATTCTTTTAGGTCGAACCGCACCAGCCCGTTCCCCCACCCGGCCACCCATAGAATACTACCGTTGGGTGGCCGGGTGGGGGAACGGGCTGGTGCGGTAATGGAAATGCGCATCAGCGCCTTTCCCAAAAAAGTGCCGGGGCGCGTCGGGCCAAACGACGCGCCCCGACGGAACCAGCCGCGCAGAGGAGAGAAGGCAGCCGGTTCCTGTCTCGAAAACTTATTCCTCCGGTTCGTCCGGCGGCCGTTCCCCATGGCGCGGCGGCGGCGGCAGTTCGTCTGCGGTCAGCACGCCGTCGCCATTGCGATCCTGATCGGCGAACAGGGCCAGCGCAGGCGCGAGAAATTCGGCGCGGTCGATCTGGCCATCATCATTGCCATCCTCCGGATAGGGCATGGTACGGCCCGGCGGCGGTGGCGGCGCTGCGTCGGCGCGCTTGCCCTCTGGCGGACGACCGCCTGGCGGCGGGCCACTGGCACCGCCCGGTCCGCCAGACCCGCCACCCGGACCGCCGCGCCCCTTGCCGGGACCGCGCTGCGCCTGATCCGTCTGGCCCCGCGCCTGCGGTTCATGGCCGAGCATGCGCTGCATTGCCTGCACCGGCACCAGTCCGTCGCTGTCCTGATCCATCAGGCTGAAGCGACGGTCCATATAGGCGACCATCTCGTCGCGGGTGATGCGCCCATCGCCATCGGCATCGGCCGCCCAGGGACCGCCTTCAGGCGCCGCTGGCGGGGCGGATGGCATTTGGGCCAGCAGCGGCGTCGAGGCGAGAAGTGCGACAGCGAGTTGGACAGCAGAAAGACATTGGCGAAAACGCATGGAGGCTCCTGGAAGCGGGATCGCCCCTTCCCTCGCACCTGTGCTTTGCCGCCATATGTCCCGATGCAGCCGCTATGTTGCAGGCGTTGAAAAATGATGTTGCAACATATCATCAAATGATGTTGTATCATTTCATCGATGGTAACAGCCTGATCGGCAGAATCGGGAACCGACGAGAGGATGCGACACATAGAGGAGCCAGACGATGCGACTCATGACAATGGGAACGACAGGGCAAGTCACGGAGGCAGGCGGACAATCGCGCTATGGTGCGGGGCGCAAGTCTCCGCTGGGACTGGGCGGCACCGTGGCGGTGCATGCGCTGATCATCGGTGCCTTCCTGCTGATCCCAAAGGAGGTGATCGAGATCGTCACTTCCAAGCCCTTCATCGGCACCAATATTCCGCTGCCGCCCCTGCCTGAACCGATTGATCAAAAGACAGCCGATCCGAAGATCGAAACCCAGCCGCAACCACGGCCGCAGCCCACCGTGACCGATCCGTTGATCGAATTGCCCATAGGCGATCCACCGGTCACAGCCACCAAGAGCAGCAGCGGCTCCGACATGGGGCCAGTCATGCCGCCCTATATCGCGCCGCCGCCGCCCCTGCCCAACCCGGTCCTGACCGAAGCGTCGATCGATCCGCGTGCCAAGGGAGCGTTCCAGCCCGACTATCCCGGTACGATGATTCGCCAGGGGGTGGAAGGCGCGGTCACGGTACGCGTCACCATCAGTCCGGAAGGCCGCGTCACCGCCATCGAGAAGGTCAGCGCCAGCGATGAGAGTTTCTGGCTGGCGACGGAGCGTCATGCGTTACGCAAATGGCGGTTCCGTCCCGCCACCCGCGATGGCGTGGCGATCGCATCGACCAAGACGCTGACGGTCCGCTTCACCCTGACCAACTGACCGGCTTCCGGCAGTCTTCTTACGCCTTTGGCGTCGCGCCCCCGTCCCCTCCCGCCCGCGGGAGGGGACAAAGATGGAGGCCAGCATGGACCATTTTGCATTGGCGCCCGCCCTGTCCTATAAGGGGCCTATGGCGATATTCCCCCGTCCCGTTTCCCCCAAAAGTGCGCTTGGCGACTTCTGGGGCTATTTCAAGCAACAGCGGCAGCATAAATGGCCGCTGCTGGGCGTTTCCGTTGCGCTGACCTATGTCATCGTGTGGACCTTCGTGATCGACGCGAATACCAACACGATGCCGACGCGCAACAAGATCATCTACGTCCAGAGCTGGGACGCGAACCGGTCCGACGCGGCGATCATCCTGCAACAGAAGATCGACTTTGCGAAGCGCGAGGCGGCACTGGTCAAGCAGCAGACCAAGATGCAGGGCTATGCCGACGCCTTCGGGATCGAATGGCGCGAAGAGGAAGCCCGCAACACCGCCAAGCGCAAGGAAGCGGTGAAGGCGATCGACGCGATGCTGGACGACCGACTGGCCAAGGCGGAAGCCACGAACAAGGCCGGGCCGCAGGCCAGCGCGAAACCGGCGCCTGCCGTCCAGCCCTGACCATGCCGTCATCGCCTGCTGACGACCGGCGCTACATGGCCGCCGCCATTGCCCTGTCAGGGCGCGGCCGGGGCCTTTCCACCCCGAATCCCAATGTCGGCTGCCTGATCGTCCGGGACTCTCCTGATGCGGGGCGGCAGGTGGTCGGGCGCGGCTGGACCCAGAAAGGCGGCCGCCCCCATGCCGAGGCACAGGCGCTGGAGCAAGCGATGGACCGAGCGGCGGGCGCGACGGCTTATGTCACGCTGGAACCCTGTTTCCATCTCTCCCCGCGCGGGCCGCGCTGCGCCGACCTGATAGCGCGGGCCGGCGTTGCGCGCGTGGTGATCGCGCTGCGCGATCCTGATCCGCGCACCGACGGACAGGGCGCAAGCTGGTTGCGCGAGCGTGGCGTGGCCGTCGAGATGGGCCTGATGGCGTATGAGGCCGCCCGCGCCATGGGCGGATTCGTGCTGCGCCAGACTTTGGGTCGGCCGCATGTGACGCTGAAGCTCGGCCTGTCGCTCGATGGCCGCATCGCGCTGCCCGACGGGTCCAGCCGATGGATCACCGGACCGGACGCCCGCGCCCATGCCCATATGGAGCGGGCACGACATGATGCGATATTGGTGGGCGGCGGCACATTGCGGGCTGATGCGCCAAGGCTGGACGTGCGGCTGGCGGGGCTGGAGGGGCGATCGCCGTGCCGCATCCTGCTGAGCCGCGGCGAAGTACCCGCAGGCTGGGAGCGGATCGCCGCGCCAGAGGAGATCGCCACGCTGGACCGGGTCGATCATCTGCTGGTGGAGGGCGGCGCGGCAACGGCAGCGGCCTTCCTGCGCGCCGATCTGGTCGACCGGCTGCTGTTCTATCGCGCGCCGATCATCATTGGCGATGGGCTGGCGGGGATTGGCGACATCGGCCTGACCGACTTGGCGCAAGCGCATGGCCGCTGGTGCATGACCGATGCCCGCGCATTGGGCATTGATCGGCTGGAGGTTTACGAGCGGGTTCGGAGCGCCTAAGTCCCCTTCCCGATCCTCCGTTCGGTTCGAGCCTGTCGAGTCCCCCGCGAAACGGTTCTCGACAGGCTCGAACCGAACGGATTTTGCTTAATAGGACCGATCCATGTTCACCGGCATCATCACCGACATCGGCACCATCCGCAACCATGAGCAGCGTGGCGACCTGCGGCTCGTCATCGGCTGCGCCTATGTGATGGACGGCGTCGCGATCGGCGCGTCGATCGCCTGTTCGGGGGCCTGCCTGACGGTGGTGGAAAAGGGTGCGGACTGGTTCGCGGTCGATCTGTCGGCCGAAACCGTGGCGCGTACCGCGCCGGGCCTGTGGGCGCGGGGCGGCCGGCTTAATCTGGAGCGCGCGCTCAAGGTCGGCGACGAACTGGGAGGCCATATCGTGACCGGCCATGTCGATGGCATCGGCCATCTGGTGTCGGCGACAGGCGAGGGTGATTCGACCCGGCTTGTCATCAGCGCGCCCACCGAACTGGCGGCCGCGCTGGCAGCGAAGGGATCCATCACGGTCGATGGCATTTCGCTGACGGTGAACAGCGTCGAGGATCAGACCGATGGCAGCGTGCATTTCGGCCTGAACATCATCCCCCACACCGCCGCCGCGACGACGCTGGACCGGTTGGACGATGGCCGCGCCTTCAATCTGGAGATCGATGTGCTGGCTCGCTATCTGGACCGGATGCAGAGCCTGCGCGGCAAGTGACCGAACGCAAGGCTGAACAGCTTATTGTGATTTCTCACTTGAAATAATCACACTGCGATGTGATATTGGCGTCGATCCCATGACGGGAAGGAGTCTTTTTCATGTCGTCCGCGCTTCTCGATTCCGTTCGCAGCCTCGTCACCGATGGCGGCATGTCCCGTTCCGGTCTGGCGCGCGCCGCCGGCCTGCACGCCAATAGCCTGCGCAAGCTGGGCGAGAGCGACTGGAACCCGACCGCCGAAACGCTGGGCAAGCTGGAAGCCTATCTGCTGAAGCGCGAAGGCGGCACCGCGCTCGCCAGCCCCGAAGAAATCATCAACGAGGCCCGCAACGGCCGCATGTTCATTCTGGTCGACGACGAGGATCGCGAGAATGAAGGCGATCTGGTCATCCCCGCGCAGATGGCGACGCCTGACGCGATCAACTTCATGGCGACCCATGGCCGCGGCCTGATCTGCCTGGCGCTGACCAAGAGCCGCGTCGACCAGCTGGGCCTCGACCTGATGAGCCGCAACAATGGCACCCGGCACGAAACCGCCTTCACCGTGTCGATCGAGGCGCGCGAGGGTGTCGACACCGGCATCAGCGCCGCCGACCGCGCCCGCACCGTATCGGTCGCGATCGACGCGTCCAAGACCCGCGCCGACATCGTGACGCCGGGCCATGTCTTCCCGCTGATCGCGCGCGACGGCGGCGTGCTGGTGCGCACCGGCCATACCGAGGCGGCGGTCGACGTCGCCCGTCTGGCCGGCCTCAATCCGTCCGGCGTCATCTGTGAAGTGATGAAGGATGACGGCACAATGGCGCGGCTCGACGACCTGATCGTCTTCGCCCAGAAGCACAAGATGAAGATCGGCACGATCCGCGACCTGATCGCCTATCGCCGCCGCCATGACCATATGGTCGAGCGACGCGCCGAAACCAGCTTCCACAGCCAGTGGGGCGGCGAGTGGAAGGCGATCAGCTTCTACAATCGTGCGACCGAAAGCGAGCAGCTGGTGCTGCAAAAGGGGCATGTGTCCCCCGACCAGCCGACTCTGGTGCGCATGCACCAGCTGTCGCTGCTGGATGATGTCTATGGCGCGGAAGGATCGCGCGCCGGGCTGCTGGCCAAGTCGATGGACATTATCGGCCAGGAAGGATCGGGCGTAATCGTGATCCTGACCGGCAATGAGGAAGGCGATTTCGTCAGCCGCAGCGTGCAGGCCCATGCCGGTGCAGCCCCGGCTGGCATGGACGAACTGCGCAACTATGGCGTGGGCGCGCAGTTGCTCGCCGAGCTGGGCGTGCATGACATGGTCCTGCTCAGCAACAGCCAGCACAGCCTGATCGCGCTTGACGGCTATGACCTGTCCGTGGTTGGGCAGCGCCCGATCGAGCTGTAAGGAACATATGTCATGGCCAAATTCCTGATCGTCGAAGCCCGCTTCTACGACCATCTCAACGACCTGCTGATCGAAGGCGCCAAGGCGGCGCTGGACGAGGCCGGCCATAAATATGAGGTGGTGACGGTGCCGGGCGCGCTGGAAATCCCCGGCGCGATCGCGCTGGCGGCGGAAACCGGCCGTTATGATGGCTTCGTCGCGATCGGCGTCGTCATCCGTGGCGAAACCTATCATTTCGAAGTCGTGTCGAACGAAAGCGCGCGTGGCCTGATGGCGCTCAGCATGGATGCCATCGCCATCGGCAACGGTATCCTGACCGTCGAAAATGAGGAACAGGCGCTGGTGCGCGCTCGCCCCGACCAGAAGGACAAGGGCGGCGAAGCAGCCAAGGCGGCAATCGCGATGCTGGCGCTGCGGGACCGCTTCGGCGCCTGATTGAAGCGCGACCTGTGGATAAAAAAGGGGCGGCTCCGGGTTGGAGCCGCCCCTTTTTTTTGTTGGGCATATATGCCCCTCCCGCCTGCGGGAGGGGCAGCGAGACTTGCGCGCGCAGCGCGTTAGTCGCAGCGGGGTGGGCTGTCGCTAAGCCGAGCCCACCCTCTAGCCCCCTCCCGTGAACGGGAGGGGGAACAGTAGATCAGGCGGCCGCCTTTTCCTCTTCCAGCGTCGGATAGTCGGTGTAGCCCTCCGCGCCCTGACTGTACCATGTGGTCATCGCCTGCGGCGGGCTGAGCGGCGCCCCCTCCTGCAAACGCTCGACCAGATCGGGATTGGCCATCAGCGGACGGCCGAAGCTGATCGCGTCGGCAAGGCCGCTGGCGAGGTCCGCCTGTGCGCGATCCGCATCATAATCGCTGTTGAGCACCAGCGGCCCCTTGAAATGCTGGCGGATGAGCGGCGACTGGCGCGGCACGTCGGTCGCGCCGAACGTGCCGCCCGGCCCCGGTTCACGCAATTCAAGGAAAGCAATACCGATAGCATTCAGCACATCGGCGGCGGCCGCGAACAGGGTGGCGGGATCGCTGTCATTGACGCCCTGCGTATCGCCATTGGGCGACAGGCGCACCGACACGCGATCGGCACCGATCGCATCGGCAACCGCCTGCGTCACTTCGCGCAGCAGGCGGACGCGGTTTTCGACGCTGCCGCCATAGATGTCATCGCGGAAATTGCTGTTGTCGCGCAGGAATTCGTCGATCAGATAGCCGTTGGCGGCATGGATCTGCACCCCGTCGAAGCCGGCGGCGATCGCATTATGCGCGGCGCGGACGTAGGTTTCGATGATGGCGGGAATTTCCTCCAGCGCCAGCGGGCGCGCGGTTTCATAGGGCTGTTTGCCTTCATAGGTGTGCGCGTCACCCGGCGCGGCGGTGGCGCTGGACGATACCGGCTGCTCGCCCGTCACGGCGCTGTGGACGGCCCGGCCCATATGCCAGAGCTGGACGATGATCTTGCCGCCCTTGGCATGCACGGCCTGCGTCACCGGCTTCCATGCTTCCACCTGCTCGTCCGACCAGATGCCCGGCGCATAGGGCCAGCCCAGCCCCTGTTGCGAGATCCCCGTCGCCTCGCTTATGATGAGGCCAGCCGAGGCGCGCTGCGCATAATAGTCGGCCATGATCGGCGTCGGCACATGGGCGCGCGTCGCGCGACCACGGGTCAGCGGCGCCATCAGGACGCGGTTGGCGGCGCTGACGGCGCCCAGCTGGATCGGATCGAACAGGGTCGTCATCAATAAGGCTCCCTTATAATAAAGTTGCAATTTGCAACGGGACTTGGTGCGCAAAGCCAGCTAGGGAGCCGCCATGGCCAGTTCAACCCCCGCCGCGCAGATAAACATGCCGCGCCTTGCTTTTCCGGCGCTGCTGCTGGCGAACCTGATCCTGCCGCTGGGGCCAGTATTTGTCCGCTTGTCGGATGTGGGGCCGGTAGCTGCGGCCTTCTGGCGGCTGGCGATCGCCCTGCCCTTTCTGCTGCTGCTGGCGCGGCCGGGCCTGACCCGCATGCCGCCAACGCGCGGAGAATGGAGTGCGCTGGTGCTGGCGGGCGTGATGTTCGCGGCGGATCTTGCCGCCTGGCATCTGGGCATCCTTTATACCAAGGTCGCCAATGCCACCGTCTTCGGCAATCTGAGCGGGCTGTTCCTGCCGGCCTGGGCGCTGCTGGTGCTGCGCCAGAAACCCAGGGGCATGCAGGCCGCGGCGTTGATGCTGGCAGGCGCGGGCGCGCTTGTCATGATGGGGGGCAGTTACGACCTGTCGATCGGCAATCTGAAGGGCGACCTGCTCTGCCTGCTCGCCGGCATCCTCTACACCGCCTATCTGCTGGTGGTGCAGAAGGCGCGCGGGCGGCTGGAAAGCTGGTCGATCCTGGCCGTTTCCAGCACGGTCAGCGCGCCCTTGCTGCTGCTGTTCGCGCTGGCGCTGGGCGAACGGGTGATGCCGGGCAACTGGACGCCGCTGATCCTGCTGGCGCTGTCGAGCCAGGTGATCGGGCAGGGGTTGCTGACCTATGCAATCGGCTGGTTTTCACCTTTGATCATTGGCGTCAGCCTGCTGCTGCAACCGGCGGTGGCAGCCTTGCTGGGCTGGCTGCTGTTCGACGAATGGCTGAGCCCCATCGACCTGATCGGCATGAGCGCGGTGGCGGCGGCGCTGGTGCTTGTGCGGCTGCCGTCGCGGGCCTAGATAAGACGTCATGAGCGAAGCACAGGACGATCTCACTCTCGACGAAATCCGCGCCCTGCTGGCGCCTGCCCTGGCGCGCCATGCCGCGTTCGACGGCTGGCGGCCACAGGCGGTGACGATGGCAGCGCAGGAGAAGGGGATAGACCCCGATATCGCTGCGCTGGCCTTTGCCGATGGCCCTGTCGACATGATCGACGCCTGGTTCGCGAGCATCGACGCGGGCATGATCGCGGCCTTGCCAGCGGAAGAGCTGGCCGCCCTGTCGATCCGCAAGAGGATCATCGCGCTGATCGAGGCGCGCCTGACCCTGCTGGCGCCGGACCGGGAGGCATTGCGCCGCGCGATCGCGATTCTGGCGCTGCCGACCAATGCGGTGCGGGCGGGCAAGCTGGGCTGGCGCGCGGCCGATGTGATGTGGCGCGCGGCCGGCGATACCGCCGCCGACTTCAACCATTATAGCAAGCGCACGACGCTGACCGCCGTCTATGTCGCCACCCTGCTGGTGTTCATCGATGACGAGAGCGAGGGCCATGCCGACAGCCGCGCCTTTCTGGCCCGGCGGATCGAAAATGTGATGCAGTTCGAGAAAGCCAAGGCGAAGCTGAAGGGCGTGGGCGGCGGCGAGCATCTCAGCCTCTCCCGCTTCATCGGTCGACTGCGCTATCCGGCCATCTGACCGGACGGCAATTCGGGAGAAACGCATTTTTTCTGGCGTTAAGCAGTCGTTATCGATACGCACTCGCAGAAAATAGCCTGTGAGTCCCTGTTCCTTGCGCCTGACCGATCTGCCGCTGAGGCAACCCGCCTATGTCGACCTGATCGACTGGTCCGCCCTCACCCCGTCTGAAGGACAGCGTCTGCGCGAATATGGCCTGTGCGAAGGCGCCAGCGTCGAAGCGTTGCATCATGGCGGTTTTCTGGGCAAGGGGCCGATCGCCTGCAAGGTCGGGCGCATGACCATCGCCATGCGCCGCACCCACGCCGCCGCCGTCACGGTGCGGACCGGCCCCGACGGCACCGGGACACAGGACGAACCGGCATGAGCGGGCTGCCGCTGGTCGCGCTGGTCGGCAATCCCAATGCCGGCAAGAGTGCGCTGTTCAACGCGCTGACCGGCGCGCGGCAGAAGCTGGGCAATTATCCGGGCGTCACGGTGGAGCGCAAGGCGGGCCGGCTGGCCTTGTCGGACGGCCGCCCGGTCGAATTGGTCGACCTGCCCGGCACCTACAGCCTTGACCCCACCAGCCCCGACGAACAGGTCACGCGCGACGTCATTCTGGGTCGGCAGGAGGGCGAAAAGCGCCCTGACGCGCTGGTCATCGTAGTGGATGCGTCCAACCTCGACAATCATCTGCGCTTCGCGCTGGAACTGATCGCGCTTGGCCTGCCCACCGTGGTCGCGCTGAACATGGTCGATCTGGCCACCCGCGACGGGCTGGAACTGGATGCAGCCGTCCTGTCGCGCGAACTGGGCGTGCCGGTCATATCGACCGTCGCCGTGCGCAAGCGCGGCCTGGATCATCTGCGCGAGGAACTGGACGGCCTGATGAACGGCGCGCCCGCGCCCTACACCGCCAAAGCGGCGCGCGATTTCGATACCGTGCGCAGCGACGCGCGCCGGATCGCGCGCGCGGCGATCGTGCGCGAAACGCCATCGCGACGGCTGACCGCGGCGGTGGACCGGGTGCTGTTGCATCCCGTCATCGGCTTCATCCTCTTGCTCGCCTTGCTGTTCGTCATGTTCCAGGCGGTGTTCAGCTGGGCCAGCGCGCCCGCCGACATGCTGGAAGGATGGGTGACGGCGCTGGGCGAAGCGGTGACCAACACGCTGCCGCCCGGCATCGTCCACGACTTTCTGTTGCAGGGCGTGGTCGGCGGCGTGGGCGCGGTGATCGTGTTCCTGCCGCAGATCCTGATCCTCTTCTTCTTCATCCTGATGCTGGAAGCGACCGGCTATATGGCGCGCGCGGCCTTCATCATGGATTCGCTGATGGCGCGGGTCGGCCTGTCGGGCCGGGCCTTCATCCCGCTGCTGTCCTCCTTCGCCTGCGCCGTGCCGGGGATCATGGCGACGCGCACCATTTCCGATCCCAAGGACCGGCTGACCACGATCCTGATCGCGCCGCTGATGACCTGTTCGGCGCGGCTGCCCGTCTATGGCCTGATCATCAGCGCCTTCATCCCGGCCCGTACCGTTGGCTGGGGCGTGGGCCTGCAAGGGCTGGTGATGTTCCTGCTCTATGTCTTCGGCATCGTCGGCGCGCTGGTCGCGGCCTGGGCGCTGCGACTGACCGTGACCAAGGGGGAAAGCAGCGGCTTCCTGATGGAAATGCCCAAATATCAGTGGCCCCGGCCGCAGGATCTGCTCATCGGCCTGTGGCAGCGCGCGGTGATCTTCCTGAAGCGGGCCGGCACCATCATCCTGTTCACCAACATCGTGCTGTGGGTGCTGATGAGCTTCCCCAAGGCGCCCGATGGCGTGCGCCAGAGCGAATATTCGATCGCCGGCCGGATCGCGGGCGGCATCCATCTGCTGGTCGAGCCGATCGGCTTCAACCGCGACATCAGCCTCGCCCTGCTACCATCCATGGCGGCGCGCGAAGTCGCCGTGTCCGCCATCGCCACCGTCTACGCGATCGACGCCGAAGATGATGTGGAGGCGCTGGACAAGGGGCTGGGCGAACGGTTGCAGGGGCGCTGGTCGCTGGCGACGGCGCTGGCTTTCCTCGCCTGGTTCGTCTTCGCGCCGCAGTGCATTTCCACCATCGCGGTGACACGGCGCGAAACCGCCGGCTGGAAATGGACCAGTTTCATGATCGGCTATCTGTTCGCGCTGGCCTATGCCGCAGCGGGCATCACCTACTGGTCCGCGATCGCCTTGGGGCTGGGCTAGGCCGACAGATAGCGGATCGACCCGGCTGGATTTGCCGGCGCGCGCCGCTATAAGGGCCAGCTAATCTTTCGGAGGAATCATGGCAGGCTCGGTCAACAAGGTCATTCTGATCGGCAATCTCGGTGCCGACCCGGAGGTCAAGAGCTTCCAGAATGGCGGCAAGATATGCAATCTGCGTATCGCCACGTCCGAAAGCTGGAAGGACCGCATGACCGGGGAGCGCAAGGAGCGCACCGAATGGCACAGCGTCGTCATCAACAGCGAAGGGCTGGTCGGCGTCGCCGAGCGTTTCCTGCGCAAAGGCTCGAAAATCTATGTCGAGGGCCAGTTGCGCACCCGCAAGTGGCAGGACCAGTCGGGCAATGATCGCTACACGACCGAAGTCGCGCTGTCGGGTCCGGGCGCGGTCCTGACCATGCTGGACGGCGCACCGGGCGGCGGTCAGGGCGGCGGCTATGGCGGCGGCGGTGGCCGTTCGCAGCAGGGCGTCAGCGACTGGCAGGGCGGGTCGAGCGGCTTTGGCGGCGGCGACTATGACGATTTCGGCGGCGGCCAGGGTGGCGGCGGCAACCAGGGCGGTGGCTTTGGCGGCGGGCGGTCGCAGGGCGGCAATAGCGGCGGTGGCGCCGGCCGCGCCGGCAGCCCCAATTTCGACAATGATCTGGACGACGAAGTGCCGTTCTGATCGGCGCATTCACCGGACAATGAAAAGGGCGGCCTCCCGATGGAGACCGCCCTTTTTCACATTCCCGGATAATAGCTCAGCGCGCCAGTTCTTCCGTCGCAAAGGCGCGGATATGCGCGCCCAGATCCTCACGCTCCAGCGCCAGCGCCAGATTGGCCTCGATATAGCCGGCCTTGGACCCGCAATCGAAGCGGCGGCCATCGAAGGTGACGCCATGGAAAGGCTGCTTGCCAATCAGCGAAGCCATCGCGTCGGTCAGCTGAATCTCGCCGCCCGCGCCCTTTTCCTGTGTTTCGAGGATCTTCATCACTTCGGGCTGGAGGATGTAGCGACCGGGCAGGATCAGGTTGCTGGGCGCGGTGCCGAGCACCGGCTTTTCGACCAGCCCCTTCACCTCCGTCAACACGCCGTCGCGCGCGCCCGGATCGATCACGCCATAACTCGGCGTCTGCTCCATCGGGATTTCCAGCGCGCAGACCAGATTACCGCCGACCTTTTCATAGGCATCCACCATCTGCTTCATGCAGCCCTGCCCCGGCGCGCCCTTCATGAACTCGTCGGGCAACAGGATGGCGAAGGGCTCGTCGCCGATGATGTCGCGCGCCACCCAGATGGCATGGCCCAGACCCAACGGCTCCTGCTGGCGCAGGAAGACGGCATTGCCGGGATCAAGCCGCGTGCCTTCCAGCGCCGACAGATCCTTGCCGCGTTCCTTCTGCGTCACTTCGCATTCGAAGGCGATGTCGAAATAATCCTCGATCGCGCCTTTGCCGCGACCGGTGACGAAGATCATCTGCTCGATCCCCGCTTCGCGCGCCTCATCGACCGCATATTGGATCAGCGGACGATCGACCACCGGCAGCAATTCCTTGGGCACCGCCTTGGTCGCGGGCAGGAAACGCGTGCCAAGGCCCGCGACAGGAAAAACGGCTTTACGAATCGGCTTGGTCAAAACTGGATTCCCCTTTGCGCGAACGCGACCCGGCCTTGGATTGCCGTCCGGACAACAAAGGTCAAGCGCCGCGCAAACATTAAACTATTATGAAATCATGCGGGATGCATGATGAAGATCGTCTCAATCATGAAGGTGAAGGCCATGGCGCGCAAGCGCCGACGCCCATCCATCATTCTCAGACAGCGAGGAGACGGCTTGCGACGCTTTCCAGCGCCGTGATTTCACCGTCCAGCTGCTCAAACGCGACATGCTGGATATTGTTGCGTCCGTCGCGGCAGGTGAAGCCGCCCTCTTCGGGTTGATGAAAACCCTGGATGATGAGGGCACGGAACCGGTCGATCCGCTGCATGTCACGCTCGATCGCGGAAATTTCCGTCAGGGCGCTGGCGTTGCGTCGGTCGCGCATCGCCACCATGGTGCGCAATTCGGTCATCAGCTTGGCCATGCTGGGGCGGGTGCGCGCGCCCACGACGCGGACGTCGCCCATCCCTTCCCGCAACAGCCCGATCTTTGCCTCCAGGCTCTGTTCCAGCATGGTCCAGGCGCAGACCAGCCGGCCGACCCCACACAGCAACGCCGCATCCTCCGGCGCATAACCCGAAACCGCCTTCGCACTCACGTCAGAAACCAATTGTACACCCACGCCCCAATATCTCCTCTTGGCTCCAAGCCTTCAGACTTTGCGGCAGAAAAGACCAGAGTGCGGGGCCTTGGCTCCCCGCAGGCGTGGCACGGGCCATCGGCAGCCGTGCATTATCGACGGTGAGCGGAGTCAGGTAAATGGAGTCAGGAACTTAGGGTTAAAAGTCGATGGCGATGCCCTTGCGCTCCCAATCGCCATAGCGCACCGGGCTCAATTCTTCCTGATGGCGCGAAGGCGCGTCGAGTGCGTCGCCCTGCGGCACAGGCGGGTTCTTGGACAGATGGGCGGGCGGCTTCACATGCGCCGGGCGCTTGCCGTTGAAGGTTCCCATATGTGCGGCCTTTCAATTGCGAACGGGGCCGATCCACCCCATATTCATGGCTGAGGCCCGCTATCTGGGCCGCAAAGGAGCGAAGTGCAAGTGAGCGGAATGAAGACGACCATGTTGCTGGCGGCGCTGACGGCGCTGTTCATGGCGCTGGGCTATACGCTGGGCGGCAGCGGCGGCGCGGTGATCGCGCTGCTGGTGGCCGCGGGCATGAACTTCTTCACTTTCTGGAACGCCGACAAGATCGTGCTGCGCATGCACGACGCGCGGGAAGTCGATGCGCAGAGTGCCCCGGATTTCTACAATCTGGTACGCGATCTGGCGCAGCGGGCGCAATTACCGATGCCGCGCGTCTATATTATCGACCAGGACGCCCCCAACGCCTTTGCCACCGGCCGCAATCCCGACAATGCCGCCGTGGCCGCGACGACCGGCCTGCTGGAGATGCTGAGCCGGGACGAGGTGGCAGGGGTAATGGCGCATGAGCTGGGCCATGTGAAGAACCGGGACACGCTGATCATGACGATGGTCGCGACGATCGCGGGCGCGATTTCGATGCTGGCCAATTTCGGGCTCTTCTTCCGCAGCAGCGATAATGAAAACGGCCATGGCAATATGATCGCCAGCCTGCTGGCGGTGATCGTCGCCCCCTTTGCCGCGATGATCGTACAGATGGCGATCAGCCGCACCCGCGAATATGGCGCCGACCGCGCCGGGGCGGAGATTAGCGGCAACCCGCATGCGCTCGCCTCCGCGCTCGCCAAGATCGCGGGACAGGCCGAGCGCATCCCCAATCCGGTAGCGGAGCGCAATCCGGCGGCGGCGCAGCTCTATATCGTGCCGACCCATGTGAGCGAGTTGTTCTCCACCCACCCTGCGACAGAGAAGCGCATCGCCGCCTTGCAGGATATTGCGGCGGACATGGGGGCGCCGGCGCTTCGCGTCACCGCAACGTCGGCAGTGCCGCGCGCTTCGGCGCTATCTCCCCATGCCGCGCCGTCCAAGGACCAGCCACGGCGTCGCAGCGCGCTCGACCCGAACGGGCGCTGATGGTCGACGAACTGGGGGAGGTCGTGGTCGATGTGGCCGGGGCGGTGTTTCGCCATGCCGGCGGGCTGGTCGTGGACCTGACCGTCGATCACATCTTTTCCCGCCATACCGCCCGCTTCTTTCATGGTGTGGGGCGGCGGCTGATCGCGATGCTGACGCTGGGACGCACGCGCATCCCCACCTCGCTTCGGACCGTGCCAAAGGGCGTGTCCGCCCGCCCCCGCCGATCGGACTGGCTGGCGCTATGGGTCGGTATCCTCTTCTGGATCGCCCTGTTCTTCGCGATCGGCCTTGGCGTCTCCCATTTTCTTTGACGGCGAAAGCGCGTAGGGGCCGCTGATGCCCCGCCCCCAAGATCGCAGCCGCCCCAAGCCCCCTCGCGCCGACGCCGTCCCCGGCTTCCCCGCCCGCCGCGCAGCGCTCAAGCTGCTGGACGCGGTGTTGCGCCGGGGCGATCCGCTGGAACTGGCGCTGCATGGCGCGGCGCAGGGCCTGCCCCCGGCCGACCGCGCGCTGGTCCATGCCATCGCCGCCGAAGTGCTGCGCCATCTGCCCGATCTCGACGCGCTGATCGACGGCGCGACGAAACAGGTGCTGCCCGACGATGCCAAGGCGCGGATGGTGCTGCGCATCGCGCTCGCGCAGACCTTGGCGCTCGACACCCCGCCCCATGCCGCGATCGCCACCGCCCTGCCGCTGGTCGATGGCGGCCCGCGCAAGCTGGTCCATGGCGTGTTCGGCACGGTGACGCGCGGCGAACCCAGCCTGCCCGTGCCGCCGACCTTGCCGGCGCATGTCGCGGAACGCTGGACCGGCCAGTGGGGCGATGCGATGCCGCAGGCCGCCGCCCATGCCTATGGCGTGCGACCGCCGGTCGATGTCAGCCTGCGCGACGCCAGTGAGACAGCGACTTGGACAGCGCAATTGGACGGCACATCCTTCGCGCCCGGCCATGTCCGCCTGCCTGAAGGCACGAATATTCCCGACCTCCCCGGCTTTGCCGAGGGTGCCTGGTGGGTGCAGGATATCGCGGCCTCCTGCGCCGCGCGGCTGCTGGGACCGGGCGAGGATCGCACCGTGCTGGACCTGTGCGCTGCGCCGGGTGGCAAGACGATGCAGCTGGCGGCGGCCAGATGGCGCGTGACAGCGATCGACCAGTCGAAGAAGCGGCTGGAGCGCTTGTCCGAGAATCTGGCGCGCACCGGCCTGTCCGCCGAGGTGGCGGCCGCCGATCTGCGCCAGTGGCAGCCCGATGCCCCGGTGGACGCCATCCTGCTCGACGCGCCCTGTACCGCGACCGGCATCTATCGCCGCCATCCCGACGTGCTGCATCGCATCGGCCCGCGCCAGATCGCGGAACTGGCGGAATTGCAGGGCGAACTGCTCGCCCGCGCCGCCGGCTGGCTGAAGCCGGGCGGGCACATCATCTACGCCACCTGTTCGCTGGAGCAGGCCGAGGGCGAGGAGCAGGTCGGGCGCTTTCTGGCCGCGCATCCCGGCTTTGCGCTGCTGCCGATCGAGTCCGCCGAACTGCCCGAAGGCATGGCGCCGACCGCGCAGGGCTGGCTGCGTACCCTGCCCGACACGCTGGCGGCGCAGGGCGGCACGGACGGATTTTTCATCGCCCGGCTTGTCAGAAAGGCAAACTAAGCCTTAACCAAGATTAGCCTATGGAAAGGCTCTTGTTTTTAAGGTCCGCCATGCGCCCGATCGAGCCTCTCCCTCTGCATCATAGCTGGCCGCTCTACGACCTGCGCGCGCATCTTGCCCCCGTCCTGCTCGATTCCAGCATCGCCCGTAACGACGCGGCGCTGGCCGAACGGGGCCTTGGCCTGTGGCATTGTGACCTCAGCGATAACAGCCTGCGCTGGACGGCGGGGGTCTATGACATATTCGGGCTGGACCGGGACAGCAGCGTCTCCCGCGCCTTGTCCGCCTCCCTGTACGCCCCGGATTCGCGCGAGGCGATGGAGCGGCTGCGCGCCTATGCCATCCGCCATAAGCGCGGCTTCACGCTGGACGTCGATATCCATCAGGCCGATGGCATGGGGGAATGCGCGATGCGCCTGATCGCCGCGCCGGTGCTGAACGAGGTTGACGACGTCATCGGCCTGCATGGCGTCAAGCAATTGCTGCCCAGGGGCGCGGTCGCTTCCCAGCGGCTCGATCCGACGATTTTCGTCATGCTTTGATGGGGTTGGAGTCGATTTGAAAAATGCGCGGGAGAGCGCATTTTTGATCCGCACAAGCCCTTCAAACGAGGCACGTGACTCGTTTGAACCCACCCGGCCACCCAACGACAGTATTTTATGAGTGGCCGGGTGGAGGAGAGGGCTGGTGCGGCTTCCAAACAACAATCGCGAATCGCCTGAAAATGTCCGTTGCCCTGTGCCCCGGCGGTGACTAAGGCGAACGGTTAATGACCCGTCCTATTCTCATCTCGCCCTCCATCCTGTCCGCCGACTTTGCCCGTCTGGGTGAGGAGGTCCGCGCCATCGACGCCGCCGGTTGCGACTGGGTGCATATCGACGTGATGGACGGGCATTTCGTGCCCAATATCACCATCGGCCCGGCCGTGGTGAAGGCGCTGCGCCCGCACACGCAAAAGACGTTTGACGTCCATCTGATGATCTCGCCGGTGGACCTGTATCTGGACGCCTTCGCGCAGGCTGGCGCCGACATCATCACCGTCCATCCCGAAGCCGGGCCGCACATCCACCGCTCCGTCCAGCATATCAAGTCGCTGGGCGTGAAGGCAGGTGTGGTACTGAACCCCGGCACCCCGGCCAAGATGCTCGACTATCTGATGGATGATGTCGACCTGATCCTGGTGATGAGCGTCAACCCCGGTTTCGGCGGGCAAAGCTTCATCGAGAACCAGCTGCGCAAGATCGAGGCGATCCGCAAGATGATCGACAAGAGCGGGCGTGACATTCATTTGCAGGTCGATGGCGGCATCGATTTCAACACCGCGCCCAGAGCGATCGCAGCCGGCGCCGACGTCTTGGTCGCCGGCACCGCCACCTTCCGCGGCGGCCCCGACGCTTACGCCGACAATATCCGGAAGCTGCGGGGCGGGTGAGCGAAGCCCGGCGCATCTCCCCCCGCTCCGCGCCCGACACCGCTCCACAGGCGGCCGACGACAGCATAGAGCAGGGCAAGCGGCTCATCCGCGTCGCGGATGACAAGGGGCTGTCGCTGGCCCAGAAGATCGCCAATCAATTTTATCTGCTCAGCTGGAAGACGCCGATCCACGGCCGCAAGCTGAAGGGCAAATATCCGCTCAAGCTGCTGGCCGTGCCGGACGACGCCATTCCCGGCGACGGGCGCGCGGGCGCGGCGATGCGCGCGGGCTATTTCCTGTTCCGGGGGCAGAAGCTGCCGGTCGATAAGCTGGACTTCGCCCGGCTGACGGTCGGCCCCGCCTTTGCCGACTATCTGCACAGCTTCCGCTGGCTGCGCGACCTGTCCAGCGCCGCCTCCCGCGAGCAGGGCGCACCGATCGCCGAAAGCGTGATGCGCAAATGGCTGGCGACCCATCATGAAACGCCCAGCGAACCAGCCTGGCGCGCGGACAATGCCGGCTGGCGCCTGCTGTTCTGGACCGCCCATGCGCCGCTGATCCTCTCGTCCAGCGACCTTGTCTATCGCTCGCTGGTGCTGAACTGCATTGCGCGCACCGCCCGGCATCTGGACCGCAGCGCCGACAAGGCGCCGATGGGACTCCCCCGGCTCGTCGCCTGGTGCGGCATCGTCGCGGCGTCGCTGCTGATCCCCGGCGGCCATGCGCGCAAGCTGTTCGGCGAAGCGGGCCTGAAACGCGCGATCGACAGCGGTTTCCACGCCGATGGCGGCATCGTGTCGCGATCCCCGCTGGCGCAGTTGGAAGCAGTGATGCTGCTGTCCATGGTGCAGGCGGTCTATGATGTGCGACGCGAACCGGCGCCCGCCTGCCTCGGCGAAGCGTTGGCGCGCGCGGTGCCGGCCCTGCTGGGGCTGACCCATGGCGATGGCGGGCTTGGCAGCTGGCAGGGCGCGGGCGCGATCGCCCCGGATGCCGTCGCCGCCGTGGTCAGCGCCAGCCGGGTGCGCACCCGGCCGCTGCGACAGGCCCGCGACTGGGGCTATCAGCGGATCGCGGCGGGCGCGACCGTGGTGCAGATCGACGCCGCCCCGCCGCCGGTCGCGCGACTGGCCGAGGCTGGCTGCGCTTCGACCGGCGGACTCGAGATCAGCGACGGGCCGCTGCGCCTGATCGTCAATTGCGGCGGCGCGGCCCTGGAAGGCGCATGGATTCCCCGCGATCTGGCGCAGGGGCTGCGCACAACGGCGGCGCACAGCACGCTGGTCCTGAACGACAGCAATTCCACCGCCCTGCTGCCCGACGGTACGCTGGGCAAGGGCGTGACCGAGGTGGAGCTGAACCGGCAGGAACTGGACAATGGGAGCCGGCTGGACCTTTCCCATGACGGCTATGTCCGGCGCATGGGCTATGTCCACCGCCGCCTGCTGCTGATGAGTGGCGACGGCAAGGAAATTCGCGGCGAGGACATGCTGACCCCGGCGGAGCGCCGCCGCAAGCCGTCGAAACAGCCGGTGCAGTTGCGCTTCCATCTGGCGCCGGGTGTCGAACCGACCCTGACCGCCGACAATATGGGCGCGCTGCTGCGCATCGACCTCGGCCCGCTCTGGCAGTTTCGGGCGGGCGCGGGCGCACTGAGCGTCGAGGACAGCCTGTGGGTCGATGGCGACGGGCGTCCGCATCCGACCCGGCAACTGGTCGTCACCGCCGAAGCGCTGCCCGGCGGATCGAGCATCGGCTGGATTTTCAAGCGGATGAACTGAGCGGGTTCCGCTCCGTTGATATAGAAAAGCCCGCCTTTTCCGGTTTCTATCGCCGATCGGCTGACCCGCAGCCGGCAAACACGCCTCGGGGCTGTATTTTTGCCCCGTCTGGCACTAAGGGACCGGCGCAAAGCCGTACCGCTCTTTGCCATAGGAAAGCTCCAGCCTCATGACTGACGTCACCATCAAGCGCGCCCTGTTGTCCGTGTCCGACAAGTCGGGCCTCATCGAACTGGGTCAGGCGCTGGGCAAGCATGGCGTCGAACTGGTGTCGACCGGCGGCACGGCCAAGACGCTGCGCGAAGCCGGCCTGGAAGTGAAGGATATTTCCGACCTCACCGGCTTCCCCGAAATGATGGACGGCCGCGTCAAGACGCTGCACCCCAAGGTCCATGGCGGCCTGCTCGCCGTGCGCAACAATGCCGAGCACGTGGCGTCGATGGACGAACATGCAATCGGCGCGATCGATCTGGTGGTCGTCAACCTCTATCCCTTCGCCGCGACGGTGGCCAAGGGCGCCGACCGCGACGAGATCATCGAGAATATCGATATTGGCGGTCCGTCCATGGTCCGTTCGGCCGCGAAGAATCATGAAAGCGTCGCGATCGTCACCGATCCGACCGACTATGCCCGCCTGATCGAAGAGATGGAGCAGAAGGGCGGCGCAACCAGCTACGACTTCCGCCGGATGCTGGCGGCCAAGGCCTATGCCGCCACCGCTGCATACGACTCGATGATCGCCAGCTGGTTCGCCTTCGCCGATCAGGGCGTGATGTTCCCCGAAACGCTGGCCGTATCGAGCAAGCTGGGTGCGACGCTGCGCTATGGCGAAAATCCGCACCAGTCGGCCGCGCTCTATCTGCCCGTCGGTCCTTCGGCCAAGGGCATCGCCCAGGCCGAGCAGATTCAGGGCAAGGAACTGTCCTACAATAATTATAACGACGCCGACGCCGCGCTGGAGCTGGTCAGCGAATTCCGCGATGGCCCGCCGACCGTGGTGATCGTCAAGCACGCCAATCCATGCGGCGTCGCCACCGGCGAGACGCTGATCGAAGCCTATGAGGCGGCGCTCGCCTGCGACAGCGTGTCGGCCTTCGGCGGCATCATCGCCGTTAACCGGCCGCTCGATGGCCCCACCGCCGAAGCGATCAGCGGCATCTTCACCGAAGTCGTCGCCGCGCCGGATGCCGATGATGAGGCCAAGGCGATCTTTGCCAAGAAGAAGAATCTGCGCCTGCTGCTGACCGGCGAACTGCCCGATCCGGCGCGTCCCGGCCTCCAGATCAAGAGCATCGCCGGCGGCCTGCTGGTCCAGAGCCGCGACAATGGCAAAGTGGATCGCGATGCACTCAAAGTCGTGACCAAGCGCGCGCCCACCGAACAGGAGTTGAAGGACTGCCTGTTCGCCTGGACCGTGGCCAAGCATGTGAAGTCCAACGCCATCGTCTATGCCAAGGACGGCAGCACGGCGGGCGTCGGCGCGGGCCAGATGAACCGCCTCGAATCCGCGCGCATCGCCGCGTGGAAGGCGAAGGACGCCGCCGAAAAGGCCGGCTGGGCCACGCCGCGCACGATCGGCTCCGCAGTCGCCTCCGACGCCTTCTTCCCCTTTGCCGACGGCCTGCTGGCGGCGGTGGAAGCCGGCGCGACGGCGGTGATCCAGCCGGGCGGTTCGATCCGCGACGAAGACGTGATCGCGGCGGCGGACGAAGCCGGTCTGGCGATGGTCTTCACCGGCATGCGCCACTTCCGCCACTAAGGTTCAGGGCGTCAGCGCGGCCTTTCTTTGAGCCAGGCCGCGCAGGCGTCATTCCCGGTACCCATGCCGTCAGGGTCGGTTCCGGCGAGGCCGCCGAAACAGGGATTTTCGGGATCGGAAAAGCTGTGCCAATCATAGGATCGGGGCAAGAAATCCTCCGGCCCATAAGACAGCCCCAAGCGATGAATATCGCGCAGCAGTTGAGAAGGCGGCGAAGCGTAGGGAGATTCAGCCGCATTATCCTCTATTGAACCGAGGCTGCCTCGGCGAACCTGCTCCACCCCAACCCATGTCCCATCAATGGTGCCGCCCGAATGCCCCTTCGAGAACCGCACGCGCTCTGAAAACGCCTGCACCACATCGCGATAATCTTCCTCGGGCACGAAGAATGCGCGTTCTTCGACCGGCGTTGGCGTGCCTGCATTTTCTGATGCACTGCGCCAAACATGCACGGCGATGATCCGGCAGCGCCTTTTGATCTCTTCGTCGCTGAAATCGCGACCCTTCCACATCACCAGACAACCCGCCGGTTGCGGCGTGAAGTCCAACACATAGTCGTACAGGCCGAAGGACGGCGCGACCTGCAATCGCATGGCGCCGTCCTGCGTCAGCGCCGGCAAGTTTAGCTTGGCTCTTTCAACGACATAGCTGTCCTTCAACGGCCCATCGACATAATATCCCGTGCGCTTCGGCCCACCCAGCATTTCCACCAGCCAGTCCGGCATGGCGCTGTAGGAACAGCCAGCCATCAGCGGCAGCAGGAACAGGGCGGGCAAGAGGCGGGTCAGGCGCATGGCCCTGCATCCCGCGACGGGCCGGCCAAGGTCAAGCGCCAAAGCCCTTCGCACCTGCAAAAATCGCGGAAAACCGCCATTTTTTGTCAATTGGCCTCTTTTCAACTCTGCCGGGGGCGCCTATTTATAAGGGCGACCCTACTTCCACGGCAGACGTGGGGCGAACAATAAAAAGCATGTTCGACAGGAGAATAGGATGACCAAGAAGACGCTGGTGGCGCTGGCCGCCACGATGGCCCTTGCGCTGCCCGGCGTGGCGAGCGCCGGCAGCAACGACATGGATGTGGTGGTGGACGGCCATGCCGGCACCGAAACCCGCAGCATCGCCGTATCGGTGGCCGACCTCAACCTTTCCAGCACCAACGGCATGCGCCGTGCCGATTCCCGCCTCGTCCGCGCCTCGAAGCAGGTGTGCGGCTGGGTGAACGGATCGGTCATTCCCGTCACCGACGATTATCGCGCCTGCTATGGCAGCGCGATCGACGGCGCGCGCAGCGATCTCAACGGCCTGGCCCAGCGCCAGAGCTGAACCAGCTATCCCCTTCCCCCACGAAGGGAAAGTGCGGGGCCGTTCCACTGCTGTGGGGCGGCCCTTTGCCGTGATGCGGGGCATCATGCTTACCACCCATTAACCACTCCTTAGAGGATTTCCTTCAGTTCCGGAGGTACGAAATATCACTCGGGGAACTGCCTGCCATGCCGCGTACCGATCACAGCGTCGACGTTGCCATCATCGGCGCCGGCCCGGCGGGCCTGACCGCCGCCTATCTGCTGACAAAGCAGGGACTTAACGTGACAGTGATCGAAAAAGACCCGGTCTATGTCGGCGGCATCAGCCGCACGGTGGAACTGGACGGCTTCCGATTCGACATTGGTGGACACCGATTCTTCTCCAAGTCGCAGCAGGTGGTGGACCTGTGGAACGAGATATTGCCCGACGACTTCATCCAGCGTCCGCGGATGAGCCGCATCTATTATGAGGGCAAATTCTACAGCTATCCGCTGCGTGCGTTCGAAGCGCTGTGGAATCTCGGCATCTGGCGCTCGACACTGTGCATGGCGAGTTTCGCCAAGGCGAAGCTGTTCCCGAACCGCAACGTCCGCTCCTTCCAGGACTGGACCGTCAACGCTTTCGGCCACAAGCTCTTCTCCATCTTCTTCAAGACCTACACGGAGAAGGTCTGGGGCATGCCCTGCAACGAAATGTCGGCCGACTGGGCGGCGCAGCGGATCAAGGGCCTGTCGCTCTGGGGCGCAGTGACCGATGGTCTCAAGCGCTCGCTTGGCCTCAATAAGAAGCCCAATGACGGCATGGCGACCAAGACGCTGCTGGAAACCTTCCGCTATCCGCGCCTTGGCCCCGGCATGATGTGGGAAGCCGCGCGCGACAAGGTGGTCGAGGGCGGCAACCAGGTACTGATGGCGCACAGCTTCAAGCGGCTGGAAGAGGATAAGGCGAACGACCGGTGGCGGCTGATCGCGACCGGACCGGACGGCGATGTCACGATCGACGCTGCCCATGTCATCTCGTCGGCGCCCATGCGCGAACTGGCCGGCCGTATTCATCCGCTGCCCGACAGCCTGCCGCAGGCGATGGACCTCAAATATCGCGACTTCCTGACCGTGGCGCTGATGGTGAAGGGGGAGGATATCTTCCCCGACAACTGGATCTATATCCATGACAGCAAGGTGCAGGTCGGCCGTATTCAGAATTTCCGCAGCTGGTCGCCCGAGATGGTGCCCGATCCCTCGCTCGCTTGCGTGGGCCTGGAATATTTTTGTTTCGAGGGCGATGGCCTGTGGTCGGCGTCGGATGCCGATCTGATCGCACTCGCCACCCGCGAAATGGGCCAGCTTGGCCTCTGCAAAGCCGACGATGTCGTCGGCGGCGCGGTGGTGCGGCAGGAAAAGGCCTATCCGGTCTATGACGACGACTATGCCGCCAATGTGCTGGCGATGCGCAGCGAACTGGAGGCACGTTATCCTACGCTGCATCTGGTCGGCCGCAACGGCATGCACCGCTATAATAATCAGGACCATGCAATGATGACGGCGATGCTGACAGTGCGCAATATCGTCGCGGGCGCCCGCATCCATGACGTATGGCAGGTCAATGAGGATGCCGAATATCATGAGGCCGGCGACGAGGGCCAGGATGCCGATACGCAGGCCGCCCTGTCCAGCGTGCGCGCCGTGCCATCGCGGCTGAAGGCCGCCTGACGACCATGGCGGCGCGGATCGGCGCGCTGCTGGCCCGGCTGATGTTCGCCCGCTATCTGCTGGCCAGCATCGCTGCGCTGGCATGCGACTTCGCCACCTTCCTGATACTGGACCATGGCGGTGCCGCGCCGATGATCGCCGCGCTGGGCGGCTATCTGGTCGGCCTGATCGTCCATTGGGTCATTTCCGTCCGCTTCGTCTTTGATCTGGCGGGCGGCCCGACCCATGTGCAGCGCATCGGCTTCGTCGTCAGCGCCGCGATCGGCATGGGCATCACCATGGCGCTAGTCGGCGCACTGAGCGCCGTCGGCGTCGCCCCGGCGTTCGCCAAGCTGCTGTCGGTGCCGGTCAGCTTCCTGTCCGTCTATGCGATCCGCAAATATGGCCTATTTGGGAAAGCCTGACGCGCCACGCGCCGCGCTGTGGGCGCTGCTGCTGTGGCTGCTGTGCAGCATGGCGATGCTGTGGCTGTTCCGGGCTGATCTGCCGGCGCTGGGTTTTCGCGATCCCGATGATGCGATGCGATTGGCGCAGGTACGCGACTGGATCGGCGGGCAGGCCTTCTGGGACGTCAGCCAGCATCGGGTGAACCCGCCGGTCGGCGGTCCGATGCACTGGTCGCGTATTGTTGACATGCCGATCGCGGCGCTGATGCTGCTGCTCACGCCGATGATCGGCGCGTCCGGCGCGGAACTGGTCGCCTGCGCCACCGTGCCGCTGCTGCTGCTGGGCGGCCTGACCGCCGCCCTGTTCGTCGCCGCGCGCCGTGTGGCCGGCAGCGGCATCGCCTTGCTGAGCGTGGCGCTGCTGCTGACCAGCCCCAGCATATTGGTGCAATTCACCCCGCTGCGCATCGACCATCATGGCTGGCAGATCATGCTGGCGGCGCTGGCGCTGTGTGGCGCGATCGACGCGCGACCGCTGCGCGGCGGCATCGTCGCGGGCCTTGCGCTCGCCCTCTGGCTCCAGATTTCGAGTGAGGCGCTGCCCTATGGCGCGCTGTTCGCCGCTACCTTCGCGCTGCGTCACTGGCATGCGCGCGATCAGGCGCCACGCTTTATCGGCTTTGCCGTTACGCTGGGCGGTGGCGCATTGCTGCTGCTCGCCCTGTTGCGCGGGCCGCAGGCGCTGATCGCGCGCCAGTGCGATGCCCTGTCCTTCGTCTATCTCTGGCCGCTGGTGGCATTCGCGCTGGCGACGACGATTGCGGCCCGGCTGATCGGCACCGCGACCGCCCGGTCCCGTTTCCTGATCGCCGCGATCGGCGGCGGCGCGGCGATCGCGACCTTCCTCGTCACCGGCGGACCCTGCCTGTCAGGCGATCCCTTCGCCGCGCTCGGCCCGGTCGCCTACCGCCTCTGGTATCTGCAAGTGATGGAAGGCCGACCGATCTGGGAACAGAGCCTGTCGATGCAGGGCGTCATCCTTCTCCCGCCGCTGCTGGGCCTTGGCGCCAGCCTGATGGCCGCACGGCAAGCCCATGCCGAAGCGCGGATGCGCTGGTTGACGCTGCTATTGCTGCTGGTCGGCGCGACTTTGATGTCGTTGCTGGTGATGCGGGCGCTGTCGGTCGCCCATGTCTTTGCCCTGCCCGGCATCGCCTGGCTGTTGCTGAGCCTGTTCCGCAGGGCGCAGGCGTCGCATATGGCGCTGGTGCGCGTGCTGGGATCGGTCGCGCTGGTGCTGCTGACGCCCGCCGGGCTATGCGCCGCCTGGGTGGCCATTGCAGCCAAGCCCGAGCCTGCCAAGGCGGCCAGCGCCAATTGCCGCGCCGCGTCCGTGCTGGCGCCGCTCAAGGCCTTGCCGGCCAGCACATTGTTCACCCCGCTCGACCTTGGCCCCGACATCCTTGTCCAGACGCGCCACAGCGTCATCGGCACCGCCCATCATCGCAATGCGGCCGGCATCACCGCCGTGATCGAAGGCTTTGTCGATGCGCCGGATCAGGCCCGCATCGTCATCGGCCAGACCAGCGCCCGCTATATCGTCACCTGCGACGGGCTGACCGAATATCGCCTCTATGGACAGGAAAATGGCAAGGGGCTGGCGGCGCAACTGGCGCAGGGCAAGGCGCCAGGCTGGCTGGAACCCGTTCCCGCCAAGGCCCCGCTGCGCATCTGGCGGATCAGGCCGGACTGAACCGCATCGCCACGCCGTTCATGCAGTAACGCTTGCCTGTCGGACGCGGCCCATCGTCGAAGACATGGCCCAGATGCCCGCCACAACGCGCACAATGCACTTCCGTCCGGATTTCGCCCAGGCCAAGGTCGCGGCTGGTGCCGACCCCGCCGGGCAGTGCCGCCCAGAAGCTCGGCCAGCCGGTGCCGCTGTCGAACTTGGTCTTTGCACTGAACAATTTCTGTTCGCAGCCGGCACAGGCGAAGGTGCCGGCGCGATGTTCGCGATTGAGCGGGCTGGAGCCGGGGAACTCGGTCGCCTGCTGACGCAGCACCTTATAAGCCCAGGGGCTGAGCCGCTTCTTCCATTCCGCATCGCTGAGCGCAAAGGGATAGGCCGCCTCCGCCCGTTCCGGCATCATCTGCCAGAGCGCGATTCCCACGGCGCCAGTCATGACGCCACCCAGAAAATGCCGCCTATCCATGACAGGCGGCATAGCGGGTTCAGCCTGTCGCGGGCCTGAACAACCGCTTCCACCAGCGCCCGCCCGACTGCATCACATGGCGGCGGAACAGCAGCACGCCGACCCGGATGATGAGCGCCACGAACGCCGCCTGCCAGATGAGCGCAACCAGATGCGGCCACACCGCCCCGTCCTGCGCCGCGCGTGCGATCATGGCGAAGGGCGAGCTGAACGGGAAGATGCAGGCGGCGACCTCCGCCGGGGAACCCATATGGTCGACGGCATAGCTGGCGAAGAAGAAGATCAGCATCTGCGCCATGGTGATCGGCATGTTGAGCGTCTGCACTTCGCGCACCGTCGCGGCCTGCGCACCGATGCCCAGGAACAGCGAGCCGAGCAGCGTATAGGCCATGGCGAAATAGAGCACCGCCAGCAGCAGGAAGAGCGGCCAGCCCACCGCCGGCGCCGGCAACGGCCCGCCCCCGCCATGCAGCGCCAGGAAAATGGCGAAGGCCGTGCCGCCCCAGAAGGCGATGCCGACGAAGCTCATCGCCAGCATCGCCATCAGCTTGCCCAGGAAGATCGCGTCGATCGGTACGGCCGCGGCCAATATCTCGATGATCTTGTTCGTCTTTTCCTCGACCAGATTGGACAGGATCATGCCCGCGAGCAGGATGGTGAGGAAGAACATCACCACCTGCGCCACCCGGCCGATCAGCAGTCGCGCCTGCGCCTGCGCGCCAAGACTGGTGGTCACTTCCTGCCGATCCACCGTCACGAAGGTCAGCGTCCGCTCGGCCAGCGCGGCGGTGGAGAGCAGGCTGATATCGCCCTGTAATTTGTCCAGATCCTCCACCTTGCCGGTCAGCACCGGGCGCGCGAGCGATCCGGAGAGAATCGCCACCACTTCCGAATCGGGCCGGGCCAGTTGGATGCGCGGGGCTGGCGTAGCCGGCACAATGCGCAGGCGCGGCAGCGTCTGGTCCCCCATCCGCTCGGCCAGCCGGTCATGCGACCGTTGCAGCGCGGCGCTGTCCGCCGCCGACATGGCGACGCCTACGATCGGGCGCAGGTCAGTGCTGCTGATCTTGTCGCCCAGACCGCCAAAGGCGAAGCCGATCAGAATCGGCAGCAATGGCCCCAGCAGGAACAGGATGAAAGTGCGGGATAGCACCACCGCGGTGAAGTCCCGCCGGGCGATGACATAGGCGGCGCGCCACAATTGCATCATGGCTGTTCCTCCTGCCGGTCTTCGCCCATTTGTCGCGCTGCCGCTTCGCCTGCAATCGCGACGAAGGCGTCATGCAGGCCGGGCCGCTCGATCGACAGGCTCTCGATCCCCGCCTGTCCGTCGATCAGCGCGCGCAACAGCGGCTCGATCCCTTCATCGGGCAGGGCGAAATGCCATGTCCCCTCCTCCGCCATCGTGTCGGCCGGCAAAGCACGGCGCCACGTCCCGTCGCTGGCCCGCGTGCGCAGCCGCACCTGCGATCGCAAGCGATCGCGTGCATCGCCCGGCGTCCCTTCGAACCGGATGCGCCCGCCCGCGACGATGGCGATCCGCTCGCACAGTCGTTCGGCATGGGCGATGACATGGGTGGAAAAGAGGATGGTGACGCCATTGCGAGCCTGCTCGCGGATCAGCGCCTCCAGCTTCTCCTGATTGATCGCGTCGAGGCCGGAAAAGGGCTCGTCCAGCACGATCAGGCGCGGTTCGTGGACGATGGTGCCGAATAGTTGCACCGTCTGGGCCATGCCCTTGGACAATTGGCGGATCGGTTTTTCGATCGACGCCCCCATCCCGTGCCGGTCGAGCATCGCCTTCGCCCGCTCACGCCCGATCTTCAGCGGCAGACCGCGCAGCGCGCCCATGAAGGCGATCGCTTCGAATGCCTTCATCGAGGGATAGAGGCCACGCTCTTCCGGCAGATAGCCGACCTGCGCCGCCATGCGCAGTGGCTGATCCTCGCCCAGCAGGGTGCGATGCCCCTCATCCGGGTCGATGATGCCGAGCAGTGTGCGCAGCAGCGTCGTCTTGCCCGCGCCATTGGGGCCTAACACGCCATAGATGGCGCCCGCCGGCACTGCGATGTCGATGCCATCCACTGCGCGGAAACTGCCGAATGTCTTGACAAGCCCATGCCCCTCGACGGCATAGGCCGGGATGGAGGCGGGGGATGAGGCCGTTATGTCGCCGATCATCCCGCCCTGATAGTCTGGACCCGTGCCCGTGCCTATAGAAACCTTGGAACAGCGCCTGAAGGCGGAAGCGGCGCGGCTGGGCTTTGCCGCCTGCCGCATCGCGCCCGCCGATGTTGCGCCCAAGACCGGGGAACGGCTGCGGCAATGGCTGGACGCGGGTCATCATGGCGAGATGCTGTGGATGGAGGACCGGGCCGAGCAGCGCGGATCGCCCAAAGGGCTGTGGCCCGATGTGCGCAGCGTCATCATGCTGGGGATGAGCTATGCGCCGGGGCGCGATCCGCTGGCGCTGGCCGACGTGCCGGACCGGGCGCGCTTTTCGGTCTATGCGCAGGGCAAGGATTATCATGACGTCGTCAAGAAGGCGTTGAAGGCGCTGGCCCGCTGGCTGGTGGAGCAGCAACCGAGTGCGCTGAAGGTGTTCGTGGATACAGCGCCCGTCATGGAAAAGCCGCTGGCGCAGGGCGCGGGTCTTGGCTGGCAGGGCAAGCATAGCAATCTGGTCAGCCGCGACCATGGCAGCTGGCTGTTCCTGGGCGCCATCTACACCGAAATGGCGCTGGAACCCGATGGCGGCGAGCGCGACCATTGCGGCAGTTGCAGCGCCTGCCTGAACGCCTGCCCCACCGACGCCTTCCCCTCCCCCTATGTGGTCGATGCACGCCGTTGCATCTCCTACCTCACGATCGAACTTAAGGGGCCGATCCCGGAAGAGTTGCGCGCCGGCATCGGCAACCGTGTCTATGGTTGCGACGATTGCCTGTCGGTCTGTCCATGGAACAAGTTTGCCGACCATGCGGCGGCGAACAAGGCGTTTATCGGCCGGGCGGAGTTGGCTGCGCCAGCGATCGGCGACCTGCTCGATCTGGACGACGCGACCTTCCGCGAGATTTTCTCCGGCTCCCCGATCAAGCGCATCGGCCGCAACAGGATGGTGCGGAACGCCGCCATCGCGGCAGGGAACAGCGGCGACAGGCGGTTCCTGGCGCGGCTGGAGGCGCTGGTCGGGGATGAGGATGCGGTCGTGGCGGAAGCGGCGACCTGGGCGATCGGGAAGCTGGCGGGGTAGCGGAGAGCCGGCGTGTTCCCCCTCCCGTTAACGGGAGGGGCATAAAGTCAGGCGACGAAATCCTTCCAATGTAGGATTTGCTCTGATCTATCCTCAATGATGACGCGGCTTTTCCCCTCCCGCCCACAGCGGCCATCACGGGCGCAGGCGCGCACGCTTTGCGGAAGCCTTGGTAAAGCCTTGGGGAAGCCTCGGGAGCGCGTTGCGAGCGCTTCGGGGCGAAAAAGCCCGGCAACGGTGTGAACTTTGCCGCCTGCTTATTTTGCCTGCAATGCCGTGGCGCAGGCGGCCGGATCGACGTCGGTGCCGGTCGGGCTGCGCGCGTCGACATGGGTGACGACCGGTTCCTTGCCGCGCGCGGGCGCGTAGAGATAGGCGTCGAGGATGCAGCGGCCATTGGCGAACTGCAATTTGCGCACGGTCGTCTCGCGAATGTCGAGCCGGGGCTGGCCGAACATCTGGGTCAGTCGCCGGGCGTCGCTGCCCATCAGCGGTCCCTGCTTCATGAAGGCGCTGGCCGGCGGTCCGGGCGGCGGCGCGATCGGCCGGGCGGGGGGCACGACCGTCCCGGCGCCACAGGCGGCCAGCGGCAGAGCCAGCAGGGATGTGAGGCCCGAACGGAGGGTCTTCATGATATCGTCTTTCGGCCCAGCAGCATGTGGACCGCCATAGCTGCGCTGAAGATCGGCGCAAGCAGGTTGGCGACCGGCACCATGAACAGAAGCGCCGAAACGAGGCCCATGAGCCACCGGCTGCTGCGCGACAACGGCGGGAGGGTGGGATGACGCGGCTCCACCATGTCGGCCATGTCGCGGCCGAGCAGATAGGCGTTGAGCGCCAGGAACAACCCGACCGTGCCCACCCCCGTCACCAGCAGCAGGATATAGGCGGGCAGCGCGAGCAGGTTCCAGCCGATGGTCCGGGCGACCGAACGACAGGCAAAGCGCAGGCTGCGCGCCCAGCCGACCGGGCGCGCCGTGACATGGGGATAATCGTCCCGCTCGACCGCCTCGATAATATCGTCGGCGAACAGGCCCATCACCGCCATCGCCGTGGCCCGGAACAGCAGCCAGCCGGACGCCACCATCAGCAGCGCGGTCGCCGTTGCCTCACCCCAATTGCCCCAGCCTCCGCCGCCGCCCCAGCCAAAATGCAGCCGCAGCGCGTGGAAGCCGAACCAGAAGGCGCTCGCCAGCCCGGCAAAGAGCAGCAACGTCAGGATGATCGTCTTGACCAGCAGGCGCAGCGCCGCACCGCGGAAGATGGAAGGGAAAGCGCGCAGGGCAGCGGTCAGGACCATCATCCAGCTATCCTACCGCCCGACCATCAGGTCAATCACCAGCGTTGCAGGCGAAAGTTGCATGGCACTGGCCGGACCGGTAAAGGCCGTGAAATTTTATTTCTTCATCAGACTAAGGATAGTGCGTGACCGCTTCTGCCCCCACTTTGGATGTCGTCGCGATCGGCAACGCCATCGTCGACGTGATCGCCCGCAGCGACGACGCCTTTCTGGCGCAACATGCCCTGACCAAGGGTGGGATGCAGCTGATTGACGCCGACATGGCCGAGACGCTCTATGCCGACATGGGCCAGGCCAAGGAAATCAGCGGCGGATCGGCCGCAAACACGCTGGCGGGTCTGGCCGCGCTGGGCAAGAAGTGCGGCTTCATCGGTCAGGTCAATGACGATCAGCTGGGCGCGGTCTTCGCGCATGACGTCCATGCGCTGGGCATCCGGTTCGACACGCCGGCGGTGCAGGGCGACATACCGACCGCACGTTGCCTGATCCTGGTGACGCCGGATGCGCAGCGGACCATGAACACCTTCCTGGGTGCCTCGCAATTCCTGCCCGAAGCGGCGCTGGATCTGGACATGATCCGCTCGGCCGGCATCCTGTATCTGGAAGGCTATTTGTGGGATCCGGCCCAGCCGCGCGCCGCGATGCGCGCCGCGATCGAGGCCGCCCATGGCGCCGGTCGCAAGGTCGCCTTCACCCTGTCCGACAATTTCGTGATCGACCGCCATCGCGCCGACTTCATCGACCTGATCGAACAGGGACTGATCGACATCCTCTTTTCGAACGAGGGCGAGATTCAGTCGTTGGCGGAGGTCGATGATTTCGACAAGGCGCTGGCCCGCTTCGCCGACAAGGTGCCGGTGCTGGTGTCGACCCGCAGTGAAAAGGGCGCGGTCGCCATCGTCGATGGCGTGCGCCATGAAGCGCCGGCCGCCCCGGTCGCGCAGATTATCGACACGACCGGCGCGGGCGACCTGTTCGCTGCGGGCTTCCTGGCCGCCCATATCGACGGTCGCAGCGTCGAGGATGCGTTGGCGCTGGGCGCCGCCGCCGCCGCCGAGGTCATCTCCCACTGGGGCGCGCGGCCGGAGGAAGATCTGGGCGTGATCCGCGACACGCTGTTCGCCTGAGCTGAATAAAAGGCCCGCCTCTCCAATGAGAGGCGGGCCTTTTTTATGCCGGCTTCTGCTTGCGGAACAGGGCGCGGTCGTCGGAGCCGAAGCCCCAGCGCCAGATAACGAGGCCGTAAGCGCCCAATATCGCCCAGACGCCGACCGCCAGTTCGACCCATTCGAAACGCGCGGGCAAGGCGACGAAGCCGGCACCGACGATGCAGGCCACGCCCGCCGCGCTCAGCAGCGGCCAGCGCCAGGCGTTGATCGGTGCGTCGAGCAGGCGGGACAACAGGCGCGCCTTGACGAAAGCGCTGACGCCGAGCGCCAGACAAAGGGCCAGAGCGGGCGCGGCAGCGATCCACATATCGTCCAGCTTCAGGTCGCGGCCGAGCAGGATGAGGGCGAAGCTGAAGGCCGCCTGCAAGCCGATCATGATGAGCGAGATCATGAGGTTGCGATGACGGGCGATATAGACCAGCGCGGATTCGCTGACGACCGCCGTGGCCGCGACGACTTCGGCCAACAGCAGGAAAGCGAGCGCGCCGGTGCCGCCCACGAAATGCGGGCCGACCAGACCCATCACCGCTTCGCCGGGGATGCCGAGCGCCAGCGCGATGCCCGCCTGCGCCGCGATGATCCAGAAGCCGACCTGGCTGACCTGCTTGGCGATGGCGGCCAGATTGTTTTCGGCGAGGTTGCGGGTGATGACCGGGCCGAGAATCGGGTCGAAGCTGGTTTTCAATTTTTGCGGCAGCGACGCGACCTGCTGCGCGACATAATAGATGCCGATCACCGCCGGGCTGACGAACAGGCCAAGGATTGCCATGTCGAGCCGGCGCGACCCCCATTCGACACCATCCGCCGCCGCCAGCGGCAGGTTGCGGCGGGCGAGGCGCCAGAGCCGGCCCGGATCGGGACGCCAGCCGGTGGGCAGGCCATAATGGCGGATCATCGGAATGATCGAGGCGACGAAGGCGGCGATCATCGACACGGCATAGGAAAGGATGAGGCCGTCGCGGGTCGAATAGAAAGCAAAAGCGAAGGCGCCGATGCTGATCGTCCAGGGTTCGATGATGGACCGCGCCCGGACGGTCGCGCCGACATCGAAGCGATAGGCGCAAGCGGCCAGCGCCACGTCCGATCCCGCCACGCCGATTACCACCAGCGCCAGCAACCGGTCGAGGCCGTTGATGCTGCTGTTGGGGAACATTGCCTGCGGAAAGGCGATGAGGATCGCAGAACCCAGCAAGGCCGCGAGCAGGGTCACGACCATCGCGTCTGTCACGACATGATTATGCGGCCGCTCCGTCTGCGACAATGCGCCGGCAAGGCCGCGCTTCAGGCCCAGCGTCGCGATCTGGGCGACGAACTCCACCACCAGCACGGCATAGGCGAAGCGGCCAAGCGCTTCGGCACCATACCAGCGACCCGCGATGAACAGGAACGGCAGGCGCGCGGCCAGCCGCAGCAGGAAACCGAAGATATTGGTCCGCCCGCCCTTGGCCAGAGCGGCGATATCATCCTGATCCTTGGATGGGGACGCCTCTGTCGCCAACGAACTATGAACCCCTTGTGTCATTCTCTGTTGCTATATCTGGTCGTTGTAGGCGCAATGCGGCGGCAGCGCGACGGGTTATTCAGGGCGCAGCGGCCGGGCGAGCAGCGCGTCGATGACCTGCGCCAGCGGCGCAGCTTCGGTCAGCAGGGCGCAGACCGCCTCCACCACCGGCATTTCGACGCCAGCCGCACGGGCGGCATCGCGCAGCACGGGGGCGGTAAAGGCCCCTTCCGCCACGGTGCGGCGGTTGGACAAGAGGTCGGCGGCGCTTCCCCCCTCGCCCAGCCCCTTGCCGAGGGAAAAGTTGCGCGAATTGGTGGAGGAACAGGTGAGGACAAGGTCGCCCAGTCCCGACAGCCCGCCCAGCGTTTCGGCCCGCGCGCCCCGCGCCAGGCCGAAGCGGGTCATTTCGGCAAAGCCTCGGCTGATCAACGCCGCGCGGGCATTGAGGCCAAGGCCAGCGCCTTCCGCAACACCGCAGGCGATGGCCAGCACATTCTTGACCGCGCCGCCGATCTCCGCGCCGATGACATCGTCCGACAGATAGGGACGGAAGGCTGGTCGGGCGATCCGGGCGGCCAAGCGCTGGCCCAGGTCGCGGTCTTCGCAGGCCAGGGTGATGGCGGTCGGCAGGCCCTTCGCCACTTCATGGGCGAAGGTGGGGCCGGACAGGACGGCGATGGGCGAGGTCGGCTGCGCCTCCTGCGCGACCTGCGACATGAGCAGGCTGGTGCCGGCCTCTATACCCTTCGAACAGAGGACGAGCGGGACGCCGGCCGGCGCTTGCGCGACGACGCTGCGCAGATGCTGGGCGGGGCTGACCACCAGCAGCAGGTCGCAATCCGACAGATCGGCCATGCTGCCCGTCGCCGCAATCGAGGGCGAGAGCGGAATATTGGCGAGGTAGAGCGGATTTTCATGGGTGCGATTAATCGCATCCACGACATCGGGCTCCAGCGCCCACAGGGCGACCGGGCGGCCGTCGCTGGCCAGCAATTGCGCCAGCGCCGTGCCCCAGGCACCTGCCCCTATGACTCCAGCCTTCATGCTTTCACTCCTGCTCCACGCGCCTTTTCCGCCGCAGGGTCGAGCGGCCAGCGCGGTCGGGCGGGAACCGTCAGATCGTCGACCAGCCCCACCGCAAAGCGCTCCGCCCCGGCCCAGGCGATCATCGCCGCATTGTCGGTGCACAGCCAGAGCGGCGGCGCGACGAACGGCAGATCATGGGTCGCAGCCAGCTTTTCGAGTGCGGTGCGGATCGGCTGGTTGGCGGCCACGCCGCCCGCCACGACGAGCGCGGTGACGCCATCGCTTGTCGCCAGCGCGCGGCGGGTACGGTCGATCAGGCAGTCGATCACTGCCTGCTGGAACGACGCGGCGATGTCTTCGGTCGCATATTGGCCGGACTGGACGGCGCGCATCACCGCGCTTTTGAGGCCGGCGAAGGAGAAATGCGGTTCGGCCGTGCCGACCAGCGGGCGCGGCAGGGGAACGGCTTTGGCATTGCCCTGCGCCGCCGCCTTTTCCACGCGCGGGCCGCCGGGATAGCCGAGGCCCAGCAGCTTGGCGGTCTTGTCGAAGGCTTCGCCGGCCGCATCGTCGATCGTGGTGGCGAGGCGCGCATAGTCGCCCGGCCCCTTCACATGGAGCAATTGGCAATGGCCGCCCGACACGAGCAGCAGCAGATAGGGGAATTTCAGCGAAGGATCGGCGAGCCGGGGCGAAAGCGCGTGGCCTTCCAGATGGTTGACCGCGACCAGCGGCTTGCCCGCCGCATGCGCCAGCGCCTTGCCGGTGACGAGGCCGACCATGACGCCGCCGATCAGGCCGGGGCCGGCGGTCGCGGCGATCACGTCCACATCGGCCAGCGTCATCTTTGCGTCCGCCAGTGCCGCTTCAATCAATGGCGCGAGCGCCTCCACATGGGCGCGGGCAGCGATTTCGGGGACGACGCCGCCATAGGGGCGGTGCGCCTCCTCCTGCGTGGCGAGGCGATGCGCCAGGATTCGGCCATCGGCCGTCACAAGCGCCGCCGCGGTTTCGTCGCAGCTCGATTCCAGGCCGAGGATGATGGTCATTGTCGCTTCCATCTAATGCCCACGGCCATTAGAGCAAGCCGCATATGCTTTTCACTGATCGACCGTTGCGCCTCGGCACCAGAGGATCGCCCCTGGCACTGGCCCAGGCCCATATGACCGCACGCGCCCTGTGCGCCGTCCATGGCTGGGCGGAGGGTGCCGTGCAGATCGTCACCGTGCAGACCAGCGGCGACCGGATACAGGACCGCGCGCTGGCCGATATCGGCGGCAAGGCGCTGTGGACCAAGGAACTGGACCGGGCGCTGGTGGCGGGCGAGATCGACTTTGCGGTGCATAGCATGAAGGATGTGGAGACACTGCGCCCCGACGCCTTTCATATCGCTGCCATGCTGCCGCGCGCGGATGTGCGCGACCGGCTGGTCGGGGTGGCGAATTTCGACGCGCTGCCGGCCAATCCTCTGGTGGGGACGAGTTCGCCGCGCCGCGCCGCGCAGGTGAAGCGACTGAGGCCCGATGCGACAATCACCCTGTTTCGCGGCAATGTCGCCACGCGGCTGGCCAAGCTGGAAGCGGGCGAGGTGCATGCGACTTTGCTGGCGGCGGCGGGGCTGGACCGGCTGGACCAGCACGATGTCGGTACGACGATTCCGATCGACCTGATGCTGCCGGCGCCGTCACAAGGTGCGGTGGGGATCGAGACGCTGGCTGCCAACGATGCTGTGGTCGCGGCGCTGGCGGCGATCAACGATCTCGACACGTTCGACGCGGTGATGGCCGAGCGCGGGGTGCTGAAGGGGCTGGGCGGCACCTGCCACTCGCCGATCGCGGCATTGGCGCGGGTGGAGGCTGACGGGCTGTATCTGATCGCCGAGATCATCAGCCCGGATGGGCAGGAAACGGTGCGCGAGGAAGCACAACTGGGGCGTGCCAACGAAGCAGCAGCGGAAGCGATCGGGCAAGCACTGCTGGAGCGGGCCAGCCCGGCGCTGCGCGCGCTATTCGAGGGGTGAGACGCGTCCTGATCCTGCGCCCCGAACCGGCGGCGGGCAGGACGGCGGCCAAAGCGGCGGCGCTGGGCATGGACGCGCGGGTGCATCCGCTGTTCGCGCCCCAGCCGATCGACTGGGCGCCACCGGTTCCGGAGGATTTCGACGTGCTGCTGCTGACCAGCGCCAATGGCGTGGCGTTCGCCGGGCCGGCGCTGCTGCATTATCGCGGCCTGCCCGCTTATGCGGTGGGCGCCACCACGGCGCAGGCATTGGCGGAGGCCGGATTTCCCACGGTCATTGCCGGCGATAGCGACGGCAGTGCAATAGCGGCGCGGATCGCGGCCGACGGGCATGGCCGGGTGCTGCATCTGGCAGGTACGACGGTTGCGCCGATGGAGACAGGGCCGCTCGATATGACGCGGATCGCGGTGTACGGCATGACCGCCCTGCCACCCGATCCGGCGCTGATCGCCGACGCGGTACCCGGGTCGATCTTGCTGGTCCA
Organism: Sphingobium sp. WCS2017Hpa-17; assembly: GCF_031843765.1. NCBI lineage: Bacteria > Pseudomonadati > Pseudomonadota > Alphaproteobacteria > Sphingomonadales > Sphingobiaceae > Sphingobium > Sphingobium sp. WCS2017Hpa-17. Next base: position 93,050 of record NZ_JAVTIV010000009.1, read on the forward strand.
TTCGCCGCGCGCGGCCGCACGGCTGGCGGAACAGATCAGGCGGGAAGGACGAAAAAGCCTGCATATCGTGGCGATCAGCGCGGCGACATTGGCCGCGTGCGGCAATGGCTGGGCCAGCGGGCAGTTCCCCCATTCGCCGCGCGATGACGAGATGCTGGCCCTTGCCCTTCGATTGTGCGAATGACGGGGCAATGACAGACGAAAGGGTCCGCATGAACGACGAGGATGGGGTCGGCACGATCGGCGCCGGACCGCCGCCCGCGCGTCGGCGCAGCCTGTTGCCGCTGCTGATCCTGACCCTGCTGGCCTTTGCGCTGGGCGTCGTGCTGACCGTCTGGGCCTGGCCGCAGATCCAGCGCCGCTGGGGCGACCAACAGCCTCAGCCGGCCACGCCTGCGCCAGTGCAGGGCCTGATCGGAGCAGGCAACCCGGCCGTGGCCGCCCGCCCCCTGACCGCCGATGCCGCGCAGATGCTGGACGGGCGCGTCATCCAGCTGGAGGAACGGCTGAACCGCATCACAGTCGAAGCACAGGCCGCGTCGGGCAATGCGGCGCGGGCCGAAGGGTTGCTGGTCGCCTTTGCCGCGCGCCGTGCGCTCGATAACGGCACGCCGCTCGGCTATATCGAGGGGCAGTTGCGGTTGCGCTTCGGCCAGGCCCAGCCGCGTGCCGTCGCCGCCATCATCAACGCCGCGCGCGAGCCGATCACGCTGGCCGATTTGCGCGGCGGGCTGATGGACGTGTCGGGCCAGTTGACGACGCCCCCGGTTGATGCCGGATGGTGGGACGCGCTGGAGCATGAGGCGCGCGAACTGATCACCATCCGCAAAGCCTCCACTCCTTCCCCCAGGCCACAGGTCGCGATGGACCGGGCGTTGCGCTATATCGACGGCGGCCGGGTCAGCGCGGCGCTGGCCGAAGTGGAGCGGATGCCGGGCCGTGCGGCGGCGGACCGCTGGATGCAATATACCCGCCGCTATCTGGAGGCGCGGCGTGCGCTGGACCTGATCGAGACGGCGGCGATCCTGGAACCGCGGGAATTGCGCGGGACCGAGGGCGCGGCGGTGAGCCAGACGTCGCCGCTCGCCCCTTAAGACCCTCAACAAGTCACTGTCACAAACGACGAACCGTTGATCGCCTGAGGCGAAACCCATAGACGCACCCCGCGTTGTCACGATAATGTCATCGTTTCCCGACGCGAAACCTGTGGCGGGGGTCAGGGATCATCATCGTCGTGCCGCCTTACGCTCAAGCTGTCAGCAGTTTCTGGAAAGATCGCCTCGCGCCCGGACCGCGCGCGGCGCAGCGTCCGCCTTTGCAGCAGTTGCTGGGCAATCTGAGCGTGCCGTTCGACCTGAAGCGGACGCGGGCGCAGGCCGCCCTGCTGGCCGGACAGATGCGGGGCGACGGACGCAGCATATTGCTGATCCCCGGCCTGATGGCGTCGGAACAGCGCATGGGCTGGCTGCGCGATATTTTGAACGCGGCCGGTTACGACGCGCATGACTGGGGCATGGGCCGCAATTTTGGACCGAAGCCCGACAGCCTGGACAAGATCGACCGGCGGGTGGACGCGATTCGCAAGCAGAGCGGCGCACCGGTGACGCTGATCGGCTGGAGTCTGGGCGGGCTGTATGCGCGTGAATATGCCAAGTTCGCACGCCACAAGGTGAGCGGCGTGGTGACGATGGGTACGCCCTTTTCCGGCGATCCGCGTGCCAATCATGCCTGGCGACTCTATCAGCTGGTGTCGGGCTTTCCCGTCGACCGCCCGCCCTTCCCCTGCACCCGCGAAGCCAAGCCGCCAGTGCCGACCGTGGCCCTGTGGTCGAAGCGAGACGGCGTGATCCTGCCCGAATGTTCGCGCGGCCGGGCCGGCGAGCGCGACAAGGCGATCGAGGTGGATTGCACCCATATGGGATTCGCGGCCTCCCCCGAGGGCATTGCGGCCGTGGGCAAGGCGCTGGACGCGCTGCGGGCCTGAAAAGGTCACGGATTCGACCGACAGGGTCATGGCACCAAAGTTCACACCGTCGATGATGGCGTATTTTCACGCCTTTGAGCCGGATTGGCGACGACCATACGCCGCCGACGCGCCGGAGCTGCGCGTGTTGGGTCATGAGGACGCGACGGCCACGCGGCGGGGAAGCGCTGGATAGGTCACAGGTGCGTTCCTGTGGGAAGGGCGCATGCGGGCGGGCGCGACGGTGCAGGGCAGACTGGTCCATATTGCAGGACAGATCAGGCCAATCCCTATTTTGGAAGGGAAATAGGAGGAACCGCCATCTCAACCGCAAATCAAGCGGAAGGAGAGGACGTTTAGGGAATGGCATACATGGGTGGTTTCTTGCCATTCCCCTCCCGCTTGCGGGAGGGGCAGCGAGACTTGCGCGCGCAGCGCGTTAGTCGCAGCGGGGTGGGCTGTCGCGACGTCCAGCCCACCCCCTAGCCCCCTCCCGTAAACGGGAGGGGGAACATGTCCGCTTCTGACCGTTAGTCGCCCCTCATCGTCATGCCAGCGAAAGCTGGCATCTCAGGCAGGCACGCACCCCGTTACCAGATAGCTCTAGGCGGCCGGCCTCATTCTACTACCGCCTGAGACCCCAGCCTTCGCTGGGGTGACTGCTATGGGGCGGGTCAAAATAACAGCCGGACGTCCATTTCTTGGTCGTTAATCGCCATACCCTCTTCCGTCATGCCAGGCCCTTCGACAGGCTCAGGCCTGAAGCCGCACCAACGCCTCATCCCTGCCGATCAGTGGCAGAAGCTGGGCCATGTCGGGGCCGTGGTCCAGACCTGTCAGAGCGCGGCGCAGGGGGAGGAAGAGCGTCTTGCCCTTGCGGCCCGTCTCTTCCTTCAGCGCGTTGGTCAGCGTGCGCCAGATGTCGGCATCGAACGGCGTGTCGGAGAGGATGCGCTGCGCGCTGGCGAGGAAATCGCGATCGTCCTCCGCCACTGCGGGGGCAGTGATCGGGCCGGTGACGATGCGCCACCAGTCGGCTGCGCCGGCGACGGTTTCCAGATTGGGACGGATCGCAGCCCATGCCACGGCGTCCACGCCTTCGGGCAGACGATCGGCCACCGCTTCATAGGGGAGCAGATGGACGATCTTCTGGTTGAGGGTCGCCAGTTCGGCTTCGTCGAAACGCGCGGGGGCGCGGCCGAAATGGGCGAAGTCGAAATGCGCGATCAGCGGCGCCATGTCGGCGAAAGGCTCGACCGGCTGCGATGTTCCGAGGCGTGCGAGCAGGGATGCGACGCTGATCGCTTCGAGGCCGATGTCGCGGAAATGGGCGACGCCCAGCGAGCCGAGGCGCTTGGACAGCTTGCCCTCGCTGCCGGTCAGCAGCGCTTCATGGGCGAAGGCCGGGAGTTGTGCACCCAAGGCCGTGAACATCTGGATCTGGGTTGCGGTGTTGGAGACATGATCTTCCCCGCGCAGGACATGGGTGACGCCCATGGCGATATCGTCGATGACCGAGGGGAGCATGTACAGCCAACTGCCATCGGCGCGGCGGATGACCGGGTCGGACAGCAATTTCGGGTCGAAGCGCTGGTCGCCGCGGATCAGGTCGGTCCAGACGATCGGCTGGTCATGGTCCAGTTTGAAACGCCAGTGGGGGGTGCGGCCTTCGGCTTCATAGGCGGCGATCTGGTCCGGGGTCAGCGCAAGGGCGGCGCGATCATAGACCGGCGGCAGGCCGCGGCCGAGCAGGATCTTGCGGCGAAGGTCCAGTTCCTGGCTGGTTTCATAGGCCGGATAGACATGGCCCGACGCTTTGAGGGCTTCAAACCGGGCTTCGTAGAGTGCGAAGCGGCCGGACTGTTTTTCCTCGCCGTCCCAGTGGAGGCCGAGCCATTTCAGGTCGGACTTGATCGAATCCGCATATTCGGGGCGGGAGCGTTCGAGGTCGGTATCGTCGAGACGCAGCAGGAATTGGCCACCGGACTTGCGTGCCCACAGCCAGTTGTGAAGCGCGGCACGGATATTGCCGACATGGAGGTTGCCGGTCGGCGACGGAGCGAAGCGGGTGATGACGGTCATGATGCTCTTTGTCCGCCTTAGATGCTGCGGAAGCCGTTGGTGATGGGATAGCGGCGGTCGCGGCCGAAATTGCGGATACCGAGCTTGACGCCGGGGGGCGACTGGCGGCGCTTATATTCGGCGATGTAGAGCAGGCGCTCGATGCGGGCGACCGTCTCCTTCTCGAAACCCCGCTCGACCAGCTTGTCGACCGACAATTCCTCCTCGACCAGGCCGTAGAGGATCGGGTCCAGTATTTCATAGGGCGGCAGGCTGTCGTCGTCGCGCTGATTGTCGCGCAGTTCGGCGCTGGGCGGTTTGGTGATGACGCGTTCGGGCATCACCGGGCCGGACGGGCCGAACCCTTCGCCCAGCGACGGAACATTCTCGTTCCGCCAGCGGCAGAGGTCAAAGACCGTCGTCTTGTAGGCGTCCTTCAACACCGAATAGCCGCCCGCCATGTCGCCATAGATGGTGGCATAGCCGACCGACATCTCGCTCTTGTTGCCGGTGGTGAGCAGCATATGGCCATATTTGTTGGACAGGCCCATCAGCGTGACGCCACGGATGCGGGATTGAATATTCTCTTCGGTGAGGTCGCGGCTACGGCCTTCAAAGACGGGGGCGAGCATCGTGTCGAAGGCGGCGACGGCGGGTTCGATCGGGATGGTGTCGTAGCGGACGCCAAGCAGGCGGGCACATTCGACCGCATCGTCCAGGCTTTCCTGCGAGGTGAAGCGCGAGGGCATCATCACGCACCAGACCCGGTCGGCACCCAGCGCATCGACCGCGACGGCGGCGGACAGGGCGGAATCGATACCGCCCGACAGGCCCAGCACCACACCGGGGAAGCGGTTGCGATTCACATAGTCGCGCAGGCCCAGCACCATGGCGTTGTAGATATCGGCCGGGCGTGGATCGAGATCATGCTGCTCGCCGGGCAGGCAGACCCACTGGCCGTCCCATTTCTCCCATGTGGTCAGCACCAGCGCTTCCTCCCAGTCGGGCAGTTGCTGCGCGACGCTGAGGTCGCCGTTCATCACGAAGGAAGCGCCGTCGAACACCAGTTCGTCCTGCCCGCCGACGCGGTTCAGATAGACGAGCGGCAGGCCGGTTTCGCGCACGCGGGTGCCGGCGACGGCGTTGAGACGGCGATCGTCCTTGTCGACCTCGAACGGGCTGCCATTGGGACTGATCAGGATTTCCGCGCCCTCGCTGCGCAGATGCGCGGTGACGAAGGGGAACCAGATATCCTCGCAAATGGGGATGCCGATCTTCACGCCCTTGAAGATGATCGGGGCAGGAAGCGGGCCGGGGGCGAAGAGCCGCTTTTCGTCGAAGGTTCCGTAATTGGGCAGTTCGCGCTTTTGGCGGATGGCCGTGACGGCGCCATTTTCCAGCAGGGCGACGACGTTGAACAGCACGCCCTGCGAGGCGACGACGGTGCCGACCAGCATGGCCGGGCCGCCATCCGCCGTTTCCTGCGCCATCCGGTCGAGATGATAATTGGCCTGATCCAGCAAAGCGGGCTTCAGAACCAGATCTTCGGGCGGATAGCCGATCAGTTGGAGTTCTGGATAGACGATCAGGTCCGCGCCCTTGGCCCGCGCGCGCCATTCCAGCATGGCGTCGGCATTGGCTTTGGGGTCGCCCATATATTGGGACATCTGCGCAAGCGCGATCACGAGTTTGTCGGTCATGTCCCGCGCCCTAGTGCATTTTGTCGCAGGGCGCAAAAGCGCCCTTTCCACATGGGACATGCACCGCTAAAGGGGCCGCGTTTCGCGCATCGTCATCAATTCGTCACGGGGGTTTTCATCATGAAACTCATGACCGGCAATTCCAACAAGCCGCTTGCGGCCGCCATCGCCGACTATATCGAAATCCCCCTGACCGACGCCAGCGTCCGTCGTTTCGCCGACGAAGAAGTTTTCGTGGAAATTCATGAGAATGTCCGCGGCGAAGATGTGTTCGTGATCCAGTCGACGGCTTACCCCACCAACGACAATCTGATGGAATTGCTGATCATGATCGACGCGCTGAAACGCGCGTCGGCCAAGCGAATCACCGCCGTCGTTCCCTATTTCGGCTATGCCCGCCAGGATCGGAAGCCCGGCCCGCGCACGCCGATCAGCGCCAAGCTGGTCGCCAATCTGATCACCACCGCCGGTGCCGACCGCGTCTTGTCGGTCGACCTGCATGCGGGGCAGATCCAGGGCTTCTTCGACATTCCGACCGATAATCTGTTCGGTGCCCCGGTGATGTCGGCCGATATTCAGGCCCGCTTCGGCGACAAGAATATCATGGTCGTGTCGCCCGACGTCGGCGGCGTGGTGCGCGCCCGCGCGCTGGCCAAGCGGCTGGACAACGCCCCGCTCGCCATCGTCGACAAGCGCCGCGAGCGCGCCGGCGAATCCGAAGTGATGAACATCATCGGCGACGTGAAGGGCCGCTTCTGCATCCTGATCGACGATATCGTCGATTCCGCGGGCACGCTGTGCAACGCTGCCAGCGCGCTGAAGGCAGCGGGCGCGGAGGAAGTGGTCGCCTATGTCAGCCATGGCGTGCTGTCGGGCGGCGCGGTCGCGCGCGTCGAAGCGTCGGAACTGCTGGAACTGGTCATCACCGACTCGATCCAGGGCACCGATGCCGTGATCAACGCCAAGAGCATTCGCCACCTGCCCATCGCCCCGCTGCTGGGCGAGGCGATCAAGCGGATCGCCGACGAAAGTTCGGTGTCGAGCCTGTTCGACTGAGACTGTAGATGCGCGTTCTGCTGATCGGAGCCTATGGCTTCATCGGCAGCGGCATCGTGCCCGCGCTGATCGCAGCCGGGCATGAGGTGACCGGACTGGGCCGTTCCGCGCGAACGGCCCGCCGAACCTTTCCCGACATGGCCTGGCAGATCGCCGACCTCAACCACATGACCCGTCCGGGCGACTGGACGGCGATGCTGCATGGCGTCGATGCGGTGGTGAATGCCAGCGGCGCGCTGCAAAGCGGCGGCGGCGACCGGCTGGAGGCAATACAGGGCGCCAGCATCCGCGCGCTGATCGAGGCATGCGAGGCGCAGGGCGTTGCCCGCTTCATCCAGATTTCGGCCCCCGGTGCGCAGGCCGACGACGCCAGCCCCTTCCTGTCGACCAAGGCGCTGGCCGACGATCGGCTGCGCGCGTCCCGCTTGCACTGGGCGATCCTGCGGCCCGGTCTGGTCATCGGGCGCAATGCCTATGGCGGCACGTTGCTGCTGCGCGCGCTGGCGGCGATGCCGTTGCGGCTGTGCGTCGTCCATGGACAGAGCCGGATTCAAAGCGTGGCGCTGGACGATGTGGCGGAGGCGGTGCGGCGCTGCCTTGCGAGCGATGTCCATGGGATCGACGTCGATCTGGTGGAGCGCGCGCCATCGACGCTGGCCGAGTTGATCCGGGCGCATCGGCGGTGGTTGGGGATTGCACCGGCGCCTATGATCGCCCTGCCCGGCTGGATCGCGAAGCCCGTCAGCGGCATCGCCGACCTGCTGGGCCATCTGGGCTGGCGATCGCCGCTGCGTAGCACCGCCATGGCGATGATCGCGCGCGATGTGCGCGGCGATCCGGCCGGGGGCGAGGCGCTGCTGGGGCGGCCATTGCTGACGCTGGGGCAGATGCTGGCCCGCAATCCGGCCGGGTTGCAGGATCGGTGGCAAGCGCGGCTGGTGCTGCTGATGCCCTTCATCCTCGCGGCGCTGGCGCTGCTGTTCCTACTGTCCGGTTTCACCAGCCTGATGCAGGTTGACCGGGTGGCGGCGGAACTGGATGGCACGGTGGTCGCGGGCCTGCCCGCGCGCCTGCTGGGCGTGGCAGGGGCGCTGGCCGACATTGCACTGGGCAGCGCGATTCTGGTCCGCCGCTGGGCGCGCGGCGCGGCGTTGGGCATGGCCGGGCTGACGATCGGCTATCTGCTGATGGGCAGTTGGCTGCGGCCCGACATGTGGAGCGATCCGCTGGCGCCGCTGGCCAAGGCCGGAACGGCGCTGATGCTGGCGCTGGTCGCCCATGCGCTGTTGGAGGAACGATGAGCGACACGCTGATCCTGTTGCTGCGCTGGACGCATGTGCTGGGCGCCTGCACCCTGATCGGCACCGGGGCGGGCATCGCCTTCTTCATGCTGATGGCGCATCGCAGCGGGGACGTGCGGGTGATTGCGCATACGGCGCGGATCGTGGTGATTGCCGACATGCTGTTCACGATGAGCGCGGTCATCGTCCAGCCGATCAGCGGCGTGCTGCTGGCCCACGAGCTGGGCTGGCCGCTCGATACGCCATGGATCGTCGCGTCGATCGGTCTCTACCTGCTGATCGGCGCCTTCTGGTTGCCGGTGCTGTGGATGCAGGCGCGGATGCGCGATCTGGCGATGGCAGCGATGCAGGCCGATGCACCGCTGCCCGACGCCTATCATCGCCTTTATCGCTGGTGGTTTGCCTTTGGCTTCCCCGCGTTCGGGGCGATCCTGGTCATCGTCTGGCTGATGCTGGCCCGGCCGGTCCTTTAAGCGGCGGGAAACAGGAAGATCGGCGAAGCGAAGACGAGCGCCAGCGCGACCATGATCCGCTGGCCGCGCGATATGCCGAGTGGCTTTTCCCGCCAGATCATCGGACAAGCGAGCAGAGCGACGAGGAACAGCATGTTGGACAGCGTCACCGAACCGCCGATCGGCATGTCCTGACGCAGGGCGAGGCCCGCGAACAGGGCGATGAAGCTCAATATCCAGCCGACCATGGCCATGGGCGTGCCCCTTTCCTTTGACAGGCTAAAACGGCGGGGTTGCGGAAGACTTAATCCGTCCAGGGATCATAGCTGCCGAAGCTCCAGACATTGCCTTCGGGATCGAGCGCGGTGTAGCCGCGCCCCGGATAGCCCGGATTGTCATGCGGTTCATCGACTACCACCGCGCCTTCATTGCGGGCGTGCAGGCAATGGGCGTCAGGATCGGGCACCACGACATAGACGCAGGCCGTGATACCGCCGAGGTCGCGGGCGGTGGACCAAGTGTAGAGCGATTCGCCCTCCATATCCTTGACGCTGCCCAGCATGACCATGCCGTCGCCTAGGGTCAGCTGGGCATGGTGGATGATCGTCGGATCGGCTTCGTCGGGATGGACGGCGTGGCGAGCAAAGCCGAAGGCGGCGCACAGAAAGTCGATGGCAGCGGGCGCATCGGCATAGCGCAGGCATGGAATGACGGGCGAACCGAGCATCTTGCTCTCCTTCTCTCTTGCGCCGTTCAGTCTAGCGCAAAGCCGGCGCAACCGCTAGGCGGTGAGGCATGACCACCCGCGACGACCTGGCCCTTGCCAACCGCCTTGCCGACGCCGCCGGCGCCGCCATCCGCCCCTTCTTCCGTGCCCGCTACGATATGGAGATCAAGGCGGACAAATCGCCGGTGACGGAGGCCGACCGCGCCGCCGAAGCGGCGATCCGTGCGATTCTGGAGAAGGAGCGCCCGGACGACGGCATTATCGGCGAGGAGTATGGATCGGTGCGGACCGATGCCGAGCGGGTGTGGATACTCGATCCGATCGACGGGACGCGCAGCTTCATCGCCGGCCGGCCGATCTTCGGCACGTTGATCGCGCTGACGCAGGGGGGATGGCCGACCATCGGCATCATCGACCAGCCGATCGCGCAAGAACGCTGGGCCGGCATGAGCGGCCAGCCGACCACCTTCAACGGCAAGCCGGTGCGCACGCGGGCCTGCAAGGCGCTGGAAGGCGCGGGGATCGCCACCACCAGCCCGCATCTTTTCGCGGAAGGGGACGTGCCCCATTATATGGCGCTGGTCGCCGCCGTGTCGGGCGGATCGCCGCGACAGGGGCCAGTCTATGGCGGGGATTGTTATAATTATGGCCTGCTGGCGTCGGGCTTTCTGGACATCGTCATCGAATCGGGCCTGCAAAGCTATGACTTCGCGGCGCTGGTGCCGGTGGTCGAGGGCGCGGGCGGCCTGATGTGCGACTGGAATGGCGAGCCGCTGACGGCGGACAGCGAGGGCCATGTGCTGGCGCTGGGCGATCCGGCGCGGCTGGAGGATGTGCTGGAGGCGATTCATGGCGTAGGCCATGCGACCGGCCATGATCATGGACATCTTCACGATCATTGAGAACAGCCGCCGAATCGCTTGCCTTTTGCGCCATGGCCCACTAAGGGCCGCCCTTCGCGATATTCAGTGAGACCGCCCGGCTAACTAGGGCTGCCGTGGCTGTCTGTAATCGTCGCGCCAAACAAGGAGACGAAAATGCCCAAGATGAAGACCAAGAGCGGTGTGAAGAAGCGCTTCAAGTTCACCGCCACCGGCAAGGTCAAGCACGGCGTCGCTGGCAAGCGTCACCGCCTGATCAGCCACAACGCGAAGTATATCCGTCAGAACCGTGGCACGTCCGTGCTGTCGGATTCGGACGTGGCACACGTGCGCCTCTGGGCGCCCTACGGCCTGAAGTAAGGAGTAGAGGCACATGGCACGCGTAAAACGTGGTGTAACCACCAAGGCGAAGCATAAGCGGATTTTGGATCAGGCGAAGGGCTATTATGGCCGTCGCAAGAATACGATCCGCGTCGCTCGCCAGGCCGTCGAAAAGGCCGGCCAGTACGCTTATCGCGACCGTAAGGTCAAGAAGCGCACCTTCCGTGGTCTGTGGATCCAGCGCATCAACGCCGGCGTTCGCGCCGAAGGCCTGACCTATTCGCAGTTCATGCACGGCCTGAAGCTGGCTGGCGTCGAACTGGACCGGAAGGTTCTGGCCGACATCGCGATGCACGAAGGCGAGGCGTTTAGCGCCATCATCGCCCAGGCGAAGGCTGCGCTGCCCGCAGCCTGAAGCTGATCGATCGCAAGATCGTCAAAGGGGCGCCGGGGCAGATGCTTCCGGCGCCCTTTTTGTTTTTACTCGACCTCCGTTCGTGCTGCGCCTTTCGAGGCAGGCACGCGCCCTTCGACATTCAAGCGAGACAGGTGGCTCGCTTGAACAGGGCGAACGGAGGTTGGTTAAGCCTCAACACCGAGGAATCATCCCATGTCGCTGCATCTCTGGTGGTTGTATGTTACGGCGGTTTTCCTGATTTCGGCCACGCCGGGGCCGAACATGCTGCATGTGATGACGCAGAGCATCGCCCATGGCCCGCGCAAGGCGCTGGCCACGATGACGGGGCTGATGAGCGCCGTGCTGCTGTGTCTGATCGCCTCGGCGCTCGGCCTTGGCGCGCTGCTGAAGGCGTCGCCCCGGCTGTTCGACGTGCTGCGTTATGCCGGGGTCGCCTATCTGGTCTGGCTGGGGATCAAGGCCTGGCGCGCGCCCGTGGGCGGCGACGAGACGCAGGCAACCCATGCGCGATCGGTCCGCGCGCTTTATGGCACCGGCCTGCTGACCGGGCTGGCCAACCCCAAGCTGATCATCTTTGCCGCGGCGCTTTTCCCGCAGTTCATCGACCTTGATCGCCCCTTCTGGCTGCAACTTGCCATCCTGATCGCCAGCTTCGTGGTGATCGAGAGCTTCTGGTATGGCGTCTATGCCTTAGGTGGCGCTCGTCTGGCGCGCTGGCTGGCGCCCGCCAATCGGCAGAAGCTGTTCAATCGTGGCACTGGCTTGATGTTCATCGGCTTTGGCGGGGCTTTGCTGGGCGCACGCGCCTAACCCTTTCCTTGATCGGCATGCCCCGCTAAGGCCGCGGACATAGCTCCGCCACCACAGGCTCTGGAAGAAGAATGACCGAAATTAGCGCATTGAAAGCCGGCCTGATCGCCGACATCGCCGCCGCCGACACGCTCGATGCGCTGGAGGCGCTGCGGGTGGGGGCGATGGGCAAGAGCGGGGTCGTGACCGGCCTGCTCAAGACGCTGGGCGGCATGTCGCCTGAAGAGCGGATGGCGAAAGGCCCGCCGATTCAGGATCTGCGCGAAAGCGTCACCGCAGCGCTGGCCGACAGGAAGGGCGCGCTGGAGCAGGCCGCGCTGGACGCCAAGCTGGCGTCGGAGAAGGTCGACATGACCCTGCCCGCCGATCATGGCGCACAGGGCAGCGTCCATGCCGTCAGCCAGGTGATGGACGAGCTGGCCGAAATCTTCGCTGACCTGGGCTTTTCGGTAGCGACCGGACCGGAGATCGAAGACGACTGGCATAATTTCACCGCGCTCAATATTCCGGAGACGCATCCGGCGCGCGCGATGCACGACACCTTCTACTTCCCCGATGAGGAAGGGCAGAAGAGGATGCTGCTGCGCACCCACACCTCGCCGGTGCAGATCCGCACGATGATGACGCAGGAGCCGCCGATCCGCATCATCGCGCCGGGCCGCGTCTATCGCAGCGACAGTGATGCGACCCACACACCCATGTTCCACCAGATCGAGGGTCTGGTGATCGACAAGGGCATCACGCTGGGCCATTTGAAATGGACGCTGGAAACCTTCCTGAAGGCGTTTTTCGAGCGCGAGGATATCGTGCTGCGCCTGCGTCCCAGTTACTTCCCCTTCACCGAGCCGTCGGTCGAGGTGGATGTCGGCTATACGCTGACCAACGGCCAGCGGGTGATCGGCGGCGACGGCGATGCGGCCGGTGGCGGCTGGCTGGAAGTGCTGGGCAGCGGCATGGTCAATCGCCGCGTGATCGAGGCATGCGGGCTTGATCCTGATGAGTGGCAGGGCTTCGCCTTCGGCACCGGCGTCGACCGGCTCGCCATGCTGAAATATGGCATGAACGACCTGCGCGCTTTCTTCGACGGCGATCTGCGCTGGCTGAAACATTATGGATTTTCGGCGCTGGATGTGCCCACGCTGAGCGGAGGAGTCGGCGCATGAAGTTCACCCTGAGCTGGCTCAAGACGCATCTGAAGACCGACGCAGACCTGACGACGATCCTCAAGACGCTGAATGCCATCGGGCTGGAGGTCGAGGGTGTGGAAAACCCGGCCGAGAAGCTGGGCGCATTCAAGATCGCCAAGGTGCTGACCGCCGAGCGTCATCCGCAGGCCGACAAGTTGCAGATACTGACCGTCGACCATGGGGACGGCAATCCGTTGCAGGTCGTGTGCGGCGCGCCCAATGCGCGGGCAGGCCTGATCGGCGTGTTCGGGGTCGAGGGCGCGGTGGTGCCGGTCAACGGCATGGTGCTGAAGAAGACAGCTATTCGCGGCGTCGAATCCAACGGCATGATGTGTTCCACGCGCGAGTTGGAACTGGGCGACGATCATGACGGCATCATCGAACTGGCCGACAATGCGCCGGTGGGTCAGGTCTATGCCGACTGGGCGGGCCTCAATGATCCGGTCATCGACGTGTCTATCACGCCGAACCGACAGGACTGCATGGGCGTGCGCGGCATCGCGCGCGATCTGGCGGCGGCGGGCCTTGGTACGCTGAACGCCATCATCGTGCCGACCATCGAGGGCGTGGGTCCGGGCCCGGACGTGCGCACCGACGACGCCGATGGCTGCCCGGCCTTCTTCGCGCGCACGGTGCGCGGCGTGACCAATGGCGCGTCGCCGGAATGGATGAGCAAGCGATTGAAGGCGATCGGGCAGAAGCCGATCAGCACTTTGGTCGACATCACCAACTATATCATGATCGACCTTGGCCGGCCGCTGCATGTCTATGACATGGCGACGCTCAAGGGCGGCCTTGTCGCCCGCAAGGGCAAGGCCGGCGAGCAGGTGCTGGCGCTCAATGGCAAGACCTATACGGTCGATGAGACGATGACGGTCATTGCCGACGATGAAGCCGTGCACGACATTGGCGGCATCATGGGCGGCGAACATTCGGGCGCGCAGGACGGCACGACCGACGTGCTGATCGAATGTGCCTATTTCACGCCGGAAAGGATCGCGGTGACGGGGCAGAAGCTGACCCTGACCAGCGAAGCGCGCGGCCGGTTCGAGCGTGGCGTCGATCCGGCGTTTCTGGACGATGGCCTGTCGATCGCGACCGATCTGGTGGTGAAACTGTGCGGTGGAAGCCCAAGCGAGGCGACCCGCGCCGGTGTCGCGCCCGCCATGCCCAAGACGGTGGGCTATGCGCCCGACCAGTGCCTGGCGCTGGCAGGCGTGGATGTGCCCGCCGACGAGCAGCAGCGCATCTTGGAAAGCCTGGGCTTTGCTGTCAGCGCGAGCGGCGGCGGCGTCGAATATCAGGACGGGATGCCCGTCAGCGTGCCAGCCAGCTGGACCATCACGGTGCCGACCTGGCGCCGCGACGTCGATGACTGGCCCGATATCGTCGAGGAAGTGGTGCGCATCGTGGGCCTGGACCACGTGCCCTCCACCCCGTTGCCGCGCGTGCCGGGCGTCGCTCGCCCGACCGCCACGCCCGAGCAACTGGTCGAGCGTCGCGTGCGCCGCACGGCGGCTGCGCGTGGCCTCGCCGAAGCGATCAACTGGTCTTTCATTTCCGAAAAGGAAGCCGCTGCCGTGGGTGGGGGCGACTGGATGCTGGCCAATCCGATCTCCGAAGATCTGAAGATCATGCGGCCATCGCTGCTGCCCGGCCTGCTGTCGGCAACGAAGCGCAATGTCGATCGCAGCGCGACCAGCGTGCGGCTGTTCGAACTGGGCCGTCGCTATTTCAAGCAGGGTGAGCGGGCGACCGTGGGCTTCGTGCTGGCGGGTGAGAAGACCCCGCGCGGCTGGCAGTCGGGCAAGGCGCAGGCGTTTGATGCGTTCGACGCGAAGGCCGAGGTTGTCGCGCTGCTGGCCGCAGCCGGTGCGCCGGTGGGCAATCTCCAGAATTTCGGGGAAGCGTCGGCTGCCTATCATCCGGGTCAGTCGGGTACGTTGCGGCTGGGGCCTAAAGCGGTGCTGGCGGAATATGGCGTGCTGCATCCCTCGCTTGCCAAGCAGTTCGGTCTGTCTGGGACTGTGGTCGCGGGCGAAATCTTCCTCGATGCGATTCCGGGCAAGCGCAAAAGCGGCTTTATGCGGGCGCCTTACGCGCCGCCCGCCTTGCAGGCGGTGAAGCGTGACTTTGCGTTCATCGTGCCGGAAGCGGTAGAAGCCGACGCGCTGGTGCGCGGCGTGAAGGGCGCGGACAAGAAGAGCATCGTCGACGTCCGCCTGTTCGACGTCTTCGTCGGGCCGGGCGTGGAAGACGGTTTCAAGTCGCTCGCCATCGAAGTGACGTTGCAGCCGGGCGAGAAGAGCTTTTCCCAGGAAGAGCTGGAGGCGATCAGCGCTGCGGTGGTGAAGGCCGCGCAGAAGCTGGGTGGTAGCCTGCGGGGCTGAACGCTCTCTTCGGAATCATGAAAAGGGCGCGATGATCGAGCATCGCGCCCTTTTTGCATGTACCGCTTTCAGACAGGAACGGGGCTTCGACAGGCTCAACCCGAACGGATGTAGGTTGCTGCTTACAGATCCACGCCCGCTGCGATCGCTTCCAGCTTGCGGATGCGTTCCTTGAGGTCGGCGACCTCGATTCGGGCGGCTGCCGTCGGTGGGCCGCTGTCTTCGCTCTGACCGTAGCGGATCAGTTCGGCGCGCTTGAGTTCCAGCCAGCCGTTCCAGCCGCGCAGGCCGGCAGCCGTAAGGATGGAGAGGCCGGCCAGGCTGGCCGCCGCGAGAGTGATGTAGAGATAGGGGTCTTGCATATAAGCCTCCCTGCCCGGTCAACCCGCGATCAGTCGCGGTCCCGGAGTTTTTCGAATTCCCGCTCCAGCGCGGTGGAGCCATCCGTCGCAAGCCGTTCCAGCACGGCGACGCGGTCCTTGAGCGCCTTCACTTCCGCGCGCAGCCGTTCCGTTTCCGGATCGGGGCCGCGCTGGATCAGCGTTTCGCCCTTGCCGTGGCGCACGACGCCATATTTGGCCTGCAAGACCCGCGAGATTGCGATGATCGCCACGATAAGGACGACCATGGAAAAAGGATTGTCGATCATCTGTCTTGTCCCTTGATTTATGTCGCGCGGTCAGTTGGCGGTGCCGCGCAACTGTTCGATCTCGCGGGTCAGCTGATGGCTTTCGTCGGTGACGATGCGTTCGACCACGGCGAGCCGGTCCTTCATCGACCCGATCTCTGCACGAAGCTGGGCATTTTCCTGGCTGAGCAGCTTGATGCGCTCGACCATTTCCTCATTCTTCTGCGGATAGACCGCCTTGCCCCAGCTGTTTTCAAGCGGATAGCCATTTTTGATGCGCAGCCAGGTGGTGAAGATCCAGCCGGCGATGGCGAGCATGCCCAATCCTGCGGCGACCGGCGCAAAGGCTTCGAATGGAAACATGATGATTACTCCCCTTGCCTGATCGGTCAGCGCAGTGCGTCGATGTCGCGCGCGGTGCGGGTGGCAGGATCGGTGGCGATCCTCTCCAGCACGGCGATGCGCTCTTCGAGACGGCTGATGCGGCCAACCAGCTTTTCGTTTTCGCTTGATAAAAGGTCGATTTTTCGACCGGCGTCGGGTTCCGTTCGATGAACGGTACCAGTCCACTCATTTTCCACCGGATAGCCGTGGCGGGCACGGACCCAGGTGGTGAACATCCAGCCCAGCGTCGACATGGCGATGATGGCGAGGACGAAGAAGGGACCACCGAAATTCATGACTGTGTCTCCCTGTTGATACCCCGGCCGACGGTTCAGCGCAGGCTGTCAATCTCGTCGGCGAGGCGGGTGTTGCGGCTGGTATAATAGATTTCGATGTCGGCCAGACGGCGGTCGATGTCGCGAAACTTGGACCGGACGTCGCGGGTGGAGCGGGTCGGGTTGGTGCGCACCCCTTGCCAGAATTTCTCGTCATCGCGGTCCGCATAAAGGCCGCTCGGCTTGTTCTCAGCAAAATAGGCGACGACGACATAGGCGATCAGGGTCCAGGGGAAGGCGCCCATCAGAGTGACGAGCACGGCTCCGACGCGAACCCAGGTCACGTCGATCCCGGTATAGTCGGCAATGCCGGCGCAGACGCCCATCCATTTGCCATTCTGCTTGTCGAGGTAGAATTTGGTGCGGCGGGCGGTCATGTCAGTTCCTCCGGTCGAAGCTGTAGTCGTCCGGCTCCTGGGCCGGGCGCTGCGGGCGGAAATCGGGGTTGTCGGCGGCGACGATCCGTTCGACCGTCTGGAGCCGTTCTTCGAGGCGACGGGCGAGAAGGTGGAGATCGTCCAGCAGCTTCTCATCCTCGTCGGTGATCTTGGGCGCCTGCTTCCACTTGGTGACATAGTGGAAGATCAGCCAGGGCATGCCGATGAACAGCATGCCGCAGACCATGATCGGCAGGAATACGTCTTCCATCGGATCAGGCTCCCTTGTTCATGCTGGCCTTGAGCGCGGCAAGATCGGCATCGACCTTGTCGGCCGACTTCAATTCCGCGATTTCCTCCTCCAGCGTCTTGGGCTGGCCGCCCAGCGTCACGGCATCAGCGCGGCCTTCAGCCAGATCGACGCGGCGTTCCAGCATGTCGAAGCGGGCAAAGGCGTCATTGACCTTCTCGCCGGCATAGGCTTCGCGGACGCGCAGGCGGTTTTCGGCGCTCTGCAAGCGGGTCGCGAGGCTATTCTGGCGGGCGCGGGCTTCGCGCAACTTGCCTTGCAGCTTGGCGATATCCTCTTCCGAGGCACGCAGAGCGTCGTCCAGCGTCTCGATCTCATGGCTGAGATGATCGGCCATGTCGGCGGCCTTCTGGCGTTCGACCAGTGCGGCCTTGGCGAGGTCTTCGCGATCCTTTGAGAGGGCGAGCTGCGCCTTTTCGGTCCAGCTGTCCTGCAACGCGGTCAGCTTGGCGATGTGGCGGCGCATTTCCTTCTGGTCGGCGATGGTGCGCGCGGCCGAGGCGCGGACTTCCACCAGCGTTTCCTCCATTTCGAGGATGATCATGCGGATCATCTTCGCGGGGTCTTCCGCCTTGTCGAGCAGATCGGTCACATTGGCGGCAATGATGTCGCGGGTGCGGGAGAAAATACCCATTTTAACGTCACTCCTGGTCGTAACTTGTTTCAGGTGCCGGGGCGGGCGAGAGGGGGTAAGTCCCGCCCCGGCCGGGGGTGCGGCCTTACGCCAGATAGCGCAGGGTCGCGGGGGTCTGTTGCGTTGCGAGGATCGGCGCTTCGCTGGCGCGAGTAGCATTTTCGCTGGCGCTGGCCGGGCCGACCGCCGAAAGGATCATGGTCGATCCGAACAGGACGGCGGCAATGGCGACCGACATCAGCTGGCCGATTTCGCGAACGCTGTTGCTCTGGTTGGTCATGGTCATACTCCCTGAAACTTGGCCTTCATAGGTTCCGCAGTTGATCGCGGATTGTCCCCAGCTTTGCAGAGGCCGTGCCAGTTTCAGAAAATGGCGGATTTTCGCGATTTTCTGGCTAAGCGGCGGAGCCGTGCCAATATGTCGCTTGCCAAGGAGTGGGAAATTTCACCATAAGTTGGCGCATGGAGAAAAATACGCAGTTTGTTGGCCAGAGCTTCGCCTTTCTCGACGCGGTCGAGCAGGCGGGGCGCGCGGCCGAACTCAACCGGCCGGTGCTGGTGATCGGCGAACGCGGGACCGGCAAGGAACTGATTGCCGAGCGGCTGCACCATCTTTCGCCGCGCTGGGGCGAACCGCTGATCACGATGAACTGCGCCGCGCTGCCCGAGACGCTGATCGAGGCGGAATTGTTCGGCCATGAACAGGGCGCCTTCACCGGCGCGACCAAGGCGCGGCCCGGCCGGTTCGAGGATGCCGATGGCGGAACATTGTTTCTGGACGAACTGGGCACCTTGTCGATGGCGGCGCAGGAGCGGCTGCTGCGCGTGATCGAATATGGCGAGGTGACGCGGATCGGCGCGTCGCGGCCGGTGACGGTGGATGTGCGGATCGTGGCGGCGACCAATGAGGATTTGCCCGCCGCTGCGGAGGACGGGCGGTTCCGGCCGGACCTACTGGATCGTTTGAGTTTCGAGGTCATTACCCTGCCCCCGCTCCGTGCGCGGGAGGGAGACATAACGGTGCTGGCCGATCATTTCGGGCGGCGCATGGCCGCCGAGCGGGACTGGCCGCAATGGCCGGGCTTCACCGCCGCCTGCGCGGCGGAACTGGAAGGCTATGGCTGGCCGGGCAATGTGCGCGAACTGCGCAATGTCGTGGAACGCGCCGTCTATCGCTGGGACGAGCCGGGGCGGCCGATCAGCCGCATCACCTTCGATCCCTTTGCATCACCGTGGAAGCCCAAGCCGATGATGCCAAGGGCGAGCGCCATGCCGGCAGGGGAAGCCCCTGCCCCGGTTGCCGCTGCTGCGTCGGCCATCGCGTTCGAGGATATCAGCGACCTGCGCGCGGCGGTGGACGGGCATGAGGCCGCAATCATCCGGGCCGCGTTAGATCGCTATCGCTATAATCAGCGGGCGACGGCCAAGGGGTTGGGCCTCACCTACGACCAGTTGCGCCACTGTATGAAGAAGCACGGGTTGAGCGCGGGGTAATCCTCCCCGGCACGAGGAGGGGGACCGCTGGCGAAGCCAGTGGTGGAGGGGGAGCAGCCCCCCTCCGTCACCCCTGCGGGGTGCCACCTCCCCGCGAGCGGGGGGGGATAGTTCAGCGGGTCGGGACGGGTTCCGGACCCGAATAATCGTAGAATCCCTTGCCGGTCTTGCGGCCGTACCAGCCGGCTTCGACATATTTCACCAGCAGCGGCGCAGGGCGATATTTGGGATCGCCGGTGGTGGAGAGGAAGACGTTGAGGATTTCGAGCGCGGTGTCGAGGCCGACGAAATCCAGCAGGGTCAGCGGCCCCATCGGGTGATTGAGGCCAAGTTTGCAGCCCTGATCGATGTCGGTGACGCTGCCCACGCCTTCGCCCAGCACGAAGACGGCTTCGTTCAGCATCGGCAGCAGGATGCGGTTCACGACGAAGCCGGGCGCGTCGAAGGCGTGGACGGTGGTCTTGCCGATCTTGGCGGCAAAGCCTTCGACCGCCGCGACGGTTTCCGGCGTGGTGGCGAGGCCGCGAATGACCTCCACCAATATCATCACCGGCACGGGGTTGAAGAAATGGACGCCGACGAAGCGGCCTGCATCCGGCGCGGCCTGCGCCAGGCGGGTGATGGGGATAGAGGAGGTATTGGTGGCAAGGATCGCGTCGGGGGCGAGAATCTTGCCGACATTGGCGAAGATGGCGCGCTTTACCTCTTCCCGCTCGGTCGCAGCCTCGATTACCAGTTGCGCGCCAGCCAGCGGCGCGATGTCGCCGGCAGGCGTGATGCGGGCGAGCGCGGCATCCGCGTCGGCCTGGCTGATCTTTTCCTTTTCTACCGCCTTGGCCAGCAGCTTCGCGATGCCGGCAAGCCCCTTTTCCGCGCGGGGCAGGTCGATGTCCGACAGTATGACGTCATAGCCTGCCTGCGCCGCGACCTGCGCAATGCCCGCGCCCATCTGACCCGCGCCGATCACGCCCACCGTTCGAATATCCGTCATGCCATGTCTCTCCATTATGAATGCGCATTGCCTTAGCTGCACTGCGGCATCGGGGCCACCATCCATTGCAGGGGGCGACGGATCGGGCCATGATGGTGGACGGATTGGGCGGGGCCGCCATTTCCGGCTTTGCGCTGCGCGGCGGCCATGGTTAAAAGCCCGGCATGTCTGTTTCCGAAATGATGCCCGCGCCGGCCACCGGACGCTTCATTGCCGCCGTGCATCATTTCCCCGTGCGCGTCTATTTCGAGGATACCGACCTGTCCGGCCTCGTCTACCACGCCAATTATCTGCGCTATATGGAGCGTGCGCGGTCCGACATGCTGCGCGTTGCAGGCATCGACCAGCGCGCCAACCATGAAAGGGGTGCGGGCGTCTATGCCGTCACCGACCTTCAGATCAAATATCGCCGCCCGGCCCGGCTGGACGACGACCTGATGGTGGTCAGCAAGGTCGCCGCCGTGAGCGCCGCGACATGCACCATTCATCAGTCAGTCAGGTGCGGCGCGGAAGAGTTGACGAACGCCAGCATTTCCGTCGCCTGGCTGACGCCGCAGGGCCGCCCGCAGCGCCAGCCCAAGGCCTGGACCGACATTTTCACCCGCCTGTTGCAAGGGGAAGACCTTCACCCATGACGCTCAACCTGCCTGCCGGCGCCATTACCGACGCCGCGACCATTTCCCCGCTGGCCCTGTTCCTTCAGGCCGACATCGTCGTGAAAGGCGTGATGCTGGGCCTGTTGCTGGCCAGTATCTGGACCTGGGCGATCATCCTGTCCTTCAGCTTCAGCCTGCGCAAGGCGAGCAAGGAAAGCCGCAAGTTCGAGGCCGATTTCTGGAAGGCGGAGGATATCGACCGCTTTTATGAATCGCGCGGCAAGGCGGAATTTCCGGCGGCCAAGGTGATGGCGGCGGGCGTCACCGAATGGCGCCGGTCGACCGCGCAGAAGGTGGTCGACCGCGACGGGACGCGCGACCGGCTGGCGACGTCCATGTCGAGCACGATCGCGTCGGAAGTGGATCGGCTGTCGGATCGGCTGAACATCCTGGCGACGGTCGCGTCGGCCGCGCCGTTCATCGGCCTGTTCGGTACGGTATGGGGCATCATGCGCGCCTTTACCAGCATCGCCGCCGAGCAGAATAGTTCGCTGGCCGTCGTGGCGCCGGGCATTGCCGAGGCGCTGTTCGCGACCGCCATCGGCCTGTTCGCGGCGATCCCGGCGCTGATCGCCTACAACCGGTTCAGCCATGGCATCAACCGGCTGGAAGCGGGGCTGACCCGCTTTGCCGACAGCTTTTATGCGACGCTGAGCCGTGAGCTGGAGGCGCAACGCTGATGGCATCTCTTCCTCTCTTCATGCCAGCGCAGGCTGGCATTTCTCTTTTTCGGGCCTCGCGCGAGGAAAGCAGTGAGATCCCAGCCTTCGCTGGGATGACGACTGTAGAAAGGAATCCCGGCTGATGGCGATGTCCGGTCCTCCCTCTGCCCGGCGCGGGCGTGGGCGCGCGCCGATGGCCGACATCAACGTGACGCCGCTGGTTGACGTCATGCTGGTACTGCTGATCATCTTCATGGTGACCGCGCCACTGCTGGTGACGGGCGTGCCGGTGAACCTGCCGGAAACGCGGGCCAAGGGGTTGGATGCAGACGCCAAACCGACCATCGTGTCGATCGACCGCGACGGCGGCCTGTTCATCAACGACGACCAGATCGGCGACGCCGACCTGCCCGACCGTCTGGCCGAGATCGCGTCGGCCCATGCCGGCCAGCCCGAACCGCCGCAAATCTTCCTGCGCGCCGACACGGCGCTGGACTATGGCCGGGTGATGCGGGTCATGGGTGAATTGAACCGCGCCGGCCTGAACAAGGTATCGCTGGTCAGCACCGATGCTGGTTCGGACAGCGGCAGTTCAGAATAGGGGCCATAGGTCAGCGATATGGAGCGTACGGAAAAGATCGGCCTTGGCGTCGCGACGGCTGGACATGTCCTGCTGTTCGGGCTGCTGTCTGCCGGTTTCCTGTCCACCCCCAACCCGTTGAAGCTGAAGTCCCCGCCGATGGACATCAGCCTGGTGGACGAGGTCGCGCTGCAATCGACCGCGCCGCAGGTGTCGACCCAACCGCCGCCCCCGAGTGTGGCGCCGGAGCAGGGACCGACCGAGGACGCCAAGCCGGCGCCGGAACCGGCCCCGGCACCCGAACCCACGCCTGCGCCGCCGGAACCCAAACCGGTGCCAAAACCCCTGCCCAGGCCGACCCCGCCCAAGCCGGTGGTGAAGGAAGTGCCCAAGCCGCAGCCTAAGCCGGCGCCGCCCAAGAAGGAGGTGGCGAAGACGCCGGCCAAGCCCAAGCCTGCGCCGGAAAAACCCGCGCCCAAGGCGAAGCCGGCCCCCGAAAAGCCCGCCGCCAAGGCAAAGCCTGCGCCTGAAAAGCCGAAAGCGGCCACCGCCGCGCCGTCCAAGGCGAAGAGCGATGCCAAGGGCAAGAGCGACGCGCCGGCCAAGGCGTCTGGTGCTGGCAAGGCTGACAAGCCCAAAGGATCGTTGCTGGGCAAGGATTTCCTGAAAGGGATCGACAGCAAGGAGGATGCGCCGCGCACGCCCGCGCCGCCGCCCGCCGCCGCCATGGGGCCGGCGCAGAAGTCGGCGCTGGACGCGGAGCTGCGCCGTCAGTTGAAGCCGCACTGGCGGCCGCCTTCGGGCGCGGATGCCGATCAGCTGGTGACGCTGCTGGAAGTGCGGCTGGACAAGAGCGGTGCGGTCATCGGCACGCCCGAGGTCATCGACCAGCAGGGCGTGACCGCCAGCAACCGACCGCAGGCCAAGCTGCATGCGGAACGGGCGATTCAGGCGGTGAAGCTGGCATCCCCCTTCCGCAACATGCCGCCCGAATTTTACGACCAATGGAAATGGCTCCGGCCACTCCGCTTTGACGCGAGGCTGAACCGATGAAGACCAGCATTTTACGCCGCCTGGCGATGGCCACCGTCGCGCTGACCGCCATATTGTCTGCGCCCGCCATGGCGCAATTGTCGGTCGATGTGACCGGCGAGATCGACAGCAATGTCAAGGTCGCCGTACCCGCCCTGCCCGCGCAGCAGGATGTGGCCACGCCCGCCGGTACGGCCAGCGAGCTGGGCCGGAAGATCGCCGAAGTGATCGCGTCGGACCTCAAAGGCTCCGGCCTGTTCGATCCTTCGGGTCCGGGCGGCCTGCCTGCGCTAGCCTTTCCCGAAGTGACGAATCCGGTCTATGACAAATGGGGCGCCTATCAGGCGCTGGTGCAGGGCTTCGTGCGCACGACCGGCGGCGAAGCGGACATCACCGTGGGCTGTTATCTCTACGACGTCGCGCTGCGCCAGGAACTGACGCGGCAGGGCTATGTCGTCGCCCCGCGTGACTGGCGCCGGGCCGCGCATAAATGCGCGGACGCCATCTATGCCCGCCTGTCGGGCGAAAGCCCCTTCTTCGACAGCCGCATCGCTTACATCGCCGAGAGCGGGCCGAAGGGTGCGCGCGTCAAGCGGCTGGCCATCATGGACAGCGACGGCGCGAACCACCGCTTCATCACCAATGGCCAGTCGATGGCGCTGACGCCGCGTTTCTCGCCCGATTACAAGTCGATCCTCTATGTCAGCTATCTGGGCAGTCGGGTGCGCCTCTATATCTACGACATCGGCGCCGGGCAGCAGAAGCTGGTGACGGAAAGCAGCAACGCGACCTTCGCACCGCGCTGGTCGCCCGATGGCCGCAATATCCTGTTTTCGATGGCGGTGGCCGGCAATACCGACATCTATCGCGTGTCGGCCAGTGGCGGCACGCCGGTGCGGCTAACGACATCGCCGGGCATCGACGTGGGCGGCAGCTATTCGCCCGACGGCAGCCAGATCGTGTTCGAAAGCGATCGGTCGGGCGGGCAGCAAATCTATGTCATGAACGCCGACGGCTCCAATCAACGCCGGATCAGCCATGGCGGCGGCCGCTATGCGACGCCCGAATGGTCGCCGCGCGGCGACCTCATCGCCTTCACCAAGCTGTCGGGCGACTTCAAGGTCGCGGTCATGACGCCGAGCGGCGACAATGAGCGCATCCTGACCAATGGCTGGCAGGATGAACAGCCGACCTGGTCGCCCAATGGCCGCGTACTGCAATTTTTCCGCACGACACCCGGCAAGCAGGGCAGCAGCCAGGTGTGGCAGGTCGACCTGACCGGGGTGAACGAGCGCCGGATTCCGACGCCGCTGAGCGGCTCCGACCCGGCCTGGGGACCGTTGCTGCCGTAAGGCTGGGTTCAGGCTGATCCCCCTAAGCGGAACCTAATCGTCTTGACAGCGTAACGACCTTCACGAAGCATGCGCTCCATGTTCGCGGGTGGGCATGAGGATTAAAAGGAGAACCCGATGAAATTGTCCCGGACGCTGGTCATGGCCACCGCCATCATCGCATTGGCCGCCTGTTCGAAGAAGCCGCCGGCCGAACTGCCCCCCGCCCCCGGCGGTACCGGCGGCACCACCGCGCCCACCGGCCCGGTCGGTACCGGTGGCCCGGTCAAGGGTAGCCAGGAGGATTTTCTGGCGTCGGTCGCGGCGGACCGCATCTTCTTTGGCCTGGACCAATATGATGTCGATGCCGAGGATCAGGCGACCTTGCAGAGCCAGGCGGCCTGGCTGCGCCAGAATCCGTCGGTGCGCGTCACGATCGAAGGCCATGCCGACGAACGCGGCACCCGCGACTATAATATCGCGCTGGGCGAGCGCCGCGCCAATGCGGCTAAGAATTACCTCGCCTCGCTGGGCATCGATCCGGGCCGGCTGACCACGGTCAGCTATGGCAAGGAACGCCCGGCGGCGCTGGGGTCGGACGAGGCCAGCTGGGCGCAGAATCGCCGCGCGGTGACTGTTACCATCCAATATTGATCGTTTGATCGAGCGCTATCAAAGGCCCGCCGGTCCCCGCGACCGGCGGGCCTTTTACATGGGCGCAACAAACAGGCTGACAAAAGGTCCAATTTAGCCGATACGCTTTCCTCTATATGGAACGCCCCGATATATGGGACGGCGGGATAGCGAGAATATCATGCAGGACGGCGACGACAGGAAAGACGGAACCGAGGCGGTCAAGGGCACGCAGACGTTGATGCGCGCGCTCGACATCATGGACGAGGTGATCGACGGGCCGATCCGCGCCGCCGACCTGGCCCGCAAGCTGGGCATGAGCAAGACCACCGCGCACCGGCTGGTGCAAGCGCTGAAATCGCGCAACTATCTGTCGGTGACGCGCGACGGCTTCGCGCTTGGCCCTAAGCTGTTGCAGCTGGGCGTGCTGGCGACCGAGCAGATCGACTATGTGCGGGTCGCTCGCCCCTTCATGGAATTGCTGTCGGATCGCACCGGCTTCTGCGTGTTCGTGGGCAAGCGCGAGGGCGACTGGTCGCGCCATCTGGACCGGGTGACGGGGACGCAGCGGCTGCGCGTCGCCACCGCGCCGGGCGACCGGCGGCCGGTGGCGGAAACGGGCCTGGGCAAGGCACTGCTGCTGGACGAGGATGAGGCGACCTGGGAGCGGCTCTATGTCGAGGCCAAGGATGGCAAGGTGACACCGGCGCAGATTCAGGCCTATGTCACAGAAATGCGCGGGCACAAGGCGCGCGGCGAGGTGCTGCACGACAGCGAACTGGGCGACGGGGTGCGGTCGATCGCGGTGCCGATCCGCGATGCCAAGGGGCAGATCTGCATCGCCATCTCGATCGCCAGCGCCGCCCATTATCTGACCGACGACCTGCGAGACGGGCTGGCCGAGCAGGTGATGCGATCGGCCGAGCAGATCAGCGGCGCAGTGGGCTATGCCGGGCCACGCTGAATAGGAAGACCCGCGCTTAACTTAGCACATTTCCCGCTGATTACGACATTATCGATCATCAATAGGAAATTATGATGCGAGCGGTGTCGGCGATAGCGGCAATGTAGCAGGGCGACGCCGGATAGGACAGGCGGACACAATAAGGGCGCGGTCACCGGGGTGACCGCGCCCTTCAGTTTGGGGGAGGATGATAAGGGAATTTACATCCGGTAGGTCACGCCGAAGGTGAAGGTGCGGCCGATCCGGGTTTCGAACAAAGTGTCCTGACGCTGGCTGTCGATATAGAGGCGGTTCTGCTCGTCGGTCAGGTTGGTCGCTTCCACGATGACCTTCAGCCGGTCAGTGACATTATAGCTGGCCGAGGCATCCATGTAGAAGGTCTTGGCATTGCCCTGAAGGTCGCTGCCGGGCGAGGCCGGGATGCCGCGGATGAACTGGTCGCGGAAGTTGCCGGTGGTGCGGATGCTGAACTTGTCATCCTCATAATAAAGCGTGGCCGACGCGGTGTTGGGCGACAGGCCGACAAGGTCCGCCGTGGTGGTCACGGTCGGCGTGCCATTCACGCTGGCGAGGATGTAGTTAATCTTCGAAGTGACATGGGTATAGTTGGCCAGCAGGCCGAAATTGCCCAGGAAGCCGTCGAAGAAGGTGAAGGGAATCTGCGCGTTCAGCTCGATACCCTTGAGCTTGCCGCCCGGCGTGTTGAACGGCTGGGACACGGTGAACAGTTCATCCGGCGAGGTGTTGCTGTTTTCCAGCAGCGCATTGGGCAGACCCAGCTGGTTGAACGGGATCTGGCTGTTCACATTCTGGATGAAGCTCTTGATGTCCTTGTAGAAGAAGGCGGCCGAGAGCAGCGAACCGGGGCGGAAATACCATTCCACGGCGACGTCGAAGGTGGTCGCGCGGATCGGGTCCAGGAACGGGTTGTTGATATTGCCGACGCGGGTGACCGGATTGACGCCGCTGGTGGGCGTCAGCAGGCCGAGTTCCGGACGAGCCAGCACCTTCGCCCCGGAGAAGCGGACGAGGAGATTGTCGATCGGCTCGATCACGACATTGGCCGAGGGCAGCCAGTCGTCATAACTGTTCTTCGCAGCGGCATATTGGCCGGTCAGGCCGGTCGGCGAGCTGACGGCGGCCAGCGCGATATAGCCCGACGATGCCATGTCGGTCTTGACATAGCGCACGCCGACATCGCCGCGCACGCCGAAGCCGATCGCATTTTCGAGGTCGAAATTGGCCATGATATAGCCGCTCATCACCTCTTCGCGGACCCGGCTGCGCCCACCGCCACATTCCACGCCGCAATAGCGAACATCGTCGAAGCCGAAGGTGCTGGCCCATTTCGCCGGGTCGATCGCGACCCAGCTGGATGGCGCGCCATTGCCCCACAGCTTATCCACGCCGCTGATGGTGGTGGTGATGTCGGCCAGCGTGGTGCCAGCCGGCAGATCGCGTACGACGGTGTCGGCATTATAGGGGCGCAGGAAGGTGGAGAGGAAGTCGCTGCGCCGATATTGCGCGCCGCCACGGATCGTCAGCGCGTCGCTGACCGTCCATTTCAGGTTGGTTTCGGCGGTCATATTGTCGGTGGTGTTCTTCGACGGCTTGCCCTGGAAGCTGAAGCCGCCACGCACCGTGCCGTTGACGGTCGGCGCGTAGGAGAAGCTGGTCGGATCGTTGACGTCGACACCGAAGCCCAGCTTGGGCGTCGAGCCGCCGTCGCGATAGTCGATCGAGAAGCCGTCGGTGTCGATCGCGTCCATGAAGGTCTGGAGGCGGCTCTTGCCATCCCACACCGACTGGTTGAAGCCGACGATGCCGCTGACTTCCAGACTGTCGTTCAGCTGGCGCTTGAAGTTGAAGTTGGCCTGCTTGAAGGTCGAGACGAAGTGATCGACCAGCCCTTCGGACCGGACGTCGACGCCGTCGAACACGCCATGCACCAGCGAGCCATTCTCGTCGAACTCGATTTCGCGCACCGACGTCATCGGCTGGCCGAGGTTGGAGGCGTTGCGGGCGAAGGAGACGGCGGCGATATAATTGTCGCGCCGCGTCACTTCGAACCGCGAATAGAGGAAATCTAGCGAGATGTCGGTGGCGTCATCCGGCTGATATTGCAGCGTCAGCGAGCCGCCGATGCGCTCCTGCTTTTGCTGGCTGTTGAGGTAGCGCGGCAGGCGCGGCAGGAAGGCGCCGCTGCCTGCAACACCCGGCAGGTCGTCGCGGCGCAGATCCTGGATCGTCTGATAGGCGGCGGCATCGCTGGTACGCGGATTGCCGGTGCTGCAATTTTCAGCGGTCACGCCGCGCAGGGCAAGCTGCTCGGGCGTCTGGCCGGCCGTGTTGATCGGCGCGCCCAGCGGCGAGCAGAAGCCGCCATTGGTGTTGGCCGACAGGATATCCACCGCCGAATAGCCGACTTCGCGCAGGTTGCGCTTCTGATAGGCGACCGAGCCGAGAATGCCGAAGCCGCTGTCGCCGAATTTCTTGGAGACGAGCAGAGAGGCGCGCGGGTCGGCCTTTTTCGACAGTTCGTTATAGACGCCGCGCATGGTCGCGGCGAGGACGAAATCTTCCTTCTGGTCCATCGGCTTGGGCGCGGACAGGTCGACGGTAGCGCCGAGTGAGCCTTCCTCGACATCGGCCGAGGTGGTCTTGCGCACCGACAAGGCGGAGAAGATTTCGGTCGGGAAGACGTTGAAGTCGAAGCTGCGGCCGTTATTGCCGGCGCCGTAGATATCCGACGAGCCGGTCTGCGACGTGCCTTCCATGCCGTTGATGCGGACGCGGGTGAAGCCGGCGCCAAGGCCGCGGACCGAGATGTTGCGGCCTTCGCCGCCGTCGCCGCGAGCCAGCGCGATGCCGGGGACACGCTGCATCGATTCAGCGAGGTTGGAGTCGGGGAACTTGCCGATATCTTCCGCAACGATCGAGTCGACGGCAGCGGCCTCGTTACGCTTCATGCCGAGCGCGCTGTTCAGCGAAGCGCGGAAGCCGGTGACGACGATGTCGGCCGTGCCCGAATCGGCAGTGGACTGATCGGCGACGGGCTGATCCTGGGCGATGGCCGGCAGGGCGACCAGCAGGGTCGAGGCGATCGCAAGGGCCGAGCTGCGGCGGGCGAACGCGGAACGTACAGGCATATAATCCTCCCCAATGTCCTGACCGCCTCCTCCCCGGAGGTCGATCTAATGGTTCCACTATGTGAACTCGCGTGTCATCCTATCCACCTAGTCGGACAAAAGAAAGAAAAATCATCATGTGATTTTGCATTTCACAATGTGGATCATTTTATCACCCGTTCCACGAGCCAGACCCATTGACCGCCATCATGTCCCTATATATGGATTATATGCCTATTTAACGGGATTAATATTCAACTGCCTCTGCACGGGCGGTTGATCTGGGGGAGCGCTGCGGCGTCTCGTGGCGCTCCCTTTTTCCGTATCCCCCGATCGGATGGTTCCTCACATGCCGATATCCGCCGCCCTCGCCCTGATGCTTTCCGCCACGCCGATGGCCGCGACTCAGCAGTTCGACCTGCGCCCCGAGTCGGCCGAACGGCAGCGGCCCTATGATCGAGGTGGCCATGGCGTGGAGCCGGGCGGCAGTGCGGGCGGCTTCCTCTTTTCCGTGGCGCTGCCGGAAGGCGACTATCGCGTGACGCTGACGCTGGGCGGCGCGCAGGCTGGTGACACGACAGTGAAGGCGGAGGCGCGGCGGCTGATGCTGAACCATGTCGTCACGCGCCGAGGCGAGACGGTCGAACGGAGTTTTCTGGTCAATGTGCGCACCCCTGCCCTGACGCCGCCGCCGGCCAATGCGCCGGGCGGCAGCGCGGTGCGGATCGACGCCCGCGATGCGCAGGAATATACCTGGGACGAGAAGCTGACGCTGGAGTTTCTGGGCAAGCCGGCCGTTCGGTCGGTGCGGATCGAGCCGGTGCGGGCGCCGACGATCTTTCTGGCCGGCGATTCGACCGTGACCGACCAATATGCCGAGCCGGCCGCCAGTTGGGGCCAGATGCTGCCCGCCATGCTGGACGACAAGGTTGTGGTCGCCAATCATGCCAAGTCTGGGGCGACACTCAAATCCTTCCTGACCGACCTGCGCTTCGACAAGCTGCTGGCGGGGATGAAGGCGGGCGACTGGCTGTTCATCCAGTTCGGCCATAATGACCAGAAGGCCGAATGGCCGCAGACCTATGCGGACGCGGATGTGACCTATCCCGCCTGGCTGCGCGCCTATATCGCCGAGGCGCGACGGCGCGGCGCGCAGCCGGTGCTGGTGACGTCGCCCGAGCGGCGCAATTTCGATGACGCCGGGCGGATAAAGGACACGCTGGGTGCCTATGCGGCGGCGGTGCGCAAGGTCGCGGCGGAAGATGGCGTGCCGCTGATCGACCTGAACGCGGACAGCAAGGCGATCTATGAGGCGCTGGGGCCGGAGGTCGCGCCGTCCATCTTCAACGATGGCGGCAAGGACAAGACGCATCATAATGACAGCGGCGCCTGGTTGCTGGCGCGGGCGGTGGCGGAGCGAATCAGAGCGCAGGTGCCGACGCTGGCGGAGCATGTGACCGCGCCGGCCTTCATGCCGGGCCGGCCGCAACTGGAGACGGTGTCGATCGTCTCCAGCCTGATCCGCAACGACCAGCGGCCGGCGGGCAATTGATGCGCATGAGCCGTCGGGAACTGGCGCTGGGCGCCGCTGCGCTGTGGTTGCCGGTCTTTCCGGCGCATGCGGCGCGGCATTTCGATGTGCGCGGTCATGGCGCGAAGGGCGATGGCATCGCGATCGACAGCGGGGCGATCAATGCCGCGATCGAAGCGGCGTCTCGCGCGGGCGGCGGGACGGTGATCCTGCCGCGCGGGCGATACCTCTGCTTTTCGATTCGGTTGCAGAGCCGCGTCACGCTGCTGCTCGCTGAAGGGGCGGTGATCGAGGCGGCCGATCCGGCGCGCCATGGCGGGCAATATGACTTGCCCGAAGCCGGCATCGAGCAGCTTTATCAGGATTTCGGCCATAGCCATTGGCGCAACAGCCTGATCTGGGGCGAGGGTATCGAGCAGGTGGCGATCATCGGGCCGGGGATGATCCATGGGATCGGCCTGACCCGCGATGGACCGGGCGCGCGGTGGAAGAAACAGGCGGGCGAGCGGCCGCTGTCGATGCAAGGCATGAGCGACGCGCAGATTGCGGAACTGGAACCCGCCGCTGCCGCGATGCAGGGGCTGGGCAACAAGACGATTGCACTGAAGAACGGGCGCGACATTCATCTGTCGGGCTTCACCATCTTGAAGGGCGGGCATTTCGCGATTCTGGCAACGGGCACGCGCGCCCTGCGGATCGAGGGGCTGACCATCGATACCGAGCGGGACGGGATTGATCTGGACTGCGTGCAGGATGTGATTGTCGAGCGATGCCGGGTCAATTCGCCCAATGACGACGGGATCGTGGTGAAGAGCAGCTTTGCGCTGGGCCGGGCCATCGCGGCGGAGAATATCCTGATCCGCGACTGCGATGTGTCGGGATATGACATGGGGTCGCTGGTCGATGGGACGAAGCGGACCACCCAGGAGATCGCACCCGATCGGGACCGGGTGACGGGGCGGATCAAGCTCGGCACCGAGAGCAATGGCGGATATCGCAATGTGCGGATCGAGGATTGCCGCTTCACCCGGTGCCGGGGGCTGGCGCTGGAGACGGTGGACGGCGGCGTCATGGAGCATGTCGTGGCGCAGCGGCTGACGATGCGTGACGTCACCACCGCGCCGCTGTTCCTGCGGCTGGGCGACCGGCGGCGCGGGCCGGCGGGGACGGGCGTGGGCTTGATCGAGGGGGTGACGATCCGCGAGGTGGATGCGCGCGGGATCGACCATCGCTTTCCTGCTGCAATCGCTGGCTTGGCGGGGCATCCGATCCGCGATGTGACATTGCGCGACGTGCATCTGGAATATCGTGGTGGCGGCACGGCGGCGGATGCGGCGCGTGTCCCGGCCGAACTGCCGGACGCCTATCCGGAGCCGAGCATGTTCGGCGTGCTGCCCTGCTGGGCCTTGTGGGCGCGGCATGTGGACGGGCTGATGATCGACCGCTTCACCGCCGGGACGATGCAGGCCGACCAGCGACCGCCCTTTGCACTGGAGGATGTACAGCGCTTTTCGGTCCGGAACACGCTGCTCTGGCGTTGACGAACATATGGGACGGTGTTACCAAATATAGGTAGAACGTTCCACAATATGGTTTCATAGGTGGGAGCGAGGGGAGAGAATATGTCCATCCATGCCTTCAAGATGCAGCTGAAGCCCGGCGTGGTGGACGAATATCGCAAACGCCATGATGCAATCTGGCCGGAATTGTCCGCGCTGCTGACCGAAGCAGGCATCCACGACTATTCGATCTTCCTGGACGAAGAGACGCTGAGCCTGTTCGCGGTGCTGAAGCTGCGCGCGGATAACAGCCGCGACAGCCTGCCCGATCATCCGATCATGCAGCGCTGGTGGGATTATATGGCGCCGCTGATGGAAGTGCGGCCCGGCAACCAGCCGAAGGAATGGCCGCTCCCCCTGCTGTTCCACATGGATTGACGCCATGCGTTCGCTGATCGCTGCCCTGTTGCTGGGGTCCGCCCTTGCCATGCCTGCCGTCGCGCAGGAGGCAAAGCCGACCGCCAACCTCTCCGCCCCGGTCAAGACGTTCGGGCGCGTGTCCTATGACGCCCGGTCGCTGATGGTCGATGGCAAGCGGCTGGTGGTGTGGGGCGGCGAGTTTCATCCGTTCCGCCTGCCCTCCCCCGATCTGTGGCGCGACATCCTCCAGAAGATGAAGGCGAGCGGTTACAACAGCGTCGCCCTCTATTTCGACTGGGGCTATCACAGCCCGAAACAGGGCGTGTATGATTTCAGCGGCATTCGCGACATCGACCGGCTGCTGACCATGGCGGAGGAGGAAGGCCTCTACGTCATCACCCGCGCCGGGCCCTATGTGAATGCGGAATTGTCGCGCGGCGGCTTTCCCGGCTGGCTGGTGAACCAGCGCGCCCGCGCCCGCACCGATGACCCGGATTATCTGAAAGCGGCCGACGAATGGCTGAGCCGCATCAATCCGATCATCGCGAAGCATCAGATCAACGCCGACCCCAAGCGCCGCTATGGCGTCATCCTGCACCAGATCGAAAATGAGCTGGCGCTGACGACCCCGGCGCAGCGGCGCTATATGGACCATCTCTATGCCAAGGCGCGGGCCGACGGCATCAGCGTGCCGCTGTTCCACAATGATCAGGGCCGCAACGGCTATTGGGTGCCGGACAGCAGCAAGGTGGACAAGGTCGTGCATGGCCCGAACGATATGTATGCGTTCGACGGCTATCCCGGCGGCACCTGCACCGTGGAGGGCAAGCCGACCCGTGACGTCGCCGCCCCCGACTGGGGCTATTATGGTCCGGGCGGGGCGAAGGGCGGCGCATCCGCATCGCCTGACACGCCGGGGTTTCTGGCGGAATTTGGTGGCGGCTGGTTCGACTATTGGGGGTCGAACGGCGGTTATGAGTGCAACGCGATCCAGCGCGGCAAGCGGTTCCAGCGGGTGTTTTACGGCACCAATCTGGCCAACGGGATCGGCATCCAGAGCTTCTATATGAGCTATGGCGGCACCAGCTGGGGCTGGTTGCCGGCGCCGGTAGTGTTCACCAGTTACGATTATGGATCGGCCATTTCCGAGCCGCGCGTGCTGCGCGACAAGGCGATGGAGATGAAGGCGTTGGGCGGGCTGATCGCGTCCGTGCCCGAACTGGCGGGCATGATCCCGGCGGGGCAGCCGGTGATTTCATCGCCCAACATCCAGATTTACCACAACAAGAGTCCTGAGACGGACGCGCGCTTCCTGATGGTGACGCACAAGCCGTCCAACGGGCAGACGAACGACGCGTTCAGCTTTACTGCGGACCTGCCGGACGGGCACTATACCGTACCGATGCAGTTGAATGGCTTCGACGCCAAGTGGCTGGTCGCGGGCGTGACCCTGAACGGACAGCGGCTGGTCTATTCGACGTCGGAGCTGCAATCGTCGCAGGATGGCGTGATGCTGCTCTATGGCCGCGCGGGTGAGCCGGGGGAAACGGTGCTGCGCTATGCCACCGCGCCCAAGGTGACGGTGCTGGAGGGGCAGGTTTCGAGCGCATTTGACGCGGCCAAGGGCGACCTGAAGCTGGGCTACACGCATCAGGGCCGGGCGATCGTGCGGATCGAGGGTGGGGATCGCCCACCGCTGACGCTGATCGTCGCGGATGAGGCGGAAGGCGCGCATTATTGGCGACAGGGCGATGCGCTGGTGCGCGGCCCTGCGCTGGTACGGTCGGCGGTTGCCACGGGCGGCACACTTGCTCTCACCGGCGACACGGATGGTGCCGATGGGCTGGAAGTGTGGGCGCCCAAGGCGGTTCGCGCCATCAGCTGGAACGGCGCGAAGGTCGCGACCAAGGTCGGCGCATCGGGTAGCCTGATCGCGACGCAGGCGCTGAGCGGGCCGGCGGAGTTCGCCCTGCCCGCGCTCACCGACTGGCGCATGGCCAAGGGATCGCCGGAAGCCGATCCGGCATTTGACGACAGCGCATGGCAGGCGGTCGACCGGCGATCCTATGCGCCGACCACGATCCGCCCGGACGGCCAGCCCAATATGAGCATGGACGCCTATGGCTTTCATGACGGCGATGTCTGGTATCGCGGCCGTTTTACCGGGACGCCGGACACCAAGGCGCTCTCGCTCTTCTACGGGGCGGGTGGCGCGGGACTGGTGCAGGCATGGGTGGACGGACAGTTTATCGGCGAGGCGGAAACCTCAAATGGCGTGCCTCGACCGATCACCACCGGGACGGCGCGCTTCGCCCTGCCCGCCAGCGCGCAGAGCGGCGCGCATGTCCTGTCCGTCATGGTCCGCAACAACGGCCATAATTGGGATCTGGACAGCGACGATTTCCATAAGGAAGCGCGCGGCCTGATCTCCGCCTCGCTGGAGGACGGCCCCAGCGGGCGCAGCTTCGCCGTGCCGATCGAGTGGAAGATTCAGGGCAAGCAGGGCGGCGAAACCCTGCCCGATCCGGTGCGCGGGCCGGCCAACAATGGCGGCCTCTATGGCGAACGCATGGGATGGCACTTGCCCGGTTTCGACGACAAGGCGTGGGACAAGGTCAGCGTGCCCGCGGCGCAGGCCGATGCGGGCACCAGTTGGTATCGCACCAGCTTCGCGCTCAATGTGCCCAAGGGGCAGGATGCGACCATTGGCCTGAGTTTCGGCGATGCGTCCAAACCGCGTTCCCCGGTCCGCTATCGCGTGCTGATCTTCGTCAATGGCTGGAACATGGGGCAGTTCATCGCCCATGTCGGGCCGCAACGCACCTTCCCCATCCCCGAAGGCATCCTCCATCACCGGGGCAAGAATCATATCGCGCTGGCCGTCACATCCGATGGCCAGCCGGGCGACGCGCTGGAAAGCGTGCGCCTTA
The DNA here is from genome assembly GCF_031843765.1 of Sphingobium sp. WCS2017Hpa-17. NCBI lineage: Bacteria > Pseudomonadati > Pseudomonadota > Alphaproteobacteria > Sphingomonadales > Sphingobiaceae > Sphingobium > Sphingobium sp. WCS2017Hpa-17. Next base: position 128,836 of record NZ_JAVTIV010000009.1, read on the forward strand.
TCACCCTTCATACCGTGAAAGGCGGTCTGCCAGTGCAGATGGTTGCCGCGCCAAACGCACCTTCAGACCTCAAGGAGACCAAGTAAGTGGCCGCTATCCATCATGATGTCCCGCGCCAGCAGGTCGTCGATTCCATCGACCGGCTGATGGACAATCTCGTCAATATCAAGGACGAGACGGGCGAATTCCTGCTCCATCTGGAGGACGGTCGCATCATCGACACCAAGGGATGGGCCGGATGGGAATGGACCCATGGCGTCGGCCTGTTCGGCATGTGGCGCTATTTCGAGCAGACCGGCGACTATAAGGCGCTGGAAATCATCAAGCAGTGGTTCGAGGATCGCTTTGCCGAGGGCACGCCGACCAAGAATATCAACACGATGGCCCCGTTCATCACGCTGGCCTATCTGTATGAATATGAGCCGGACCCGCGCTACATCCCCTATCTGGACACCTGGGCCGAATGGCTGATGGCGGATGACGGCCTGCCCAAGACCGAGGAAGGCGGGTTCCAGCATATCGTCTATAATGACGAAAACCCCGGCGAAATGTGGGACGACACGCTGATGATGTCGGTGCTGCCGCTGGCCAAGATCGGCCTGCTGCTGAACCGTCCGGCCTATATCGAGGAGGCCAAGCGGCAGTTCCTGGTCCATATCAAATATCTCTACGATACGAAGACCGGCCTGTGGTTCCATGGCTGGGACTTCAACGGGCGGCATAATTATGCCGAAGCCCTTTGGGCGCGGGGCAATTGCTGGGTGACGATCGCCATCCCCGAGATCATCGAGATTCTGGACCTGAAGGAGGGCGATTTCTTCCGCACTTTCCTGATCGATACGCTGGCAGCGCAGGTAAAGACGCTGGCCGAAACGCAGGATGCGGAGACGGGCCTGTGGCATACGCTGATCGTCGATCCGACCAGCTATCTGGAAGCCTCGGCCACCGCCGGCTTTGCTTATGGTATCCTGAAGGGCGTCCGAAAGGGCTATCTGCCGCGCCATTATGAGGAGGTCGGGATCAAGGCGGTGCGCGGCGTTCTGGCCAATATCGATGAGGCCGGCGAGTTGCAGCAGGTCAGCTTCGGCACCGCGATGGGCAGTAGCCAGCAATTCTACAAGGATATCGCGCTGACCTCCATGCCCTATGGCCAGAGTCTGGCCATCTGCGCGCTGGGCGAGTTTTTGCGCAGCTATATCTGAGGCAAGGAGCGAAAGGGGACGGCTGTGGAAGGACTGTGCCTCTTTCGCCTTTTGCGCAAAAATGCCGTCGGCCTGATCGGGCTGGCGGCATTTTTGCTGGGATCGCCGGCGCTGGCCGAGGACTGGGTGCATGATCGGGCGCAGGCGGGCGATTTTGCGCTGGCAGCGGAAGGTCTGGCGGCGCGGATCGTCACCGATGCGGCGGACCATGAGGTTGTGCGGATCGCCGCCGCCGACCTGCGCCGGGACATCGCCACCGTCAGCGGCGCGGCCGAAGGCGGCGCGGGGCAGGTGTGGATCGGGACGCTGGGGCATCATGCAGCGATCGACCGGCTGGTCGCGGCGAAGCGGATCGACGTCGGCAAGCTGAAAGGCGCGTGGGAAAGCTTCCTGATCGTCACGATCGATCGGCCGGCGCCGGGAGTACCCCGCGCCTTGGTAATTATGGGCAGCGATCGGCGCGGGACGGCCTATGGCGCCTATGAACTCTCGCGTGCGATCGGCATGTCGCCCTGGCACTGGTGGGCGGACGTCACGCCGCTGCATCGGGATGCGCTCTATGTCGCGAAGGGCGTGCAGCGGTTCGGGCCACCTTCGGTCAAATATCGCGGCATATTTTTGAACGACGAAGATTGGGGGCTGGTGCCCTGGGCAGCCGGCACATATGCGCGCGATGAAAAGCCGCTGGGGCCGAAGACTTATGAAAAACTCTTCGAACTGCTGCTGCGGTTGAAGGCCAATCTGCTGTGGCCGGCGATGCACAAAGTGACGCGGCCGTTCAATGCCGATCCGGCCAATGCAGCGCTGGCAGATCGCTATGCGATCGTCATGGGATCGAGCCATGCCGAGCCGATGCTGCGCAACAATGTGGGCGAATGGACCGCGCCGGCGGAGGATTTCGATTATCTGAAGAACCCCGATGGCGTGCGCCGTTATTGGGGCGAGCGCGTCACGGCCAATGCCGCTTATGAAAGCGTATGGACGCTGGGGATGCGGGGCATTCATGACAGCGGGATGGTCGGGCCAAAGACGATCGAGGACCGGCGGGCCACGCTGGAGCGGATATTCGCCGACCAGCGGGCGATGCTGGGCAAGGCTGGCATAAGTGAGGCGCCGCAGGTCTTTACGCCTTACAAGGAGGTACTGGACGTCTATCGCGCGGGGCTGAAGGTACCGGACGATGTAACGCTGATGTGGCCGGACGATAATTTCGGCTATATCCGCCATTTCCCCGATGCCGCCGAACGGGCGCGCAAGGGTGGGTCGGGCGTCTATTATCATCTCTCCTATCTGGGTGCACCGCTCTCCTATCTCTGGTTGTCGACCACGCCGCCCGCGCTGATCCGGCAGGAAATGGGGCGAGCCTGGGACAAGGGTGCGCGGACCCTATGGGTGGTCAATGTCGGCGACCTGAAACCGGCGGAACTGGGCACCGACTATTTCCTGCGCATGGCATGGGACGTGGACGGCGTGCGTGGAAAAGCTGTGGATAAGTTTGTGGAAGAATGGGCTACGGAGACGATCGGCGCGGCGGTGGCAGCGCCAGTCGCGGCCATCCTGCGCGATTATCATCGGCTGAATTTCACGCGGCGGCCGGAGCATCTTCAATGGTATCTGCCGGGCGAGAAGGCGCGGCAAAGTCCGCTGACGATAGCGCAGGCCGATGAACGGCTGGCGGCCTTTGCAGCGATGGAGGCAGCGGTCGGGCGGATCGAGCCGCTGGTCGCGCCTGAACGACGGGACGCCTTTTTCGAGCTGGTCGGCTATCCGGTGCAGGCATCGGCGGCGGCGAACCGGCGCTTCTTTGCGGCCGAAGCGCATGACCGGCTGCGCGATAGCGATCTGGCCGAGGCGACGCGGCGGGGCGAGATGGCGCATCAGGCCGATGCCGCGATCGGAGCGCTGACCCGGCGCTATAATCGCGACATTGCGGGCGGCAAATGGCGCGGGATGATGGCGGTGGAGCCGGCCGATGGGCAATGGCGCAGCTATCGCCTGATCCCGCCGATCCTGCCGCCGGTGGATGCGGTCGTGCCGGTCGTGCAGCGCGCTTCGGCAACGCATGAGACAGCGAGTTGGACAGCTGTTTCGCCCCGCGACTTTGTTGCCGGGACTGGATGGCGGCTGGTGGACGGGCTGGGCCGGCAGGCCGAGATGCTCGCCGCCAGCGGCACCGGTGGTCGGGCCATGGCGGCCGTCACTTTGCCCGCCGGGCGCTGGCGCATGGTGGTGGATATGCCGCCCGCCTATGCCGACCGGGATGGCGATCCGTTGCGGTTGACGATAGGGATCGACGGTACGGATCATGCGCTGATCACACCGCGTGAGACGGGGAACCGGGACTGGGCGATGGGGGTGCTGGACAATCGGCTGAGCCTGACGCTGCCCGGCGAACTGACGGGCGGGCGGCATGATCTGACGGTGTCGGCCAGCGATAGCGGGGTGATGATCGAGGCGGTGCGTTTCCTGCCCATCGAGGCCGATCGCGCCTTGCATTAATTTCATATTGCGTGATAGACGTCCACTATGTGGCATTTAATGCCTGGCCCGAGGATAAGAATCACCGGCGCTCCCCAAGGCGAGGATGAAATTGCACGTGCCTGAAACCACCCGACCCGTCCGCCTGCAAAACTATCTCGCCTATGGCTCCAACGATGTGCTGGGTGCCGGGTCGATGGCCGTCATTTCCGGCTGGGTGCTCATTTTCTACACCCAGTTTTGTGGATTGAGCGCGGGACAGGCGGCGACGATCTTTGCCGTAGCGCGCATCCTGGACGCCTTCGCCTCGCCGATGATCGGCTATATTTCCGACCATTTCGGGTCGACCTGGCTGGGGCGGACATTCGGGCGGCGGCGCTTCTTCATATTGGCGGCGATTCCCCTGCTGCCCAGCTTTGCGCTGATGTGGCTGCCGGGGCAGGGATTCTGGTATTATCTGGTCAGCTATGTGCTGTTCGAGCTGGTCTACGCGATGGAGATCATCCCGTTCGAGACGCTGGCGGCGGAAATGTCCACCGACTACCGGACCAAGGCGAAATTCGCAGGGTCGCGCATCCTGTTCGGGCAGGCGTCGGCGATTCTGGCCGGCTTCCTGCCACTGTGGCTGATCAACGCGCTGGGCCGGGACAGCGCCGACACCTTCTTCTACATGGGCCTGATCTTCGCCGCCTTGTTCATGGTGACGGCCGGGCTGCTCTATCTGTTCAGCTGGGAACGGCATATGCCGGGCGGACTGGCGGCGGTGCCGGAGCAGAAGGGTGCGGGTGGCGCTGGGCAGGCGTTGAAGGCGCTGTATCGCAACCTGTTTTCGACCATGCGTATCCGGGCGTTCCGCCTGCATCTGGGCATGTATCTGGGCGGTTATATCAGCCAGGATATTTTCAACGCGGCCTTCACCTTCTTCGTGATCTTCGCCCTGTCGGGGTCGATGGCGATCGCGTCGGGCCTGCTGGGGACCATGTATATCGTGCAGTTCGTGGCGGTGATCATCGCCATCAACCTGGCGCTGCGCGCGTCGCCGGCCAAGGCCTATCAGGTGGCCGCCGCCGACTTCGCAGTGGGCGTGTTCGCGCTGCTGGCGCTGTGGCTGCTGGGCGTGCCGGCGACGTCCCCGTGGATCTGGCTGCCGATCATATTGGTGGGTCTGGGGCGCGGGGCGCTCAATTATATTCCCTGGGCGACGTACAATTATATGGCGGACGTGGACGAGATCGTCACCGGGCAGCGGCGCGAGGGCAGCTTTGCCGGGGTCATGACCTTCGTGCGCAAGGCGACGCAGGCCGCCGCCGTGGCGGGCGTGGGCTTCATCATGCAGGCCGGCGGATTCGTGTCGGGCGCGCAAGCGCAGAGTCATGGCGCGATCCTGACCATGGCGCTGCTGCTGGGCGTGGGGACGGTTGGCTGTCTGGCGTTCGGCATCGCCGTTTCGCGTCGCTTCCGCCTCAGCCCCGCCACCCATGATATCTTGATGCGCGAGATCGAGCATCTGCGGAGCGGGGCCACCACCCCCTCCTCCCCCGCCGCCGCCATGGTGGTCGAGGATCTGTCCGGCTGGCGCTACGACCAGCTATGGGGCAATAACCCGGTGGCCCGGTCGGCGGGGTGAACAGGGGGATGATGATGCAGCGGAGCTTTTTGCTGGGCCTGATGCTGACGGGCGCGCTGGTGACGTCCCCGGCGCTGGCCGAAGGCTGGTCGCGTAGCTGGATGGCCGCGCCTTTGGTGTCGAAGGCGCCGCCGGAGAAGCGACCGGACTTGCAGGACCGGACCGTGCGGCAGGTGGTGCGGATCAGCAGCGGCGGGCAGCGTGTCCGCCTGCGCCTGTCGAACGAGATGTCGGTCCAGCCGCTGCTGCTGGGCGCGGTGCATGTTGCGCTGGCGGACGAGAATGGTGCGATCGTGGCGGGGTCCGACCATGTCGTGACCTTCAACGGGGCGCAGGGCGCGACCGTGCCGGCCCGCGCGCCGTTGCTGAGCGATCCGATCGCCATGCCAGTCAAGCCGCTGACCCGGCTGACCATCAGCCTGCATCTGCCGCAGGGGGCGCCGGAAGCGACGGTCCACAGCTATTCCGCCGCGACCGGCTGGACTGCGCCGGGCGACCAGACCGGGGCGACCAGCCTGACCGACGCGACGGTGATCGGGCCGCGCATCATATTGTCCGGCGTCGAAGTGGAAAATCGCCGGGTGGGCACGACCATCGTGACGCTGGGCGATTCCATTACCGATGGGGTGCGCGCGACACCGGACAGCAACCGGCGCTGGCCAGACCTGTTGGCGGAGCGGTTGCAAAAGGCCGGGCGGACGTCGGTCGGCGTCGCCAATGCCGGGATCAGCGCCAACCGGCTGCTGAGCGAGGGTGATGGCCATAATGCGCTGGCGCGGTTCGACGCCGATGTGCTCGCGGTGCCGGGCGTGACCCATGTGGTGGTGCTGGAGGGGGTGAATGATATCGGGTCGGCTTTTGCGCAACAGCGCCCGATCCCGACCCGCGACGACCTGATCGGAGCATACCGCCAGATGATCGCGCGGGCGCATGACCGGGGGGTGAAGGTCATCCTTGCTACCATCCTGCCCTATAAGGGGGCGGACTATTGGAGCGAGCAGGGCGAGGCGGTGCGGGTCGCGGTCAATGACTGGATTCGCCAGAATGGAGAGGCGGACGGCTTTGTCGATCTGGCCAAGGCGATCGCCGATCCGGCCGATCCTGCGCGCATGGCCAGGCCCTATGATGTGGGCGATGCGCTGCATCCCAATGATGAAGGATTTCGGATCATGGCGGACGCCGTCGACCTGAAGCTGCTGCGATGATTGCGTCGCTGCTGATGCTGGCCGCCGCCGCGAGCGGGCCGGTCGCGCCCAAACCCTTGTTCCGCGATCCGGTGCATGACGGGGCGGCCGATGCCTCCACCGTGCGCGATCGCCAGACCGGCGAATGGGTGATGTTTTACACCAATCGCCGCGCCGACCTGCCCATGGACGATCCCAAAGATGTGCGCTGGGTGCATGGTACCGCAATCGGCGTCGCCCGGTCGAAGGATGGGGCGCACTGGACCTATGGCGGGACGGCCAACATTCCCAAAAGCTGTACCGGCGAGACGCTGTGGGCGCCCGAGGTGCAATGGCTGGCAGGCCAGTGGCATATGTGGCTGACGGTGGTGCCGGGCGTGTTTCGCGACTGGAATGCGCCGCGCTTCATCGTGCATCTGACCAGCCCGGACCTGAAAGACTGGACCTGCGGCGAGAAGCTGGAGCTGGGGTCGGACCGGGTAATCGATGCGAGCGTGCTGGCGCTGCCAAAAGGCGGGTATCGGCTGTTCTTCAATGACGAGCGGCAGAACAAGGCGATCGTCACCGCCGACAGCGACGATCTGATCCACTGGACGGTCAAGGATCGATTGACCCAGACGCCGGGTGAGGGGCCGAAAGCGTTCCGCTGGAAGGGGCGCTACTGGCTGATTTCCGATGCTTGGAAAGGGCTGCTGGTGATGCGGTCCGACGATGGGCAGCATTGGACGACGCAGCCGGGGCATATCCTCGCCACGCCAGGGCAGCAGCCGACCGACCGCGCCAAAGGGCAGCATCCCGACATCATCGTCGCGGGCGACCGGGCCTATATAATCTATTTCGTCCATCAGGACGGCGAGGAAGAGGCCAAGGCCAATCCCGACTGGAAGCGGCGCAGCGTGTTGCAGATCGCCGAACTGACGGAGAAGGGCGGCGTCATCAGCGTCGATCGCGAGGCGCCGGCCCATGTTCGCCTGACGCGCTGAACAGCCGATTTTCCTTGGCCGCAAAAGCGGCTAGGGAGGAGCGGATGCAGAAGAGCGACGCAAAGAAGAAACCGCCCACGATCAAGGAAGTCGCCGCCCATGCGGGCGTGTCGATCATGACCGCGTCGCGCGCGGTCAACGGCAAGGCGCTGGTCAGCGCCAAGGCGAAGCGCGCGGTGGACCTGGCGGTCAAGGCGCTGGGCTATGTTCCCAATGCGTCGGCGCGGGCGCTGGCGGGGAGCGCGGACCGGCGGGTCGCCCTGCTGCACAGCCACAGCACGACATCGGCCTATCTGGGCGAATTGCTGCTGGGCGCGATGAGCGAGGCGCCGCAGCGGCATTTGCATCTGGTGGTCGAACAATGCGCGCCGGGGGCTTTTGCCTCAGAGATTGTCGAACAGGTCGCCCATGCCCATGTGGCAGGCGTGATCCTGCCCCCGCCCCTGTGCGACTGGGCGGAGCTGGTCGAGGGGCTGCGCGCCCGCGACATCGCCATCGTCGCCATCGCCACCGATCAGGATGGCCCCGACATGCTGAGCGTCAGCACCGACGACCGCCATGCCGCCTATGACCTGACCCGGCATCTGATCGAACTGGGGCACAAGCGGATCGGCTTCATCGAGGGGAATCCGCGCCACCGGTCGAGCGCGCGGCGCTTGCAGGGCTATAAGGACGCGCTGGTGCATCATGCGCTGGACGTGGACGAGGCGCTGATCGTGCCGGGGGATTTCACTTATCGGTCCGGGCTGGATGCGGCGGAGCGGCTGATGGCGCTGGACGCGCGGCCCACGGCGATCTTTGCCTGCAATGACGATATGGCGGCCGCGGCGATCACCGTGGCGCATCAGCGCAAGATCAATGTGCCCGCCGAGATCAGCATTTGCGGGTTCGACGATACGCCGCTGGCGAGTGCGATCTGGCCGGCGCTGACCACCATCCGCCAGCCGATCCGCGACATGAGCCGGGAAGCGATCGGCCTGCTGGCGATGCGGTTCCGCAGTCAGGATGAAGGCGCGGACGGGATCATCGGCAAGGTGAAGCTGGATTATCAGCTGATCCGTCGCCAGTCGGATGCAGTGCCGGCGCGGCATTGATCGGTTACAGGAACCCCACCTGTCGCAGCCAGGCTTCGCATAGGCGCGGCCAGAGCGATACCGGCTGATCGGGCGTATCGAGCGCGAAGCCGTGGGGCGCGTCGGCGAAAATATGAAGTTCGGGGCAGGCGCCGGCTGCCTTCAGTGCGTCGTGCAGACGGTGGGCGTTGGCGACCGGCACGACCGGATCATTGCCGGCATAGACGATGAAGGTCGGCGGCGGATCGGGCAAAAGCTGCGCATCGGGTTGCAGCGCGTCGTAGAGCGCCTGCTTCTCCAGCGGCGGCAAAAGCGGTTTGTCCGCGATGATCGTGCGGCCCTTCGCATTGGTAGAGATGGGGGCGTAGCCGATTACGACTATGTCCGGCCGCTGGGACTGGGCGCTGCCCCATGCCGTCGGATAGTCGGCGATCAGGCAGGCGGCGAGATGGCCGCCGGAGGACAGGCCGACCACGCCCAGTCCGTTCGGCGCGAGCGTGCTGGCGCGGATCATGGCCATCGCTGCCAGTGCGTCGTCCAGCGGTGCGGATGGGCCGGTGCCGGCATGGGGGAAACGATGGATGAGGACGAAGGCGTGATAGCCGAGCGCGGTGAGCCAGCGGGCGACCTGTACCCCCTCCCGCCCGGCCATCAGCGCGGTATAGCCACCACCGCCGAGAATCAGCATGGCGCGGCCATTGGGCGCTTCGGGGACGTAGCCGAGCAGCACCGGACGATCGACGGCGGTGACGACCGCCTGTTCGGGGGCCTGTTCAGGGGCGGCCGCTTCATCCGCCAGCGTGAAGGCGCCGCTTGCCGGATCGTGCAGCGGCCAGACCAGATCAGCAGCCAGCATCTTGCGCCTCCATCGGGCAGCCATGGGTGGGCCAGGCTTCGCCGTCCAGTTCGACCGCTTCGCGGACCACTTCGACCCGGTCGCCGGCGTCGCGCATTGCGTAGAATTTGGCGAGCGCGCGCTTGAAGGGGCGGTGCAGGACCAGCATCAGCCGGCCGTCGAAGGCGCGGAAGACCATGCCATGGCCGCTGTCCCGCTCGACCAGCGGGCCGAGTTGCTCCCAGGGGCCGGCGATCGTGCCGCTTTTCGAGCGGGCCTGCGCCTGAACATAGCCGTCCTTGCCCCAGCTGGACCAGAGCATCAGCAGGGTGCCGGTCTTCGTGCGGAAGAGTTGCGGGCCGTCGGTGACAGTGCCGGTGTCGCCTTCGGGCTGTTTCTGGCCGACGACCCAGTCGGCGTCATTGGCGCGGAAGAGGAGGCGAGCCTTGCCGGCGGGGGACAGATCATCCTTGAGCGGCAGCGCCTCGATCGTGCCGACGCCCATTTGCAGCCATTCATGGGCATAGACCATCCAGGGCTTGCCCGCCGCATCGACATGGAGGGTGCCGTCGAGGGTCATGTCGGTAACGGGCGTGGGCGGCTCGCCCTTGTGGATAAGGGCGTAGGAACCGTCGATCCGGTCGGCGACGGCAAGCAGGGTGGCGCGGCGATAGAGCGGGCGTTTCCCGGTGGCGCCGATCGCCGCCTTGTCATTGTGGAAGGTCGCGAACAGATACCAGCGACCTTTCCACCTATGGACTTCGGGCGCCCAGCCGCCTTCATTGGCCCAATTGTCGTCCGGCAGGGCGAAGACCAGCTTTGGCTTGCGCCAATGGGTCAGGTCGGTGCTGGCATAGGCCATGATGCCGAGCCGCTTGTCACCGGTGACGAGCGGATCGTTCTTCGAGAAGAGCCAGTAGGTCTTCGCGCTCTCCTCCGCGACGACGAAGGGATCATGGATGCGCAGGTGAGAGGTCAGCAGCGGCGCGTCGGCCGCGGCTGCCGGAGCGGAGAGCGCCAGCAGCAGCGCGGCGAACAGTCTGCACATCAGGCGAGCCGGTTGCCATAGCCGATGATGATGGTGGCGAGGATCAGCAGGCCGACCCCGCTCCACACCATGCGGCGGACGGCAGGCGCGGCATCCTTCCACTCGCGGAAGGCGAAGCCCCAGCAGGTGCCGAAGATGATGATCGACGCCATGTGCAGCGTCCAGCTGGAGAAGCCGAAGCGGCCCATCTGGCTTTCACCCATGGTGTAGAAGAAGAACTGGAAATACCAGGCGGTGCCGGCGAGCGCGCAGAGCAGGATATTGAGGAGCAGCTTCGGGCGCTGGCCGCTGGCGTCGGGTGCGCCGATCCACTGGCTGGCCGATTTATTCTTCACGATCAGCCAGCCGCACCAGAGCGCGTTGGTGATCAGGCCGCCGAACATGACGAGGCAGAGGGTGGGCAGGCCGGTCCACAAGGGGCCGGTACCGGCGGCGGCGGAGAGCGCCTTGACCGGCTCGCCCGCCGCCAGACCGAAGGCAAAGCAGCTGGACATGATGCCGGAGAAGATGGCGACGGCGATGCCCTTCCTGAAATCGAATTCGGCGACGGCGGCGGCCTTTTGCTCCGTGCTGAGCGCCTCATCCTTGCGCGCGCCGGCACGGGCGACGACGATGATGCCCGCCAGCGTGACGGCGAGGCCGAGGAGGACGATCTGGCCATGGGTCGTGCCGGCGATCTCCGTCATGAATGTGCCGTCGAAGATCGGCGGGATCAGCGTGCCGAAGACGGTGCACAGGCCCAGCACCACCGCCATGCCCAGCGACAGGCCAAGATAGCGCATGGTGAGGCCGTAGGTCAGGCCGCCAAAGCCCCAGAGGATGCCGAAGAAGACGCACCAGCCCAGAACCGAGGACGGCACCTGTGCCATGACGCCCATCAGGTCGCTGGTCTGGACCGAAGCGAAGAACCAGGGCGCGATGACCCAGGAAAAAAGGCCGCCGGTCAGCCAGTAGATTTCCCAATTCCAGCGTTTGACGCCGCGAAAGGGGACGTAGAAGCTGGCCGAGGCGAAGCCGCCCAGCCAGTGGAAAAGGACGCCGAGCAGCGGATTAGGGGTCATAGGGCAAGTCCCAGACGATAGAGGCGATTGGCGTTGCCAGCGAAGAGAGCGCGGCGATCGGCTTCCGGGAAATCCGCTACGATGGCGTGGTAGGACTCCATGTAGCGATCGATCGGGCCGAACAGCTTGTCGGTGGGGGTGTCGCTGGCAAAGGCGCAGCGGTTGACGCCGAACAGGTCGATGGTTTCGCGGACGAGGTCGCCGATCGTATCGAGGCTCCAGTCGCGGCGGATGAAGCCCATGCCGGACAGTTTGACCGCGACATGGGGCAGCGCGGCGAGCGCCTTCATGCCCCGGCGCCAGTCATCGAGGCCATCGGCATCGGTCAGGACCGGCATGCCCATATGGTTGATGATGACCGGAATGTCGGGATGGCGGGCGATCAGCGTGGCGAGGCCGGGCATCTGACCCGGATAGCATTGCAGGTCGAAGGACAGGCCATGTTTCGCGAGCAGGGCATAGCCGGCCTGCCATTGCGGATCGACGGTCAGGTCGGCGGGCGTGTAGGTGCGCTTCGGGTCGACATGCCAGTTGACGATGTGGCGAATACCCTTGACGCGGGGGTGTGCCGCCTGCGCGGCCAGCAGAGTATCGACGTCCGGATCGTTCAGCGCGGCGAAGGCGACGAGGCCGGTGGGCAGACCTTCGACTGCGGCCAGGCCATCAAGCCACTGGGTTTCGCGCAACGCGCTGTCCGCCGCGGCGCCGGCATCGACATGGACTGCGCCCACGACATTCCAGCGGGCAAGGTCGGCGCGATATTGGGCGATGCCATAATCATGCGCGATCGCCTCGACGCTGCCATTGGGGCCATCGTCCGAGAAGGGCGGGCTGAGCCAGTCGTAGCGGATATGGTGCAAGTCCCACAGATGGATATGGGCATCGACAAAGGGGATCATGGACCTCTCCGGTGCAATGGTTCAGCGACATCCCTTCCGTTCGGGCTGAGCGACGTCGAAGCCCCTGCCAGAGCGCAGCGAAGGCTTCGACTTCGCTCAGCCTGCCCTTCGACAGGCTCAGGGCGAACGGAGAGAGTCTTATAACTGCGGCGCGCTGGGCTCTTTTCGGCCGGTCGCGCCGCGCAACTTTGGTTAGAAGGTCGTGCGGCCGCCCGACGTGTCGAAGGTGGACGCGGTGGTGAAGCTACATTCCTCGCTGGCCATGAAGCAGACCATGGCGGCCGATTCCTCGATCAGGCCGAGGCGGCCCATCGGGATTTTCGAGCGCATATAGTCCACCTGGCTCTGGGGCAGCTGGGCGAGGATCGGGCTTTCGAAGGTGGCGGGGGTCAGCGCGTTGGCGATGACGCCCTTGCCGGCCAGTTCCTTGCCGAGCGACTTGGTGAAGCCGATCACGCCTGCCTTGCTCGCCGAATAGGCGCTGGCGTTGGGATTGCCTTCCTTGCCTGCGACAGAGGCCAGGTTGACGATCCGGCCATAGCCATTTTCGAGCATGAACGGGACGATGGCCCGATTGCAGTAGAAGAGGCCGTTGAGGTTGATGTCGATCACCCGCTGCCAACTGTCGACGGGATAGTCCCAGACGGCAGCCGTTGCGCCGGTGATGCCGGCCGAGCAGACCAGCACGTCAATGCGGGTGCCCAGAGCATGGAAGCTTTCTCCCGCTGCCTTTTCGACAGCGGCTTGATCCGAAATGTCGAGGGCGATGGTGTGCGTTGCCGCGACTTCCACCTTCGCTTCCGCAAGCGCTTCCGCGTTCAGATCCCACAACACCACTTCACCGCCTTCGGCGACGATGCGCTTGGCAACCTGACGGCCAAGCCCGGAAGCGCCGCCGGTGATGACCGCCGTCTGGCCTTCAAATCTTCCCGACCAGACGCTCATCCCAGCACCTCGTCACCCAGATGACGCCATTCGGAGACATTCTGCGTCTGGACGCCCAGCTTTTCGATGCCCAGTTCCATGACGTCACCGGCCTTCAGGTAGATGGCATTGGGCTTCTTGCCCTCGCCCACGCCCGGCGGGGTGCCGGTGATCATCAGGTCGCCCGGATAGAGGGTGATATATTCGCTGACATAAGAGATGAGCTGGGCGACGTTGAAGATCATCGTCTTCGTGTTGCCGGTCTGCATCCGCTCACCATTGATGGTGAGATACATGTCGAGATTCTGCGGATCGCCCACCTCGTCCGGCGTCACCAGCCAGGGACCGACCGGGCAGAAAGTGTCGTGGCCCTTGCCCTTGCTCCACTGGGTGCCGCGCTGCTTCTGGTTGAAGCGTTCGGACACGTCGTTGACGAGCGTGTAGCCCGCGACCTTCGACAGGGCTTCCTCTTCGCTGACGAAGCGGCAGGTTTCGCCGATGATGACGCCCAGTTCGACTTCCCAGTCGCCATGGGTGCTGTTTTTGGGCAGCACGACTTCGTCGTTCGGGCCGTTCAGCGAGGACAGCGCCTTCATGAACATCATCGGTTCGGTCGGGATCGGCAGGTTCGATTCGATCGCATGATCCTCATAATTGAGGCCGATGGCGACGATCTTGCCGATGCCCTTGACCGGCACGCCATAGCGCGGTTCGCCTTCGACGACCGGCAGCGCGGCGATGTCAGCGGCCTTGGCGGCGGCGAGGCTTTCGATGGTCAGGTCGGACACGACGCCCGACAGGTCGCGAATCTGGCCGTCAGCATCGATGACGCCGGGCTTTTCCTGGCCACGCTGGCCGAAACGAACGAATTTCATGGGGTCAGTCTCTCTGTCAGATCAGTGGGTATAGGGGCGGTGCATTTTGATGTCGGGGTTGAGGTCGACACCGAAGCCCGGCTTGTCGAGCGCGGTCACCTTCAGGCGGCCATTGTCCGGCACCGGCTCGCCCAGCAATTGCGGGTGGAACATCGGCACCACCTCGGTCGGTCCGGGGTGCATCATCAGGAATTCGGCGAAGGGCGAGTTGTGGCGGGTGATGACGAAATGATAGCTGTAGACAGACGAGCCATGGGGCACGACCATCTTGCCATGGGCGTCGGCCAGCGCGCTGATCTTCAAGAGTTCGGTGACGCCGCCGCACCAGCCGACATCGGGCTGGATGATGTCGCAGCAATCCATTTCCAGCAGCATGCGGAAGCCCCAGCGGGTCGCTTCATGCTCGCCGGTGGTGACCAGCATGCCCTTGGGCACGTTGCGCTTGAGCTGTTGATAGCCCCAATAGTCGTCGGGGCTGATCGCTTCCTCGATCCATTTGAGACCGAGTTCGTGCGCGGCGATGGCGAGGCGAGTGGCATAATCGACGTCGAGCGCCATCCAGCAATCCCACATCAGCCAGAAATCATCGCCCACCTTCGCGCGCATGTCGGCCAGTTCGGCGATGTTCTTCTTGAGGCCCTCGACGCCTTCGGCCGGGCCGTGATGCAGCGCCATCTTGCCGCCGATGAAGCCGAATTCCTTCGCCTTGTCGGGGCGCGCGCCGGTGGCGTAGAATTGCAGTTCGTCGCGCACCGCGCCGCCCAGCAGATGATAGACCGGTTCCTGCCGCAGCTTGCCCAGCAAGTCCCAGAGCGCCAGATCGACGCCGGAGATGGCGTTGATGACCAGCCCCTTGCGCCCATAATATTGGGTCGAGAAATACATCTGGTCCCAGATTTTCTCATAATCGGTCGGCGAGCGCCCTTCGAGGAAGCGGGCGAGATGCTTTTCCACGATATAGGCGGCCGGTTCGCCGCCGGTCGTCACGGCGAAACCGACGGTGCCGTCCTCCGCTTCGATCTCCACCACCAGCGTGCCCAGCACGTTGAT
Source organism: Sphingobium sp. WCS2017Hpa-17 (assembly GCF_031843765.1). NCBI lineage: Bacteria > Pseudomonadati > Pseudomonadota > Alphaproteobacteria > Sphingomonadales > Sphingobiaceae > Sphingobium > Sphingobium sp. WCS2017Hpa-17. Next base: position 144,075 of record NZ_JAVTIV010000009.1, read on the forward strand.
GCCGAAGCTTTGGCGCGACTGGCGATATTCGGGATATTTCGACATCGGGGTGGCGATATGGTCGTCGATCCAGTGGCCTTCGCCCTGGTCATGATAGTCGGCACCACCGCCGCGCACGGTAAAGGCGCGGACATGCTTGATCTTCGGCAACGTCACGATCGGCACGCGAAAACTCCCTCAACTCAGCCCGCGTTCAACATGTGGGAACGGCAGGCGAAAACTTTCACAATATGATAGGCGCCGCAGGGAGCCGGACCAGAGTGTCAGTTTGGCAGGACCGGAGGAATCAGGTCGGCCTCTCCTTCACTCTTGTTTTTCTCATTTTGTGGGATAGAGTGTTATTAGATGAGACAGAAAACGTCAAACCCAGAATCGGACGGGTCGGAAAATTTGGTGCGAGAGGATAAGGCTGCCGCGAAAGCGGGCGGGTCGCAGACGCTGCACCGTGGGCTGGACCTGCTCGACCAGGTGATAGACGGACCGATCAAGCTGGCCGACCTGTCGGAGCGTATGGGCCTGACCCGGTCGACGACCCATCGGCTGGCCAATGCGATGGTGGAGCGGGGTTTCCTGACCTTCCTGCCGCGCGAAGGCTATCATCTGGGGCCCAAGCTGTTGCAGCTGGGCTTTCTGGCGCAGTCGCAGGCGGACGTGGTGCAGATCGCCCGGCCGCATCTGGAAGCGCTGGCCGCCGCCAGCGAGGATGTGGTGCATCTGGGGCGGCTGGACGGCGAACAGGCGCTGTATCTCGACAAGATTCCGGGGCGGCGTCGCGTCGAAATTTCCAGCCGGATCGGCGACCGCCATCCCCTCACCTCCACCGGCCTTGGCAAGGCGTTGCTGCTGGACGATCCAGAGCCGGTGTGGCGCCGGATGTTCGATGCCGAATATGAAGCCGGCACCCATGCGGCCGACTATGGCACATGGCTGGAGCGGATGCGCAGCTATGTCGGCGAAGGCCGATCCTTCGACCTGGAGGAGAATGAGGACCAGATACGCTGTGTCGCTGCGCCGATCCGCGATGCGTCCGGCGCGATCATCGCCGCCATCAGCCTGTCGAGTGCCGCCCAATATATGGATGACGCACGCATGCAGGCCCTGAGTATCGATGTTCGCGAGACTGCGCAGAAGATCAGCGCCGACCTGGGCTGGACCCCCGGCGTCAAATCCCCCCGCCGCCCGGTGCGGCGATAATATCATCTGAAGGAAGAGCGATCCCATGAAGCTGCTTGAAGGCAAGACCGTCCTCGTCACCGGCGCATCCACCGGCATCGGCCGCGCCGCCGCCATCGGCGCGGCGCAGCATGGCGCCGATGTCGTCATCAACTATGCGAACAGCGATGGTCCTGCCGCAAGCTGCGTCGCGGAGATCGAGGCGCTGGGCCAGCGGGCGATCGCGGTGAAGGGCGATGTCGCCGATCCGCAGACCGCGCAGGACTTCGTCGCCAAGGCGGTCGAGGCGTTCGGCAAGGTCGACGTGATGGTCAGCAATGCCGGCATCTGCCCTTTCCACGGCTTTCTCGACATGCCGGTCGATGTGGTGGAGCGGACCTTCAAGGTGAATCTGCACGGCGCTTACTTCATGGTGCAGGCGGCGGCGCAGCAGATGGTTCGCCAAGGCCATGGCGGGTCGATCGTGGCGGTATCCTCCATTTCCGCGCTGGTCGGCGGGGAATATCAGACCCATTATACCCCGACCAAGGCGGGCGTACATTCGCTGATGCAGTCCACGGCCATTGCGCTGGGCAAGCATGGCATTCGCTGCAACAGCGTGCTGCCGGGCACCATCCTGACCGAGATCAACAAGGATGATCTGGCCGATGTCGAGAAGCGCCAATATATGGAAGCGCGCACGCCGCTCGGCCGTCTGGGCCAGCCGGAGGATCTGGCCGGGCCGATCGTGTTCCTGGCGTCGGACATGGCCGCCTATGTCACCGGCGCCGCGTTGCTGGTCGACGGCGGCATGTATGTGAATTTGCAGTAATTCTGGTAATAATTCTGGCCCCCTCCTCCGCTCCTTTCAGGGTGGGGAAGGGGCCCGAACAGGACGCCGCTCCATGAGGATCGCCCCGAAGATCGCAGCCTTGCTCGTCGGTTTGCTCACCGGTCTGCCCGCGCATGCCACGCGGCCGGGCGACACGATCCTGATCGCCAGCGATTCGACGGCGGCCAGTTACGGCGCTGAACGTTATCCGCAGGTGGGTTGGGGGCAGATGCTTTCCTGCGGCCTGTCGCCGGCCGTGCGGGTTGCCAACCATGCCATGGGCGGACGGTCCACCCGGACCTTCCTGTCGGAGGGGCGGTGGAAGCTGTTGCTGGCGGACATGCTGCCGGGCGACGCGGTGCTGATCCAGTTCGGTCATAATGACCAGGCGCGGGGCAAGCCGGAACGCTGGGCACCTGCCGCAACCGACTATCGCAACAACCTGATGCGCTTCGTGTGGGATGTGCGCGGCGCGGGCGGGATTCCGGTGCTGGTGACGCCGGTCGCGCGGCGCAACTTTGGTGCAGATGGCAGGGCCTTGGCCGATTATCCCGATTATTCGGGCGTGATGCGGGCGCTGGCGAAGGATCTGCATGTGCCGCTGATCGACCTTGAATCGCTGTCGCGTCGCTGGCTCGACCGGGCGGGGCCGGAGGCTGCAAAGGCCTATTATCTTCATTATCGGGCCGAGGATGGCATCGCCGCCTTCCCCAAGGGCGTTACCGACAATACGCATTTCAGCGAAGTGGGTGGTCGGCAGGTCGCGAATCTGGTGGCGGGCGGATTGAAGGCGTTGAACCTGCCCATATCGGCCAAGGTGCTGGCCGATCGCCCTGCCCTCACCCGCACCACACCGTCAGGAAGGAGCGATTGCCCATGACCCCGATTGATCGACGGACCTTGCTGGCCGGCAGCATTGCCGGCGCGGCGCTCGCTTCTCCCGTGCTGGCGCAGACTTTTCCGTTGCCGGCCGGGTTCGAGCGCTTCCCGATCTGGCCGGGCAAGGCGCCGGGCGGCGAACATGTGACGGTGCGGGAGGTCGAGACGCTGCGCCAGCCCGAAAGCCCGACCGACGACACCGCTTTTTCGCATGTGACGACGCCGACGCTGACATTGTTGCGCCCCGCCCGGCCCAATGGCGCGGCGATGTTGCTGATCCCCGGCGGCGGCTACACCCGCGTCGCCATCGGCAAGGAAGGCTATGCGATCGCACGCCGGCTGGCCGAAGCGGGCTACGCCTGTTTCTCGCTGGTTTACCGCATGCCGGGTGATGGTTGGGCGGCGGGCGCGGAAGCGCCGTTACAGGATGCGCAGCGCGCGCTGCGGCTGATACGGGCGCTGGGCCATAAGGAGAAGTTCGATCCGGAGCGGGTCGGCGTGATGGGCTTTTCCGCTGGCGGGCATCTGGCCGCCTGGCTGACCAGCCGTACGCCGCAAGAGAGCTATGCGCCGATGGATGCCAGCGATCGCGAGCCGATCAAGGCCGCGCTGGCCGCCTATATGTATCCGGTGATCCAGATGGAGGAGCCGTTCGTCCATGCCGGGTCGCGCATGCAATTGCTGGGCGAGGCGCCCTCGCCCGAGCGCTTGCGCGCCTATTCCATGGATCAGGATGTCAGCGCGCAGACGCCACCCGTCTTTTTGGCCCATGCGTTGAACGACGTCGCCGTGCCGCCGGAAAACAGCCTGGCGATGCTGGCGTCGCTGCGCGCGCGCGGCATTGCCGCCGAATGTCATCTGTTTGAAAGCGGTAATCATGGGTTTGGCCTGGCGCCCGCCCCTGCCGCGCCGGCGCCCTGGCCCGACCTGTTCCTCAATTTCGCGAAACGCCATGGATTATGACTCGTAAAGTTGCCCTGTTCGTCACCTGCCTTGTCGACCTGATGCGGCCGCGCATCGGCTTTGCCGCGATCCGCGCGCTGGAGGCGGCGGGGTGCGAGGTCGTGGTGCCGGAGGGGCAAACCTGTTGCGGCCAGCCCGCGCTCAACAGCGGTGATCGGGATCATGCGATGGCGCTGGCGAAGCAGACGATCGTGGCGCTGGAACCCTATGAGGCGGTGGTGGTGCCGTCGGGATCGTGCGCGGGGACGATCCGATGCCATTATCCCGAGATGTTCGAACATGATCCGGTATGGCTGCCGCGCGCGCAGGCGGTGGCGGGCAAGACGTTCGAGGTCATGGCCTATCTGGACGAAGTGTGCGGATGGCGGCCCGAGGGTGTCGCAGTGGATGCCAAAGCGACTTATCATGACAGTTGTTCGGGTCTGCGCGAACTGGGGATCAAGGCACAGCCGCGCCGGTTGCTGAAGGGGATCGACGGGCTGCGTTTCGCACCGTTGGCGGGCGAGGAGACATGTTGCGGTTTCGGCGGTACATTCTGCGTCAAATATCCCGCCATCTCCAACGCGATCGTCGGCGAGAAGGCCGATGCGATCGACGCGACCGGCGCGGACCTGCTGCTGTCGGGCGATCTGGGCTGCCTGATGAACATGGCGGGGAAGCTGAACCGCAAGGGCAGCAAGGTGCGGGCCTTCCACGCGATCGAACTGATCGCCGGCATGGGTGATGGGCCGGCGATCGGGGAAGAGGCATGAGCGCCGCCATCGACACCGCGACGTTCAAGGCGCGTGCCGACGCAGCGCTGGCCGATCGGATATTGAAGGTTGCGGTCGAACGGACGGCGGGGACGGCGGAAGCCAAGCGGGCGGTCGCGGTCGACGCCTTCCCGGATTTCGAGGCGGCGCGGGATCGAGCAGCGGCGATCAAGGATCATGTCGTCGCGCATCTGGGCGCCTATCTGGAGCAGTTCGAGGCCAATGCCATCGCGGCGGGTGCTAAGGTCCATTGGGCCAGCACCGCCGACGAGGCGTGCCGGATCGTCATCGACATCTGCAAGGCGGCGGGCGCGAAGAGCGTCGCGCGATCCAAGTCGATGCTGGGCGAGGAGATCGGCCTGCCCCATGCGCTGGCCGAGGCCGGGATCCGGCGGGTCGAGACAGATCTGGCCGAGCATATCATCCAGCTGGCCGATGAGCGGCCGTCGCACATCATCTGGCCCGCCATGCACAAGACGCGCGAGCAGGTGTCGGCGCTGTTCAAGGCGAAGCATCGCAGCCCGCATGAGGAAGAAACGATCGCCGCGATGGCGGAAAGCGCGCGGCGCGAATTGCGCACGCAAATGCTGGGCGCGGATATCGGCATTTCCGGCGCGAATTTCCTCGTGGCCGACACCGGCGCGATCTGCACCGTCACCAATGAGGGCAATGCCGAATTGTCGCTGGTGCCGCCGCGCGTGCATATCGTGACGGCGGGGATCGAGAAGATCGTACCGAGCATGCCGCATGCCATCCATATGCTGCGGATGCTGGCGCGATCCGCCACCGGCGCGGCGCTGACCCAATATACGACCTTCTATACCGGGCCGAAGCGGCCGGGCGACCGGGACGGGCCGGAAGAGATGCATATCGTGCTGGTCGACAATGGCCGCACGAAGATGCGCGAGGAAGGTCTGGCGGAGATGCTGCGCTGCATCCGTTGCGGCGCCTGCATGAACCACTGCGTGGTGTTCCGGCAGATTGGCGGCCATGCCTATGGGGGCACCTATCCGGGGCCGATGGGTGCCGTGCTGACACCGGTGTTCGACGGGCTGAAGCAGAGCCGGGAACTGCCAAACGCCTGTACGCTGAACGGCAAATGTCAGGAGGTATGCCCGGTCCGCATCCCCCTGCCCACGCTGCTGCGCGGGTGGCGGGAGAAGAGCTGGCGCGAGGGGCTGGAGCCGACGTCGATGCGCTGGGGGCTTGGGATTTGGGCATGGGTGGCGCGGCGACCCGCGCTGTATCGCTTCGGCACCGGCGTTGCGGTGCGGGCGATGCAGATTTTGGGGACGAAGGGCTGGATCAGCCGTCTGCCGCTGGCGGGGGGATGGACGCGCTATCGCGACATGCCCAAGCCTGCGCCGCAGACCTTCATGAACCAATATAAGAAGGAGCGCCGCCAATGAGCACGCGGGACGCCATCCTTGCCCGGTTGAAGGGCGCTGCGCCGGACAAGGCGGAGGCCGATGCCCTGCTGGTCGCGCCGGAGCGGCCTGCGGTGGACGAGCGTGCGCTGGAGGCAGAATTCCTCGCCCGGCTGGCCCTGCCCAGCGTCAGCGCCAGCCATGATGCGATCGACAGCATCGCCGACCTGCCAGCGGCGGTCGCCCGCTATCTGGATGCGCAGGGCGAGGCACGCACCCTTTGCCTGCCACCCGATCCGCGGCTGAGCGCGTGTGACTGGTGCGGTTTCACCCTGCATGACGTCGCAGCGCCGGACGAGGCGGCTGCGCTGGCGATCGCGCGCAAGGGGATTGCGGAAAGCGGATCGCTGATATTCGAGACGTCGCCGCAGGCGCCGATGCTGCCCAATTTCCTGGCGCTGCATCATATCGTGCTGCTGCCGGTGGAGGACATTGCCGCTCATCTGGAGGCGGCGCCGCTGGCCGGTGCACAGCCGCGCGCGCACTACTGGATCACCGGCGTGTCGGGCACGACCGATATCGAGGGCACTTATGTGCGCGGCGCGCATGGGCCGCGATTCCTGCATGTCATCCTGCTGCGTCAGCAATAACCGCATGTCGGGACTTCATTCCACATTCAGGGAATAAATGGTTCCTTTCGGAGCAGCGGACGCTATAAGGACGCAAAGTTCCGAGGAGATTCCCAATGTTCGAGAAGACCTATTATGCGACGCATCCGGATATGATGGAGTGCGTGTCGAACGAGGAATTGCGGGATCGCTATCTGATCGGCGGGCTGTTCCGGGATGGCGAGTGCGTGCTGAACTATACCCATGCCGAGCGGTTCGTGATCGGCGGCGTGGCGGTGGTCGATGCGCCAGTCAAGCTGCCTGCGCAGAGCGAGCCGGCCTCGGCGGCGGGCCATCCCTTTCTGGAGCGGCGCGAACTGGCGATCGTCAATGTCGGCAGTGTCGAAGGCACGGTGACGGTCGATGGCGAAGTCTTCACGCTGGGCAACAAGGATTGCCTCTATGTGACGATGGGCGCGAAGGATGTGGAATTTGCCGGGGCCGGCGCGCGCTATTATCTGGCCTCCTGCCCGGCGCACAAGGGTTTCAAGACCCGCAAGCTGGGTATTGCCGACGCCAATGCGCTGGAGCGCGGCAGCCTGGAGGAATCGAACGAGCGGACGATCTTTCAGCTGGTCATCCCCGGCGTGTGCGACAGCGCGCAGCTGGTGATGGGGCTGACGGTGCTCAAGCCCGGTTCGGTGTGGAACACCATGCCCCCGCACATTCATGAACGCCGCAGCGAGATCTACTTCTATTTCGAGCTGGATGGGCCGAGCGACCGCGTCTTCCACTATATGGGCGAGGGCGAGGCGATGCGGCACATCGTGATGGCGAACGAGGAAG
>NZ_JAVTIV010000010.1:0-136542 GCF_031843765.1 Sphingobium sp. WCS2017Hpa-17
ACCGTCATCCGGGGGCTTCAGACATTTCGTCACCTCCATGCCTGCCCCGGTTGCTTCCGGCTGGAGCATCGCCGGGCGGGCCTTTCACCCGCTAGAAAGTGCCGCCTTTGCACGGCGCACACCCTTCACAGACGCTCCGAGCCAGATTTCGAATCCCCCGACTGCAGACGGTCCGCTTTTCTGGCAGGTGCCGACCAGAATGCGTCGTTTGCTGACCGGGCTTAATACCGCAGCTTCCGCCAGAAACCGTCATTCGTTCAACGCAAAGCCGTCTTGCAGCTAGCGCCCCTTTCAAGCCGCTCTCGCAGCCCCGACCTGTTCCAAAACCAGCCATTTCTTTTGAACGCCTCCTGCCAGTCAGAAAGGTCGAGGCTTTGACATTCGCTACGGTCCGGTTCCGGGCAGTGAAGTTATGATCTTGGACATTGCGGCCATGGAGCTAGCATTTTTCGACGTAGCTGGAGCTGCAGTCGGGCTGCGCTCATATTCTCTAAATTGGAGAATCTACTTCTCTTTCGCATTCCTGCCGTGGCGATTGCGCTCACCATCCGCTTTTGTTTACGCGCAGCGCCATTCATAAAAAAAGCCACCTCGTGGCTAAGCGGTCGAGCGGAGTACGCATGCGAAAACTTGTCACTTACATCCCGGCTATCGTCGGGGTGATTGGAACTCTCATGGGTGCTTCACTCGCCATCGGTGGCGGCTGGCTCGTAACCTTGGGCGGTTCACCATTCTTCCTGCTCGCCGGCGCGGCCATGGTCGTTGCCGGCATTCTTTTGTGTCGGCGGAACCTGATGGCGACGTGGGTCAGCTTGGGGCTTCTGGCAGCGGCGTTGTGCTGGAATGTCTACGAAGTCGGCTTCGACTTCTGGCCTTCCTTCTCACGCCTTATGGTGTTTCTGGGGATCGCCCTTGTCAGCGTGCTCTTGGCTCCACAGCTTAAGGGACGCGGTCAGGCGCTGGTGAGCCGTACGAACGTCATGGTCGCCAGCCTCGGACTGGGTGGCATCATGATCGCAATGATCGGCGGCATGTTCGTCATCCATCCCACGATTTCGCCTACCGGCACTCCGGAAGAGATTGGCCTTGCGTCGACGCAGCCTAACCAGGACTGGCGCCAGTGGGGCAATGGTACGCAAGGCACCCATTATGCTTCGATCGGTCAGATCACGCCGGATAATGTGAAAAATCTCAAGGTCGCCTGGACTTACCATACGGGAGACATCGCATTCGATTCCGCTGAATTCCAGGGCACGCCCATCAAGGTAGGCGATACGCTGTTCGTTTGTACGCCATTCAGCAAGGTCGCTGCGGTAGATGCGTCGACAGGCCAGCAGCGCTGGACCTTCGATCCCAAGGCTCATACCGAAACCTGGCAGCGCTGCCGTGGTATCGGCTATGCTGAAACGCCGACCGCCAATTCCAGCGATGCGTGTCAGACACGGATCGTCCTGACGACGATCGATGCCCGGCTTATTACGCTCGACGCCTCCACCGGCAAGGTCTGCCCCGCCTTTGGTGGGGAACATGGTTCAGTCAACCTGCTCGAAGGCATGGGACCAACCGCCAAGGGCTCCTACTATCCCACCTCAGCGCCTCTGGTGGCTGGCGACATCGTTGTCGTCGGCGGCAAGATCAATGACAATCTCAAAACCGGCGAACCATCCGGCGTTGTTCGCGGCTTCAATGTTCGTACCGGCGCGCTGGCCTGGGCTTGGGATCCTGCCAATCCCAACAATAAGGGCGCGCCGCCTCCTGGCGGCATGTATCAGCCTGAAACGCCAAACTTCTGGGGCACGGCCTCGTTCGATGCAAAGCTCGGCCTGATCTATATCCCGACGGGCAATCAGACGCCTGATTTCTGGGGCGGCAATCGCCATCCGGCGTCCGATGAGTTCAACGACTCCATCGTCGCGCTGGACGTGAAGACCGGCAATGTCCGCTGGAGCTTCCGTACCGTCAATCATGACCTCTATGACTATGACGTCGCGGCCCAGCCGATCCTGTACGACATGCCCGACGGCAAGGGCGGCTCGACGCCGGTCGTCGTCGGCCTGACCAAACGCGGCCAGGTTTTCGTGCTTGATCGCCGCAACGGCAAACCGGTCGTGCCCGTAACCTATCGCAAGGTGCCGCAAAACGGTGCACCCAAGGGGCAGTATCTCGCCCCGACCCAGCCCTATTCCGCCATTTCGGTTGGAACGGACCGACTACTTGAAAGCGATATGTGGGGCGGCACGATCTTCGATCAGTTGCTCTGCAGGATCGAGTTCAAGAGGATGCGTTATGAAGGCGAGTTCACGCCGGTCGGCTTTGACCGGACATTGATCTATCCCGGCTATTATGGCGGCTTCAACTGGGGTGGCGGCGCCATCGACGAGCGGACCGGCACGCTTTACGTCAATGACATCCGCATGGCCCAGTGGGCGCGGTTCGTTGATCGCGAGTGGGCCAAGAAGTCGAACCTCAAACCGACTTCGGAAGGGGAATATTCCGAACAGGTCGGAACGCCTTATGGCGTCGAACGGTCGATGTTCTTCTCACCGATCGGAACGCCGTGCTTCAAGCCGCCCTATGGATCGATGACGGCCATTGATCTCAAGTCCGGCAAGATCAAGTGGCAGGTTCCTGCTGGCACCATCGCCGACGCGCCCGGCATGGCCACGGGTATCCCGGTTCAACTGGGGATGCCAACCATGGGTGGCCCTCTGGTCACAGGTGGCGGCCTCACCTTCTTCTCGGGCACGCTTGATCTGTATCTGCGCGCCTTCGATAACCGGAACGGCAAGGAAGTGTGGAAGGCACGTCTGCCAGTGGGCAGCCAGGCCGCGCCCATAAGCTATACCGACAAGAACGGGAAGCAGTTCATCGTCGTAACGGCTGGCGGTCTGACCCGAACGGGCAATAAGAGCGGCCGCGGCGATTATGTGATTGCCTATGCGCTGCCCTAACGAGCCAAGCCGATTGACATTTCCGTAGCGTACGGGATGTGAAGGAATTGACCCAGCGAGCTTTGGTTCGCCGGGTCTTTTTTTGCCTCCAAGCCCGTGGCCATGGGGAGACACCGCACCGGATCACATCGTGAACCATGCATATCGAGCGAGTCGCCTGTAAAATTTTTCGACCGAACGGGACTAAAGGAGGCATATTCTTCCAAATGCCGCCCGCCAGTGCGAAGAACCACTAGTTGCGACAGCAGAGCGATCCGACCTTCCAGATCAATGCAAGGAAGCCGATACTGCGGCAGCATCATGTCATATCCTGCTTTGTTTCGACTGCGATTATATTCCCATCACGAAGATATCAGTCATGATGAATGGCAGTAATCGTGGATCCTAAAAATCACATGAATATTTCCCAAATGCCGCACTATCAGTCGATGAGGGATTACGGGTGGGCTTCCTTCTCTTTTAGCTCATATATATCTCTTGGTTGATCCGCGCAGATGCTTATGACCTGATCAACGCGTCGGCCCGCGATTGTTTCATTGCCCGGCTTAATGCGCTCGACATTCCGCCGGGCCGGGATATGAGGGCGCTGCATGCTACCGGCGTTGGTCCGCTTCTCGTGGTCGCCATCCCCATTCTTCGCGCAGAATCGCAGAAGGCGTCACCAACCTCTTGGAAGCTATGGCTTTAAATGTGGAGTCCCGGATCAGCACAGCGTTTAGCGCATCATTTGTCCAAGCGGTCCTTGACCAAAGCCATGATTGAAAGGAACATATAGAGAACATTTGAGTCGTCCTATTCCCATGCCCATGGTCTCTGCCCTTGCCGATCGGCCTCGCGCCGACGATCTTGCCGCGCTTCGTGCGGAGCTTGGCCGTGCGCGGCCCGCGCGCGGGCCTGTGCTCGCCTTCGATATAGCGGAACTGGACGATCGGCTGGCTGGATATGGGCTCGATGGTGCAGGACTGCACGAAGTCGCTGCCGCTTCACCGACCCTTAACGATGACGCAGCGGCAACCCTGTTTGCAGCAGGCATCGCTGCCAGATTTGCGAGCCGCCGGGGTTCGGACATATTCTGGACTGCGAGCCAATTCGATCTCTACGCGCCTGGCCTCGAGCAAGCCGGCATCGCCCCGGACACTATCGTCTACGCTCAGGGCAAGAAGGACAGTATCGTCCTGGCCATGGCCGAGGACGCGCTACGCGATGGCAGCTTCGCCTGCGTGATCGCCGAAGTGAAGGCGGCCGACCAGACCGCGACCCGTCGGCTGCAGCTTGCGGCATCGGATGGCGGCAGGCCCGTCCTCCTCTATCGGCGTCATCGCCGGCTTGGGCGTTGCCCCCTAAGCGGCCTCTCGTCGGCGATGACCCGCTGGCGCATCGGCTGCGCGCCGTCGGCACCCCTCCCCCATCCCGGCGTCGGGCGTGCGCGCTGGCTGGTCGAGCTTGTCCGGCAGCGAAATGGCAATCCCTTCTCTCTCGAACTGGAGGCGTGCGATGATACGGGTCGCCTCGCTCTACCTGCCGCAGCTCCCAATCGAGCGGTTGCGATGGGCGGAGCGGCTATCCAGGCCGCCTGAGTCTGGCGCCTTCAGCCTCGCGCAACGCTTGCCTGCGCCAGTCGACGACAATCCCGGCGCCTGCTCTGTCCCAAGGGGCGGCGGCTGGCGTCCGGGCGCGCGCTGGGCCCGCGATGGCGCGCTTGGCAGCCGACCGAGCCAGACCGAGATCGACGCGCTTCCGGCCCACCAGCGCCCGACAATGCGCGAGATGGGCAGACGCAGCGAACATGCCGAGCATCCCTTCCGGACGCTGCGCGCCGATGATGGCGGCAACGCAGCCGCGGCGCGTCCTGGCCTCAGCTGGGCGGAACTATGGGGGCGGCCCACCATAATCATCGCCAGGACCGGACAGCGTGATATCGTGACCGCCGCCTGCCCCGTGGCGCTGGACCTTGGCCTGCGTCCAGGCATGGCAGCTGCCCATGCGCGCGCGCTCGTCACCGATCTCGACGTGCATGACGCGCAGCCCGACGCCGACCGCGCCTGGCTCGACCGGCTGGCGCTTCATGCCGTGGCGCACTGGACCCCGACGGCCAGCGTCGCTGGAGAGGACGGGCTCTGGCTCGACCTCACGGGGACCACGCACCTGTTCGGCGGCGAGGAACGCTTCTGTCGCCGCCTGCTGCGCTTCCTCCAGCGCCTGGGCATGACCGCCAGCATCTGCGTTGCTGGCACGCCGGGCGCTGCCCATGCGCTCGCGCGCTATGGCGGCGAGACGATCAGCCTTCTGCCGACCGGCGCCGAGACGCAGGCCATCGCGTCCTTGCCGCTTGCCGCGCTGCGCCTCGAGCCGCCGGCACTCGTCTCGGCGGCGCGCTTCGGGATCGAGCGGATCGCCGATCTCTACCCCATGCCGCGCGGCCCGCTGGCGCGACGTCTGGGGCTTTCGACCGTCGAGCGGCTCGACCAGGCGCGCGGCGTCAGGCCCGAGCCAATCATCGCGGTGGTCCCTTTCACCGCGCCGCGTGCCGAGCGCCGCATGCTCGAACCGATCGGCACGGCCGACGCCATCAACCAGGTGATCGGCGATCTGGTGGACGATATGGCTGCCCAGCTACTGGCCCGTGGCGCCGGCCTTCGAACCGCAATCCTCGCCTGCCAGATCGTTGACGGGAGCGAGCAGCGGATCGCGATCGGCACGGCGCGCGCGACCCGGGACGCCAGGCATCTCAAGCGCATGCTCGGCATGCGGGTCGAACGGATCGATCCGGGCCTCGGCATCGAGGCCATGTCGCTTGTCGCGCCTCGCATCGAGGACCTTGGCGCCGAGGCGATCAATAGCGGCTTTGCCGTCGGCAATCGGCCGGTTGATCTGGCACCGGTCATCGACCAGCTTGCCGGCCGGATCGATCCCGACACGCCCTTTCGCCTCTCGTCGCGCGAGAGCGATGTGCCCGAACGCGCTGTCGGGCGGATCGGACCGCTGGAGAGACCCGCTGGATGGCCGCAGTGGAAACGCCCGGTGCGGATGCTTGGGCGACCCGAACTGCTGGTCAATGTCGTGGCGCTCCTGCCTGACCATCCACCCCGGCGCTTCACCTGGCGCCGCACCGACTATCGCGTCGTGGCAGGCGATGGTCCTGAACGGATTCATGGCGAGTGGTGGAGGAGTGCCCGCGAGATGTGGGCCGTGCGCGATTATTTCCGGGTCGAAGCGCAAGACGGCGCGCGCTTCTGGCTTTTCCGGCGCGGAGACGGGGTCGACGAGCAAACCGGAAATCTCAGCTGGTTCATGCACGGGATTTTCGGCTGATGGCCCGCTATGTCGAACTGCAGGTCATCAGCCATTTCTCCTTCCTGCGCGGGGCCTCCTCGCCCGAGCAGTTGTTCGCTGCCGCCGCGCTCCTGGGACATCACACGCTGGGTTTAGCCGACTGGGGGAGCGTAGCCGGCGTGGTCCGAGGCTGGGACGCGCAGAAGACGACCGGTGTCCGAATGATGCCCGGCGCGCGGGTTGAGCTTACCGACGGACGCGCACTGCTGCTCTATCCCATCGACCGTGCCGCCTGGAGCCGGCTCGCCCGCTTCCTGACCTTGGGCAAGGCGCGCGGCGGCAAGGGCTGCTGCATCCTCGACTGGAGCGATGTCGCTGCTCATGCCGAGAATATGGTCGCAATCCTGCTGCCCGACAGCGCGGATCCGATTACGGCTGCGCATCTGACCGCGCTTCGCGCTGCGTTCGGCGCGCGCGCCCATATGGCGTTGTCTCTGCGCCGCCGGCCAGACGATGCCGCAAGGCTCCATGCCCTTGCTGCCCTCGCCCGTGCCGCCGGCGTGCGCGCCGTGGCGACGGGCGATATCCTCTATCACGCTCCTGAGGCTCGCCCTCTTCAGGATGTCATGACCGCAATACGCGAGCGCACGACGATCGATGCGCTGGGCTTCCGGCGTCAGCGTTTCATGGACCGCTGCCTCCAGAGCCCACAGGAAATGGAACGGCGCTTCGCCGCTTTTCCAGACGCGATCCAGGCCAGCGCAGACATCGCAGAAATGTGCCGGTTCGATCTCGGCGAAATCCAGTATCAATATCCCTATGAGGAGGTAATCGCCGGGCGAACCGCCCAGGAGGCTCTCGTCGATCTCACCGATGCGGCCGCGAAGCGGATGTTCCCCGATGGCTTGCCTGCGGCCTATCGCAGTCAGATCGACCATGAACTGCGCCTCATCGACCAGCTCGGCTATGCCCCCTATTTCCTGACGGTCAACGCGATCGTCGCCGAGAGCCGCCGGCGTGGCATTCTCTGCCAGGGGCGAGGTTCGGCCGCAAACAGCTGCGTCTGCTATATGCTGGGCATCACCTCGATCGATCCGATCCGCCACGAACTGCTGTTCGAGCGCTTCGTCAGCGGCGAGCGCAAGGAGCCGCCCGACATCGATGTCGATTTCGAGCATGAACGGCGCGAGGAGATAATCCAGTGGATCTATGAGACCTATGGCCGCACCCGCTCGGCGCTGACAGCCGTCGTCACGCGCTACCGGACCCGTGGCGCTGTCGCCGAGGTCGGCAAGGCGCTGGGCCTGCCGCGCGATCTCACCAAGATGCTGACGGGCCTCGTCTGGGGCTGGTCGATGGACGGCATCTCGCAAGAGCAGATCGAAAGCCTCAACCTCAACGCGGACGATCATCGCCTCAAGCTGACGCTCGAGCTCTCCCGCCAGCTGATCGGCACGCCGCGCCACCTCTCCCAGCATCCCGGCGGCTTTGTCCTTACCCAGGACCGGCTCGACGATCTCGTGCCGATCGAACCCGCACGCATGGATCAGCGGCAGATCATCGAATGGGACAAGGACGATATCGATGCCCTGAAGTTCATGAAGGTCGATGTCCTGGGCCTGGGTATGCTTGGCTGCATGAACCGCGCGTTCAATCTGCTCGAAGAGCATAAGGGCATATGCGTTGGCATGGCCGATCTTCAGGACGATGATCCGGCCGTCTACGCCATGATCCAGAAGGCCGATACGCTGGGCGTCTTCCAGATCGAGAGCCGGGCGCAGATGTCGATGCTGCCCAGGATCAAGCCGAAGGAATTTTACGATCTCGTCATCGAGGTCGCGATCGTGCGCCCCGGCCCCATCCAGGGCGACATGGTTCATCCCTATCTCAGGCGACGCGAGGGCAAGGAGAAGCCGATCTATCCCAAGCCTGAACTCGAAGCGGTGCTCAAGAAGACGCTCGGCGTCCCCCTCTTCCAGGAGCAGGCCATGAAGGTCGCTATCGTGGGCGCAGGCTTTACTCCGGTCGAGGCCGACCAGCTTCGCCGCGCCATGGCGACATTCAAGATGACGGGCGGGGTCAGCCATTTCTACGACAAGCTGGTGAACGGCATGGTCGAGCGCGGCTATCCCAAGGACTTT
Source organism: Sphingobium sp. WCS2017Hpa-17 (assembly GCF_031843765.1). Taxonomy (NCBI): domain Bacteria; kingdom Pseudomonadati; phylum Pseudomonadota; class Alphaproteobacteria; order Sphingomonadales; family Sphingobiaceae; genus Sphingobium; species Sphingobium sp. WCS2017Hpa-17. Next base: position 8,366 of record NZ_JAVTIV010000010.1, read on the forward strand.
GCCGAGCGCACCTTCAAGCAGATCGAGGGGTTCGGCTCCTACGGATTTCCAGAGAGCCACGCGGCCTCCTTTGCCAAGATCGCCTATGCGTCATGCTGGATGAAGCATCATCACCCGGACGTCTTCTGCGCCGCGCTCCTCAATGCCCAGCCCATGGGTTTCTATGCCCCGGCCCAGATCGTGCGCGACGCGCGCAATCATGGCGTTGAAGTCAGGCCGGTCTCCATCAACGAGAGCCATTGGGACTGCACGCTGGAGCCCGCGAGAGGTCGCTACAAGGCCGTGCGCCTGGGTTTTCGCCAGGTTCGTGGCCTTTCCAATCTGCATGGCGCGGCGATCGCGGCCGCGCGCGGGCCTGCCCCTTTTGAGAGTGTCGAGGAGGTCTGGCGGCGCGCGCACGTGCCGCGTGCTGCCATCGAGCGGCTGGCCGAGGCTGACGCCTTTGCCTGCATCGCCCAGGACCGCAGACAGGGCCTGTGGAAGGTCAAGGGTCTGGGCGAAGCGCCCCTCCCCCTCTTTGCGGCTGCCGATGCGCGCGAAGCGACCTTCTCGCCCGAAGGCATGGAACCCCAAACGAGCCTCAGGCCAATGACGGAGGGTCGTGAGGTGGTCGAGGATTATCGGGCTCTGCAGCTATCGCTGCGCGCCCATCCTTTAAGCTTCCTGCGCGATCGCCTCGATAGCATGCAGATCGCGCGCTGCGCCGATCTTCCCTCGATCCGTGATGGCCGCAATGTCGAGGTGGCGGGCGTCATCCTCGTGCGCCAGCGCCCCGGCTCCGCAAAGGGGGTATTGTTCGTCACGATCGAGGACGAGACCGGCGTCGCGCAGGGCATATTATGGCCCGACCGGTTCGAGATTTATCGACGGCAGGTCATGGCAGCTTCCATGATCGCCATGCGTGGACGATTGCAGAAGGAAGGCGAGGTCATTCACATCATCTGCGACCGGATCATCGATCATGACGATATGCTACGCTCGATCGGCCAGACTGCCCTCTCCATTCAACCCGGTCGCGGCGATGGCGCCACGCACGGTGGCGGCCCAGACCCGCGTGACCCAGGCGTCCCACGTGGCCGTACGCTGGCCTCGGCCCCCTTTGAAACGAAAGCCGAACTCTCTCAGATCGTACCTATCAAGAGCCACGATTTCCATTGAAAGGCCGCCATGGCCTGCGGCATTGCCGTACCGCACCGTTTCTTTTCCAGCTCGGTTCCTCCCGTCCTCTCCTACGTCCGTGCTTCACGCCTGGCCAATTTAAGGACGAACAGAACCGAGACAAAATGTCCGACCGCCGGGGCGATAGCGAGAAAACCAAGAAGCCCCTGAAGCGCGAACAGGTCATTGCCTCCAGCAGGATTGAAGCCGAACTGGGCAATGACAGAAAATGCCAGAGCGATCGAAAGCGCCATCGCAGCATTCGTCGTGACGTTGAAGACCGACGAGAACAGGCCCGCCCGTTCTCCCTGACCGCTGTCTCGATGCCGGTCTGCAACATCATATATCATCGCCCTGAGCATGAGATTGCCAGAACCTTGCGTGAGCCCCTGCGCCACCACGAGGAGAACAAGCAGCCATAGGCGTTCAGGGGTGATGAACAATAATGAGAGGTTGATGCCGACCTGCACCAGTTCGGCCAAAACAAGCGTTCGCGCTCGGCCAAGCCTGTAACTGATTGAGGCCCATAGATGCGAAGCGACAATTCCAAATGCATATTGGAGCAGCAGCAGCAGACTGGCGATCTGGAGCCCCATATAATGGGTCACGAAGAAAACAAATACCGCGCCCCGGCATCCCTGCCCGAGAGCGACAAAGAAATCCGATGCGATAATGCGCCACAGCATGGCGTCGCGTCCCAACGCCCGTAAGCTATCCCGCCATCCTGGTGCCTGCTCGGCTTGTGCGGGGCCATCCTCGTGAAACTTCAGGCCGATAAGCGTCAAACCAAGGAGCGCCGTGCCAGCCACCAGCCCCCCCATCGACGCTATTCTTGCCGAAATATCTTTCGAACCGACCAGATCAAGCAGTCCCGGCAGCAACAGGATGGCAAAAATGCCGATGGATGCTGCGGTCTGGATATAGGCTTGGATGCGCGCACGCTCGCGCGGCGCATCGGACAGTTCGCCACCCCAGGCGTAAAGCGGCGTCGCGGTCGCCGTCCAACCCAGGCACAGCAGCAGCAGGTTGACGGCCAGCCATGGCGCGCCTGCGTTGGGCGGCGGCAGGAAGGTGCCGATCGCACCCAGCACGAAGACGATGCCGCCCCCGACGATCCATGGCTTGCGCCGCCCGAAGCGGGTACGGCTGTTGTCTGAAGCCCAGCCGATCACCGGATCCGAAACCGCAGCCAGAAGCCTGGCCGTCAGAAAGATGAACCCTACCGTCTGGAGCGACACGCCGACCGATTGTGCGTAGAAGGCGGGCAGATAGGCCTGCAGCGGAATGTTGAAGCCACCGGTGGCCACGCCCAGCGTTGCAAAAGCCGTCAGGCGTCTGCGGCTGAGCGGCTCGATCCTGTCGGTCATACGCCGAACCCCGCGCCGATCTCGAACACACTGACGGGGGTGCGCACTACCCCGGTCTCGCTGACATAGCGCTCCCAGGCCTCCAGCAGCTGCGCAAGGGTGTCAGTCTCCTCCTGCGCGAGATCATTGGCCTCACCTGGATCGGCCGCCAGGTCATAGAGCTGCCAGGTCCCCGTTCCCAGAGGCTCGGGCAGCCAGATGGCTTTCCACTTCCCTCGTCGAATGGCGCGGCGACCGAATAATTCCCACCCGGTCTCGCTATTTTCGGGATGGATGGCGTCAGTCAGGCCATCGAGCCAGGGCCCCATGGACCGGCCGCGCGGCTGGGCCACATCCCTGCCCTGGTAGGAAGCGGGATACACGACGCCGGCCAGCTCCAGCAAGGTGGGGGCTATATCCATCGCTGTGCCGAAGGCATGCCCCACCGTCCCCTGCCGCTCGAAACGCGGCGCCGTGACGAAGGCCGGCACGCGTATGCCGCCCTGCGTCGTATAGGCCTTGTGCAATCGTGACGGGGCGGTAGCCGCCTGCGCCCAGCGCGGGCCGTACCAGCAGCAACTGGTCGGTGAACCCAGATTATCGATGCTGTTGTCATAGTAGCGGCGCACCCGATCGACGATGATCGGCCCATAAATTGGCATGGCCTCGACGATCGCGCCTTCAGCGCCATTGTCGGACAGGAATATCACCACTGTATTGTCGAGCCGGCCGTCCGCACGCAGCTGGTCGATGACCCTCCCGACATTCTGGTCCATGCGGTCGACCATGGCGGCATAGACTTCCATGGTCCGGGCGGACCAGGCCTTCTCCTCGGCAGTCAGGTCATTCCACTCCGGTTCGTCCGCCACGACGGGGTGTGCAACGACGTCGGGGTCACACAAGCCAAGGGCCTTCAGCCTGGCGAGGCGGCGGGCGCGCAGGGCATCGGGGCCATTGTCATAAATGCCGCGATAGCGGGCGATGTCCTCGATCGGGGCCTGCAACGGATAATGCGGCGCGGTAAAGGGCAGATAGGCAAAGAACGGCCTGTCTTTCTCCTCGCCCAGATATTCCAGAAGTTTGCTGGCAAAATAGTCCGAGGAGTAGAAGTCTTCGGGCAGGCTCTCGACGATCGAACCATCTTCTTCGTAGACCGACTCTACGGTCGCGAAGCGATTGACGTCGCCAAGGCCGTAATGGCTTCCGCCTGCAGGCAGAAACGCGAAAGATCGCTCAAATCCCCGCGCATGCGGCTTGCTCGTCGAAGTCTCGCCCAAATGCCATTTGCCCGATAGCATCGTGCGATAGCCTGCATCGCGCAGCAGTTCGGTGACCGTCACGACACGGTCGTTGAGATGGCCCTCATAGCCGGGCGCGCCAACGAAACTGTCGAGCGCGACCTCCAGCATCGACCCGATCCCGGCGATATGCGGATCGGTCCCGGTCATGATCATCGCGCGCGTAGGCGAACAGGCCGGCGCGGAATGAAAATCCGTCAGCCTGATCCCCTCGAGCGCCAGCCTGTCGAGATGCGGTGTCCTGATCTCGCCCCCGAAGGCGCCGAGATCGGAATAGCCTAGGTCGTCCGCGACGATCAGGAGGAAGTTGGGTCTCGTGTCTGCCATCGCTTCAATCCTTCCCGATCGGGCGAACTTGCACGCTACGGCTGCCGTCAACCGCCGTCGGCGCATCCCCGCCGATGGTGACCCGGCGCATGATCCGCCGCTCGTCATAGTCGTGGATCGCATAATGCTGCGTCGCGCGATTGTCCCAGATGGCCACGTCGCCAGCCGCCCATTGCCAGCGAACGCTATTTTCCGGCCGGGTCACATAGGCCTGGAGATGGCGGAACAGCGATCGTGACTCCTCACGCCCGCATCCTTCGATGGCTTTGAGGAAATGGCCCAGGACCAGGCTGCGCTCGCCCGTTTCGGGATGCACCCGCACGAGCGGATGGCGTGTCTCGAACAGGGTGCTGGTCAGGAGGCTCTGGCCCGCGCCATGCCCTTCCTCGCCTTCCACAACTACGCTGGCGCGGGCATAGTCGAAGTCATTGCTGTGGATCGCCCACATGCCATCCACCTCCCGCTTGAGCGCGTCGGGCAGGTCATCATAGGCGGTAGCCGTGTTCGCCCAGATCGTGTCGCCGCCGACCTGCGGTATCTTGACCGCGCGCAGGACCGAGAAAGCGGGATAGGCGGGAAGAAAGGTGACATCGGTGTGCCAGCTGTTGGTCCGGCCGCCATGCAAGGAATCGAGTTCTAGGACAAAGGTGCCATCCTGTTTCGCCGGAACAGTCGGATGCGCCTGCAGCGGGCCCAGCCGCGCTGCAAAGCCTTCCTGCGCGTCATCGTCGAGTTGCGCCTGGTCGCGGAAGAACACGACCTTGTGCCGCAGCAATGCGGCGCGGACAGCTTCGACGACATCGTCGGCCATGTCGGGTCCCAGCTCTACGCCATCGATGATCGCCCCTGCACGCCCGGCCACGCGCCGGACCTGTAGTGGCAATCCATGGCTCATCATTGGCAGCACGCTCACCGGAAGGTCGCCCGCAAGGTGACACCATAGGTACGTGGCTCGCCGGCACCCGCCGTGATCAGCCCTGAGTTGAACGGCGCCAGGTTAAGGCGCGTCACATAGTCCTTGTTCAGCAGGTTGCGCGCCCAGGCGTAGAATTCCAGCCTGTCCCCCCGAAGTCCGAAGCGCGCGTTCGTCAGCGCATAGCCCGGAACGATGCCATAGATCGTGTTGTCCGGGCTGCTGCCATAGGATGACCGATAGCTATAGTCGGCGCCGGCGACGAGGCGTGTCTCGCCGAGCGGAGACGTGCCGAGCGGCACATCAAACTCCCCGCCGGCCGACACGCTCCATTTCGACGCATTGGGCAACGTCTCGCCGCTCAGGTCGCAGATCGTGGCGCCGGGCCGATCGAGCGAGCATGGCGCAGCACTGTAGGACCGGTAGGTCGCATCCGCATAAGTCACCCCGGCGAACAGCGACAGGAAGGGCACGGGACGGGCCTGCGCCTCCAGTTCAAAGCCCTGCGATCGGACCCGTGCGGCATTGGCGAGATAGCTGATGGACCGGTCGACATCGACCAGAGTGGCCTGGAAGTCGCCGATATCGGTCCGGAACAATGCCGCATTAAGCGTCAGCGCATTGCCAAGCCAGCGTGACTTCAGTCCGAGTTCGTAATGATCGACAGTCTCCGGACCGACGACCGGGCTGGCATTGGCAGGAAGGTTCGTCAGATTGAGTCCGCCCGACTTATAACCACGCGCATAGGTCGCATAGGCCAGAACGCTATCGCTCGGCTTGTAAGCGACGTTGATCTGGCCAGACAGCTTGCCGCTTTTGGTCTGCGTCTGATAGGCGGTGGCCGTCCCGAAATTGTTGCGGATCATGGCGGCCAGCGCGGGCAAGGTCGACAACGGCACGCCGCCGGAAATCGACTGCGCATAGCCCCCGCGCTTATTCTCCTGCGTGAAGCGCAGGCCCGCCGTCACGTCAAGGCGCGGCGATGCATGCCAGGTTGCCTGCCCGAAGGCCGCGTAGCTGTGCGTCTGCGGTGTCGATCGCCCGGTCACCGTGTAACCCGTAAGCGCGGCCGCACCGCCGGCGTTACCGAACAGCGCCGGGGCCAGGATGAAGGCGGCAGCGTCCGATCCATATTCGGTGATTACGTCGCTCGGCAGCCGCTGGTAGAAATAATAGAGGCCCGCGACATAGTCGATCGCCCTTTGCCCTTCCGAGGCCAACCGCAGTTCCTGACTGAACTGGCGCTGCAATGTCGTCGTCTGCGCGCGTGCAAAGAGCGACAGCCCAATTTGATCGGCGTCGTTTTGCGGCTTCCAGTTCCAGAAGCGCCAACTGGTGATCGACGTCAGCCGCACACCATCCAGTATCAGGTTCGCCTGTGCGGCCGCGCCACCCTGTTCGACCTTGTACCGGGCGGTACCGTCGATATCGGTCACGCGCCTGGCTGGATCGACTGATGGGAGATTATAGCCAAGACGCGTCGCGCGGGCGGCAAAGGCATTGGCCAGCGGCGTACCGTTGGGCAGTTGGGTGACAAGCCCTGCCGGCAATCCGACGCAACAGTCTTCCGCCCGCAGGCTGTAGTCGCCGGTCAGGCGCAGGGAAAAGCTGGATGAGGGCGTAAAGAGCAATTGCGCCCGCACCAACTGACTATCGAGATTGGAGAGGTCACCGCCGGTCCGAACGTTGCGGATATAGCCATCGCGCCGCGTCTCCGATGCAGTCAGCCGAAAGGCCAGCTTGTCCGCCATCAGCGGACCAGACACCGATGCCCGCGCCTGCACATAGTCGAGACTGCCATAGCTCAACTCGACGGAAGCCTCGGGTGTGAAGCTCGGCGCGCGCGTCTGGATGCTGATGGCGCCAGCCGTGGTGTTCTTGCCGAACAGCGTTCCTTGAGGACCTTTCAAAATCTCGACGCGGTCAAGATCGACCAGGTCGAACGTCGCCTGCCCCGGACGGGCATAATAGACGTCGTCGATATACACACCGACGCCATTTTCCAGGCCGTCCGCCGTAACCGAGGCATTGCTGCCCAGCCCCCTGATGTTGATGGCAGTATTGCGCGGATTGGTCGCCACGAGTTGCAGGCTGGGTGCAAGTTGCTTGATTTGATCGAGGGTCTGATAGTTGGCGCGCTCAAGCTGCCTCCCGCCCAGCACCGTCATCGCAATTGGCACATCCTGCGCTGTCTCGTCGCGTCGGCGTGCCGTGACGATGATCTGCCCTTCTGCCTGTACTTCGTTGGCTCCCGTGCCGGCCGCATGAGAAATCTGCGTACCGCCGCTGAGAGCCACCATCAAAATCGCCGAACCAACCCTACCCCTGCTACGCATTCCGCACCTTTATCTACTTTATTGGTAGATATTGCGTAGAATTTTTGCAGATTCGGCTCAACGTAGCATAGCTTCAAAGGCAAAAAGAAAGTCTACTCGTTCCATAGACATTTATCGAGTTGTGATCGACCGCGTCCGTTTTGCCTCCTTCCAAGGCATGCGCGAACTACCCTACGGGACTTGGTTCACGACATGTCTGGGAAGGCGTGTTTGGGGATGGATAATGGCCGATGATCTCGGGCCGGTCGGAACGGAACCCAATGGCACCCTGGGAGATCCCACGATCTGCGCTGCCAAGGCATGGAATTTCGGCGGGCGCTCTCAGCATGGTTCAATATTCGATGCGTAAATCCACGCCGAATGTCCGGGGTGTCTGGAAGCTGCCGACGACCCAGGTGTCGATAACCGGAAACAGAAACTCCAGTTTGTCGGAATCATTAAGGTTTTTCCCCCACAGCGACACGCTGCCTTTCAGCACGCCCAGTGGAATGTCGGCGATCGTGATGCGCGCGCCCAACTGCCATGTCGCTGGAATGACCAATGCGCGGTCCAGTTGCATGTCAGCAGCACCAAGGTTCGAGCAGCCGGTCACCGGCGACTGGGTGGATCCAATCGGACATTGGAGCCGATAATGCTTGCCCACATACTGCCCGTCGATCCGCAGGCTGAGTACTGAACCATTGGCAAATGGCGCTGTCTCATAGCCGGCCGCGAGATAGCCTGTATGCCGCGGCTGATAAGTTCTTACGTCGGTTGAGATGCTCACGTCGGTAAAGCCGTAGTTTGCGGTAAGCGTCAGTCCGGAAAGCGGTATGACCGTTGCCTCGACCTCAAATCCCCGGTCCCGCTCGCTGCCCGCGTTCAGGAGGATATTGCCTCCCTGGTTCGGATCGAACCCTGCCACCTGGAGATTGGACCGGTCCGCCTGAAAAAGTGCCGCGTTTACCCGCACATGCCTATCCAGAAATTCGCTCTTTATCCCCAGTTCGTAGGATTTTACCGTTTCGGGCTGGAAGATGTTGCCGTTGAGGACGCCCCCAGTGACGAAGCCGGTCGCGAACTTGGCGTAAATATTGGTGTCATCCGCAAGCTTGTATCGCGCGGAGGCATCGAAGTCGAAGCGGTCCTGCTTTGCCGTCACACGCCCGCGCGGTGAGCCATCTGCGCGAGGCGCCGCGATCAGATCGTCCTCGGTTCGGCTGTCCCAAGAATAGCGGATACCCCCAGCCAGCTCCAGCTTCGACGTCAGCGCATATTCGGCATGGGCATAGCTAGCGAACGACCTGTTTTGCAGGTCCTGCAGGGCGTTAGCGACGTAGGCATCCGGGTTGACCAGCGGTATCGGCGCACCAGGTGCGTGCGATTCAGCGAAGATGACCGGACTGTTTCTGGATGCCTTCTCGCGGAAATAAAAGATGCCGCCGACCCAGTTGATGGGGCCGGTATCGCCAATGATCTGCAATTCGTGCGACCACTGCCTCTGTCGCTTCGACTCGGCTGAAGACAGCGCTTGAAACTCGTTGCCGTTGCCTGACGGGTCAAAAAGGACATTGCCGTCAAGCTCGGTCGAGGAACGCTGCCTGAACCCGCGCAGGCCAGAAATATATTTGAGATCAATACTGTCTGTCAGGGCGAAGTCGACCGTCAGGCTATGCCCCCAGGTCCGCTGCGACGCTGGCCCGATGCCGTCAAGCGGCAGCGACTTTAAGCGATCGATACTGACGACATTGGTGCCGCCCAGTGCCGGTTGATTTCCAAAGCCGGTGATCGCGCCAAAGACAGGGCCTGCATTCAGCAATTGCATGGCCGCCAGGGTTCCGTTCCAGTCGGTCCAATCAAACTTGTAATCGATGGTAAGCCGATCGATCCCATCATAACGGACAGCTGCCATAACCGAGTCTGCATCATTGGCACCAAAGGTAGCGACGGCGCGCTTCGTGCCATGCGGAGGCCCATAGTTGAACGTACGGATCGGTCCGCTATTGCGCGCCCACCCCCTGTTCTGATCATGAACATAGGTCAGTCGAGCAGAAAGGCCGCCCCAGTCGGGCGTATTTACAGTGATGCGACCACGGGCACGATCGTAATTGCCAAGGCTACTATCAGCTATGACGCCGAACGTTCCCGTAGGCCCTGCAGTGTGAAAGGATACCGCACCACCTGTTGCGTTGCGCCCGAAGAGTGTGCCCTGCGGTCCACGCAGCACTTCGATCGATTCCAGATCAGCCATGTCGAAGGCCGAGTTGCTAGGTCGCCCGAGATACACGCCATCGATATAGAGGGCGATGCCGGAATCCAGTCGGAAGTCCGAGGATCCGGCTGCAATGCCGCGAATGTTAAACTGCGGCGCCGATGGTTCGCCCGTCTGCTTTAGGATCACCACATTGGGCGCGGTCTTGCCGATGTCCTGGAAACTGCGGATCTGAAGATCCTCGAGCAGGCGGCGGTCCATAGCCGTCACCGCCGTGGGGACTTCCTGCACATTTTCTGCACGCTTGCGTGCTGTGACGATGATATCACCCAGATTATCAGTCTGGCCCGTCTGGGCATGACCGGGTGTCACGACCAGAACAGCAGCGGCCGAAGAAAACAAGATGCTCTTCATGACATTCCCTCCCATTTTGATATTTTTGGTATCCGCCCCGATCCTGGCCTAGGCGCGCATGGCCACGGCCGGATGGGTTTCCCCAATGGCCCGCAAGCTGTCGACGATAAGCTGGGTGTCGAGATATTCGCGCACGGACCGGATCAGACCGTTCCGAACCTCGTAGATCATGACATAGTCGTTCGCGTAGGGCGCGCCGCCTCGCAGCAGAGCGTCCGAGTGGAGTTCGACAGCGACTTGCGCGCCGTCGGCGATCACAGACCGAACGGAAAACCGCATTGGGCCATCGAACCAGTTGCGGGACAAGTCCGCGATCTGTTCGACTTCCACCCGCTGAAATCGGCCGCCGCCGTCCCATCCGCCAGCTACCCACCAGTCCGCATCCGGCGCAACCAGTTCACCCGCATCGGCGCGCCCCGCAACCAGCCGCGCGAGGTAGCTTTCCACCACCGCGCGGCTGGCCGCCCCCTTATCTACCTGCACCTCGTCGCTGGAGCTGATCCTGGAGGGATCGAAGATGGCTCGCCAGCTCGCGATCAGCCCTTCTGGTGTGAACCGCATCATGTTGGTCGACCGCAATTGGGCGTTGCCTTGCCCCGCCTTTGAAATATCGACGATCCAGGTCATCAGCGCTTCATCTGCGCAGATGACGAGTTCCTCCACGGTCATGGAAAAGGCGTATCCCTCTGCCAGGCACTGCGTGAAAAATGCTTCCATCGCCAGGCGCCCATGGATCTCAGGAAGGCCCACGGGATCCACGAACACGACGTCGGCAGCGCACAGCGCGATCCGCCGCTTGACGTCCACGTCCCGGTAACTCGACACAAGCTGCTCGATCGTGTGAGCGATCCGGTTCGAGAGTGTCTCGTCCCGAACGGACGCAAGCATGCCCAGCATGCCGTCATGCAACGCTGACGCCATTGAATTTACTCCGAAAATAGGCTTGAATCAGATGTCTATCTGGTCTCGAAACCCGCCATAGATGATGGCGCTTCCCCCCTGGATGGCAGTGTGTGGTGCAGTCAAAGCCGGTTCGCTGACGGCCAGAAGCGCCTGGATGTCCCCTGCCTCGAGCATCAGTTCCTGCGCGCCCAGACAATCCTTCAGTTGCGCGACCGTTCGGGCCCCTATCACTGGGCTGACATTGGCCTGCGCCAGCAGCCAGGCCAGCGCCACCGCCGCTGGGCTGCATCCCCTTTTTCCGGCGATTGTCGCCACCATTTCCGCCACTTCGGCAGCTTTCCCATCAGCAGATCGATAGTTGACCTGGTCAAGCCGGCGCGCCTCACCGGATGGCCGCAGATATTTCCCGGTGAGCACGCCCATGGCCAATGGCGACCAGGCAAGGACCGAAAGCCCAAGTGCCTGTGCCATGGGCAACGTCTCTATTTCGGCACTTCGTTCTGCCAGACTATACTCGACCTGAACTGCTGCGAAACTGGACCAGCCCCGCAGTTCCGCCAGCGTGTTGCAACGCGCGATCAGCCAGGCCGGCGTGTTTGAAATTCCGATGTGCAATATCTTGCCCTCGCGCACCATGTCGTCGAGTGCGCGCATCACTTCCTGTGGCGCCGTAGTGAAATCCCATGCGTGGACCCAGAGGAGGTCAATATAGTCCGTTCCAAGCCTGCGCAGGCTTCGCTCGAGCGAGCGACGCAGAGACTTGCGATGATTGCCGGCCACATTGGGGTCGCCACCACCTGGATGATCGGTATATTTCGTAGCGATCACCAGCTCATCCCGATGCCCACAGACCAATCGGGCGATGATCTCCTCCGACCGTCCTTCCGCGTAGATTTCATTTGCTGTGTCGAGAAAATTTCCGCCGGTATCGCGAAAGTGCCCGTAAATCGCTGCGGCCTCATCATACGCAGCCCCCCAGTCAGCGGTACCAAATGTCATGGTTCCAAGGCAGAAAGTGGAAACGCGCAGTCCCGACTGGCCCAAAAGCCTGTAGCGCATAGGTCGCTTTCCTCTCCTCACTCAGATTGATGCCACAGCCTTGTCATGTCGCGCTGCTGGCTCAATCCGTTGCTTGCTTCTGGCTACAGGAATGAAGCTGGCTAAGGGAGGTCATTTTTGTCCACAGATTGGTCATTCTCGACGCGGCCCAATCTGGCGGAGCCAGCCTGCATTTGTCCCCGACGATAGGCATCGGGTGAGTACCCCGTCCAGCGACGAAAGCTTCGGCGGAAATTGGCGACGTCAGTAAATGCCAGTTGATCCGCGATCTGAGACAAGGTCGCAGGCGACGTCGTCAACATGCTCTGCGCCAGTTCGAAACGGCAGCTATCCTTTATCCGCTGGAAAGATCGGTTTTCTTCCGAGAGGCGTCGTCGCAATGTCGTGAGGCTGATATTGAAAACGGCTGCTATCTCGGGGAGCCGGGGAATTGTTCCCACCCTGAGAGCCGACTGGCAGTAGGCCTTCACTCGTTCTGCCAGAAGCCAGCCGTCATAATCAGGCGGCATCAGGTCGAACGGAAAAAACTGTATCAATTCGACCAGTTCGGCATAGCTGCGGATCACCCTTTGAGCGAGAAGAGCCGCATCAAACGAGAAACCGTTTGTCGCCCGCGCCGTCTGCAGTTGGCCGACCAGGGGGCTGCCACGCCAGACGATCTCGGCGCGAATATCATGCCATATCGCAATGTCATCTATATCCAGATCCTGCCCGACCAGCCAGCTGAACAGCTGCGCGAAGGAATGAAGACCGGCAATCGTCACCAACGCATTATAGGGGCAGTCCCGTCGGTCACTCGTCGATCGCATGACGAACAGGCAACGCTCGCCCTGTTGCGTCACCCCTATGTTCGTTTCTCCGTCCGTGAATATTTCGAAGAAGCGCTTTCCCATTTCGATCGCATCGCCCAGAGTTGGACAAGCGATCAAGGCGAAGCATAGCATTTGGAAGCCATGCTCCGGAAGAGCCGGCCTCGAAAGGCCACGATGGCAGGATTCCTGCTCAGCCCTAATAACAATGGCTTCGAACAGGCGCGATAATTGCTGCCGATGCAAGCTCAGCTGCGGCCGAAGACCACCCCAGCTTTCATCAGATATCCCTGCTCGGCGAAAGAGGTCTTCCAATGGGAAGTTCAAACGCTGCGCCAAATAGACGAGATCAGCAGTAATAGCTGTGGCATCATGCCTTCGGCTGACCTTGGCGACATGTTTTGACTGCATGCCTTACCTGCCCCTCGCTATGTTCTCGCGCAATACACCAAACGATATTACGACCTTATTCAGCCCTGCGCTCGGTTCAGGCGATCAACCTGGATGGCGCAAAATGCCACCCTCGACGCGCAGGGCAGCCCCATTGGTCGCCGATGACTGGGCCGAGCTTATGTAGACGACCATGTTAGCAACCTCTTCGACGGTCGCCAGGCGCCGAAGCAACGAACTGGGACGGATAGACTCTACTAAGTGACGCTCGGCATGCTCAGCAGCTACACCTTTCTCCCGCGCATATTTATCCAGGAAATCACCAGCGTCGCTTGATGCGGTCGGTCCCGGCAAGACGCTGTTGACGGTGACGTTCGTTCCAGCAGTCAATTCGGCCAGGCCGCGCGCAAGGGCAATTTCGGCAGCCTTGCTTACGCCATAATGGATCATGTCGTGAGGAATGTTCAAACCCGATTCCGATGCGATCAGAACCACCCTCCCGGCATTCTTGTCGATCATGCCAGGGAGATAGGCGCGTGCAAGCCGGACTGCGGACATCAAGTTGATGTCTATATCCTTTTGCCAATCATCGTCGGTGGATTGAAAGAAAGGTATCCAATCAAAGGTTGCTGCATTGCAGACCAATATATCCACCTGCGGCAAGTTCTTGCAGATAGCCGCTACCCCTTGAGCCGAGGCGATATCACCTGGCGCCGACTTAAATCTCCCTGATATCTTTTCAGACGTCAATTTGGACAACGCTGAGTCAACGGCCTCCTGTGTACGGCCATTAATATGCACGATAGCCCCTGCCGCGGCCAGACCACGGGCAATCGCATAACCGATGCCGCGAGTTGACCCTGTGACAAGAGCCTGCTTTCCCGTGAGATCGATCTGCATAGTCATTACTCCTCGCCGTTTAAATTCAGTCTCGTTGGCGCCTGATGTGCGGCGCTGCGGGGGATCATCCCTATTGTGCGCCCTCACGAAGTTCGGGGACCAGAAGCTCCCGGTCGGTAATCAAGTTGGTAGAGGAGGGTCTCGCGCGCCACCCAGCTAAACAGGCGATCCCTGTCAGTACCCAATTGAGCCGGCCCCAAATAGCGAACGGCGCCTTCCCATCGCTAGCGGCGCAGCACCCGACTTTCTACAGAAGCGCAGCCATTCAGCGGCCCAGCAGCATCTAAGTTGCGAATATAGCGCAACAATCCTTCGACATGCGCAACCGGCGTATCGGGCAATATTCCGTGCCCTAAGTTCAAAATATGAGGTCGGCCGGCGAAAGCTTCCTGTATCAGATCGACCGCTTCTTCCATTGCCCTTCCTCCAGCGATCAAGGCCAAAGGATCAAGATTTCCCTGCACCGGAAATCCTTGCGGAAGCACGCGGTTAGCCCATCGCGGGTCGATTGTTTCATCAAGACCGACCGCATCAACAGCTGTTCCCGCGACATAGTCAGCAAGCTTGGCACCGATGCCCTTGGGGAAGCCGATGATCGGAACGCCAGGATGCAATTTCCTGAGCCCTTCAACAATCTTGCGGTTCGGCTCGACCACCCACTGTTCGAACTGCAACGGGGCAAGGCTGCCAGCCCAGCTGTCGAACAGCTGCACGGCTTCCACGCCGGCTGCAACCTGACCGGAAAGGAACGTCACGGTCGCCTCAACGATCGCATCGATGATTTGTGAGAATCGAGCCGGATCACGATATGCAAGACGCCGCGCAGATGACTGGTCTTTGCTACCCTGCCCTGCAATCATGTAGGTCGATATGGTCCAGGGACTGCCAGCGAAGCCCAGAAGCGTAGTCTCCGCAGCGAGTTCGGACCGGACCAACCTGATCGTATCGTAAATAGCTTCGTACCGATCAGGATGCGGCTCGAGCATCGCCAGATCTACGTCATCCAATATCGGGGCCAAGCGAGGCCCCTCACCGTGTTCAAACCAGAGATTTTGTCCCATCGCATAAGGGACGATGAGGATGTCCGAAAATATGATGGCTCCATCGAACCCGAAACGCCTGATCGGCTGCATGGTGACTTTGGATGCCGCGACACTGTCATAGACAAGCTCCAGGAAGCCGCCTTTGTCCGCGCGCAGCGCTCTATACTCGGGCAGATAGCGCCCTGCCTGCCGCATCAGCCAAACCGGCGGTACAGGCAGGCATTGGCCAGCGAGTACAGCCAGCAATGGTTTAGCCGGCATGATGGCGGGATCTACCAATGATCTCATTATTTTCTCTCTCGATTTTCAGAAGACGCATTCGCTATCTTGAAAGGCCCATCTGCATTTTGCTCTCTCTTCGCTCCGCACCTGTCGTCAGGCGGGATCATCTGCCCGCCTGCAATGCGCCGATCCATTGATATAGAAATACGCATAGAGCCATTATTGTACAATTTTACCCTTCACAAGCGTCGAAATCTCTATAATAATTCACGCAAAATAGCATGCCACGTGATGGGCGTGAAAGGGAGATGTCAGATGTCCAGGCTCGATCTAATCGGTAACAGGCTGTGCGTAGTCACAGCCATCGCGACCCTCTCCTGGTATATCTACGCGATCTCCGTCGGCTAAAGACGCTGGCCCAGCCAACGCAGGTCCAAGCAGAGCTGGAAGATCAGATGCAGTTTTCGATCACTCCCCTCGATGATGTGAAATTCGATCGCGTCGATGACGTCATCGTCGTTGGAATGGGGGGCGCAGGGATAGCCGCCGGGCTCGACGCCTGTGCGTCCGGCGCTCGCGTGACTATCCTCGAGCGAGCCTCAGGCGGCGGGGGATCGACGGCGCTGGCTGGCGGCTATGTCTATTTGGGCGCGGGAACGTCCGTTCAACATGCTAACGACCAGGCCGACACGGTCGAGGCAATGTATGACTATCTTCTGGCCTCCACGCCTTGGCCGGACCATGTAAAACTGCGCGCCTATTGCGAAGGGAGCGTAGAACATTTCGAATGGCTCAAGGCGCATGGCGTGCCGTTCAACGATCGCTTCTACGATCATAAGCATTTCGAGCATCCCACCCAGGACAGCCTCGCATGGACCGGCAACGAGAAGGTCTGGCCTTTCCCCGCAATCACCAAACCCTTCCCTCGCGGCCACCGGGCCGATGCGCCCGCAGGGACCGGCGGGGCGGCGCTGATGGCCGCCCTGACTGCCAGCGCCGAGCGATCGCAAGCCATTCATCTGAGCTATGACGAAAAGGCCGAAGGTCTCGTTCAGGATAAGGACGGGCAGATTTGCGGCGTCCAGACCATCCAGTTCGGGACCCGACGAACCTTCGGCGCACGAAGAGGCGTCATTCTGGCGACCGGAGGCTTCGGCATGAACAGGGCGCTGATAGAGCGTTACTGCCCAACGCTTGCGCTTGCAGGGATCGAGGTCATAGGCACGCCCAATTCGGACGGGGCCGGGCTTGAAATGGGCCTGCTGGCGGGTGCAGACATGCAGTTCCCGCAATCGATTTTCGTGACTTCGCCGGTCTATCCCCCCGCCTCGTTGCTCGAGGGCATGTTGGTCAACAGCAAAGGCCAGCGATTTGTCGCCGAGGACTCCTATCATGGCCGCACCACGGCAGCCATGCTTCGCCAGCCGGGCCAAAAAGTCTGGCTGATATGCGATGTCGAAAGTTTCGACCGCCCGATCATGGGTCAGGAACTGGTCGATGCCTGGGATGATATCGAACTGATGGAAAAGGATCTGGCGCTTCCCAAAGGCCAGCTCCAAACGACGATCCGCGATTATAACCATCATGCTGCGCACGGCGTGGACCCGGTGTTTCACAAAGGCGAGAGCTATGTGCGCCCGATCGATAAACCACCCTATGCGGCCATCGACTGCTCCCTGGGTAGCGCGCCTTATCTGGGTTTCACGATGGGCGGCCTACGCACGAACATAGACGGCCAAGTTCTTAAAGGTGACGGTTCGCCCGTGCCAGGCCTGTTTGCAGCAGGAGCGGTGGCCGCAAATATCGCCGCCGCGCAGGGCCTGGAAAATTATGCCAGCGGAACATGCATTGGCGAGTCGACCTTTTTCGGACGGCGATGCGGCAAGGCCGCGGCGACTGCACCTGCCAGAAACCTGGGCTGATCGAACAACGCGCCGGAGCCCCAACTTCTAGCGTTAAGCCGCTGGGGAACGAGCCCTGCTGATCGGACTGCTTTCTTACAGGGCAAGTAGAATGGTTCTGCTGCCGGGCTCGATGCTATACATGGCCAAAGGGGGAGGGAGCAGCCTTGCTGCCCCCTTCCCTTATATCATGCGGCCTGCGCGACTTCGCCGATCAATGCCAGAACCTGCTCGGCGTGCTCCTTTCGGCAGACGAGGAGGTCTGGCAGATAGACATCCGCCTGATTGTAAACGAGAGGCGATCCGTCGATCCTGGACGCATGCAAGCCATGGGCAAGTGCAACGGCGGCTGGCGCCATCGAGTCCCACTCATATTGACCACCCGAATGCAGGTAGATGTCGGCCTGACCCAGAATGATTGCCATCGCCTTCGCGCCGGCGGACCCCATGGGCACAAGCTCGGCACCAAGACGCTCGGCGACCTCAACAGCTTCCTTGGCTGGCCGGGTCCTGCTCACCACCATGCGCAACGTGTCGGGTGCGGGCGGGACCGGAATGGGGCGATCGGATCGCAGTACGGTGCCGCCATCGAGGCCCGGCAGGGCTACCGCGCCCAACACGGGCTCGCCATCGATGGCAAGACCGACATGGACCGCCCAGTCGGCGCGTTCCTCACCATATTCGCGGGTGCCATCGACCGGATCGACGATCCACACGCGGCTCTGATCGAGCCGCGCCGGATTATCCTTTTCCTCTTCCGACAAAAGGCCATCATCGCCCCGCACCTCACGCAACGCATGAACCAGAAACTGGTTGGCGGTCTGGTCGCCGGCCTTGCCCAGCGCTTTCGCGCTGAACAGGCCGGACGAGCGGACGTCTATCAGTATCTGGCCGGCGACCTGCGCAAGATGCGACGCAAGATCTCCGTCGCTCATCGCCGCGGCATTTATCGGACCGCTCATGGGATCAGCCTCGCAACGATCGCGTCAGCCGCTTCCTCAGCGGTCATGTTCGTCGTGTCGATCCTGATCTCTGGATCATGGGGAGCCTCATAGGGACTGTCGATGCCTGTGAAGTTCTTGAGGTCCCCTGCCCTTGCCTTCTTGTAGAGACCCTTGACGTCTCGCGCTTCAGCATCAGCCAGTGGCGTGTCGATATGGACCTCCACGAACTCGCCGGGCTGCATCATCTGCCGCACCATGTCGCGCTCCGAGCGGAAGGGCGAAATGAAGGCGGTGATGACGATCAGGCCCGCATCGGTCATCAACTTGGCGACCTCGCCCACGCGCCGGATATTCTCCACCCGGTCGGCATCGGTAAAGCCCAGGTCCTTGTTGAGCCCGTGCCGCACATTGTCGCCATCCAGCAGGAAGGTGTGGCGGTTCATCCGCGCCAGCTTCTTCTCGACGAGGTTGGCGATGGTCGACTTGCCCGCACCCGACAGGCCGGTGAACCACAGCACGGCGGGCTTCTGGTTCTTGAGCCCCGCATGGCTTTCCCGGCTGACGTCGGTCGGCTGCCAATGGACATTCTGCGCCCGGCGCAGGCTGAAGTGCAGCATGCCGGCCGCGACGGTGGCGTTGGTGATCTTGTCGATCAGGATGAAGCCGCCCAATGTGCGGTTGTCGCCATAGGGCTCGAAGGTGATCGCCTTGTCGGTGGACAGGTTGGCGACGCCGATGGCGTTCAGATCCAGCGTCTTGGCGGCCAGATGCTCCATCGTGTTGACGTTGACCTGATATTTGGGCTGCTGGATCGTCGCTGTGACGGTCTGCGTGCCCAGCTTCAGCCAGTAAGGCCGGCCGGGCAGCATCTCCTCGTCTGCCATCCAAACGATGGTAGATTCGAACTGGTCTGCAGCCTGCGGCGGACTGTCGGACGCCGCGATCACGTCGCCACGCGAGCAGTCCACTTCATCGGCGAAGCAGAGCGTCACGGACTGGCCGGCGGAGGCCTGGTCGAGGTCACCATCCAGCGTCACGATGCGAATGATCGTGCTGGTCTTGCCTGAAGGCAGGACGCGCACGGCGTCGCCGACCTTGACCGTACCGGTCGCGATCTGGCCCGAGAAGCCGCGGAAATCCAGGTTCGGGCGGTTGACCCACTGCACGGCCATGCGGAACGGCTTTTCCTGATCGGAGACCTGATCAACCTCGACATTTTCGAGATGCTCGATCAGCGCAGGCCCCTTGTACCAGGGCGTGTTCTCGCTCGGGCCAGTGATGTTGTCGCCCTTGAAGCCCGAGATCGGGATCGGGGTGAACGCCTTGATGCCGATGGAGGTCGCGAACTCGGTATAGTCCTTCAAGATCGCGTCGTAGATCGCCTGATCATAGTCGACCAGGTCCATCTTGTTGATCGCCAGCACGATATTCTTGATGCCGATCAGATGCGCGAGGTAGCTGTGCCGGCGCGTCTGCACCAGCACGCCCTTGCGCGCGTCGATCAGGATGACGGCGAGGTCGGCAGTCGATGCGCCCGTCACCATGTTACGCGTATACTGCTCATGGCCGGGCGTATCGGCGACGATGAACTTGCGCTTTTCGGTGTTGAAGAAACGATAGGCGACATCGATGGTGATACCCTGCTCCCGCTCGGCGGCGAGGCCGTCGACGAGGAGGGCAAAGTCGATCTCCTGCCCCTGGGTGCCGACCTTCTTGCTGTCCGACTGCAAGGCTTCGAGCTGGTCCTCGAAGATCATCTTGCTGTCATAGAGCAGCCGACCGATCAGCGTCGACTTGCCGTCGTCCACCGACCCGCAGGTGATGAAGCGCAGCATCGTCTTGTGCTGGTGGGTTTCGAGATAAGCATCGATATCCTCAGCGATGAGGGCGTCGGTCTTGTAGATGGGTTCGTCATTCTCGAGCACGTCCGACATCAGAAATACCCCTCCTGCTTTTTCTTCTCCATACCGGCGCCGCCGGCGTCCTTGTCGATCGCGCGGCCCTGGCGCTCGCTGGTTGTCGTGAGCAGCGTTTCCTGGATAACCTCGGGCAGCGTCTTGGCTTCGCTCTCCACCGCGCCTGTCAGCGGATAGCAGCCCAACGTCCGGAAACGGATCGAGCGCTCGACAGGTACTTCGCCCTCACGCAGCGGGAAGCGGTCGTCATCGACCATCAGCAGCATGCCATCGCGTTCCACGGTCGGGCGCTTGTCCGCAAAGTAGAGCGGCACGATCGGCACATCGTTGAGATGGATATATTGCCAGATGTCCAGCTCGGTCCAATTGGAGATCGGGAACACGCGGATGCTCTCGCCCTTGTTCTTGCGGGCATTGTAAAGGTTCCACAGTTCAGGACGCTGGTTCTTCGGGTCCCAGCCATGGCTGGCCGTGCGGAAGGAAAAGATGCGCTCCTTTGCGCGGCTCTTCTCCTCGTCACGCCGCGCGCCGCCAAAGGCCGCGTCGAAACCATAGAGATTGAGCGCCTGCTTGAGCCCTTCGGTCTTCCACATGTCGGTGTGCAGCGCGCCGTGATCGAACGGGTTGATGCCGCGGTCCTTGGCCTCCTGGTTCTGGTAGACCAGCAGCTCCATGCCGCTTTCTTCCGCCATGCGATCGCGCAGCTTGTACATTTCCTGGAACTTCCAGGTCGTATCGACATGCAGCAAGGGAAAGGGCGGCGGCGAGGGATAAAAGGCCTTGCGCGCCAAGTGCAGCATCACGGCCGAATCCTTGCCGACGCTGTAGAGCATCACAGGCTTCTCAGCCTCCGAGACTACTTCGCGCATGATGTGGATCGCCTCGGATTCGAGCCTTTCCAGATGCGTGAGATTTCCTGCGGCTGACGCCATCGCGAATCCTCTTCCTGTTCGTTGCAGATGTGCAGCTCGATTATTGTATGGGACAAACCCGCAGACCCCCCATATGAGGGTAAAATGCAACTCACGAGCGCCGACGAAACGGATCTTCTGCTTCCGCTCTATGCGGGCGTCCATGATCAGCAGGAATGGTCGACGTTCCTCGAACGCCTTCGCAGAAGGACGGGCGCAATCTACGCCTCGCTCATCTTCACCCAGGGCGATATGCCCATTCACCTGTCCAAGGAGGTGTTTGCGGGCCGCAATCTGCGCGCAGAAGCGCGGGCCGTCGGTCTTGAACGCATTTACGACAAGGATCGCCTGCCCTATCGAAGCCTGCGTCCGGGCCGTGTCTATCAGATCTCCGAACTCGTATCGGGAGACGCTGAATTTCGTGCTTTCCACGAGACCTTCAACGGCGAGATGGGCCTCACGGACGAACGCATCGTTCGTATCAAGGAACAGGAAGGAACCAGCGCCTGGCTGATGCTTGCGCGCGACAGCGATCTGTTCTCGGCCGCCGATGGAGCATTGATGGCAGCCGTTGCTCCCCATGTCGCCGTCGCGCTGCGTGGCTTCGTCCTCACCGAGCGGCAGCGCGTCAGAGGTGCTGCAAGCCAGGAAGGCCTGGCGCGCGCGGGCGTAGGCTGGATTGCCTTGGGCCGCGATGCGCGGATCATCGACTATGACCGCAACCTCCTGCCACTCCTGGGCCACATCCATGGATCGGAGAATATTCTTGGGGAACGGCTGCATCTCGACCCGCCTGCAGCCCAGCGCCTTTCGCAAGCGGCGCTCGACTTCGCGCGCGATGCCAACGCACCGCCCCGGATCGCCATCTTGCGCGAGACGCCACAGATCGATGCGCTGCTGATCCCCATGACGGAACGTCCCGAAGCCGCCCTGGACGTGCCGGTGCTGCTTCTCTTCTGCCGATTTAGTCATGCTGCAGTTCATGATCAGCGACCGTTTCTGCGGCATATATTCGGCTTATCGCCTCGCGAGGCGGAACTCGCGCTTGCCCTGTGCGACGGCCGATCATTGAGCGAGGCATGCAGCGCCATGGGACTTAGAAGCGAGACCATCCGCAGCTATGCCAAGAGCATTTATGCCAAGATGGGCGTTCGAGGGCAGCCCGAGCTTGTCCGCAAGATATTCCTGAGCAGCGCAACGCTCGGCTGAGCCTTGGGCTGCAAAGTGCCCTGTCAGTCGTTGCTGACCGGCGGCTCGGCGACTGCCGGATAGGTAGGTTCGAGCGCGCGGCGCGGAACGAGCGTCTTGCCATTGTCGACTGGAAAGCCCCAGTTCGTCTCTCTTTGCGCGACCAAAAGCGTGTACCACTGCTTCTCGTCGTTTCTCACGCCCTGATCGATGCGGTGAAGAATGCGCACCTGGCGGACCAACTGGCGCATATGCTCTTCAAGCTGCCTCATTGAGGCCTTGGAGAGACGGACCGATTCATAACCGAAAAACTGCTCGGTGTTCGCAAAGTCCATCTGAACGAAATGGTGGCGAATATTATGCTCGATCGTGTGCCGTATTGGGCCTCCCGGGCGCCATTCGACATGATGCGTGCCCCGGATACGAACGCGATTGCCTGGCAGCAATTCGATGAGCTTCAACCTGTCGAGCCTCGTGAGCAGGGATATGACGGTTGGTTCATCGATCGCATATTCGCTCATGATGTCCGGTACGCTCATGCCGCTGTAGAGCAGGAGCCGCATCAGCGCCAAGGCATTGTCGCTGGCAAGGGCATGCTCCTGCTGGAGTTCAAGGTCCAACGCGTCGCGCCCATCGTCCGCCTTTGCGATTTCCGCGATCTCGAGCAGGCTCAGCCCCATGCAAAGGCCGATATCTTCGATAATCTCGATAGGGAGGCGTTCTGAATTGAGATAGCGCTTGACCGTCATTACGCTTACGCCAAGCTGCTCGGCAATATCGCGATAGCGCATGCCTCGAAGTCGGATCTGTTGCTTGAGGACGGTCTTGAGCAGTCGGCTCTGACGATGTTGGGTTTCCCGACCATTTGGGCTACGCGGCTTCGCGCCCACTGCCGCGCGATCAGGACTGCCCGCGTCCACCGACCCCGCGGCGGCTCTTGCCGTCCAATATACCATATCCTCTCCTCAAGGCACCGCGACCTTGCAACTGCCGCGTGGCGCTACGCATAGAGAGACATTTCTCTTCCATTACGCCGCTGAATGCGAAGATGAACCGCCATCGGCTTGCGAGTCAAGCTAACCGTCAACGGCCCGTCGCCGCGCCTCTGCAAGTCTGCGCCTGTATGCCGGATGGGCGGTAACAGAAACTGATACCGGTCGGATCGCGTCACTGAAACGGGCGCTGTTTCCGCCCTTCCTCACATCGAAGTTGCTTGCCTGAACCCCGGCGCGAGCCGAGCTTTGGGCTTGGAAGCGCCCGGACGAGAGGCGGACAGAGGAGACGGCCTTGCTGACCAATATCTATGTGATCGACTATGTCGTTAAAGATCTCGACGGTGCCAAGGACCGGCTTGATCGCATTTTTGGAACTGAGCCCCTCTGGATACATCCGGACATGATGCCCGGGCAGGACATCACGGCGATGTACTACCAGATCCCCGGAAACGGCGAGATGTCCCATGCTATCGGCTTCTTCAAGGAGGGCGGAGATTCCGTCCGGGTCGAACGCGACAGGATATTCCTGATTGGCGTGATGTGCGACGATCTGCCCAGGACGATGGAAGAGATATCGGCGCGTGGCCTGACCTTCGTCCATGAGGAACCCCAACATTATGCTGTCGGGAGCTCCAATACGCTTGGGACGCTGCACGGCCTTGAGATTTTCATTGCCCGCCATGTCCCGGGAGGCGACCGGCAAGCCCGTGAGATGATGTTCACCAAGGACGGGCATTCGGACTTTGGAGACGACACACAAGGCGGCGTGTTTGTCGGCTTTTCCGGCATTGACCTCGTCGTTGAGGACCTTGACGCCGCCATTTCGACCTACAGCGCCGTCTTTGGATATCCGCCTGTCGATACCTCGGCCCGGACAGGCGAGCCGGGCGTGCGATCCGCGCATTTCAAGGCGCCGGGAGACGGCCGCGGCATGCGCGAGTTCGGCCTGTTCGCCACTGAAGGACCGCCAACGCCAGGATCTGTGGCGGAGCGCCTGGCCGGCTTGTTGAAGGCGCAAGGTGAAGGTGTCTTTCGCCTCGATTTTCTGGTGACCGATCTGGAGGCCATGCGCACGATACTTGCCGATCGCGGGATCGCCTTGCCCTCGGCATCCTATGTGCTCGAGGCGGTCAATGGCGCGGATATCCGGTTCGTGACCGAACCTGCCTGAGCCCCCGTCGCATCGCTGCATCAACCGCACGGTCACCATTCCGGACGGCAGCACCTCGCTTGCCAAGAACGAGATACCCGAGATGAACCATCAAGACAGAATTTCAAGAAGTGACAGCCTCTTCGCGCTCCACCGCCGCCAACCGATGATGCTGGGCGTTTTCGCGACAAACGGCACGGGTTCGGGCGGCATCCATACGGTCCCCAGTTCCTATGAAGTGTCCTGGGACCATAGCCTGGCCATAGCGCGCCTTGCCGACGAGATCGGTTTCGAGCTGTTCATGCCGGTCTCGCGCTGGCGCGGATTTGGCGGCGAAAGTAATTTCGCGGGCGACACTTATGAGACGCTGACCTACATGGCTGCAATCGCCGCGGTCACGACGCGACTGATGACGATAGCCACCATCCATCTGCCAATGGTTCATCCGGTCTTCGCCGCCAAGGCGGTGGCAACGATCGATCATGTTTCGCGCGGAAGAAGCGGGATCAACATGGTGATGGGCTGGTACCGGCAGGAAATGGGGATGTTTGGCCTTGCCCCCCATCAGATCGACGAGCGCTACAGCTATGCAACCGAATGGCTGGAAATCGTCCGCGCGCTTTGGCGTTCATATGAGCCCTTCGATCATGACGGCGCCTTCTTCAAGCTGGAGAATCTGGTTAGCGGGCCAAAGCCCGTCCAAGCCGCCCCGCCGATCGTAAGCGCAGCCACATCGGCAGACGGGATTGCGTTCGCCGCGCGCCACGCCGATCTCACCTTCGCTCGGTCCGACGACCGCGACAGACTGCGCGAGCACAGCCGAAAGATGCGGGAACTCGCGGCTGACGCCGGCAATAAGGATGTCGGAGTAGCCTCCCTCTCACTCGTCGTCTGTCGGGAAACCGAAGCCGAGGCCAAGCGCTATCATCAGCATCTGCGCGATCATGCCGACCTCGTTGCCACGCGGAACCTTGCGCTGTCGTCGGGCATGAACATCGACGCGCTGCCACAGGACAAACAGCAGACCATATTGCGTGACATGGCACTCTCGGCCGGGGCTGACGCGCTTGTAGGAACACCAGAGCAAATAGCGGAGAGGATCGCGGGCTTTCACGACGCCGGTATCGACGCACTGTTCCTGGGATTTCACGACTATCTCGCAGAACTGCCCTTCTTTGCCGAGCGGGTGCTCCCGCTGCTTGAGGAACGCGGCCTGCGTGGCCAGCGGGCAAACAGAGAACGGGCGGCACTTAGTCCGGCGGTCTGACGACAAGGTCGCGTGCGTATGCAGGCAGACCACACCGCATGATCAACAAGAACATACAGACAAATATAGGATGGAGGGGAAGATGACCAACAAGAAGGATGTGCTTGCAACGCACGCGAAGCAAGGCGCGAGCATCTGCTCGATGGTGGTAATGAGTCTGTCGGGGCTGGCCCAGGCACAGACGACGCCGCAGGATCCGGTCGGACTGCAGGATATTGTGGTCACGGCGCAGAAGCGGGAGGAAAATCTTCAGCGGGTTCCTGTGGCCGTCACGGCACTGACAAGCGAGGCGCTTGAAAACCAGCGTATCACCAGCGTGGCGGGTCTTGGCAGTGTCGTGCCGAATTTTCAGGTGCTTCGCCAACCCAGCAATGCAGCGCTTCCCTCCTTCTCGCTTCGCGGCGTCCTGGGAGGCGAAACCGCAGCGCAGATCGACAATGGCGTGAGCATATACATCGATGGTGTCTATCTTGGACGCTCGTCCGGCAGCCTTTTCGATATCGCCGACATCGAGCGCATCGAGGTATTGCGCGGTCCGCAGGGCACCCTGTTCGGGCGGAACACCACAGGCGGGGCAGTCAATTTCATCACGCGCGGTCCCACCGGCGAGTTCGGCGTGCGTCAGGACCTCACCTATGGACGCTATGATGAAGTCCGCAGCCGCACCCGCATAGACTTGCCCGAAGTCGCAGGCTTCAAGGCATCTGTTACCTATGCCCATCGCGAAGTCGATGGCTATGTCAGAAACCTGGCCGCCGGGGTTGAGCGGAATTACGGGCCTGGCACCGGAGGCAGGATCGGTACAAGCAGAGCAGCCGACACACTGGGCGCGGAAAATGTGGATTCTGTCTTCGTGGCTGTACGGCATGACTCCGGCGGCCCGCTCACAGCGGACTATAAATTCGATTTCACTGACTTTCGCGGGTCACAGCTTGGCATGCAGGCTATAGGCTTTCGGGGGTCGGCAGACGTCCCAGGCAGCAATCCGCTTGGCGGCACGGTCCAGTATATCTTTTCGCTTCAACCGGGCCTTGGCGGCACGAACGTGGTGAGCACAAGCCCACTTTCAGCGATCTATGATCCCCAGCGCGGCACCGATAGGCTGCGCGCCCAAGGGCACAGCCTCACCCTCGCCTATGAGGCAAGCGACGCCGTCACGATCAAGAACATCACTGCCTATCGTCGACTTGAGACGGTGAGTTACGGAAACAGCTTCGATGGCAACAAGCTCATCGACCCCTTTGGCGGCACCGGCAACGACTTCTCGGTTCTCAACGCGATATCGCGTCGCAAACAGCATCAATATTCGAACGAGTTTCAAATGCTGGGGAAGTCCGATCGCTTCAACTGGGTCGCTGGAGCCTTCTTTTTCGAGGAGCACGGGCGCGACTATAACCCTGTCCAGTTCTTCAAGACATTCCCTCCGCAGGGAGAGCCTGTCCCGGTTACGGCCAGCGATCAATTTGCCGATGCCAGGGTCACCAACCGATCCTTCGCACTGTTTGCGCAAGGAAGCTTCAGGATCTCCGATCGGTTCACGCTGACTGCCGGCGCGCGCCAGACCTGGGACAAGCGTCGCGAGATCAACTATCTCGCGACGCCGGCCGCGAAGGGCTCGGCCTCCTTTGACCAACTGACCTGGCAGGTGGTTGGCGAATTCCAGGCAACGCCCGATATCATGCTCTACGCCAAAGCCGGAACCGGCTATCTCTCCGGCGGCATCTATAACGGAAAGCCCTTCGGTGCCGAGAAGCTCATCTCCTATGAGGCAGGCGTAAAAAGCCAGCTTTGGGATAATCGCTTGCGCCTGAACCTCGCCGCCTTCCTTGCCGACTATGACGATCTCCAGGTCTCGGTGTTCACGACCGTCCTCAACTTCGAAAATGCCGGCAAAGCGCGCATTCGCGGGCTTGAGGCAGAACTGGTGCTGGCACCCGTCGAGGGTCTGCAAGTCGGTGCCAATCTCGGCCTCCTCGACTTCGACTATCGCAAATATATCTCAACGGCCGCGACCGGAACGCCTGAAGACATTTCCGACATCGCGGTCCGGCAGCAAACGCCGAAAATGACCTTCGCACCCAATGCGAGCTTCGAGACAAGGCCTATGGCAAACGGAGCACGTCTCTCTTTCCAGCTCGATGCAAGCTATCGCAGCGACGTGCGCTTCGTGCTGATCCCCTTCGCCGATCCGGCCCTGGACCGGGCTGCGACCTCCCAGGCGCACTGGATCGTCAACGGGCGTGTTTCGCTCCTCGATCTCCCAATAGCCGGTAGCAAGGTCAAGCTCTCTGCCTGGGGCCAGAATCTCTTCAACAAGCGCGTCGTGCAATATGCGTCCGACATCAGCGGCTTCGTCGCTGCAAGCTTCAACAGGCCGCGCACCTATGGGATCGACGCCTCCATGGCGTTCTAACGAGCCTCCCCTGCTCCCAGACGAAGCCAACCTCGTCTGGGAGACTTTTTCAGTCCCTCCTTCATAGGGGCCAAAGGCTGCCCTACCCAACAACATCGTCCCGGAGACATTCGTTCGTGCCTGACAGTCTCGATCCGCCCGCCATCGCACAGCTCTTCTACGCGGCCCGCTCCCGCAATGCGTGGAGCAGGGAGCCCCTTCCCGATCGTATCTGGCGCGATCTCTACGATATGTTGAAAATGGGGCCGACTTCCGCCAACGTTTCGCCCGCCCGCTTCCTTTTCTGCACGAGCGAGGCGGCAAAGAGCCGCGTCGCGAAACATATGTCAGCCACAAATGCGAGCAAGAGCCTTGCTGCATCCGCCATCGTGATTGTTGCGCATGACCTGAACTTCACAGATCATATGCCTCAGCTCTTCCCCCATAATCCGGGTGCGCGACACTGGTTCTCCGACCCGCAAGTTCAGAAAGACACCGCTTTTCGTAACGGAACGCTGCAGGGCGCCTATCTGATACTGGCGGCTCGATCTCTTGGCCTTGATTGCGGTCCGATGTCCGGCTTCGACCACGAGGCGCTGGATGCGGACTTCTTTGCCGGAACGGCCATCAAGTCCAATTTCCTTTGCGCTCTGGGGCATGGTGAGGACCAACCCTTAGCGCGTCTTCCTCGTCTCGCCTTTGAAGAAGCCTGCAAGATCCTGTGATTTGCGTTCCACTGATCAATGTCCAAGGCCTGATCCGCCGCCCGCCAGTTCCTTGGCGATAGTACCGACCATGTCCTTTGCGTCGCCGAACAGCATCTGGGTATTGCTGTTATAATAGATTGGATTGTCGATCCCGGCGAACCCGGCGTTCATGCTCCGCTTGATCACGAAGACCGAACGCGCGCGATCCGCTTCGATGATCGGCATGCCCGCGATTGCGCTGTCGGGATCGTCGCGCGCCGACGGGTTGATCGTGTCGTTCGCTCCGATGATGAGCGCCACGTCGGTCTGCGGCAGGTCGGGATTAATGTCGTCCAGTTCGATCAGTTGCTCATAGGGCACGTTCGCCTCGGCCAGCAGCACGTTCATATGGCCGGGCATGCGGCCTGCGACGGGGTGGATCGCAAACTTCACGTCCACGCCCTTCCTGGTGAGCGCCTGATACAGCTCGCTGACCTTGTGCTGCGCCTGCGCCACCGCCATGCCGTAACCAGGGATGACGACGACGCTTGCGGCATTCTCCAGCTGCATTGCCGCTTCCTCGGCCGAGGCGGAGCGCACGACCCGGTCGTCCTTGCCGCCCGCGCTACCAGCCGGGGCCGATCCGAAGCCGCCGAACATGACGTTGGCGAAGCTGCGATTCATCGCCTTGCACATGATGACAGCCAGGATGAAGCCCGAAGCCCCGTCCAGCGCACCCGCCACGATCAACAGCTTGTTGCCGAGCGCAAAGCCCATCGCCGACGCGGCCAGGCCCGCATAGCTGTTGAGCAGCGCGATGACGGTCGGCATGTCCGCGCCGCCGATCGGGATCACCAGCAGCACGCCGAACAGCAGCGCCAGCGCCACGAAGACAGGGAACAGCACCGTCTGCGTTGGGTCTATCGCCAGCATCGCCGCGATCACCACGGTGGCCAGCGCGACAAGGCCATTCACCACCCGCTGCCCGGAAAAGACCAGCGCCTTGGTCGGCAGGATTTCCTGCAACTTGCCGAACGCCACGACCGACGCGGTGCAGGTCAGGAAGCCCAGCAGCATCTCGAACATGAGCGCCCACATCACGAAGCCGCCGCCATATTGCGCATGGGCGTGCTTGTAGAACTCCGCCGCCCCGATCAGGCCCACGGCGAGCGCACCGAAGGCGTGGCTGATCGCGGTCCGCTGCGGAATGGCGGTCATCGGCATCAGCAGCGCCATCGGGATACCCGCCGCCGCGCCCGCGACCATCGCGATCAGGATCAGATCATAGCTGACCACCTCATGGCTGACGAGCGCGCCGATGATGGCGATCACCATGCCAATCTCGCCGGCGCGCACGCCGCGCCGGGCAGTGGTGGGGTGGCTCATCCACATCAGCGAAAGGATGAACAGAGCGGACGCGACGATCGCCGCGAAGGGGACGAAAGCGTGCATGGTCTCAGCCCTCCTTGCGCTTGAACATCTTGAGCATGCGGTCCGTGATCATGAAGCCGCTGACCAGATTCACCGTGGCGCAGAAGACGGCGATGAAGCCCAGCGTCTTGGCGAGCGGCGTCGCGCCTTCCTCACCGGTGATGGAGATGGCACCCACGATCACCACGGCGGCGATCGCGTTGGTGAGGCTCATCAACGGTGAGTGCAGCAGCGGCGACACTTTCTTGATGAGCTGGAAGCCCAGAAAGGCCGCCAGAATGAAAACGAACAGATAGTCGGGATTGAGCGCGGTCATCTAAATGTCCCCCCTAGATGGATCAGGCAGCCTGCATCTGCGCGAAACGCGGATGAACGACGACGCCGCCCCGCGTCAGAGTCACAGCTTCGACCAGCTGATCGTCGGCCGGCATGGACAGGACCTTCTCCTTCTTGTCCCAATAGGCCTCGATAAAATTATAGCAGTTGCGCGCGAACAGGTTCGACGCATCGACCGCCAGGCGCGACGCCCCATCGGTGAGGCCTATCAGCAGCACGCCGTGCCGCTCCACCATGTCGCCGGCGACGACACCCTCGACATTGCCGCCATTTTCCGCCGCCAGATCGACGATCACGCTGCCCGGCTTCATCGACGCGATCTGCGCGTCAGAAATCAGGCGCGGCGCGGGACGGCCAGGGATCAGCGCCGTGGTGACGACAATATCCTGGTTGGCGATATGGCCCGACACCAGCGCTGCCTGGCGCTGGCGATAGCTCTCGCTCATCTCGCCGGCATAGCCGCCGGCCGCCTTGGTGATCTCGTCGCCCTCGCGCACTTCCTCGAACACCGGCTTGGCGCCGAGCGACTGGATCTGTTCGCGCACCTCGGGCCGCACGTCCGTGGCGGAAACCACTGCGCCCAGCCGCCGCGCGGTCGCGATCGCTTGCAAACCGGCGACGCCTACGCCCATGATGAAGGCCCTGGCTGCCGGGATCGATCCCGCCGCCGTCGTCATCATCGGCAGACAACGGTTGAGCGCTGTGGCCGCCCGCGCCACTGCATGGTAGCCGGCCAGATTGGCCTGGCTCGACAGGATGTCCATCGCCTGCGCACGCGTCGTGCGCGGCAGCAATTCCAGCGCCATCGCTTCGATGCCGAGACCGGCATAACCCTTGAGCCGCCCGGGATCGGTATAAGGCGCGAGGCCACCGATCAGCTTGGTGCCAGGTCGCAGACCTGCGACACTTTCGATCTGGGGCGGACGTATTGCAAGCAGGATATCAGCTTTGGCGAGGACCTCTTCTCGCGATGAAATCTCAGCGCCTTGCTGCGCATAGTCAACATCGGCAAACCCGCCGCGTGCTCCTGCCCCACCCTCTATGACGGACCGTAAGCCAAGCTTGGCGAAACGCGCCACCGCAGAAGGCGTCAACGCGACACGATGCTCATTGTCGGCACGCTCTGCGACCGCCGCGATAACTAACATTTGTATACTCTCCGCTTTCCTTCACAATTTGGACTGCGAGGCTCTTTGACCATCAATCGGATGGTGCCCGTGAAAAGGCATGTCGGCGCTCCTGGCGCGACACATGGCATCTAGCCTGAAACGGCTTCGTAGGATCGTATGCCCGGACGCCCTTCAAGCGCGCTCATCAAGCGCCCCATCAGCTCCTTGGGTATCGACATACCTGCCGCCAATCGCGCCGCGTCATCGGCCCAGAATTCGAGAAAGCCAACGTCGCGTTCGTCATCCCTGCTCTGGAGAATCAGAGCATCCCGGCATCCTTCAGATGCCTTCAGCAGGGCCGCGAGCTCGGACAAGACGGCAAGGCAATCTGCCTTCGTATCGGCAGCCGTCCGCAGGGCGTAGGATTGGATTATCATGAACCGTCTCCTTCGTCTTGAACGACGTCAGCAGATGCCGGCAATCCCAGGACGGTCGGATCGCCATGATTGAAGCCGACATCCATGCGCCATACGCAGGCCCGCCATCCCTGCTGGTCCGCTATCCAGCGGCCGGAATATCGCGCAACGCTCTCGAAAACCCGATTATCGTCGCGCGCCCTATGGATGGCCCGCACGGCGGCATGGCTGACGAGGCAATCTCCGTCCGCGTCAACGACGATATTACTGATCATGTGCTGGCTTGGACCGCAATTGTCGAGATAGCGCCGAATAGCAGAAACGATCGCTTCCCGGCCCTGCAGGTGAGCATCCGCCCCGTATCGCGCGTCGC
Organism: Sphingobium sp. WCS2017Hpa-17; assembly: GCF_031843765.1. Lineage (NCBI taxonomy): Bacteria > Pseudomonadati > Pseudomonadota > Alphaproteobacteria > Sphingomonadales > Sphingobiaceae > Sphingobium > Sphingobium sp. WCS2017Hpa-17. The sequence continues at coordinate 40,690 of NZ_JAVTIV010000010.1, forward strand.
AGTCTTGTGTAAAAACACGGTCAAGCGCTGGCCAGTCGCGCATATCAAGCGCGCGTGCATATTCGTAATAGGCGCGCTGGATATGATGTTCGGCCTCAAGCCTCGTCAAAGCTTTGTCACCCATGCGCTCACCCCTGAGCCCTGTCTGATCCTGCTGGACCGGCCTTGCTCAAAAGGCCGGTCCAGCAGACCCTGATCCGATCAGAAGGAGATCGTTGCGTCCGCCCCGAACGTGCGCGGGGGATTGAAATAGCCGACGGTCAGGTTGCCGAACGCCTGTCCGAAGTCGAACCCGCCAACGCGATACTTCTCGTTGGTGATATTCTTCATCCATGCCGACAACGCCACTTTCGTGCCATTGAGTGCCACGTCCGAAAGCCTCAGCCGAGCATCGACGACATCATATCCATCGAGCGGCGCCGCGCGCGCGGTTGCCGGGTCATAGGCTCCCTGGAAAGAGCGCGCCGAGTGGCTGTAATCGACGATCAGATGCAGCTCAGCATCGCCGAAAGTCGCCAAGCGTACATCGGGAGAAAGGCTCCAGGTCCAGCGCGGAACGACAGGAAATTCCCGATCATCAGCGACGTTGATTGGCGGCCCCGAAGGATCAGCCGGGTTAGCCTCCAGCAAAGTCTTGAACTTGCCGTCGAGATAGCCAAGTGAGGCCTGCAGCGTGAACCAGTCGACCGGACGGGCCAGCATTTCCGCCTCAAAGCCCCTTACCCGCGCCGCGCCGGCATTGCGGATCGAGGTCTGCGCCAATCCGCCCACGAAGCCCGTGAACACAGAAAGCTGCATGTCCTTGCGCTCGTTCCAGAAGGCCGCAAGGTTGAGACGCAAGCGACGATCGAACAGCTCCGACTTCAGGCCAACTTCGAAGGTATCGACGGTTTCGGGCTGGAAGGGCCGCACCGCTTCCTCGATCGTAGCGGCTTCGCCACCAAAGCCGCCACTTTTGAAGCCCTTGGCATATTTGGCGTAGACGTTCACATCCCGGTTGATCTTGTAACTAAGGATCGCGGTCGGCGTGAACGAATTGAACCGCTTTGCAGCCGTCGTCCCGGGCGGAATGATGTAGCTGATAGGCGCGATGTCGTTCGCGGCGAAGACGCGATCCGTGTCTTTGCGCTCCGTGCTGTAGCGCCCGCCGAGCGTGACAGTCAGGCCCTCGAGAGCCGCAGGGCTCCAGTCCGCCTGCCCGTAAACAGCGAATGCCGAAGTACCAAAGCCATATCGGGAAATGGAAGGTGCTCCGCCAAAAGCCTGAAACGGGTTGTCGGTAACCGCACCATCATCCCAGAAATAATAGACGCCACCGGTGTAATTGATCGTATCGCCGATCTTCCCGGTCAGCTGCAGTTCCTGCGAGAAGGACTTGTAGCGCGAGTCCAATGCGGCGCTGGCCAGCGGATAGGGCGTTCCGTCAAGATCGAGTGCATTCGAGTAGCGCTGATGACGATAGGCGCTGATCGACTTCACCGAAGCGCCGCCCAGATCCCAATCGATCGTCAGTGCGTGCCCATAGGTGTTCACATCGTCATGCAGTTCCTGGTTGTTCACCGAGCCATTATAATAGCCGGTCTTCACCCGATCAGGACGAACATAGAGATAGATGGGGACGCCCACATAGGAGGCGGAAGCGGGATCGAATATCCCACCCTCGCCAATGCGGGTGAGCTGCGCCATGCCCGGGCGATTGCGGACGCGGCTATAGTCGAAGCTGTAGTTCGCCGTCAGATTGTCGGCCAGGTCCAGCTTGGCGGCGACGCGGAAGGATGCACTCTTGGCCGCATTGAAATCATCCGTGGTTGCCGGTTGCAACGGCAGAATGCTCGATGCACTGCCATAGGGCGTCGAGCGGTTCTTGAAATAACCATCGCGCGCTGTGATGAGACCGGAAACATTGACGCTGAGCGGGCCGACGCGCGGCAGGTCGACGCTTGCGCGCACTCGATGCAGACCAAAGCTCCCGACGCCGGCCTCAAACGTGCCCTGCAGGTTTCCGCTGGGCTTGCGGGTCGTGATATTGACTGCGCCGGCCAGCGTGTTGCGGCCGAACAAGGTCCCCTGCGGACCGCGAAGAATCTCGATCGAGGCGATATCGGCGATATCGAAGATCGAGCCCTGCGCCTTTCCGATGAAGACGCCGTCGATGTAGACGCCGGTCGGCTGGTCATAGAAGGGTGCGGTGTTAAGCTCATAGGCACCGCGGATCGCCACGGCGGAGTAGCTCTGATAGCCCGCAGCGCTGGTGAACTTCACATTGGGCGCCAGGCCTTCGACGCCCGAAAGGCTGGTGATGTTGCGCGCCGCCAGCGCCTCGCTGTTGAACGCGCTGACCGCGACCGGGACATCCTGAAGCCGCTGCTCGCGGCGCTGCGCGGTAACGACGATGTCACCCAGCCCGCCCGTATCGGCGGAACCGCCTGACTGACCATCAGCCTGTGCCTGAACTGGTGCAGCGTCCTGTGCATAAGCGATCAGCGGGCAGCAGGCCGCGCCAGTCAGCAGAAGTGTGCGAAGCATCTCAGTTCCTCCCCAAAAATGGAAGCGACGCTGCTTGGTCGCTTCGCCCTTATTGATAGAGAAGCCGTTATGGCATTTGAAAACGCATATCAACGCCAATATGCCTATTTATGCCTTCAATGCGTATTGTGTGGGAATTTTGCTACGCTTCCACCGAATTGAGAAGACCTCCCTTCGCCCGCCCCTACGCTGGGCATTCCATACCGCCAGACAGGCGTCCACGCGCAGGAGATTACGCCTCAATACTCAGCTTAACTCAGACGCCAGTCTATCGCTGCGAGCAGATATTGCCGCCATCGACCACCAGTTCGGCGCCTGTCACGTAGCTTGCCTCCTCGGACAACAGGAAGCGGATGGTCCGCGCAACCTCGTCAGCCTGCCCCAGTCGTCCAAGAAGGATCCGCTTGCCGAATCTCTCGGCCATGGCGTCGCGATCCGAGGCCAGCATGGGCGTGTCGATCATTCCTGGACTGACACTGTTCACTCGGATGCCATCTGCAGCGAGTTCATCGGCCAGCGCACGTACCAGCGAGAGGATTGCCCCTTTTGCCGCCGTATAAATCGGGATCAGTCCATTGCCGAGATGCGCGTTGATGGAAGCAACGGCAACGATCGCGCTCCCCCCCGCCATGCGCATTTCGCTTCTCAGCGCCTTCGCGGTGAAAGCCAGCGCACGCACATGGAGGTCAATCCCTCTTGTCCAGGCTGCCTCGGTGAGACCATCCAGCCCCGTTGGTTGCGCGGTTCCTGCCGAATGCACCAGTCCGCCGATCGGCCCGAGAGTTGCGCGCGTGGTATCAGCGGCGGGACCGATGCTCATGAGATCCAGCAGGTCGATTTCCTGCGCGAGAGCGGGCACCCCCCAGGTTTCGCGAATATGCGCAGCCGCTGTGATCCCGCCTTCCTTGTCGACATCCCAGATGGCGACGCGCCGACCGACTGCCGCCAACGCATGGGCCGTCGCCAGGCCAATGCCCGATGCGCCGCCAGTGACGATGACAGCCGTCGCCGGCAGGCCTAAACGAGGGGCAAGCATCACGCCCCGCGCGCCTCATCCTCCACGATCTGGAGGAAGAGTGGTCGCTCTCCGCCACCATGGACATCAAGGCGCGCACCGCTCACATAGCGCGCGGCCGGCGATCCCAGAAAGAGGACGGCCTCGGCAATATCCTCACCGCGCCCCAGCCGCTTCAACGGCACGGATGCAGCGATGCGGGCCTGCGCCGCTTCGCTGCCATAGGTCGCCGCCGTATTCTCCGTCTCGATGAGGCCCACGATGATGGCATTGACCCGAACCTGCGGCCCCCACTCCTGCGCCAGGGAGGTCGTCAGGCTGAGCAGACCGGCCTTGGCAGCACCATAGGCTGCCGTTCCTGGCGAGGGTCGTACCGCGCTCACGCTGCAGATGTTGACGATCGATCCGTTCGTAACGCTCAGATGCGTAAAAGCGGCGGTCGCTATGTGCAGAGGCGCCAGGAGGTTGAGCTGGATGATGCGCTCCGAAAAGCGCGGACTGGCAGAAGCTGCATGAGCGTGCGGCGAACCACCCGCGTTATTTACGACCAGGTCAAGGCGCCCATACCTGCCAACGATCGCTTCAATAAGCGCCGTGGCCTCTTCGGCATTGCGAATATCGGCGGCATGAAATTCTGCCTCGCGGCCACCGCCCGTGACGGGTGATTCGGGAGGGTTGCGACCGCAGATAGCGACCAGATAGCCCTCTTCCAGAAGGCGCCGCGTGATCGCCGCGCCGATACCGCGCGTCCCCCCCGTTACAAGGGCGACCTTGCCATCGGATTTTTCCACATTCCTCTCCCGCACCTATCCGGTGCGAGAGATATGGGCTCGCACCAATCAGGAGAGAAATGAACGCAAATCGGCAAAATCGTCAAGAAATATTATAATTTTGCGGAGCCATTAGACATTGAAATCCGCATTTCGAGGCGCAACCTCGAGCCTCAGCTTTCCGGCCGCGGCGTGATCTTCGCAATCCCGGCCTCATATTTCATATTATAGACCGAGATGGATGGGTGCACCTTGCGCACGCCTGGCAAGGTACGAACGCGATCATTCACTACCTCGTTAAGCTGCTCGATGCTGGTAAAAAGCCCCATCGCAAGAAGGCTGTAACGCCCGAGCATGACGATCACGCAATTGATCTCTTCGATCTCGGAAAGCGCTGTCGCAAGCGCCTTCACCTGCGCAGGATCGGCATCGATACCCATCATGCACAGATTGGGTGAACCTGCCATTCGGAAGTCGGTGACGACCGTGAACTGGATCAACCCTTCCTTTTGCAGGCGCTTGATCCGCGTACGGATCGTACCTTCCGTCACGCCGAGTTCTCCGGCAATCGCGCGGTTGGAAATCCGCGCGTCGCGCGCGAGACGTTCGACAATGCCCCGATCGAGCTTATCGAGATGCATATGCTCGGGTCGGTTCGCGATCATAGGGGCGCCACATTGAATTCGAATTTCACGATATCGACCGCGATACCCGGGTCAATTTCCAGAACACCTTCGATCGACGCGATATGCTCGTAAAGGAGGCTCTGCACTTCGGCGATATCATGAAGCGCCACGAGCAGTTCCATATCATATTCGCCGCTCATGATATTGACGCTGAGCACCTGATCGAGGGCCGCAAGCTCGCTGGCCACCTCAGTGACCTCACGACCCAGTACCCGGACGCCAAGAGCGATGATAAGATCGTAATTATAAGCGGAAAAGTCGGTGACGGCGACGACGCGCATCACGCGCGCCTCCTCCATCTTCTGCAGACGGGAAGAGACGGTTGCGGCCGTTACTGAAAGCTTCTCGGCAATTTCCTGATTGGTCGCGCGCCCGTTCAGGCGCAGGATGTCGACAATATTCGTGTCCAGGGCATCAAGCGCTGCTGGCACGCTGGTCCCGCCACTTCTGATCTGCATCCCGTCTCAGCTCCCTGCGGACAATACATCAACTCAAGATCTGCCCGCGAGGAATGATCCGGTTATATGCAAGCTCCGCATCAGCGCCCCGCCACTCGGCAACGCTGGCCGTAGCGATAACCGCGCCGGGCGCGCAGTCAAGCATAACCATCATCGCCCGAGGCGGTGACCTTGCCGATTTGCGCGGTGACAGCCCAGAAACGCTACGAAGATTGCGCTTTTCCAGGAACCAGGGGGAGTTGCAACTTTTCGCCTCTCCCCCTGATTTTCCTCAGTTCGCGAGAGCCTTGGCCTTCACCATATCGAGTGCGACGTCTACGATCATATCCTCCTGGCCGCCGACCATCTTGCGCCGGCCCAGCTCGAGCAGGATAGCGCGCGTATCGATGCCATAGGTTTCGGCCGCCTTCTCCGCATGCCGCAGAAAGGACGAGTAGACGCCCGCATAGCCAAGAGCGAGCGTCTCGCGATCGACGCGTACCGGCCGGTCCTGGAGCGGGCGCACCAGATCCTCGGCTGCATCCATCAGCAGGTTGACGTCACAGCCATGGTTCCAGCCCTTACGCTGCGCAGCAGCGATGAAGACCTCGAGCGGCGCGTTGCCAGCGCCCGCGCCCATCCCCGTGAGACTCGCGTCGATACGAACGGCACCGGCCTGGGCCGCGACGATCGAGTTGGCGACGCCCAGAGACAGATTATGGTGGGCATGAATGCCGCGCTGGGTCTCAGGCTTTAGAACCCTGTCATAAGCCTGAAGCCTCGCCGTAACACCGTCCATGTCGAGTGCGCCGCCACTGTCCGTCACATAGACACATTGCACGCCATAGCTTTCCATGAGCAGCGCCTGTTGGGCCAGATGCTCAGGTTCGATCATATGGCTCATCATCAGGAAGCCCGACACGTCCATGCCAAGGTCCCGGGCGATGCCGATATGCTGCTTCGACACGTCCGCCTCGGTGCAGTGCGTGGCAACGCGCACGGATCGCACGCCGATATCATAGGCCCGGCGCAGTTCATCGACCGTGCCTACGCCCGGGAGGATGAGCGTGGTCAGGACAGACTTCGTCAGCACCGATGCGACGGCCTCGAGCCATTCCCAGTCCGTATGGGCGCCAAAGCCATAATTGAAGCTGGCACCATTGAGACCATCGCCATGCGCCACCTCGATCGCGTCCACGCCGGCATCATCGAGCGCCTTGGCGATCGCCTTGACATGGTCGATGCCGTACATGTGCCGGATCGCGTGCATGCCGTCGCGCAGCGTGACATCCTGAATGTAAAGCTTGTCGCCCGCTTCCACGTTGAACTTGCTGCTCATGCCGCCACCTTCTTTCCTTCTGCAATGCGCTGCGCCAGCAGCTCTCCGGTCGCCTTGGCGGCGGCGGTCATGATGTCGAGATTGCCCGAGTAGCTGGGCAGATAGTCGCCCGCGCCTTCCACCTCGAGCAGGATCATGGTCTTGATCCCGGTAAACTCTCCACGGCCGGGGATCTTGAGCTTGTTGTTGTCGCCGAACCGCTCGAACTGCACCTCCTGCTTGAGACGATAGCCCGGCACATAGGCCTGAACCTTCTTCACCATCGCCTCGACCGACGCACGGATCGTGGCCTCGTCCGCGCCTTCCGAGAGCGTGAATACGGTGTCGCGCATGATCATGGGCGGCTCGGCTGGATTAAGGATGATGATCGCCTTGCCTTGCGCGGCGCCACCGACCTTCTCGATCGCTCCGGCCGTGGTGCGCGTGAACTCGTCGATATTCGCACGCGTCCCCGGCCCCGCAGAGCGCGACGAAACCGACGCCACGATTTCGGCATAATGCACCGTCGCCACCTGGCTGACGGCCGCGACCATCGGGATGGTTGCCTGCCCGCCACATGTCACCATGTTGACGTTGCCCGCTTCCAGATTGGCTTCGCCATTGACGGTCGGGATCGTGTAGGGTCCGATCGCGGCCGGCGTCAAATCCACCACCTGCTTGCCGTCCGCGCGCAGCGCCGCATCATGGACCTTGTGCGCATAGGCGGAGGTTGCGTCGAACACGATGCCGATATCGGGATAGACATCCATCCTCTGAAGACCTTCCAGCCCTTCATGGGTTGTCGCCACGCCGCGCTCGCGCGCCATCGCGAGCCCCTCGGAGGCCTCGTCGATGCCAACAACCGCCACCAGTTCCATATTCTGCGGATATTTGACCATCTTGATCATGAGATCGGTGCCGATATTGCCCGACCCGATGATCGCAGCCTTGACCTTGTTCGTCATATTCAGATCTCCTTAAACGAAGCGCGCCGTGCAGGCGCCGACGCCATGCAGCTGCATTTCAAAAACGTCGCCGGCCACAGCGGGCTCGAGCGGAACGAGGCTGCCCGAGAGGATCACGTCGCCCGCTTCCAGCGTGACGCCATAGGCACCCAGCGTATTGGCGAGCCAAGCGACCGCCTCTGCCGGCGACCCCTGAACCGCATGGCCATAGCCTTCCGAAAGCGGCGCGCCGTTCTTGGTCACCGTCACATGCAGGGTCGGCAAATCATGCGCCTCGGGGTCGACGCGCGCATCGCCAAGCACGAATACGCCGCAGGACGCATTGTCCGCCACCGTATCGACGATCCCGATCTTCCAGTTCTCGATCCGGCTGTCGACGATCTCGAAGCACGGCATGATCGCCTCGGTCGCCGCGATCACCTGCTCTGCCGTGACGCCCGGCCCCTTGAGACTGTCCTTGAGCAGAAAACCGATTTCGGCTTCCGCCCGTGGCTGGATGAGCCCCGCCTTCTCGATATCGATGTCGCCCTCGATCCACATGCGATCGGTCAGAAAACCAAAATCGGGCTGATGTACGCCCAGCATGTCCTGGACGGCCTTGGAGGTCACGCCGATCTTCTTGCCGACCACCCTTTCGCCATCGGCAACGCGCTGTTCAAGAGCGGCGAGCGAGATGGCATAGGCGTCATCGATGGTAAGGCCAGGATGGCGTGCGGCAAGCGGTGGCACCGTACGGCGCTCACGCAGGCATGCATACAGCTCCGCGGCCAGCGTCGCATTCAGATCATTCTCGATGATGGCGCTCACAGATAGGCTCCGTCCTGATAGATGAGAGGGTCGACCAAATCGCTCAGCCTGACCGCCTCGACCCGCGCGATCACGATGCTGTGGGTGCCGTAGGGCGTGATACTATCGATCGTGCATGTGAGATTTGCCTGCGCATCATCCAGGATCGGCAGGCCATGTCCGTCATGCGACCAGCTTCCGACACCGAACCGGGCCTCTCGCGCCACCGCACCGCCAAAGGCGGCCGAGACGTCCCGCTGATCGCGCGCGAGCAGGCTGATCCCGATCGGGCAGCCTGGCGAGAGGCATGCATGCAGGCTTGCGCTCTGGTTGACGCATATGAGGACTGCCGGCGGGTCGAATGTGAGCGAGGTGATCGATGTCGCGGCCATCCCGACAGGCCCTTCCGGACCCGTCGCAGTCACGATAGCCACACCCGAGGCAAGCCTGCGCATCGCGCCGCGCAAGCCCTGCGCAACCTCCACATCGACCTCGCGCGCCTGCGCCTGCGCCTCAGCCACGCAGAAACGCAATCGATTGACGGTTGAACTCCTCGGCGCGCTCGACCTGCACCCAATGCCCGACCTTGTTGAAGATCGTGCAGCGCACGTCCGGGCAGGATTCCATGAAATAGTCGATGCCACTCAAGGGCATGAACCGCTCATTGAAGCCCCAGAAGAGCTGGATCGGCGCCGTAAGCTCACCCAGCCGCGGACGCAGATTGGGCGTCTTCATGCGGGTCAGGACATCCTTGGGCTGCGTTTTCGCAACCGCGAAGCGCTCAGCCACCAGCGCATCGGTAATATGCACCGGGTCGAACACAAGGCTCTCACCCAGTCGCCGCTGGTCGGCCTCGGAGAATTCGGGACTTCCGAAAGACGAGCGCATCGTAGCGATCCCGGGCATCGCAAAGTAGATCGGGAGTTCCTCAATGCAGCCCGGAGCCATCAGCACGAGCTTATCGACAAAGGCAGGATCATCGAGCGCCATCTGGATCGCGACGCCGCCGCCCAGGGAATTACCCACGAGGAACGCCCTGGAGACGCCGTGCTGGACCAGCGCCTCCTTGAGCGTGTCAGTGAAGAGCGCGAGCGTGTAGTCGATATCCTGGGGCTTTGACGATGCCCCGTAGCCGATCATATCGGGCAGGATGACCCGGAAGCCGGCCTCCGCGAATATTTCGGCATTCTGCCGGAAATTGGACGCACCCGAGGCGCCCGGTCCGCTCCCATGAATGAAGACAACTGCCGGCCCCTGCCCGATCTCGGCAAGCGATATCTCATAGCCGCCCGAAACCACATATGTGCTGCGCACGAGGTTCATGCTGGACATGCCGTCCCTCCTTACAGGAAATTGAAGGCGGGCGCGTCGCCCTGCATCGTGGCGATCACGTCGGTCGCCCGGTTGCCCGGGTCGTTGGCGACATGCGCGCGCGCGGCATGCAGGTCGAGCCAGGGCTGAATGATCGGGCTCGACATGTAGATGGCGCGACCACCGAGCAATTTGACGATCTCGTCGACCAGATCGGCCATTCGGCGCACCACGCTCGACGACTGATAGGCAAAGAGCGCGCGCTTCTCCATGGGGACGGGCTCCTTGCGCTCGGCATAGCTCCAGAGGTCATCGAAAGTCGTGCGATGGGTAAGTTCCATCTCGTTGACCTCCGCATGCGCCCTTGCGAGTGCGGCGTGCAGGATGGGATCCCCCTTCGACGCCTTGCCTGTATTCGTCGACACGCGACTGTTCATAATCTCGATCCCAGCCTTGATGGCAGCGCGCGCGCCGCCAAAGGCCGCCGTCGAGACCGAACGAACGAACACCTGCGCCCAGGGCGTGCGGTAGAGCGGCCCTTCGTTGACCTCCTGACCCGGATTGGTGCAGGCAAAGCCATCGGCCGCGCGATGCGTGCGATGCTCGGGAACAAAGACGCGATCGACCACGATATCGAAACTACCGGTACCCTGGAGACCGAACGTATCCCAGGTTCCCTCGATCACCTGATAATCGGACCTGGGCAGGAGGAAAGTGCGCATATCCGGCGGCCCCGCCTCGGGGAAGTAGATGGCGCCCAGCAGCACCCATCCGCAATGCGTGGATCCTGACGAGAAGCCCCAGCGACCAGAAAGATAAAAACCGCCGTCGGCCTTCTCGACCTTGCCCACGGGCTGATAGGTCGAGGAAACAAGCATGTCGGGGTTCTCACCCCAGACTTCCTGCTGCGCCTCGTCGTGGAACAGGGCGAGCTCATAGGGATGGCAGCCCAGCACGCCATAGATCCAGCCGGTCGACATGCATCCTTCCGCCAGCGCCTTCTGTACCTCGAAGAAGACGTTGGGGTGCATTTCATACCCCCCCATGCGGCGCGGCTGCAGGATCCGGAAGAAGCCCGCCGCCTTCATTTCCGCGACCGTCTCGGCTGGAACATTGTGTGCGAGGGTACAGGCCCGGGACCGCTCGCGCAGCGTGGGGATCATGGCCCGCGCGGCAGCGATCAGTTCGTCCGGCGTCGGGGTCGACGCATGCTGCTCAATCGATTGGGTCGCGGAAGCGCCGCTCATCATCCTTCTCCGTCGAATCACACCGCCGATGCGGCAGTTGCGTAGCTGTCATAATTCTTTATTACGCAAATCGTCAAGACAAAGGGGCTTGCACATTGCGAATGATGGATATAGGCCCAAACCATCGACGGGCCAGCGGATGGATGCAGAATCATCCGCAAACCAGCGTTCAAGCATCTGTTCAGCCGAACAATGCGGAGCGTTTTAGCCGATAAACACAGGCAAATCCGGGTCAACGCGGATTTCACATGGGCGAGGTTGCTGAGCGATGGTGCCATTCTCTCATAGCGCGACACTTGGTCGCCCGCGTAGCGGGATGGCCTTTTATATGCGCAAGCGGAGCATCGCCCTTCCCTGCCCCGGCTTTTTCCTCCCGCGCTCAGGAAAGTGATGAAGACAAGATGACCGGACCAGTCTTGGACAAGAGAATGTCGGCAGCCGACATGGTCGCCTCGCTACGCGACGGCATGACGATCGGGATCGGCGGGTGGGGCCCCCGGCGCAAGCCGATGGCGCTCGTCCGCGAAATTCTCCGCTCGGACCTCAAGGATCTCACGATCGTGGCCTATGGCGGTGCCGATGTCGGCATGCTGTGCGCCGCCGGAAAAGTGCGCAAGCTTGTCTTTGCTTTCGTATCCCTTGACGCCATCCCGCTCGAGCCCTGGTTCCGCAAGGCGCGCGAGAGCGGCCAGATCGAAGTTCTCGAACTCGACGAGGGCATGTTCCAATGGGGTCTCAAGGCGGCAGCCTTCGGCCTCCCCTTTCTTCCGACGCGCGTCGGGCTGGGTACTGATCTGGCTGAACTGGGCGGGCTCAAGCACGTGCAATCGCCCTATCCCGATGGCGAGACGCTGATCGCCATGCCGGCGCTCAAGCTCGACGCCGCTCTCTTGCATGTCAACCGCTGCGACTGGCGCGGCCATGTCCAGCTCTTTGGTCCTGACGTCTTCTACGACGAATGGTTCGCCAAGGCGGCGGAGAAGACATTCGTGTCCTGCGAGGAACTGGTCGATCGCATGGAGGATCACTATTCCCACGATGTTCAGGCCAACGCCTTCGAGCGCTGCTTCGTGTCGGCGGTTGTCGAAATCCCCTGCGGCGCCCATCCCAGCGCCATGCCGCCTGGCTATGGCTGGGACATGAAGGCGCTCAAGGCCTACACCGATGCCGCGCGCGAGCCCGGTGACTGGGCGCAGGTCGCGGACCGCTTCGTGGGCAAGGACGAGCCCAGCTATCTTGCAACTTTCGGCGGAAAGGAGGCGGTAGCGGCTCTCCCGCTCCCGATTTTCTGATGAGCGACATCACCCTGGCAGAACTCTGCATCTTCGCCTGTTCCGAAGCTTTTCGTACCGAGCGCGAAATCGCCGCGACGGGCATCGGCCCCGTGCCGCGCCTTGGCGCCAGCCTCGCCAAGCTCACGCACTCGCCCGGTCTGATGATGACCGATGGCGAAGCCTATATCGTCGAGGAACCGGTGCCGATCGGCCCGCGTGGCGACTACAAGCCCAAAGTAGCGGGCTATCTGCCTTTCTCGCGCTATTTCGACAGCGCGGTGTGGACCGGCAGGCGTCATGCCATGGTGACGCCGACCCAGCTCGACCGCTTCGGCCAGATCAATCTGAGCTATCTGGGTGGCACCTACGAGAAGCCCAAGACGCAGATGCTAGGCGTCAGAGGATTTCCCGGTAACACCATCTATCACGCCAACAGCTTCTTCTTTCCATTTCACAGCGCACGCACTTTCGTGGCGGGCGAAGTCGATATGGTTTCGGGCGTCGGCTACAACCCGGCCCGCCGCGTGGCAGGGGGTAATTATAGCGGCGTCGATCTGCGCCAGATCGTCACCAATCTTGCTGTCATGGACTTTGGCGGCGTCGACAATGCTATCCGCGTCGTCTCGCTCCACCCTGGCGTCACGTTCGAGGAAGTGCAGGACGCGACCGGCTTCCCGTTGGAAAAAGGCGACCTTGTAGAGACACCTCTGCCCGGGCCTGATGCCCTCGAGATTATCGCACGCCTCGATCCGCACAATATCCGGGCCAGCGTCATCAAGGACAATCCGCTCGCCAGGAGGGCGCAATGAGCGACCTGGACCGCCTTGTCGAGCCGCGCACTGCCGACATCGTCTACGAGACGGATGAACCGGTTCTCTATGAGACTGACGGTGCTGTCGCGCATGTCATCATGAACCGGCCGCAATTCAACAACGCGCAAAACAGTCAGATGACCTATGCACTCGACGCCGCCTTCCAGCGTGCGGTGAGCGATGATGCAGTCAAGGTCATCGTCCTGCGCGGTGCGGGGAAACATTTTTCCGCCGGGCATGACATTGGAACGCCGGGCCGGGATGTGGCGAAGAGCTGGGACCGTGCCATGCTGCTGCCCGATCATGTCAACAAGCCGGCGGCTGAATTCCTCTACACGCGTGAGCATGAAGTCTATGTCGGCATGTGCCGGCGCTGGCGCGACATGCCCAAGCCGACGATTGCGGCCGTCCAGGGAGCATGTGTGGCGGGTGGGCTGATGCTGGCCTGGGTCTGCGACCTCATCGTGGCGACCGAAGACGCCTTCTTCCAGGATCCCGTCAACCGCATGGGCATTCCAGGGGTCGAATATTTCGCGCATGGCTTTGAACTGCCCACGCGCGTGGCCAAGGAATTCATCCTTCTTGGAGAGCGGATGAGCGCGCAGCGCGCCTATCAGTTCGGCATGGTGAACCGACTGTCGACGCGCGAAAGCCTGCTGGCCGACGTCAAGACATGGGCGGACGAGCTCGCGGGCAGACCAAGGCTGGGCAACTGGCTGACCAAGCAGGCGATCAACCATGTCGAGGAATTGCGCGGCAAGCGCTCGGCAACCGATGCCGTCTTCCACATGCACCACTTCGCCCATGCCCAGAGCGATCTCACTTCCAGCAACTCGCTCGGCGGGATGGATGCCAAGTCCATGGCGGCTGCCAACAAGGCCGCTGCAGGCAAGGACGCATAACGATGGGCGAGCCCCTCCACTCCATCATGGTCGAGCGTCTGGGATGCCGCTGGCCGATCATCCAGACAGCGATGGGCTGGATTGCAGAGCCCTCGCTGGTCATCGCGAGTTCCAATGCGGGCGCTTTCGGTTTCCTGGGCGCTGCCGTGATGACGCCGGAAGAGGCCCGCACGAAACTGCTCGAGGTTCGACGCGGCACCGACCGTCCCTTCGGCGTCAACTTCCATAGCTTCCAGCCGGGCGCCGACCAGATCGTGGACCTCATATTGGAGAATCGCGAACAGGTTCGCGCGGTCAGCTTCGGTCGGGGCCCCAACGCGAAGATGATCGCCCGTTTCAAGAATGCCGGTATCCTGTGCATTCCCACTGTCGGCGCGGTCAAGCATGCGCAGAAAATGGCTGAACTGGGCGTCGACATGGTGAGCGTCCAGGGGGGTGAAGGCGGCGGCCATACCGGCTCGGTCGCAACCACCATCCTGTTGCCGCAGGTGCTAGATGCCGTGAAGGTGCCCGTGATTGCCAGTGGCGGCTTTGCCGATGGCCGTGGTCTGGCTGCAGCCCTTGCCTTTGGCGCAGTGGGGATTGCCATGGGTACGCGCTTCCTGCTGACGCGTGAAAGCCCTGTGCCTGATGTAACGAAAAAGGCCTATCTGGCGGCAGGAACCGACAACATCATCGTGTCGTCCCGCCTTGATGGCGTGCCCCAGCGCATGATCCGCAGCAAGCTGATGGACAGGATCGAGAAATCGGGAACGGTGGCGATGTGGCTGCGCGCGATAGAGGCAAGCGTCGCGATGAAGAAGCAGACCGGCGCCTCCTGGATCAGCCTCATACAATCGGCCCGCGGCATGACCGGGCATGGCGCAATGCCGCTCAAGCAGGCCATGATGGCCGCAACCATGCCCATGCTGATCCAGCGGGCCGTGGTGGATGGCGATGTCGAGAACGGCGTCATGGCCACCGGCCTTGTTGGCGGGCGCATCAATGAAATTCCAAGCTGCCAGGAGCTTGTCGACCGGATTGTCGCCGAAGCGCATGGGCGCCTCGGTGCGCTGGCGGGCCTTGGCGGCGAAACGGCTTCGGCCGCGTGAGGGGAGCAACATCATGCCGATAACCACCCATATCGAAAACCGGGTCGCCGAAATCATCTTCGATGTGCCCCCCGTCAACGCGTTTGACAGCGAAACCTGGAACAGCCTGCCCGGCATCATCGAGACGGCAGCGCGAAACCCGGAAGTGAACTGCGTCCTCATCCGCGCTGAAGGGCGTGGCTTCTGCGGCGGCGTCGACATCAAGGAAATGCAGGCCCATCCCGAGCGTATCACCCTGCTCAACCGGGGTAACTATCGCACGTTCAAGGCAGTGCGCGAGGCAGAAGTGCCCGTAGTGGTGGCCGTGCACAAGTTCGTGATCGGCGGGGGCATCGGCATCTGCGGCGCGGCAGACACCATCATCGCGTCCGAAGACGCCTATTTTTCACTACCCGAAGTCGATCGCGGTGCCATGGGCGGTGCGAGCCACATGTCTCGCATGCTGCCCTTGCACAAGGTGCGTGCCGCCTTCTTCACCGG
The DNA here is from genome assembly GCF_031843765.1 of Sphingobium sp. WCS2017Hpa-17. Taxonomy (NCBI): domain Bacteria; kingdom Pseudomonadati; phylum Pseudomonadota; class Alphaproteobacteria; order Sphingomonadales; family Sphingobiaceae; genus Sphingobium; species Sphingobium sp. WCS2017Hpa-17. The sequence goes on from NZ_JAVTIV010000010.1 coordinate 56,310, forward strand.
CGGCAATATACCGGCAGCTGAAGCCTACCGGCTTGGCGCTGTAGAGAAGGTCGTTGCGCGCAGCGAACTCGAAACCGAGGCCCGGGCCTTTTGCGCCATCATCGCCGGCAAGTCGCGCAAGGCTCTGGTGATCGCGAAGGAAGCATTGAACGGCCTGGAAGCGCGCGATGTCGACCGCGGCTACCGCTGGGAGCAAGGGTTCACGCTCGAAATGTACATGCATGAAGATAGCCAGAAGGCCCGCGACGCCTTTGTGGAGACCGGCAAGGCGGCGAGCTTCTGATGGACCTGACCTACACCCGCGAGCAGAAGCTCTTTCGTGACGAGGTTCGAGCCTGGTTGCGGATCAATATGCCGGACGCGCCGCTCGAACATTATGACGCGACCCGCGAGGGGTTCGAAGCACATCGCCAATGGGAAGCGACGCTCAAGACGGGCGACTGGGGCATGGTCACCTGGCCCAAGGAATATGGCGGCCGGGGCGTCGATCTCATCCAGTGGCTGATCTTCGAGGAGGAATATGCCCGCGCCGGGGCGCCTGGACGGGTCGGACAGAACGGCATCTTCCTGCTCGGCCCCACGCTGATCGAGTTCGGCACCCACGAGCAGAAGCAGCGCTTCCTCCCGCCCATGGCAAGCGGACAGGAAATCTGGGCGCAGGCATGGTCCGAACCCCAGGCTGGCAGCGATCTGGCCGGCGTGCGTGCGACGGCGGCACAGGACGGCGAGGATTATATCCTGAACGGGCACAAGATCTGGTCGAGCCGGGCCGTCTTTGCAGACTGGGCCTTTGGCCTTTTCCGCACGCCCGGTTCGGAGCGTCACAAGGGCCTGTCTCTCATTTTCTTCCCGCTGGATGCTCCGGGCGTCACGGTGAATGCGATCAAGAAGATCAACGGTCATGTAGGCTTCGCCGAAATCTTCCTTGAAGATGTCCGGGTACCCGCGTTCAACCGTCTGGGCGACGAGGGTCAGGGCTGGCATATCTGCATGGCGACGGCCGGCTTCGAGCGCGGGCTGATGCTTCGCTCACCTGCCCGCTATCAGGTCGCCGCCGCCGCGCTGGCGAAGCTGTGGCAGGCCAAGAAGCATGAGGCCGATCCGATACTGGAAGCTGATGTTGTGCGCGCACACATGAATGCGGAGGCCTATGCGCTCAGCATTTACCAAACCGCCTCGCGCCTTATGGCCGGCGCGAAGATCGGTCCGGAAGCATCCACCAATAAGATCTTCTGGTCGGAAATGGACATTCACCTTCACCAGACCGCGCTCGCCATATTGGGGCCGCAGGCGGAAACGATCCCGCCGCCCGGCGCGCATGACTGGCTGGACGATTACATCTTCTCGCTAGCCGGGCCAATCTATGCCGGGTCGAACGAAATCCAGCGCAACATCATTGCCGAGCGGATGCTCGGCCTGCCGCGCTGAGGAGGACGGACATGGATTTCACCCTCAGCGAAGAACAGATGATGTTCGCCGATACTGCGCGCAGCCTGTTCGCGGACAATTGCACCGCCGATCACTGGCGGCGCATGATGGAGGCGGGCGCGGCACATGACGATGTACGTTGGAGCGCCATCGTCGAAACCGGCCTGACGCTGGTGCTGCTGCCCGAAGCAGCGGGCGGCATTGGCCTTGCCGAACTGGATTTCGCCCTGATCGCGCAGGAAGCGGGCTATGTCGCCCTGCCCGAGCCGCTGGTCGAGAGCGCAGGCGTCGCTGCGCCGATGCTCGCCGCACTGGCGCCCGATCACCCTGCCCTTGCCAATCCGATGGCCACGGTGGCGATCGCGCATCCGCTCAATCCCTTCGTTGCCAATGCCGACACTGCTGGAGCAATCCTGTTGCATCGCGACGGCGAAGCATATGTCGCGACGCCCGATCAGGTGACGCTGACGCGGCAGCCGGTGATCGATCCTTTCCGTCGCCTCTTCGCGGTCGAATGGGACGCCACGTCGGCCACGTCGCTCGGCAAGGCGGACTGGGATCTGGCACTGGATCGCGCGGCGCTATTCGCCGCCGCGCAGGGCCTTGGCCTTGCCCAGCGTGCGGTCGATCTCGCCGTCGACTATGCCAAGGAACGGCAGCAGTTCGGCAAGCCCATCGGCAGCTATCAGGCGGTCAAGCATCACCTCGCGTCCGCGCAGGTCGCTATTGAGTTCGCCCGTCCGGTCGTGCTGGCGGCAGCCGCCGAAATCGGCCATTGCGATGTTCAGTCGCGCGCCCGGATCAGCCAGGCGAAGATCGTCGCGCTCGAAGCAGCGGACAAGGCCGCACGCGCCTCCATCCAGGTGCATGGCGCCATGGGTTACAGCTGGGAAGTCGACGTCCACCTCTTCCTGAAGCGGGCAATCGCCCTGACGCAAAGCTGGGGCACGCCGGCCTTCCACCGGAGCCGTGTCGCAACCCGCATCTTCACCCAACCGACCGGTCCCGACCAGACCTTCGCCCGAGAGACACAAAATGCCTGAAGCCTATATCATCGACGCCGTCCGTTCGCCCGTGGGCCGCAAAAAGGGGAGCCTGGCGCAGGTCCATCCGGCGGACCTTGGCGCGCATCCCATCAAGGCGCTGATGGAGCGCACTTCGATCGATCCCGGCGCGGTCGAGGATGTCGTTTGGGGTTGCTGCGACACGATCGGTGGGCAGGCTGGCGACATCGGGCGCACTGTCTGGCTGGTCGCGGGCCTGCCTGAACATGTGCCAGGCGTCACCATCGATCGTCAGTGCGGCTCCAGCCAGCAGGCGATCCACTTCGCCGCGCAGGGCGTGATGAGCGGCACCCAGGATCTGGTCGTCGCTGGCGGCAGTCAGGCGATGAACCAGATCCCCATTTCCGCCGCGATGCTGGTCGGTCCTCAGTTCGGCTTCGATAGCCCCTTCATCGGCGCGAAGGGATGGGACGCCCGTTATGGCGCGGACGAGATCAACCAGATCAAGTCCGCCGAGATGATCGCCGAGAAGTGGGAGGTGAGCCGCGCCGACATGGAGGCGTTCAGCTTCGCCTCGCACCAGCGCGCCCATCAGGCAACCGACAATGGCTGGTTCGCTCGCGAGATCGCGCCGCTCGAAGGGCTTGATCGCGACGAGACGATCCGCCCTGGCACCACATTGGAAGGCCTCGCTGCGCTCAACCCGGTGCGCGAGGGCGGGATTGTGACCGCCGGCGTCGCCAGCCAGAATTGCGACGGGTCCGCCGCGTTGCTGATCGCGAGCGAGAAGGCGGTGAAGGATCATGGCCTGAGACCCCGCGCGCGCATCCATCATCTCTCCGTCCGGGCCGATAATCCGGTCTGGATGTTGACCGCGCCGATCCCCGCGACCCACCACGCACTGGCGAAGGCGGGCATGAGCGTGGACGATATCGACCTGTTCGAATGCAACGAAGCCTTCGCCTCCATTCCGCTCGCTTGGATGAAGGATCTGGGCATCCCGCACGAGAAGGTGAACATTCATGGCGGCGGCATTGCGCTCGGCCATCCGCTGGGCGCCACCGGCGCGCGGCTGATGACCAGTCTGCTCGGCGCGCTGGAGCGCACGGGAGGCCGATACGGGCTTCAGACCATGTGCGAGGGCGGCGGCCAGGCCAACGTCACAATCATCGAGCGACTGTAAGTCGCTGAACAAGAGCCGAAGGACCGAAATAATGGGAATTTGCGAAGGACGCGTGGCGATCGTCACCGGGGCAGGCAATGGTCTGGGCAAGGCCTATGCGCTGGAACTGGCGGCGCAGGGTTGCAAGCTGGTCGTCAACGATCTGGGCGTAGGCACCCATGGCGAAGCCGGTCTGACCAAGGGCGCCGCCGAACAGGTGGTGGACGAGATCCGCGCCATGGGCGGCGAGGCCGTCGCCAACACCGATGACGTCGCTGACTGGGATGCGGGCAAGCGCATGGTCGACGCCGCCGTCGAAACCTTCGGTCGGCTCGACGCGGTAGTCAACAACGCAGGCTTCGTGCGCGACCGGATGTTCTTCACCTGCTCGCCCGAGGAGTGGGACGCCGTCATTCGCGTCCACCTGCGTGGCCATTTCTGCACCTCGCGCCACGCGGCGGAATATTGGCGTGCGCAGGCGAAGGCCGGCAATACCGTCGATGCGCGCATCATCAACACGACGAGCGGTGCGGGGCTGCAGGGGTCGATCGGCCAGTCGGCCTATTCGACGGCGAAGGGCGGCATCGCGTCGCTCACGCTGGTGCAGGCGGCGGAACTCGCGCGGCTGGGTATCACCGCCAACGCGCTGGCACCCAACGCGCGTACCCGCATGACTGATACCGGCGCATTCGACATGGGTGTGCAGGCCGGCGCATTCGACGTCTTCGCGCCGGAGAATATGGCCCCGTTGGTCGCCTATCTGGTGTCCGCGCAGTCGAAGGGCGTGACCGGCCAGGTGTTCGAACTGAAGGGCGGCACCATCTTTCTGTCGCAGGGCTGGACCGACAGCCCGGCGCATGAAAAGGGCGCACGCTTCGAGGCAGCGGAACTGGACGGCATTGTGCGCGGTCTCATCGACACGCGTGAGCCGGCCAAGGCCGTGTACGGGGCGGGCTGATGGATTTCGCGCTCTCCGACGACCAGCGCGCAATCCAGGAGGCGGCGCGCGACTTCCTGACCGACGCGGCCGGGTTCGACGCTCTGCGCGCCACGGTAGATGGCGAAGCCGGCTTTGACGCGGCGCTGTGGGAAAGCCTCGCCGGGGAAATGGGCTTTGCCGGCCTTATGGTGCCCGAAGCGCATGGCGGCCTTGGCCTGGGCGCGGTCGAGATGGCGCTGGTCCTTGAGGAACTGGGCCGTTGCCTCGCTCCCGTGCCCTTCTTCGAAACAGCAGTTCTGGCGGTGCAGGCAGTGCTTGCGGCCGCGGACGAGGGACAGAAATCGACACTCCTACCTCGCCTCGCGTCCGGGACACGGGCCAGCTTTGTCGGAACAGCCGGCCGTCCTACTCTCTCGGACGGTCGGCTGACTGGCGAAGCGCACTTCGTCACCTTCGCCCATGTCGCCCAGCTGCTGGTCGTGGCGACAAGCGACCAGAGCCTCCTCGTGCTGGACGCGGCCATGTCCGGGATCGAGATCACGCCCGTCGCCAGCCTCGACCGCACCCGGCGTTTCTCCACCGTGCGCTTCGATTGCGCAGTTTCGCCCGAGCAGATGCTGGGCGCGGCGGGCAGCGCTGGCGAAGCAATCGCACAGACGCTTCTCATCGGTGCGGGCCTGCTCGCTGCCGAACAGACTGGCGGGGCGCAATATAGCCTGGAAGCGACCGTCGACTATGCCCGCCAGCGGGTGCAGTTCGGCCGCGTGATTGGCTCGTTCCAGGCCTATAAACATATGCTGGCAGACATGATGATGCTGGTCGAGGCGTCGCGTTCCGCCGCCTACTATGCCGCCGCCGCCATCGACGAAGGTAGCGAGGAGATGGCCGAAGCCTGTCATGTCGCCCGCGCCTATGCCTCCGACGCTTATCGCTCGGTGTCGGGCGACGCGATCCAGTTGCATGGCGGCATCGGCTTCACCTGGGAACATCACGCCCATCTCTTTTTCAAACGCGCCCGCTCCAGCGCGACCTGGCTCGGCAGCGCTGACCAGCATCGCGAGGCGCTGGCCCAGATCATCCTGAAGGACGCCGCATGACCGCCACTTCCCCCGTCCCACCTTACCCCACGGCGCGCGGCCTTCTGACCGGCAAAAGCGTCGTCGTCACCGCCGCTGCCGGAACCGGCATCGGCTTTTCCGTCGCCAAGCGCGCCGCCGAGGAAGGCGCGCGCCTGCTCATCAGCGATTTTCACGAACGTCGCCTGGGGGAGGCGGCCGACCGCATAGCTGCTGAGGTCGGTGGCGAGCGGCCGGCCACCTTCGTCTGCGATGTGACCTCGCAAGAGGCGGTCGATGCGCTGCGCGACGCGGCACTATCGACATTCGGCACGGTCGATGTCCTCATCAACAATGCGGGCCTTGGTGGGGAGGTCGATGTCGTCGACATGACCGACGATCAGTGGAGCCGCGTCCTCGACGTCACGCTGACGTCGCTGTTCCGCATGACCCGTGCCTTCCTACCGTCGATGTATGCTGCAAAATCGGGCGTCATGGTTAACAACGCCTCTGTCCTGGGCTGGCGCGCGCAGAAGGGCCAGGCCCATTATGCCGCAGCCAAGGCGGGCGTGATGGCCTTCACCCGCTGCTCGGCGATCGAAGCGGCAGAGCATGGCGTGCGCATCAATGCTGTCGCCCCCAGCCTTGCCATGCACCCCTTTCTCGCCAAGGTGACGACGGATGAGATGCTAGCCGAACTGGTCAAGCGCGAAGCGTTCGGTCGCCCGGCCGAAGTGTGGGAAGTCGCCAACGTCATGATCTTCCTCGCCAGCGAGCTGTCGAGCTACATGACCGGCGAAATTCTCTCCGTCTCCAGCCAGCGGGCCTGACCCATGGCGGTCATCTTCGAAACTCCAGCCGCACTTCTCGGTAGCGAGGGCACCGCGCTCGACGCCAGCGACTGGCTGACGATCGACCAGGCCCGGATCGACGCCTTTGCCGACTGCACCGGCGATCATCAGTGGATCCATGTCGATCCCGTCCGCGCCAAGGATGGCCCGTTCGGGGCGACCATCGCCCATGGTTATCTGACGCTCAGCCTGGTCAACGCCTTCCTTCCGCAGATGATAGAGGTTCGCCGTTTTTCCGCCGGTGTGAATGTCGGCCTCGACAAGACGCGCTTCCTCGCCCCCGTTCTTGTCAATTCGCGTGTGCGCGGCACGGGCGAGATAGTGAAAGTCGAGGAAGTGAAGGGCGGCGCGATCCAGTCGATCGTTCGAGTCACCATAGAGATTGAGGGCGGCATCAAGCCAGCCTGCATCATCGACACCATCAGCCGCTATTTCCCGGAGGCAGGCGCATGACCGATCCCGAAAAGATGATCGCCGCCGTCCACGCTTATATCGATGCCTTCGACAAGGGTAACCCAGATGCCGTCGTCGCCCTGTTCGCGCCCGATGGGAAGGTGGAGGACCCAGTCGGCGGCCCGGTGCAGCACGGCCATGACGCCATCCGCGCCTTCTACGCCGCCAATATGGAAACGGGCGCGAAGTTGAAGCTGGAAGGCCCCATACGGGTAACGGGCGATCATGCCGCCTTCCCCTTTTCTGTCACCCTCCATTATCAAGGCAAAGATCAGCGCATCGACGTCATCGACACCTTCCGCTTCGACGAAGCAGGCAAGGTCGTCGAGATGCGCGCCTATTTCGGCCCCACCAACATGCACGGATTCTAAGAAGAGGTTCCTCCTATGCGCGAAGCAGCCATCGTCTCCACCGCCCGCACCGGGGTCGGCAAGGCTTATCGAGGTGCCTTCAACGATACCGAAGCACCGGTCCTGTCCTGCCATGTCGTCAACGCTGCGATCGAACGCGCCGGGATCGACCCGGCGCGGGTGGACGACATCTATCTGGGCGTCGCCAACCAGTGGAACACGCAAAGCTATAATCTGGGCCGCCTGACCGTCCATGGATCGGTTCTGCCCGACAGCACGGCGGGCTTCTCGATGGACCGCAAATGCTCGTCCGGCCTCAACGCGATCGCCTTTGCCGCGCGCTCGATCATGTGCGACGAGATCGACGTCGCGGTCGCGGGCGGCGCGGAAAGCGTATCACTGACGATCAACAAGCAGGCCCCGGCCTGGCGCAACCGGTCGGAGTTCATCAAGGCCGCCGATCCCTATGCCTATATGGTCATGATCGAGACGGCAGAGATTGTCGCCGATCGCTACGACGTCAGTCGCGAGGCGCAGGACCGTTTCGCGGCCCTGAGCCAGCAGCGTGCCGCTGCCGCACAGGAAGCCGGGCGATTCGACGCAGAGATCGTGCCGATCACCGTCACCAAGGCACTGTTCGACAAGGAAGGGAATGAAACCGGCAAGGAAGAGGTGACGCTGGCCAAGGACGAGGGCGTCCGTGCCGGCACCACCTTTGAATCGCTCTCCGCGCTCAAGCCCGTCTTCAAGAACGGCCTCGTCGTTCAGGAGGGCAAGCATGTGACGGCGGGCAATGCCAGCCAGCTGTCAGACGGCGCATCGGCGCAGGTCGTCATGGACCTTGCTACCGCGCAAAAGGAAGGCCTGCCGGTATTGGGCGTCTATCGCGGCTTCCAGGTCGCGGGCTGCGGCGCGGACGAAATGGGTATCGGCCCGGTGTTTGCCATTCCCAAGCTGCTCGACCGGGCTGGCCTCAAGATCAGCGACATTGGCCTGTTCGAAATCAACGAGGCCTTCGCCAGCCAGGCCATCTATTGCCAGGAAAAGCTCGGCATCGATCCCGAACTGCTCAACGTCAATGGCGGCGGCATCGCCATCGGCCATCCGTTCGGCATGACCGGATCGCGCCTCGTCGGCCACGCGTTGATCGAGGGGAAACGCCGCGGCGTCAAATATGTCGTCGTTTCCATGTGCGTCGCGGGCGGCATGGGCGCGGCCGGCCTGTTCGAGGTCGCCTGATCCATGCAACTCGCCTTCGCCCCTGAACTCAAGGCTTTCCGTCAGGAAGCGGCTGACTGGCTGAACAGTCAGTTGGCCGGGCCGTTCAAGGCACTACGCGGCCTTGCAAGCGAAACCGACGATGTGGATGGCTGCCGCGCCTGGGAACAGGCGCTGGGGGAAGCTCGCTGGAGCGTGGTCGGCTGGCCCGAGCAATGGGGCGGGCGCGGCGCAACCATTGCACAGCAGGTCATCTTCGCGGAGGAATATGCCCGTGCCAAAGCCCCGCCGCGCCTGGGCCATCTCGGCATCGAGCTGCTCGGCCCTACCCTGCTGGCCATGGGGACGGAGGAGCAGAAGGCGCGCTTCCTGCCCGATATCGCACAGGGGCGTGTCATCTGGTGCCAAGGCTATTCGGAACCGGGCGCCGGCTCTGACCTTGCCAATGTGAAGACCAAGGCGCGGCTGGAGGGCGACCGCTATATCATCGACGGACAGAAGATCTGGACGTCGCTGGGAATGCTGTCCGACTGGTGCTTCGTTGTGGCGCGCACGCAGCCGGGCAGTATCGGCAACAAGGGCCTGTCCTTCCTGATGGTCCCCATGCACCAGCCCGGCGTCGAACCGCGCGCCATTCGCCAGATGACCGGCGAGGCTGAGTTTGCCGAGGTGTTTTTCGACAGCGCGGAGGCTCTGGCCATCGACCGGATCGGCGCCGAAGGCGATGGCTGGAAGGTCGCCATGGCGCTGCTCGCCTTTGAGCGCGGGGTCTCGACGCTGGCCCAGCAGATGCATTTCCGCAATGAACTCGACGAGATCATCGCGATTGCCAAGGCCAATGGCACTGCTCGCGATCCGGTGATGCGTCAGCGCCTGGCCCAAGCCCATGCAGGCCTCAAGGTGATGCGCTATAACGGGCTACGCATGCTGTCGGACGGCGACGATGCCGATCTGTCCGGTGCCGGATACACCTACAAGCTTTATTGGTCGCAATGGCACAAGGCGCTTGGCGAGCTCGCGATGGACGTCATGGGCCAGGATGGCGAGGTAGGGATCAGCAACGAGCGCTTCGATGAGCTCACCACCATGTTCCTGATGAGCCGGTCTGATACCATCTATGCCGGCACCGATCAGATCCAGCGCAACATCATCTCCGAGCGTGGCCTCGGACTTCCCAGGGAGCCGCGCGGCGCATGAGCGAAGCCATGGGGCATTGGCCCGAAACCATACCGCATGCGGCCAGGTCAGCCGCGGAGCGCTGGCCCGATGACATCGCGCTGATCGAAGGTTCGCGCAGCTGGACGTTCACCGCGCTTTGGGATGATGCGCGAGCAGTCGCCTCGGCTTTTATTGCAAGCGATATCGGCCGCGGCGACAGGATCGCCATCTGGGCCCCAAATGGACGGGAATGGATACTCGCGGCGCTCGGAGCCCAGATACTGGGCGCCACGATCGTTCCCTTAAACACGCGGTTCAAGGGGCAAGAGGCGGCCGACATTCTGCGCCGCAGCCGGTCGCGCATGCTTTTTGCCCCCGATCGGTTTCTGAACACGGACTATCGCGGGCTTATCGCGAACGAGGACCTTCCCGATCTGGCCGAGACCATTCTGATCGGCGGTGACGGGCCTGGAAGCTGGAACGCCTTCCTGACGCGCGGTTCCGGAGCGCTGGACCCCGCGGTCGAGACAGCGCTAGGCCAGCTCTCGGGCGACGATATCGCCGATATCATCTTCACCTCGGGCACCACCGGGCGTCCCAAGGGGGCGCTCACCGCGCAACGTCAGGTCATGCAGATTTTCGGCGACTGGGCCGTCCGTGTCGATCTGCGACAAGGCGATCGGTATCTCATCGTCAACCCCTTCTTCCATACCTTTGGCTATAAGGCCGGCTGGGCGGCCTGTCTGGCGCGCGGTGCGACGATCATCCCCATGGCTCTCTTCGATGGTGCGGAGATGGTACGTCAGATCGAAGAGAATAAAATCAACTTCCTTCCCGGACCGCCGACAATCTATCTGACGCTCCTCCATGAGCTGGAGGGCGAGAAGACCCGAGACTTCTCCTCCCTGCGCGTTGCCGTAACCGGCGCCGCGCCGGTGGCACCCGCGCTGGTCGAGCGAATGCGCAACGAGCTTGGCATGTCGAATATCGTCAACGGCTATGGCATGACCGAGTGTGGCACCATTTCGATGACGCGCCAGGGCGACGATGCGCAGACGGTCGCTCATAGTTGCGGCTACCCCATGCCGGGGCTGGAAGTTCGATGCGTCGATGAGGCGGGGAAGCCGTTGCCAGTTGGCGAACAGGGAGAACTCTGGGTCCGCGGCCCATCGGTGATGAAGGGTTATTTGGACGACCCCAAAGCTACCGCCGAGGCGATCGACGCCGATGGATGGCTTCATACCGGCGATATCGGTACGATCGATGCGCGGGGCTATCTTGCGATCACCGACCGCAAGAAGGACATGTATATCTCCGGCGGCTTCAACTGCTATCCGGCGGAGATCGAAAAGCTGCTCGCCAGCCATCCAGGAATCGAGACAGCCGCTGTCATCGGCATTCCCGACGAACGCATGGGTGAGATCGGCAAGGCCTATGTGGTGCTTCGGCCAGGCCATGATGCGCAGGAATCCGACATCCTGCAGTGGGCACGCATCAACATGGCGAATTACAAGGCACCACGGCGGATCACGTTCGTAACCGAACTCCCCCGAAATGCTGGTGGGAAGGTCCTGCGGGCCGCGCTGCGGGACCTGGACAAGGACCGCGCCTGAATTTCAGGACATTCGCAGCCGAAACGTCGCCGGCATGGCGAGATGGGCAAGCTGGTCAGCTTACCCATCTCGCTATAACGTCAATTTGCGTACTTATTTCCATAACTGAAACGCATTTTGTCAGTTTTTTACAGATTTAAACCGCATTTGCGGAGCATATCAGCGCCACACTGATTTCTTCTTCATTGCTGTGGAGCGGTTGTTGTCTAGATTCCCATATTCGTCATTTCAAAGCTGGATAGCCTCTACCTTTTGTTTCTCGCTTTTTGCTTCGTTGGCGTGTGCTGCGCAGGCACAGGATCAGGGTGCGACGCCAGAAATTTCCGGACCTGGGGCTCCCGTCGGACAATCTGGAAATGAAAGCGCCCAGGATATCGACGCATTGGGCCAAAGAGGGCTGACGACCAACTTCCCGGGCATTGCCGACACAATCCTTGCCGATAAGTCAGGATGGCGATCCCGTCTTGCCGAACAGGGCGTGTTTGTGCGCGCACAATCCATCAATATGCTTGGCCTTGATCTCCTTGGAAATAACCGGGACGGTCCCCAGCTTTACAGTGGTCAGAGACTGACAGCAGGTTCGAGTAATTTTGCGACCGCTTCGCTCGCGCTCGATCGCTTTGGGATTGCTGACGGCCAGATCACAGTCGGCGCCGAGTTTCTGCGGACGAGCTTCGCTCCCGCTGGTCCCAATCAGTTTCAGCTTGCCATCCTCGAATATCATCAGCGTTTCGCAAATGGTAAGATCGAAGTGAAGGCTGGCTTCAACAATAACATTTCCAACTATGTTGGTATTTTTGCGGGTGGCAATCCGATCGTTTCGACCGGCGTCGGCGCGCTTGTCCCGGTCCAGGTGGGTCTCAGCGCAAGTCCTGCCACCACGCCGTCCCTATCGATAACGATAAACGGGTCCCACGGCTTCTATAACAAGGCGGGAATCCAGCGCAGCATCAGCGCCCGAGGGCTTGCCTATGACGCGCACCATAATGGCATTGGCCTCCGATTTGCTCAGCGAGACGCCAAGGCCCTGTTCATCGAGGAGATGGGGATATTGCGCCCAGCCAGTGCAGCAGATCATCAATTGTGGCTACGCACCGGCTTCATCTACAACAAAACCCGCTATGCCAGGTTCGACGGTAAGGGCTCCCAGAGAAACTGGGCTGCCTATGCGATCGCCGATCGGCAAATCCTCAAGACCCATCCAACTGAGCCCTATCGCGGTCTTTATATCGGCGCGTCCGCGCTCATTGCGCCTGCAAGCATCAACCTTACCACTCGCTCCTTGGAGGCAAGAATTTATGGCATAGGCATGATTAAGGGACGCCCCAGTGACACCGCGACCCTGACCTTCGGTTACAATCGGTTCAGCGCGGATGCGCGGCACGCCTATGGGAAAACAGGCGCCCCAACTGCAAGGCATCAATGGCAATTAAGCGGGCTATATGCCTATCGCGTTACGCGCGGCATCTATCTTGCCCCCTCGATAGCCTATCTGCGCAACCCGGCTTTCGCTCCAAGGAAGCAGCACGCGCTCAATGCGACCGGTGCGCTCACATTCCTCTTCTAGGGCTTGGCAGACTTCTTAGCAGGAGAGAGGTCCAAAGGCCGCCTAAGCGACCCGGAACCTCTCGCCCACCCACGCAGGACCGGGCGGTCCCGCGTGCCCCTTAGAAACGATAGGAGACCTGGCCGAAAACCTCGCGAGGCCGGCCCTGACGGGCCGAGATGGCCGGCGTATAATTTGCTGTGCCCAGATAATAGTTACGATCGGTCAGATTGCTCCCGATCAGGCTAAGTCCCCAGCTCTTGTCCGCACTGGTCCAGCCGATCCGGGCATTCAAAGTCGTATATCCGCCCTGCTGCTCAGGATAATCGGACACGGCACCCACACCATCATTGGCAGTGGTAAAATAGACCGTTGACTGCATGTGCACGTCCGCGCCCAGGTCGATCTTGCCTGCACCCTGGAGATCGAGGGTATAGCTGCCACCCACCGTCGCCGACCATTTGGGCGCATTGTTGAGACGCTTGCCTGACGCATCAAATGTGCCGAAAATCGGGACAAAGGCATTGGGATAACGGCTATAGGTGGCGTCGAGATAGGCCAGGTTGGCGAACAACTGGAGCCCCGTCACCGGGCGAGCCGCGATCTCTGCTTCGACACCCTTCACCTTCGCAGTGGCGGCATTCTGCGTGCGTGCGCCGAAAGATGCGCCGTTCTGCACATAGCTCTGCACCTGGAGATCGGTATAATCATAGTAGAAGGCCGTCAGGTTGACACGAAGCCGGCGATCGAGCCAGTCGCTCTTGAGACCTGCCTCATAGGACCAGAGTTTTTCCGGTCCAAAGCCGGCCGCTGCATCCACGGCATTGTTCGCACCATAGTCGAAGCCGCCGCTTTTGAAGCCTCGGGTCGCTGAAACATAAATCAGCGCATTGTCTGCGGGCTTGAAGTTGACGCCAATCTTCGGTGTGAACGCGTGGTCGCGGCGGCTCGTGTCGATAGTGAAGGGATCAGGGATACCCGGAATACCCGACAGCGGCGGCGCCGCCGCAACCTCCTCGAGATTCTCGCTCGTGGATCCGGTATAATAGTCGTTGAGGGCGTAGCTCTTGCGTTCTGTCGTATAGCGCAGGCCAGCGACGACCGAGAGCGCATCGGTGAAATGGAATTCGCCCTGGCCGAAGATCGCGAAGGAGCGCGCCTTGAGCAAAGGACGCTGCACATGGGAAGCGCCGAACGGATAGACGCTGAGTGTCAGCGGCTCACGATTGCGTTCGTGGAAGAAATAGCCGCCGAGAACCCAGTCAAGCTGCCCTGCCTTGCCGAGCAGACTGAGCTCCTGACTGATCTGACGCTGACGGATGGGAGCGATGACGTTGCGGAAAAGCGGCAGTGCGCTGGAATCGGCATCCGCATCGATCGAGCCGTCAAAGCCGCGCCACGCAGTAAGCGAGCGAAGCTTGATGCCATCAGTGAGATCCCAGTTAAGCTCTGCTGCCGCGCCGAAATTCTTAAGAACCGTGTGGCTGTCACGATCCATCGACACCTTGTCAGGATCGTCCAGGATCGCATCGTCAACCGGATTGCCCGTCGGACCGATCAGCTTGGGGTAGGCGCCAAAAGCGCCCGACTGACGGGAATAGTCCCCACGGAGCGTGAGGTCGCCTCGGGCGAAGGGGAAGAGAAGCTGCCCCTTGACGCCACGCGACTTGAGGTCCTCTGCGTCATTTCCGGCCGAGACATTTTCACGGAAAGCGTCACGGCCCGAGATGTCGAAAGCGAGGCTCGCCGCAATGCCGCTTTGGCCGATCGGCCCCGAAACATAGGCCTTGGCAGCATATCGATCATAGGTGCCATATTCTGCGCGCACCTCGGCGGTGAGGTTGTCGGAGGGCTTTTTGGAAATGACGTTGATCGTGCCGCCCACCGAGTTGCGCCCATAGAGGGTGCCTTGCGGTCCACGCAGCACCTCGACCCGGTCGACATCAAGAAAATCGTTGAGATAGCTCAAGGGCCGGGCAAGATAGACGCCATCGAGATGGATCGTCGTGCTGGGATCTGAACCGATGAACACGATGTTCGATCCTACGCCACGAACATAGAGCTGCGTGTAGCCGCTCAGATCCGAAACCTGGAGGCTGGGAACGTAGCTTTTGAGATCCTGGACATCGCGCACGCCGCGCGACGCGAGCTCTTCAGCCGAAAGCGCCGAAACTGCGATGGGGGTCGACTGCAAATTGGTCGCACCCATCTTGGTGGCGGTGACGACGATGTCTGTAAGTCCTTCGCTCTGTCCGCTATTTTCCTGCGCCAGAGCCGCTCCCTGAGCGACCATCAGCGGCCAGAATGCCACGACGCCAGCGGTAAATTTGAGACCCTTCACTTCCATCCTCCCCGTGCTCTCTTCGAGAGCTTGTGATCCGATGGACAGCGCGTTCAGGATATTTGCGATGCTTGCAATCGCCCTCGGCCAAGGTATCAAATGAAGATACTTTCGCAAAGCTGCCTGATACCTCCCTGGAGCCGGTGTGCACATCACGGCTGATACTCCGGGGCACAACTCTTGCGACTTTGTTCGGCCCTGATCGGCCACAGTGGAGAGATCGCCTTGGACAGCCAGATTCCCGCCATGCTCAGCATTCTCAAGAGCGAGTTGCGTGCGCAAGGCATCCGCTACGCTGATATAGCGCAGCAACTGCGAACCAGTGAAATCACGGTTAAGCGCTATCTTTCCGGGAAAGGCCTGACCCTGGAGCGACTGGAAGAGATTTGCAGGATTGCCGGCCTCGAGCTGACCGAATTGCACGAAATGCTGTTTCGTCACTCAGAGTCTCGCGCACGGCAGCTTTCAGATGAGCAGGAAATGGTGCTGCTGGGCGATCTGTCGGCGGCGTTCAGCTTCTATCTTTTGCGATGCGGCTGGCAGCCCTCCGACATCATCAAGGAATTCGGGCTGAAGGATCATCAGATGTTCCTCATCCTTCGGACTCTCGAGCGAGCAGGCCTGATCGAACTGATGCCACGCGAGCGCATTCGTCTCCTCACGACGCGCGCCGTGGAATGGCAGCCCTCAGGCCCTCTTCGTCGCGCCAATGATCGGGCGATGATGGCGGCCGTCGCAGCTGAAGTAGCCAATCCCAACGCTGCGCATCGCGAAATAGAAACAGTCAGGCTGAGCGAGCGCAGCCAGCAGAAAGTCGTGCAGATGATCGATCATCTGATGCGGGAAACGCGCGCTCTTGCAACAGCGGATCTGCAGGCACGCCACGATGAGGACAAATGGATGTTCGTCCTGGCTATCGCCCAGCAAACTGATCCGGGCATCTATTTTGAGTAGTAGGGGGGATCACGCCGCTTGGAGCGTGATCCCCTGGCCCTTCCCGCTAGAAAGCGAAGCCGATGTCGAGCCCGTAGGTGCGCGGAACCTGGAACACGCCGATGACCGGCCCACCTAGGTCGCGCGCGAATTCAAGCTCCTTGTTGTTGGTGAGATTCTGGCCCCATACCGAGATCCGCGCCTTGGTATTGGCGATCGGAACATCATTGAGAGCGATCCGCGCGCCCAGATCGACACGCGAGCGCAGCCGCGTGATGATGTTGGTCTCTGCCGCCGGGACCGGATTGCTGTTTCTGTTGTCCTTGAATGACGCGTCTCCCCGGAAGGAAAGATAGGACCCGTTACCCGATGCAGGCAGATCATATTGCAGAGCCATATTGCCCGTGAATTTGGGGGCCTGGGTCTGCCGCGGCCCCAGAGCCTGAGACAACGTTTCATCCAGATAGCCCAGAGTGACGCTATATGTCAGGCCGCTGGTGGGGATCGCGGTGAGTTCGAACTCGAAGCCCCGGTCACGTGCCTTGTCAAGCGGCACCAGATAGCTTCCGTTGGCCGGCGTGAAATTGAGGACCTGCAAATTCTTGCGATCAGCCTGGAATATGTTCGCATTCACACGAAGCCTGTTGGCGAGGAAATCGCCTTTGACGCCGAGTTCATAGCTCTTCACTGTTTCGGGCTTGAAGGCGATGCCGTTCAGGATACCACCCGACACATAGCCTGTGGCAAAGCGCGCATAGGTTCGAAACCGTGGTGAGAAGATATAACTTGCCGTAGCGTCGAAATCCCAGTGATCGCCCGAGGCGGAATAGACCGTGGTCGGCGGAGCGATGAATGCCGCCGCGTAGAGCGTTTCACGGCGCTTATCCTTGGTGTAGCGCACACCCCCAGCCAGTTCGACGGCTTCACCCAGACGATAGGTCGCATGCGCATAACCTGCGTAGGACTTGTTCCGCACAGCGCTGTCATTGCCCAGGAAATAGTCGCTCAGGAAACCGCCGGCCGACAAAGGGGCGGTGGCACTGGGCGTCAGCGTCTCGCCAACGGGGAAGCTCGCCGAAAGAAAGACCGGATTGAGATCACGTCCCTTCTCGAAGAAATAGAAGCCGCCGAGTACGAGATCGAGATTATCGGTTTTCACGAGGAACTGCGCTTCCTGGCTCCACTGATGCTGCTTTCGGGTCTGAACCGAACCCAGCGGTGTGTAGGGATTGCCTGCAGCGTCGACCAGCGCGGCCCCGTCGATGTCGTTACCACCGACATTCTCGTTGAATTTCCGGTAGGCCGTGATGCTCTTGAGCGTGATGATGTCCGAAGCCTCCCAGGTTGCGGTGAGGCTGTGCCCCTGAACCTTGAGATGAGAGGGAGAGGTCAGGTCGAGAGGCAGTGCCCCCAGGCGCGTACGCGATGCAGGCACGGATACCGATCCGGGCGTCGCATAGGCCTCGGGCGTCGGGGTGTAGAGCAATTGCGCCCCAAGCTGCGTGCTCACTTTGTCGGTATAGTCGAACTTATAGTCCAGAACCAGGGCGTCGAGGTTGAGCCTGGCTGCCAGGGAGACGGCGTCGGTATTCTCCGCACCAAACGTCTTGGCCGAAACCGTCTTGCCGAACGGCTTTGCGAAATCGATGACGATGCCAGGCGTCAGATTCTTGACATAGCCCTCATTCTCGTCGTGCAGATAGCTCACCCGAACAGACAGTGGTCCAAATGAGGGAAGATCGACAGAAATACGGCCCTTGATGCGATCATAATTGCCGTAGGTACCCTCCGCCCGCACGGAGAATTCCCCCTTTGGCGCAGCCGTGATGAAGTTGATCGCGCCGCCGGTCGAGTTGCGTCCGAACAGGGTCGCCTGTGGCCCCCGCATGACCTCGATGCGCTCGATCTCTGCGAGAGAAAATGCAGTGCCCGCGGGACGGCCCAGATATACGCCATCGACATAAAGGCCGATGCCAGCGTCCTGCTCGAACTTGAGCGAACCGGTCGACACACCGCGCATGTAGAATTGCGGAGCGTTGGCCGAACCGAACTGCCGCTGAGAATCCAGATTGGGCACGCTCTTGGCAACATCGCCAAAATCCCTGATCTGCAGGTTAGCGATCGACTGCTCATCGAACCCTGTGACAGCGACCGGAACCCTTTGCAGGCTCTCAGCCGTCCGCCGAGCAGTCACCACAATGTCGCGCAGTCCACCGGCATCCACAGCCTGGTCAGGCGCCTCCTGCGCGGATGCCACGCCTGCGAACGTCAGAACTGTGAGAGTGGAACACGCCAGAGCGCAGAAACGCAGTTTCATAAGCACCTCCCCATATGAGCCGTCGGATTTTTCATCTCCGATCACCAATGGGGATAACGCACATTCGGAGCTATTTGCAATCCCTGAAACGCAAATTGCCACACATATGCACAAATGAGTCCATTTTGCAGATCATATTAGGACAATCATGACGCGATAGCCTCAAAGCCGACAGCGACCGACACCCCACCCTCAGCGGACCCGAGATACTCAAGAGAGAGCTAATCGGACCAAATTTTTCAAAGGCGTAGACACTCTGGCGTCGGTCGAGCGAGCGCGGATAACAGGTGGGATCGCCAGACGTCATCCGCGCCTTCAGTGCTCACAGGGCACCTCAGACAGGTTAACGGACAAATGCACTTCACCGCCACCAACCTACGCAAATCGATTGCCGTCAACGCAATCAGCATCCATTTGCGTTGCACAGCCCTCATTCGATCCATATCATGCGAGGAATGATGCCGCTCTGATGCGAGAGCCGAGGCAAGCGACAGGAGAAAATGCGTGACGGACCTGCAGACACTGGAAAAGCGGATTGCGCTTCTCGAGGACATCAATGCCATCAAGGAACTCAAAGCCCGCTACCTGCGGGGCTGCGATCTTCAGCGCCCCGAAGAGGTTCGCGACTGCTTGTCCCCCGATGGTGCTGTCATCGCTTATGAGGGGTTTCCCCCATTTCACGATCGCGACAGTTTCGTCGAGATTTTCCGGACGATGGGATGCGTTGCAGGCATCTATGATATCCACCACGGTGCCAATCCCGTCATCACGATTACCGGTGAAGACAGCGCGACCGGGAAATGGTCGCTTTATTTCCAGAATATAAATCTTGCTCATCGCACGGTCACGCAGATGGGCGTTGAATATGATGACGATTATGTCCGCCGCGACGGTCGCTGGTGGATTTCGCGGACAGCGACGAAGCGCACCTCCTGCATCGTTCAGCAAGTCGACGAGGATGGCAAAAGCACCATCGTCGCCCTGGGCGAAGCGCCGGCTGCTTTCGGTGAAGCGCCCGCACAACCCGTCGACGCCTGATTCGACGGCGTCGGGAGAGGAGCGCAAACACGCCTCTCCCGCCGGCCGACGTCAGCTTCGCGCCGCGTCTCGGGTCGCCTTGTATTTTGTCATATCGACGCCGCCCGCGTTGAATGCGCGATTGCCATACCAAAGGTTTCGCCCGAGCAGGTCCTCCATCACCGGACCATGCCGTTCTATAAGACGCTGTGCGATAGGCCCATAGTCTTCGAGCGGGCGATAGGCGAGACGACAGTAGGTGGCGTGAAGAAGGACACGCTCGCCCGGCAGAGTTCGTGCGTAATTTGCATGCCAGAGCCGTCCATCCCACATCGCGACATCGCCTTTCTTGCATAGGATGGGCACTGCCCCCTCCTGCGCGTCTGCTTCAGCGGCTGTGGGGTGGCGGCGCAGATTGTGGGTTCCTGGAATAACCTTGGTCGCGCCGGCGCCAGCCTCGCTGATATCGTCAAGATACCAGCACGCCGTCGTCAGCGCATTATGCTCTGGCATTGGAGCAGGCATCCAATCCTGATCGACATGAAGCCCCATCGCATTGGCACCCTCGAAGCGCACGGAACCACTCAGTTGGCTCATCAGCGGTCGCTGTCCGCACATGAATTCGATCATCGCCATAACCTTGGGATTGATCGCCGCTTCGGCGAAGACGTCATCCTGTTCCAGCAGCATATCACTCGATGCGCCGCGACGCTCTATGCCGAAATATTGCCCTTTTGCCTCCAGCGTCACCTCCAAAAGCTTGCTCCGCAACCGGTCGAGGAACGCCGGCTCGGCAACATTGCGCAGGACCGTGTATCCCTGCTCTTTCATTTCACGGACATTAGCCTCCAGGCCAAAACTGGCGATTGCCGGTGCCAGGGCATCGGAAAGCGCGAACATTGGCAACGAACTGCCATCTTCAACCACGCTCGAAGAAGCGGACATCTCTCTCTCCCTATTTGCGAACATTAAAAGCGCACATGGTGTTCATCTTACTTCTAGGAACGTTCGTCAATGGGTTTCCATCGCAGGCTGGGAGATCTCGCCAGACATGATGGCACGAAAAAAAGGCCCGGCGATCTGTGATCGCCGGGCCTTCCGTTTGAGCCACTGACCGCGCTGTTGTCGGTTATCGAATGATCGCCGGGTGCGGCTGACGCGGCTCGCCAAGCATATCGCGATAAGATGGAGGTTGCTTGCCGTTGCTGTCCCGCACACCGAGCCGCTCGGCAATCTCAGCTGCAATGAGGGTCTGCCCGGAAACACCTTCAAGGCCATCCCATTCCGCCAGCGCCGCCAGAACGACACCCGTAAATTCGGGCGTTTCAGCATGTGCCGCGAATTGCTGATACGCCTCGTCCGGGGCAGATTCGAACGTTCGCTGCGCCCGCTCAGTCAGCATTGGCCCCATCCAGATGGACACGGTTGAGACCCCAGTTCCTTTGAAATCGACCGCCATATCAGCCGCCATTTTATCGACGCCGGCTTTCTGCGCGCCATAGGCCGCACCATGCATATAGCAGACCGCGCCGAAGGATGATGTAAAGCCGATCAGTCCGTGCCCCGCACGAACCATGAGGGGAGCAGCGTAATAGCTGGCGACATATTGGGATCGAAGACCGACATCGAGAATGTCGGCAAGATGCAGAGGTTTCTCCCAAAAATTTGCAGGGTCGATCAGTTCATCTTTCACTGCCGCCACATTGTTGACGAGAAGATCAAGCCTGCCTTCCTTGGCATCCACCTGCTCGAACAACGCCCTGACCTGCTCGTCACTGGCATGATCGACCTGAACCGCGATGCCCTGCCCGCCCGCTTGCGTGACAGCCTCGGCGGTTGCACCTACCGTTCCAGGCAAATTGGCATCACCTTCTTTGACGCTTCGCCCCGTTACATATACCCGATAGCCCGCTCGCCCCAGGGCGACTGCGATCCCTTTGCCTGCGCCCCGGCTCGCCCCCGTCACCACAGCAACTTTGCCATTTCCCTCGACCATCATCTCTCCTTTCGTCATTTCTAACGCATCGCCGCGCGAGCGGAGCCCTGTCCGCTTGCCGCTATTCGGACTCATATCGACATATTTCTACGCGTTCAAAGGCAAATTACCTCGTTATCAATTCCATTTGCGTAACGCCTTTCTCGGCTTATAAACATGTCAAAGACCCAAACCCATGTAGGAAGAGAGATGACGAAGGATCGCCTCATAGCAGTCGTAACCGGTGGCGGGAGCGGCATCGGTCGCTCAGCAGCCCTTGCTTTTGCCGGTGAGGGCTATGGCGTTGCAGTCGCTGACGCCAATGTTGAAGCCGCAGCGGCGGTTGCCTTAGCCATCGAAGCCGATGGCGGCCTTGCAATTCCCTTGCATGTCGATGTCACGGACGCAGCAGCCTGCGAAGATATGATCGAGGCGATCACTCAGAAATTTGGCCGACTGGATGCGGCATTCAATAATGCAGGCATAACCGAGCGAAGTCTCACTCGCGGGGAAACGCCGCCCGAAACGCATCTTCTTCCGCTTGATATCTGGCGCAAAGTACTCGCTGTCGATCTTGACGGCGTGTTCAATTGCGCCCGTGCCGAACTGCCGTTGATGCTCGAACAAGGTAGCGGCGCTATCGTCAATACAGCATCGATGCAGGGACATGTGTCCATCCCGCGCAGCGCCGCCTACACTGCCGCCAAACATGGGGTGATCGGGCTTACGAAGACGATCGCGAAGGAATATGGCGGTCGGGGGATCAGGTGCAACGCCGTTTCCCCTGGCATCGTGAGTACCCCATTGACGAGCGACATCATCAACAGCGCGGACTATCAGGCGCCGCTGCTTGCCGCGATCCCCGCCGGACGGTTCGCCGAGGGAGACGATGTCGCGCGTGCTGTCCTGTGGTTGTGTGGCACGAACGCATCCTATGTGAATGGCGCCACGCTCATCGTCGATGGCGGTTATCTGGCCTGATCCAATGCGTCGGCCAACTCCCTCTGTGGGCAAGCGGCCGACGCACCCCGCTTCTCAGGCGACCGTGGCAGCGGCCATTGGATAGGCTTCCGTGTAGAAGGCAAAATCAGCATTGAGCCGCTCGCGCGTCAGGCCATACTGCTCGATAGAATATTGATGCGAGGGACGATTGTCCCTGCGATTGCCATCCAGCCATCCTTGCCAGGCATCGAGATCCGACGCATCCACGGCCAGGCCTGCCGCCTCGAGAACCTTGCGGGCCTCGACCAGAGGCTGCTCGAGCAGATCGCGATAGTCGACATCAACAAAACGCGCAGGTGCGCCATTGCGAGCGGCGACCATGTCGACGAGATTGCGCCGCAGACGCTGGGTCCAATGCTCCGCCTGAGGCGCCGCATGGTCCGCATCGCTATAGGCTCCCGTCAACGATCCGACCATTGAGTACCAGCTTGGCATCAGCTTGGTGATTGGACGATGGGTCATCACGATCGCGGCCGTCGGAAACTTGGAGAGGACCGTGTCCACCGCAGTCAGATGATGAGGGCATTTGAGCACCCACTTCTGCCCAGCACGAGAAGGATCCTGCCACTGGAATATTTTGAGGAAGTCGATGAGCTCATCATAGGCATCGGCCTGATCGGCCCCCAGCAGCCATTCCCCATAGGAGGGAATGTACATCATGGACTCGGGCATATTCGACATGAAGGACTGCTCGATCAGCGGCAGCTCTTCGTCATAGGCATGCGCATCGAGCGGATGAATCGCATCGAACCCGGACGCCGAGCTCATGATATCGACCACCAGACGTTCCGCGTCCGCCTTTCGACCCGCAACCTCGCCAGCCCCTTCGTCACGGGGAAGCGGGAAGACGGATTCCCACCAGCGCACAGCTGTCAGCTGTGGCGACTCGGACAAAAGGCGATGCAGCATTGTGCTGCCAGTTCGCGGAAGCCCCACGATGAGCGCTGCCACCTCAACGCGCTGCTCGGCGATTTCCGGGTGCGCCTTGAAAAGCGCCACCCGGCGCAGCCGGTTGGCAAGAGCGTTGACCAGCCGTTCGCCCATCGCACCAACACCATTTTCATTGAGCTGCGCCTCCTGACGGATCGCATCGGTCAGCACGCCAAGGGCGGTGAGAAAATGACCAGGGCCAAAATCCTCCAGGCCCGTGCGGGTCTTTGCAAAGGCCATCAGCCGGTCGGGAGAGAAGTCCTCGAGCGAGGCAGGAATATCGCGCATATCACGGCACCCATCTAGACATTATTGCTTCATTGCGTATTCTTCTTAAGAAAAATAAGCGCAATATGCAATCTCCGGCATCGATCCAAGGTTGACCTCGGGACGGCGTTTGCTATGCACCGGACACCAGATTCAAGGGAGAGGACAATGGAATATCCCCGCGAGGAAGTCGAAGCCGCCATCATTCGTTTGCGTGAGGCATTTGTAGAAGCCGAGCGCCGCAACACCTGGTCCTGGATAGCTGACGAGCTCTATCATGAGGATGCCACCTATTACTGCCCCTATGGCGGGATCATGCCGGTTTTTGCGCGCAACCGCGAGGAAATCCGGGCCACCCATTATGGTCGCGACATGGATGTCGGTTCTGGGTGGGCAGGCTGGAGCTTTCCGATCACCGACTTTGCCGTCAACGGCAACAGCATCTTCAGCCGCTGGGTCAATCGCGGCCCGGGCAAGCGGCCCGACGGCAGCTATTACCAGACCGAAGGCGTCAGCTTCATCACCTATGGCGGCGATGGTAAATTCTCATCGCAATATGACCTTTTCGACATCGGTCATCAGATGAAGCTGTGCGATGAACTCAAGGAAGCCGGGCTGCTGGACGAGGCGCTCGAACGCGACTGGGTCAGGCCGATGAAGCGCCGGATCCTCGACGGCGTCAATTCCGGCATTGCGCCGGCCTGAGGGCATCGGAGGGCCGATTGCGTATCGGCCCTCCCACTGAGCCCCAGTCAAACCTTGGGCAGTTCGATCAAAGCTGAAAGCCGCCGGCAACCGCGAGTTGCTGACCAGTGACATAGGCGGCCTTGTCCGATGCAAGAAATACGGCTGCATTGGCAATATCTGCTGCTCGCCCCCAACGCTTGAGTGCAAGCATCTTGCGTGTGTCCTCTGCCCATTGCGGGTCAAGCTCGCCACGCTCGGTCAATTCGCGGAACATCCCGGCCTCGATCACACCAACCAGGATGCTGTTGGCACGGACCTCAAATCGCCCCTCCTCCCGCGCTAAAGCGCGGACAATCTGCTCGTTGGTTCCTTTGGGCGCAACCGACAAAACGTCCCTGTCAGGCCAACGCAAATGGCCGGCTGACCCCAAGGTTACATAAGACCCTCCGCCTTGAGACCTGAGGTGCGGAAGCGTGGCCTGCACCACGTTGAAAAAGCCGTGCAGTTCGACGTCGACGGCAAGTTTCCATTGCTCCTGGGTCACGTCCGCGAGGAAGCGTTGATCAACAACTGGCCCGGCTGCCCAGATGATCGTGTGGAGGCGCCCATGATCAGCAATCGCTGAGTCGATCACGAACTGCACCTGCTCGGCGATCCTGACATCGACAACATGGACAGTGGCGCGCCGACCAAGACGCTCAATATCCGCCGCTGCCGCTTCGGCGGCGTCCCGCTTGGACCGGTACACGATGCCGATATCCGAGCCTGCCTCAGCCATGCCGAGCGCGACAGCCCGTCCGATGCCGCCACTGCCTCCGAAAACAAGACAGGCACCCTTGGGAAACATAGCTTCAGCCATTTCAGAACGCCCTCTTTTCTTGGAATGCCGGATTTGCAAGCGACCTGCCCACTAACAGGGCTTCCAGGGAACCATCGCCAAACTGGCCGTGGAACACTGTCCGAAATTCGCAGCTCGAGCTCGCGATCAGCCATCGCCCTCCTGCTCGAACGTAGCTGTCGCGGTAGAAGGTGCTCATCAATGTCAGGGTCTGATCGCGGCCATTGATGTTGCGATAATCCAGACACCAGAACCCTGAAGCATGATCGCTGTCGATCAGGCCGATTTCGGCATTGCTTCCCTGATGCTTGTCGAAGACATGATCGTGGCACGCTGCTGCCGCGTACATCGCCACGAAATCGTCGGCATTGGAAAATATGCCGCGATAGCCGGTATCGATGGGGCACGTACCGTCCTTGAAACAGGCCCGAACCGCTGCCGGATCCTGCCGATCACAAGCATTGAGGTAGCGTGCCTTGAGCGCACGGATCGCCTCTATCGCCTCCAGCCGCTCAAGACGATTCGAAATCGTTTCGACATCCATATGAAGCATCTCCTCTTGTCCGCGCCATGCGTGGACAGGCGTTCGCTTCATCACAAGGAGCAGCGGCGAAAGGATCAGATGGCGAGCTTGAGCCCGGCATATCCTAACCCTTTCGCGGGCCGCCGGCGTTCAGGATATCGATAGGGTCAACGGGCCGCGCCGTGCAGAGGATCGAATACCATTGCGCACTCTCGTCGCGCGATCCTACTTCGCCCATTTCGCGGACCTCTCTCGCAAATCCGTCAATCATGGCCCGGAGCCGGCCTAGCATGGCCCGATTGAGCTTGATCGTCTCGAGCTCCCAGATGGTAGCTGGGCTATGATAGTCCGCGCTCTCGAAGATCGCGCGCATGGAGCCATCAAACGACCGGCGCACCGGACCGTCGGGCAGCCAGTCGGGACTTCCTCCAACAGTCAGACGAACGCGGTTGTGAGGAAGAATGTCGATGAGTTCGAGCTTTTCCAGGACGCGCAAAAGCAAAAACATGCGCGCCTCCGTCAACTCGAACTCGCTCATGATGGCCGGCACCTTCCACCCGGATCGCAGAAGATAGAATATGAAGGCCGCGAAGAGATTGTGGGTCAGGCCATATTCCTGCCGGAGCGACAGGCGGCCATTCGTCCGTGCCTGTTCGCTGGCCAACATGTCGTGCAGATCGCTCAGGCGCAGTCCAGCAACTGCGCATAGCCGCTCCAGCATATCAAGCGTCAGCCCCCTGCCGCCCAGATAGCGTTTGACGGTCGGCTCACTTACGTCAAGCTGCGACGCGATATCGCGGTAGCGGATGCGCTTGTCGCGATAGCAGTCCTTGAGAAGCGCCAATATTCGTGGAACTTCGCTCTCCACGATCTGTCAGCTCCTAGCGTCACATATATCGGCCTGCCCGGCGCCCGTCCGTCCAGGCTTCCCAGCGACAAGCCTCATTCTTGCGCCTCCCTGCCCCAGAAATACTGTCAGCCTGCCACCCATCTTCTCACGAAGCCGCGCCCGCTCTGCAGTGCTGGCGCAGGCCACGGTGCGGACGGGCCGACGATCGCCGATAGAAATTGCCGGGATGCTCCCATCATAACAGCGCCCGCTATGCCGCGGTACAGTCACATGCCGCCAGGTAGCCGAACGTCATGGCAGGCCCAAGCGTCGAACCAGCGCCAGGATAGGCCGGACCCATGACAGACGCAGCATTGTTCCCGATCGCGTAAAGCCCCTCTATGGGCGCTCCGGCCTCATCCAGCACGCGTGCGCGCTCATCCGTGGACAGCCCTCCCTTGGTACCGATATCGCCAGGATAGAGATTGAGGGCATAGAAGGGGCCCTGATCGATCGGCGCAAGGTTCGGGTTGGGCTTTACGTTCTGATCCCCATAATAGCGGTCATAAGGCGCCGCCCCCCTCTTGAAGTCCTCATCGACGCCAGAACGAGCAAAACCGTTGAACCGGGCGACGGTCGCTTCAAGCGTAGCGACATCCATGCCCGTACTGCGGGCAAGCGCGGCCAGCGAGGATGCCTTGTGCACCATCTTTCGCACTTCTCGATTATGCATCCAGTCGGGAAAGACCGGCAGCAATGGACCCATCGGATATTTCTTGCGGAAACGGGCGTCGAACAGGATCCACGAGGGAATGGTGCGCTTGTCGGCACGATCGGCATCGATCATGCCCTTGCCGACCACATCATAGCTCCGCGCTTCGTTGAGATATCGCTCGCCCTTCTCGTTTACGATGATGCAGCCGGGCAGTGCCCGTTCGTAGAAGAGCGGACGCCCGCGAACTTCGCTCGGCACCTTTACGGTTGGAGCCCACCAGGCCTCATGCATCAAATCGGTCGCGGCGCCGATTTCGATACCGGCGCGTATCGCATCGCCTGTATTGTTTTCCTGTCCGCCAGACCATTCGGCACGCCCCTCTCCTGGAAGATAGGCCTCACGCATCGCCTGATTACGTTCAAACCCACCCGCGCCTAGAATGACGGCTCTGGCTTTAACAGCATAAGGCCGCCCGTCTTTCTCGATCACCGCGCCCTGGATGGGTCCCTGCCCCTCGCGCACAAGGCGGACCAGCGGCGCATTGAGCAACATTCGGGCGCCTTGCCGATCGAGCGCGATCTTGAGATGGCCCGCAATTGCATTGCCGAACACGAGGAACCGACTCCGCTTTGATCGAAGTCGTTGCGGTATATCGCTGTAATAGCGCCACAACACCCTCGCCATCGTCTTCATCCAGCCCGGCCCGCGCGTGACCATCGGAGCGGCTTCCAGGGTCGTCCAGGGGATATATCCGAAAAGCGCGGCACTTGGATGGGTCGGCCGCAGCGTTTCGAAATCCCGCCGGCTGAGCGCGGCCGCATCAAGCGTGTTTGTCTCATGGCTGCGATAGCCCATTTTCCCGCCAGGCCGTTCAGCGTGATAATCGGTATAGGGTATGGCGTTGAAGCGCAGCCCACTATGCGCTTCAACATATTGGGCCATCAGCCGCGCATTCTCGGTAAAGGCGCGGATCTTGCCGTCCGCCACATGATTGCCGACCAGCCCTTTGATATAGGTGAATGCCTCCTCGGGACTGTCCTGCTGCCCCTGTGCCAGCGCCGAGTGACTTGCCGGTATCCAGACGCCGCCGCCAGACGCCGCCGAGGAGCCACCGTAGAGACCACTTTTCTCTACGATGAGTGTGCGCGCGCCGCGCTGCGAGGCTGCCAGCGCGGCGACCATGGCCCCCGCACCGGTACCCACGACCAATACATCGACCTCTTCATCCCAGGCGCCGGGCGTCTCGTGCATCCTCTTAAATCCTGCTTATGGTCTGGCTTGTTGTGGTGATGGGCCGCGCAGCCCTTCAGGCCTCGACGGACGCTGCCGCGTCGTTGGTAAAATCCGATCCATAGACCTCGAGGATCGTGAGCGGATTTACATATTCCTTCCAGTAGACAACCTGATCGCCTGCATAGCGCAGAATGCCCAGATACTTGTTCGAGTAGCGCTTGCCCGATTTGGTGTGCGTCGTGTCGCTATGATATTCCACGATCAGCATGTCGGGATCGGCCATGTCGTAGAATGTATCGACCTTGTGGTTGTAGGGCTCAGAATCAGCCATACCAACCTTTGCGGCGGCCACGAAGGCGCTGCCGCCGATCATTCGTTCGGGGAATTCCTTGAGCGGGAGATAGGGCCATTCGAACACCGTGTCCTCCCCGATAAAGGTGGAGAAATGATCGAAATTCTTGGCACCAAATGCCGTGATCATCTCCTCGAACATGGTCCGAAGCTGCGCCCTGCGAGCCACCAAATCCGTCTGCGACATATGCCTGACCCCTCTCCAAATATCACTGAGTTTGGCGCATTAGAACAGGCAGAATCGGCTTTCGTCAACGATATTCGTACAATACCGCCCATTATTCTACGCATGTCCGCCATGCCGCGCCGGATGGCGCCACACCCGCGACATCAGCGTCAACCAATCAGACCGGATCGCCTCACAGGCCCCATAAAACTGTGCAAACCATCAATATTTTACCCGCATCACCAACGAATTGCGTAATGATATTGACTTGTATCGTCCGCAAAGCAAGAGTGCCCCACCGAACCCGGCAGGAACTGTCGCGGCCGGCATGAGAGAGGAGAAAGCCTGAACCGCCTTTCGCGTATATCGCTGACGCGTCGGACAGAGCTCCTTCATGCCTTCTCACCATCCATGACGCCAGATGATCTGGCTCCTACCCTATGCACGGAGATGAATTGATGCCCAGCTCGACCACCAAGGACTTCCCGGAAGGCATTGCCCTTGTCATCGGCGGGAGCGGAGGCACAGGTCAGGTCATCGCCCAGCGACTGGCCGCAGCCGGCACAGCCGTCGCCATTACCTATCGCAACAATAAGGAAGGCGCCGAAGCGGCCGCGCAAGCTGCCCGCGCCGAAGGCGTGGATGTCGAGCTTGTTCAGCTCGATGTTGCCGAACCTGCCAGCATCCAGGCAGCGGTTGCGAAGCTCGTAGCGACCTATGGCCATATGCATAGCGTCGTTGTCGCAACAGGCTATGACATCAAGATGCGCATGATCCACGAAGTGACGCCGGAGGAATGGCGTGACGTCGTCAACAATGACGTCAACGGCTTCTTCAATATCATCCATGCCACTCTTCCGCATCTTCGTGAAAAGGGCGGCTCCTACGTCCATATCGGATCGGCTGGCGTGGTGCGCTGGCCCGAGCGGGATGTGCTCTCGGTTGCTCCCAAGGGTGCGATCCAGCAATTGATGAAGGGTATCGCCCGCGAAGAAGGCGGGAACGGCGTGCGCGCCAACAGCATCGCGATCGGGGTGATCGACGCCGGCATCTTCCATCGGCTCAAGGACACAGCGTTCGACGCAGATTGGCACAAGGCGGTGCAAGCTACCATCGCCCTTCACCGCTACGGAGCCCCAGAGGAGGTGGCGGACACCGCCGTGTTCCTCGCTTCCGCGCGGGCAGGCTATGTTACGGGTCAGACCATCTCATGCGATGGCGGCTGGAACCTTTGATCGACATCGGGCGGGTCGCGCTGCCAGCGAACCCGCCCGGTCTGCGATGAGGAATGCATAAGGGAGGAGGCGCATGGTCGCTCAAATACTGGAAGGCAAATCTGTCATCATCACCGGCATCGGCCCCGGTTTCGGCCGTGTGCTGGGCGAAGAGGCAGCAAAGATGGGCGCGAGGGTAGCCTTGGTTTCGCGCAGCTCGGATGTCATGACGGAGGTCGCCCAAAGCATCACGCGTTCGGGCGGAAAAGCCATCACTGTGAAAGCGGACATTACGAGCCAGGCGGACTGTGAACGCGTCGCGACCGAGACGCTTGCAGCGTTCGGGCGTATCGATGGCCTTGTGAACAGCGCATATCGGCCAGGCGACATCAAGCCGGTCACGGAACTCGATCTTGATGAACTGCGCGCGGCGATGGACGTGACCGTCATCGGCACGATGCGCATGATCCGGGCGGTCGTGCCTCAAATGCAGGCTCAGGGCGACGGCGCCATCGTGAATATCGGGAGCCAGGTGGCACGCAAGATCGTGCCCAATCAGGGGGGCTATGCCGCAACCAAGGCGGCGCTCTCGGCATTGTCCCGCCAACTCGCGGCAGAGCTTGGTCCGCTCGGTATTCGGGTCAATATGCCGGCGTTCGGCTGGACGATCAGTCCACCGGCCCGCACCTATCTCGAAGAACAGGAAGCGAAAGGCGGTCCGACCTACAAGGAGGCGGTAGACGCAATCGCTGCCAACATCGCTTTACGGCGCGTGCCAGAAGAGGTTGAATGCGCGCACGCCGCCCTTGCCTTTGCAGGCGACGTCATGCGGGTGGTGACCGGGTCTACGCTCGACGTCAACGGCGGGGAGTATATGCCGTTATGAGCGGGTCTTTCGAAGGAAAAAGCATTCTCGTTACCGGCGGCGCGTCCGGGATTGGCCGCGCCGCGGCGATCCGATTCGCCCAGGAGGGCGGCCGGGTCTGCGTTGCCGACCTCAACATCGACGGTGCCAGGGCTGTGGCAAGCGAGATCGGCGGAGAGGCGATCGCCGTCCAGGTCGATGTCGCCTCGGCACATGGCAACGAAGCGATGACGGCACTGGTCGTAGCCCGGTTCGGCGGCCTCGACATCGCGCTTCTCAACGCCGGATATCTCGGCCCGATGGACGGCTTTGCTGCCGCCGACGAAGCGCTGTTCGATCGCCATGTGGCTATCAACCTCAAAGGCGCTTTCCTCGGCCTCAAGGCTGTCGAGAAGGTCATTCGCCCTGAGGGCGCAGTGGTCGTCACGGCCTCGACAGCAGGCGTCATCGGCCTCGCAGAGAGCCCATGCTACACTGCCGCAAAGCATGGAGTGGTAGGCCTTGTGAAGGCTAGCGCACCTGCTTTTGCTGCGCGCGGCGCACGTATCAACGCCCTGTGCCCAGGAGGCGTGGCCACACCCATGATGGGCGGCGCAGATCAGCCAATAGTCTCGCCCAATGACCTCGAGCGGGTCCCTCTACGCGGCATGGGATCAGCTCAGCAGGTTGCCGAGGTCGCCCTCTGGCTGGCAAGCCCTGCCGCCTGCTTTGTAAACGGGCATGCGCACATCGCCGATGGCGGTCTGCTATCGACCTTCGTGCCCTCACCTGTCGGCCCTTGAACCCGTCGGGGCGGCGTGTCACGTCCGTCGCTCCGGTACCTTATTTTCTCGCTGAGACCGGTGCGCCGTCGCGGCGACCGCAGATCGCGCCCCCGTCCACGACAAGATCATGGCCATAGACATTGGCCGCGTCGTCAGAGGCGAGAAACAGCATGGCGCGTGCGACTTCCTCGGTCGTCCCGGCCACGCCTCTTGGCTGAATATTGTTGAGCATGTCGAGCATTGCGGGCGTCAGCGCATAGCCGCCCATTCCGGTTGCCATAGCGCCTGGACTGAGGCTGTTGACGCGAATTCCCAAAGGCGCCAACTCCATCGCAGCGGCGCGCGTCAGCCCCAGAATCCCAGCCTTGCTTGCACAATAGGCCGTCAGAAGCGGCGTACCCGAACTTGCTCCGATTGAAGCGACATTGATGATAGCCCCCTGCCCTTTTGGTATCATGGCACGTGCCGCTTCCCGCGTGCCATAGAAGACCCCATCGAGGTTGACGGCCATCACCCTGCGATACTCGGCATCGTCTATATCTGTCAGCGGACCTGCCTGGGCGATTGCGGCAACATTGGCCATCACATCGAGCCTGCCGGTCTTCGCTACCGCATGGTCGACAAGAGCGCGCATTGCAGCGGGATCGGACACGTCAGTGCGCAGAAAGTCTCCGCCGGTCTCCCGCGCAGCCTCATGCCCCCAATCCTCGTTGAGGTCCGCTACAATGAGCGCTGCCCCCTCGCTAGCGTAGAGGATGGACGTCGCAAGGCCTAGGCCATGAGCCCCGCCCGTGACGATCACCGTGCGTCCCGCTAATTTCCCGCCAGTCATTCGCTTCTCTGCGCCCCGGAGAAGTCGAGCAATGCCATGTCACCCGTCGTCCACAGAACCTCTCCCGTTCGCTCGACGATGCGCCACCCTTCCGCTTCCTGGGCAAGGCAATCATGATAAGTGCCTCCCACGACGACGGGATGCTCCAGATCTTCTGGATGCACATGCGTGGCGATGAAGCTTGTACGCGCGCGCACGTGGCTGGAATCTCTTGAATCTCGCCACAATCGCGAAGGCCCGAGCTGATGCTGCGTCGCGTTCAAATTCCGCTCGGCAACCTGGCAAAGCTCGCGATACTGCTCGAGCGTGAAGGACTGGCCCACAATGGTGATCTGCGCCGAAGACGCAAAGCAGCGCGCGAGCAACGCGAGATTGCGATCGTCGATCGCTTCGGAATAGAATGCGATTGCTTGTCCGATGGCGAGTGTATCGGCCGCTCCCAGCACGCCCGCACCCTCGCTTCTCGCCTTGAGCGCGAGCGCCATATTGTCGAAGGCAGAGCGGACCCACGCTCCATTGAGCTCGGCCTGTTGCCGCGCCTGCGGGCCGGTATAGAGGTCCGTACTCCAGTAGACGCATCGCTCAGCATCGAGGGGCTGGAGATACTGGTCGCGCCGTGCAGTCAGGCCCAGGTCGGGAAATTCCGCTGACCAGGCGATGCGCTGGCCCACGTCAAACTCATCGAGCCGATAGTCGAACGTGATAACGGCATCCTTGAGATCGTCCTTCACGTCCATGCGAACGAGGCCGCCGACCTGCGCATCGACCGTAATCGCACGGCACAGCGGGTTCCAGTCGCCATAGCTGGCAAAGTCCGTGAGGACTGACCAGACATGGTCCACGTCAGCCTGTATCTCGACGATCGAGGAATTGATAACCGCGGCGTTACCTGCGTCGGGCAAGATATTCATGGATCAGGGCTCCTATGCCGGGCCGCGTCCCGATGGAGCCGCCGCAAAGGCACGCGCAAGGGCAAGTCGGCGTTCGGCCTCCGAGCGCCTCGCAAGTTCGGAATCGAGATTGAGCTCAAAGCCGTGATAGGCCCTGGGAAGGACATGCAATTCCACAGGAACACCCGCGCTCATGAGGCGCCGGGCATATTCCATATCCTCTTCGACAAAGAGATCGAGCGAGCCGACGCTGATATAGGCAGGCGGCAGCCTCCCCAGATCCTCTGCCCGCGCCGCGGCGGCATAAGCGGCAATCTCACCGCTTCCAGGCGGCTGTCCCAGGAGAGCCTCCCAGCCGAAGCGGTTGGCATCAGCGGTCCAGACATGCCTGCCTACCCCCTCGGGCATATCTGCTCTGATACATGTCCGGTCGTCCAGCATCGGATAGATGAGCTGCTGAAAGCAAAGCCCATATTCCCCTTTGTCCCGCACCATGAGCGCAAGCGCCGCGGCGATGCCGCCGCCTGCGCTCTCGCCGCCTACCGCGACCCGTTGCGCGTCGATGTCCAACTCAGCGGCGCGCGCATGCAGATGAGCCAAAACAGCATAGCAGTCCTCAACCTGGCCGGGCGCGCGCGTCTCTGGCGCCAGCCTGTAATCGACCGATGCTACGATGCACTGCAGTTCGTCAGCCGTTCGTACACATCCAGGGTGATTGCCTTCAACGAGCCCAAGAACATAGCCGCCGCCATGCACGAAGAGCAGCAGCGGCAATGGCCCGCCGACCGCCCTCGGCCGATACAGGAAAAACCGTACCGGCGGCGCTCCGTTCAGACCCGGCGCCTCATGCTCCTCGATGAGCACATTGGCCCTCTCATAAGAGGCGGCCGGCGGCAGAAACTGAGCTGCGCTTTCTCGATACTGGGCAAGGCTGTCTTTCGTCAGAACAAAAGGTGGTAGCAGGTCGAGGCCAGCCAGAAGTTCTGGATCTACGTCCGGGTCGAACATTTCAACGCTTCCTTGTCTGTCCTGGTCAGCCCGTCGTCTGCCCACCATCTATCGTCAGGATCGTCCCGGTCGCATAACGGGCATCGTCCGAGGCGAGATAGGCTATGGCAGCAGCGATCTCTGCCGGGGTACAGGCTTCCACGCCGCTCAGCTTGGGCATATTGCGACTGGCCGCTTCCTCAAGGACCGACATGTCGAAATCGCTCGCCGACATCGTCTTTTGATGCATTGGCGTAGCCACGCCACCAGGGGCAACGGCATTCGCACGCACGCCGTGCCGGCCATATTCAAGGGCGATCTGCTTGGTCAGCGCAATGATCCCTGCCTTGGCGACCCCATAGGCCACTGTACCATATACGGGATGATGGCCGCTGGCGGAGGATACCGAGACGATGTTCCCCTTGCTCTCGACCAGCGACGGCAAGACCTTCTGGCACAGATAGAATACGGCGCTCAGGTCGATATCGAGTGTGCGTTGCCACTTTGCAGGCGACGTGTCTTCGAAACGGTCCCACGTCATGATGCCGGCGACGTTGAGCAGAATATCAATTCCACCCATGGCTTCGCGCGCTGCGGCGGCGAGCACCGAAGCCTGCTCCGGATCGGATGCATCATAGGGCACGAAGGTAGCACCCAGGGCGCTGGCTGCCGCCTCGCCTCCAGCCCTGTCGATATCGCCGAACGTCAGCGTCGCGCCTTGGGCTACGAACAGTTCCGCCGTCGCCCGCCCGATGCCAGACGCACCGCCGGTGAGCAGCACGCGCTTGCCTGAAAATTGTCCCACTATTCTCTCCCGATTAGGCGGACGCCAAGGGCGTCAAGGATGCGTCATGCGCGACCAGATCGTCGCGGCGACGCAGAAATATGAGGAGCGCCGATGCGCCCAGCAGAGCAGAAAGGGCCAGAAAGGCTCCCGAGAGACCGAGTGCATGCCGCAACGGCGCCATCGCCAAGGGGTTGACGAACTGCCCCAGGTTGAGCGCGCTCACGATCAGGCCCATGGCCAGCGCATGGACCCAAGCGGGCGTTCTGTCGAAGATCAGTGAAGCGATGGCCGGCTCGGACAGGCCGGCCCCGATGCCGATGAAGAGACAGCCCAGAAAGATGACCCAGGTGGCGGGCGCCAGTGCGATGAGCAGCACGCCGATGCACATGCTCAGCGTATCAATGATGAGGAAGCCGTGGATGCCAATATATTTGCGCCCCCAGCCAAAGGCGCCTGCCGAAAAGATCGCAACGATCGATGTGGCCGAAATGATGCTGCCCTGAAGAGACGCGCTCGTCACATTTCGCGCTTCCAGCAGGAAAGGCAGCTGGATGGCTGGCGTGAACATGCCGATCGTGAGCAGCATCAGAAGCGCGTAATAGGGCCACATGCGAACCAGCCCGCCATTTCCATGCGGACCGTGCGCATCCTCGCCTGCGATCGACGGTGCAGGCTTTACTACGATAAATGCAGCCACGATCAGCGGCAGCGCAAGAAGGTAGAGCGAAAAGGGAGCTCGCCAGCCCAGCCCATCGACCAGCGCACCACCAAACATCAGCGCGAGCGCCGCGACGACCGAGGAGACGGAAGTTGCATAGCCCAGCACCGTCTCGCGGGCATTGTCCTCGAAATGCTCTCCGATAAGCGCCAGGCTGGTCGTCAGCAGCCCCCCACCCGCGACCCCAAGCAACAAGCGCAACGCAATGAGCGGCGTGGCGGCATCGACGAGCAGCACGCCAGCCCCCCCTATGACGTAGAGCAGCAGCGAGACGAGAAGCGTTATCCGCCGGCCAAATCGGGCAGCCACCAATCCGGCGATGGGTGCTGCGACGATCAGCATGATCGCCGGAACCGTCATCACCATCTGGGCAAAAAGCGTCCCATCTCCCAAAGATCCAAACCGTTGGGCCATTGCCGGCATAGCGGGTGCGGCTGCCATCGGGATCAAGCAGACAAGTGCCGGGCCTGCGACACAGACGCCCGCCAAAATTCTCTTACCTCTCAGCGTATCCCGCTGGCTCATCTCTCATCCTCTTATCTTTTCGGTCGCAAACCTGTTCAGATAGGCTGCACCGCCAGCGCCGCATCCCTCATTGCGCCCTCGATATAGCCTACGCCCCGGCAATCGCCGACGGTGGAAACCTTATAGCCGGCAGCACGGATCTGGTCGGCCAGACTTTCATCGCCTGTGGCGCCGCGCGCAACAATGACGGTGTCGGCGGCGATCGTACGGCGCTGCCCTGTTTCGTTGGCGTAGGACACATCATGATCGCCGACGGCGACATCGGAAATGTTGGTGTTGAGGGCGACGCCCAGATGATGACATTCGTCCACGACACGAAAACGGCGGACCAACTGGAGACCCTTGCCGACCCGGGAACTCTCCTCCAGCACCGTGACCTTGCGGCCCCGCAATGCGAGGAATTCAGCCAGCTCCAGCCCGACAAGCTCGCCGCCGATGATGACGACCCGTTTGCCGATGGGCATCCAGACGCGCGAGCCGGCACGCAACGCACCGAGCTTTGAGGTCACACCGGTCTTGGCCCCCAGCTTCATCGCAAGGCGCGTCTTCCAGTCGGTCTTCTCTGCCAGGCTCTCGAGATTTTGCCCGAGCACCAGATTGCGCATATCGTCGCCGGAGAAGACAAAGTCGCGATCGCTGCCCGGGATGGGCGGCATTTGCCGGCGAGCGCCGGTCGCGACAACCACCTCATCGGGCCGTATCTCATCAAGGAGATCAGGGGTGATCCGGGTGTTGAGGCGTATTTCGATATTCGAGGCTTCGGATACCTGTCTGCGCAGCCAATATACGATCCGCTCATTGGGCTTGTAAGCCACAGAGGCAAATTGCGCCGTACCACCCAGCCTGTCGCTCGCCTCACAAAGAATGACCTCATGCCCTTTGCCGGCAAGCAGCCTGGCAGACTCCATGCCACCTGGCCCTCCGCCGATCACGACGATCTTCTTGCGCGCTGCGATCTCCGGCTGCTGGCGCTCGAGTTCATGCCCGGTCAAGGGATTGACCGCGCAGATCACATGCTTGGAGGCAAAGATATTCGAGATGCAGGTGTAGCAATAGATGCATGGCCGCACATCCTGGGGCCGGCCTTCCACGAGCTTGTTGGGCAAATGCGGATCAGCAAGCAGCTTGCGCCCCATGGTGACGAAGTCGAGCTTGCCTTCCTTGATGAAACGGTCGGCATCCTCAGGTTCGATACGACCTGGGCAAATGACGGGAATGGACACACCTGCCTTGATAGCGGCAGCATTGTCGACGAAGCCATTCCGAGTATCGGTGGCATGGCCCGTGGAGTAGGTCGCGCCGCGATTACCGTCGCCATGGGCACTGACATGAATGGCGTCCAAGCCCGCCGCCTCCGCGAGCTGAGCGACACGGCAGGCATCCTCCAGCGTGATGCCGTTGTCCATCAGGAATTCCTGACTGTCGAACCGCATCCACACGGGATAGTCGGGCCCTACCGCCGCGCGCACGCCCTTGATTGTATCCGTCAGGAAGCGCGCCCGGTTCTCGATTGTCCCGCCATATTCATCGGAGCGCTGATTATAGGCGGGAGAAAGGAAGCTGGAAAAGAGATATCCATGACCGCCATGGATTTCCACCGCGTCCACGCCAGCTTTCTTCGCCCGTACCGCCGCCGCCGCGAACATCTGCACGATCCGCTCGATCTTCTGTGCATCAAGAGGATCATATCGAACCTCCCCCATCGCCGCATAGGGCTCGAAGAAGACGGCCTGCTCCTCTTCCAGCATTACGTCGACAAAGTCGCCGCTATCCTTGGAAGCCTTGGGCGGCGAAGGGCAGGCGAGAGGCCGACCTGCGAGCATATCGTGCATCGCGAGCAGGCCGGCATGATGAAGCTGGACGGCCAGCTTGGCGCCGTGCGCATGAACCTCGTCCGCGATCGCCTTGATGCCCGGTATATATTTGTCGTCGGAAATGGCCTCCTGACGCCAATTGCTGGCCCCTTCAGGATATCCTACCGAAACCGAGCCCATGGTGACCAGCGCCACCCCGCCCTTGGCGCGCTCGCCATAATAGGCACGCAGCCGGTCTCCGCAGAAGCCGTCCTCGTCCGCAAGGTTCGAGCCCATGGGCGTGAAGAAGATTCGGTTGCGAAGCTCGAGCGTGTTGATGCGGCCGGCGCTGAGAAGATGGGCATAACGAGACATGTTTTAATCCCGCAAAGTCGTGCGAACTGAACCAGAACGAGCCTTCTCCGCCCCTTCCGCGATGCCGCACCCCCCCTCTTCGAGCAGATCCACACGCCACACCATCGTTCAGTCCTCTCGCTTCTGGGTGAACCGCTTGCGCTGGCCCGATCCCGGTTCATTCAGCCTCGTCATTCGGCCACACCAACCGCCGGCAGCCCTTGATAGCTGCGGCGCCAGCCACCGATCCGGTCAGACGCCGGCAAAATTCCATTCATGGCCCCAGGCACTGTCTTTCAAGCTGATCGTCGGCACATAAGTGGACCAGTCCACCTGCCAGCCGCCGGTACCAAACTCGATGTCGAACCCGTTGGGGGTGCGCACATAGAAGGACAGCATCTTGTCGTTGGTATGGCGACCCAGACTCGCAGAGAGATGAGCGCCGCTGGCCTTCACCCGGTCCAGTGCATAGCCGACATCGTCGATCGTCTTCGCCTCGACCATGACATGGACCGCACCGGCCGGCTGCGGCATGTCGGTAAGGGCGACACTGTGATGTCGCGCATTGTCGCAATGCAGGAAATGAACTTGCGCCGCAGGACCATCGGGTTCGGGCGACAGGGGAACACGGATATAGTCCGTGTCCCGGAAGCCCAGAATATTTTTGTAGAAGTCCAGAGTGTCGGACAAGGCACCGGCCGGCAGCACCAGATGCCCCAAGCCCATTTCACCCGTCACAAATCCGCTGACGGCCGATGGAGAGAGGAAGGGCTCATAATCGACAATCCGCCCCCAATGCAGCTCCACGCCGTTGCCCGACGGATCCTTGCAGGTCGCAATCCCCTTGACCTGACGCCTGGCCGCAAGCCCGGCATCTCCGTCCAGAACCTCGACGCCCGCCGCCCGCAGCTTGCTGATGCAGATTTCAAAACTGGCCTGATCCGGAAGCTCCCACCCCCCCGCTACGAAGGAGGGTCCATCAGCCTTTTCGATCGCGAAGCGAAACGGGCGATCGTCCATCCGCAGAAACAGGCTGTCTTCATCCGACGCGGCAGAGCGCATCAAGCCAAGCGTGTCGCAGCCAAAGGCCTGCCAGGCTCCCAGATCGGGCGCCTTGAGCACCACATAAGCCAGACTGCTGATCATTCCCGTCCCTCCTTGTCGCCGGGTCTCTCGCAACGTCCGACTTGCCCGACATCTATTGACGCGGACAAGCCAGATCAACCCATTTCGGTGATTGACATCCATTTTTATACGCAAGAAGCAAGATATCGTTGACGGTAGCAGCGGTATGCGTATTTTTAGAGCCAAGTTCAGAGAGCCTTCAGGCGGTAAGATATGATCGGTGGGTGAATGACCGAGCGACCCCTCTGCCGCCGACCGGTTGCGGCGATATGGCGCGCAGAATGGCGGCAGCTCCTACTGAACAGGTGACCACAATAAGAGTATGGACAGCGAGATGGAGACGGAGCGGGATATGGGCAGCGAGCGGCAGTTGCGGTTCGTGGTCATCGGGGCTGGGATGGCCGGAATTCTGGCAGGTATCCGGCTAAAGGAAGCGGGCAGGACCAACTTCGTCATCTATGAGAAGGGCAAGTCGGTCGGCGGAACATGGCGAGAGAACCGCTATCCGGGCCTGACATGCGATGTGCCGGCGCATTGCTACACCTATTCCTTCGCGCCTAATCCCGAGTGGAGCGCCTTCTTTGCCCCAGGCCCCGAAATCAGGGACTATTTTGAGAAAGTCGTGCAGGACTTCGATCTTGGCGGCCAGCTTCAGCTTTCAAGCGAAGTGGTCAGCACACGCTATGTCGATGGTCGGTGGGACATCAGCCTTGCCGACGGACGCCGCGACGAGGCAGATGTGGTGATCGCGGCTACAGGCGTTCTGCACCATCCCAATATCCCCGAATTTGAGGGGATAGAGGACTATAAGGGGCATGTCTTCCACAGTGCCCGATGGGATGATGACGCATCGCTGGACGGCGCGCGGGTTGGCGTGATCGGAAGCGGATCCACAGGCGTGCAGATCGTCTGCGCGCTCTCGACCCGCGCCGAGCAGGTCGTGCATCTCCAACGCTCCCCCCAGTGGATCATGCCGACAGAAAATTTCGCCTATTCCGATGCTGATCGTGCAGCTTTCAGGCAGGACCCTGCGCAGATCGATGCCATTCGATTTGGCGATGATTATTGGGGCGGCATTCGTCGCTTCAACAAGGCGATCATCGAGCCCGACTCACCGCAGATGCATGAAATCCAGGATCTGGTGGAGCGCAATCTCGAAGAGAATGTGAAGGACGAGGCCCTGAAGGAAGCCCTGCGCCCCGACTATATGGCAGCATGCAAGAGACTGATCTATTCGCCGGACTATTATGAAGCGGTTCAGCGCCCGTCTGTTGCCGTCGATACCGGCAGGATCAAGCGCTTCGTCGCCGAAGGCATAGAGATGGCCGACGGCACCATCCACGCACTCGACACGGTCGTTCTGGCGACCGGCTTCAAGGCGGACCGTTTCATGCGCCCGATGAACGTGAAGGGTCGCAACGGCGCCGACCTCAATGCCTTCTGGGAACGGCGCCCAACGGCATATCTCGCAGTTTCCATGCCCGACTTTCCCAATTTCTTCATGTTGAACGGCCCCACGGGCCCCGTGGGCAACTTCTCGCTCATCGATATTGCCGAGCGGCAATGGGCCTATATTTCCCACTTCATCGATCTGATCGAGCAGGGCAAGGCCAAGGCCGTAAGCGCATCTCATGCCGCGATGACGCGGTATGAAGAGCGCCGGATCGCTGCGGCGCAAAAGACGGTGTTCGGATCGGGTTGTACCAGCTGGTATCTCGACAAAGAGGGTGTGCCCTTGACCTGGCCCTGGAGCTATGACGCCTTTGCCGAAGCGATGAGCGCTCCCGTTATGGAAGATTTCGAGCTGAACTGACGCGGGACTCCGATATTGTCTTAAGGTTGGAACAGGCCATGGGCGGGCACCAGAATAATGCGTTGCTCGACGCGCTGCGCTCTGCGCTGCGCCATCAGAATCTGAGCCATGCCGACATCGCCGACAAGATCGGCGCCAGTACCGCGTCGGTCAAGCGCTGGCTGTCCGGACGCGGATTGACGCTGGACAGGCTCAGCTCGCTTTGCGCCATTGCCGGACTGGATCTTACCGATCTGGTGGATCTGGCGCGCGAGCAGAGCGAAAGGCAGATCTGGCAACTCACGCTTGCCCAGGAGCGTGGGCTGGCGGATGATGGCGCACTCGCATTCTTTTTCTTTGCCCTCCTCAATGGCTGGCCAGCGTCGGATTTCGCAGCCGATTTCGCGGTATCGGAAGCAGGAATGACGCATTATTGCGAGAGGCTCGTCAGGCTCGGGTTGATACGGTTATTGCCCGGCGGACGTATAAAGCCGCTTGCCAATCGTCGCGTGACCTGGCGGCGCGGAGGCCCGTTGTCCCGCCACTTCCAGTCGCACATCAAGCAGCTGTTCTTCGACATGGACTTCGGCGCCGCCGACACCCATTATCTGTCCGACATTGCGAAGCTTTCGGACCGCGGCATCCAGCGACTGGATGCACTGACATCGGATTTCCGTCGCAGCCTGCACGAGATTGCCGAAGAGGACAGACATTTGGGGAGCGCCGATCGCCACTGGATCGCCATGATGGTCGTGTCGAGAACATTGGATCTGTCCGATCTGCCCTTCACCGTTCCCGCGCGCGATGAAAAACAGGATGAGGCGCAGCAGATGACCTAGCTGGGCTCACGTCGTGACCCGGCATATTCGCACAGCCTTTCATCACAGATCGATAGAAGTGTAGCCCGCGTCCAACAGGAGAGGACGCGCTATGACGCAGCTATGCGACCAAAAAGACGATGTGATTGCCGACTTCGACATCGAGGAAAATATTCGCGATCTGACTGACGATGAGGTCGCACGCTTCTGGCAGGACGGCTATGTCCATGCTCCCTCATTGATGACTCCCTTTCTTGCTGATGAGGTTCTGAGACGCGCCAGGGAGCTGATGGGCGATCAGGCCGAGGTCATTACAGGAGGCGGCGGCGGCGATCCGCTTCTCGAGCATTTCCAGGCGATCCTCCGGAATTTCCTTGGGGCCTGGAAAAAAGACCCGCTCCTCTACGCCATATCCCATTCCCAGGTCATCGGGCGCAACGCCTCGCGACTGATGCGCGGCGCTCCGGTCCGCTTCATGAACGATGAGATACTGGTCAAGATACCGACCGACAAAGGCGGCAAGGCGACACCTT
Source organism: Sphingobium sp. WCS2017Hpa-17 (assembly GCF_031843765.1). Classification (NCBI taxonomy): domain Bacteria; kingdom Pseudomonadati; phylum Pseudomonadota; class Alphaproteobacteria; order Sphingomonadales; family Sphingobiaceae; genus Sphingobium; species Sphingobium sp. WCS2017Hpa-17. Next base: position 99,209 of record NZ_JAVTIV010000010.1, read on the forward strand.
TCCACCAGGACTTTCCTCATGCCAGCTTTGATCGTAGCGCATTGATCAACCTCTGGTTCGCGCTCGTGGAGTTGCCACCGGAGAAGGGAGCGATGCGCTTTCTCACAGGCTCCCACAGGGCTGGCCCGATGGGAAGAACCCTGCTTTCCACCTCCGACGTCGTTGAGCAATATCCCTATCTCCTCGAGGCATATCCGCTATCTGCTCCGCTGCATATGCATCCAGGCGACGCGACTATTCATGGTGACCTCACCATACATGGCGGTCCGGCGAACAAGGCAGCGTCGTCCCGATGGGCGTATCTCGTCAATGTGTTTGATGCACGAGCGCGCAATGCCGGCGGTCCAAGCTATGGCGAGCCGGTCGAGGGCGTTCAGCCGAACGCCCTCTTCGACACCCCGCGTTACCCGCTCATTCACTCAGGTCGCCTGGACGTGTTTGGCAAGACTGGATGAACGACCACCATTAGACCTCGGCGGCGGGCGCCATTTCTACCATCACCTTGATGGCCTTGCCGTTACCTTGCGTCTCAAAGGCGTTCACAATGTCGTCGAGGGCAAAGCGGTCGCTGATGAGTTGCCGTCGGTCAATCTGTCCGCTGGCCATCAGGTCGACAGCATCCTGCAGTTCGGCGGGCTGATATCCGAGCGAGCCGATAATCCGCGGCTGCTTCTCGATAAGAAAGGTCAGATCGAGCGTCACATCGCCCTCATAGGCACCAAAGCAGACGATGCGCCCGCCAAAGGGCTTGATCATATCGAGCGCCTGCTGAAGAGGAGGTCGGCCCTTCATGTGCTTGAGATAACCCGCACAATCGATGACGGCGGCGACGTCCGCACCAACGCTTGTGGGAAAGGCTCCGACCAGGCGGCCGCAGATGTCCATCACCTTCTCACGGACATCGGTCTGGGCTGCATTTATCACATGGCTCGCCCCCAGTTTCGCGGCAAGTTCAAGGCGGGATTCCGAAACGTCCACTGCGATCACATGCCCCGCCTGCGGCGCCTTGGCTTTCAGGGCCTGCAGCACCCCAAGTCCGATGATCCCGACACCGAACACCACAACATTCTCGCCTGGGGCGATTTCTGCCAATCGGACAAGTTGCAGCGCATCTGCCAGCGGCTCAGTGGTTGCGGCCTCCTCATAGCTCAATCCATCGGGTATCGCGGCAATCTGATAAGGATTGACAGGAACCGGGACTAACTCGGCAAAGGCCCCGCCGCCGGTGACACCGACGACCCGCTGCCCCACGGCCCAGCCCTCGACCCCCTCCCCGACGCCGACGATCCGGCCGGCATATTCATGCCCAGGAATTTCAAGGCCATCCTCATCGATGCGAAGCACGCCCGCCTCGCGATGGGCATTCGTTCGGTAGAGATGGAGATCGCTTCCGCAGATGCCGCAAGCTGCAACCTTGAGAAGCACCTCGCCCGGGCCGGCCACTGGATCGCGCACATCGTTGCGCACCTCTATGTTCCCCGGATCATGGAATATCGCAGCCTTCACACTCGCTCTCCTTGTGCCGTGCGGTCATTTGACCGTCCCCGTGAAGTCTAGCGCGCCATTTGCGCTGCACAAGAAAATAACGATACACCATGCATCGAAAATGATTTAGCGGTCTCCGGGGCCGCTGTGAATGAAGTCCAGGAAAACTCCCGCTGCGAAGCGCACGGCTGTCGGACGATCAATCGGAACCTGCCGTAAAGATATCATCGCGCTGATATGATCGAGAGTCTCAATGACGAGCACCGCACGTGCATGCGGTTCGCCGCCATCGGCAGCCACAGCACGGGCGAAACCGTCAAACCGCACGCCCAGGGCACGCATGATACCTGTTTGAACCTGCGCAATGGTCGACGAAAAGGCAGGCTCAATCGCCGCCACCTCGGCAAAGAGACGCATCACGCCGCGATGCTGCGCATATGCATCGATCAGACGCTCGATCCAGCGTTCCACCGCCAGATGGTCAATTTCCCGGCAATCGGCAATCTCGATATAGACCCCCTCAAGATGGGGCATGAATTGCGTGAACAGCACCGACGCGACATCCAGCCGATCTCGGAACTGCTTGTAGAAACTCGTACGCCCGATCTGCGCTGCGGCGAGAATATCCTCGACGCGTGTTCCGACATAACCCATCTGTCCGAAGGTATCAGCCGCTGCGTCCAGCAAGCGCTGGCGCGTTTCGGCGCGACGCTCCGCCTGCCAGCCGGCAGTACGAGAGCGCGCTCTTTTCGCAGCGGGCAAACGATCAGGATCAGGCATCAAATCTCGGCAATCTGCGGTTGAAAGACAGCAGCATAGCAGAGCCGGCGCCAATCAACAGAGCAGCCTTGGCGAAGGAAATGTCCGCGCCGCGCCCTCAGACAGGGCTGTAGGCATAGCGGCCATGCGCCTGCAAGTTCCCGAACAGGTCGTTGCTGATATGCCGCTCCACGAACGCCCATTGTCCATCGATCTTTTCGAAGCGATCCTGATAATCCCCCGTGATGATCGGCTGCAACGGGAAATCCGGCGTTTGCTGAAACACGACCACCATGCAGGAGGCACGCGCTGCACCATCGCCATCGGGTTCGATGATCAGATTGGCCATGCAGTGACGCGTCCGCGGCTTACCATCATAAAGCTGCAGAAAGTCCGCAAACATTTTGGTCAGTTTCGCCGGATCCCGCTCGATAGGCTCTTCCATGCCTTGAATGTGCACCACCGCGTGACGGAATAATTCTCCCAGTCCGACGAGGTCACCGCTGTCCAGACGCCTTGGATAGCTGTGTACGAGCGCCTGTATCTGGAAATAATCCTCGGCTCCAAGTCCGCCCTCGGTCATATCAACCGCCCTTTCAAGCAAGATAGCCGCCATCGACGGACAAGGTGGCGCCGTTCACATAGGAGGCCGCCTTCGAGCAGAGCCAAAGCACCGCCTGGCCAATATCATCGGGTTCGCCGTAGCGCTGACTGGGGATCTGCCCCATCAACATGCCCTTATATTCCGGCAGATGAATGACGTGACTGTTGAGAGGGGTCTCAATGACACCGGGGGCAACAGCATTGCAGCGTATGCCTTGGCTGCCATATTCCTTGGCGATCGCCTTTGTGACCCCGACCACACCATGTTTCGCGGCCGTATAAGGCGCGGTGCGCGGAAAACCGATGAAGCCTTGCAAGGAAGCGGTATTGACGATCGCCCCACCGCCGGACTCGAGCATGAGGGGCAGTTCCGCAAGGATGGAATAGAAGACGCCGTTCAGATCGACCGCCAGCACGCGATCCCAGATTTCGACCGGCAACTCATGGGTTGCAGGCAACGGATCACTCGTCAAACTGGCTTCGGTAATACCGGCATTATTGTACGCATGATCCAGCCGTCCATATCGCGATCGAACAAACTCCACCATGTCCTTGCATGCCGCCGCGCTCGCGACATCCACGGCGAAAGCGCTTGCCACCCCGCCCTGCTCGACGATTTCGTCTGCTGTCCGCTGGGCAGCATCGCCATTGATATCGGCCACCACGACCGCTGATCCGGCCTTGGCGAACAGGAAACTGGTGCCTTTGCCGATACCGCTGCCGCCGCCGGTGACCAGCGTGACGGTGCCTTTGAGATCTTCCATTTCGCTCATCCTCTCATGAGCGGACCGACGTATCGAACGCCATTAATTTACGCAATACAATATCTATGTTGCCCGCATGCGATCATTTCATTACTTCTGATGCGACAAAAATACGCATCGGCCCGCAGATCCACCGGGCCAGCAGGAGATGATGCCATTATGAAATCCTTGCTTCTCACTGGTTCCTCCACCGGATTCGGAAAAAATGTGGCTTTGGCGATGGCAAGCCGCGGCTGGCGCGTCATTGCCACGATGCGCGATGTCGCAAAGGGCGAGGCGCTGCTCGAGGCGTGGCGAGCGATGTCGGCACCCGGCATGATCGATCTCCTCGCCCTTGACGTGACCTGCGCCCAATCCGTTACGGACGGTGTAGCCGAAGCCCTGCGTCTTTCTGAGGGGCGCATTGATGCGCTGCTCAACAATGCCGGATTTTCCGCGCTCGGTCCCTTCGAGGAAATGGCCGATGCGCAGTGCAGAGCCCAGATGGAGACAAATTTTTTCGGCGCGCTCGCAGTGACGCGAGCCGTTCTTCCTACGATGCGAGCAGCGCGCGCCGGCCGGATAGTGACCGTCACGAGCAATGCCGTGAACAGCCCGCATCCCATGCTCAGCCTCTACGCAGCGTCCAAATGGGCACTTGAAGGCTGGTCAGAGGCGCTAGCTATGGAAATGGCGCCCTTTGGGGTGCATGTGTCCGTGCTTCAGCCTGGGGCACACAGAACGCCCTTCGCAAGCAATGTGGTACCCGCCATACCCCCGCAGAGTGCCTACGCCGACTGGTTGTCGATGGCGATGCCGGGCGTCGGCAACCTTGACGCCTGGGGCAGGCCTCCAGAGGCAGCTACCGATCCGATCGTGGCAGCGCTCACCGGAGAAAGCGACGCTTTTCGGACAGCGATTGGACAGGATACCGAGATATTCGCGGCGCTCAAAGGGGCCTTCCCCTTCGAATTGCGCGCCGCCATTCTTCGCGCAATCGTGGGGTTGCCGGCACCTGGAGCGTTCGTCGAGGAGGCATCTTCGTCCGCGCCTTCAGCGCCCGCCCTTGCCAAGCTCGCCGATGCCATCGGCCAGTCGGATGAGCTTCGTCACACGATCACCGCAATCGTCGGTGATGCGCTCGCGCGCATGCACCAAGCCTGATCGTATCGTCAGGGAGATACCCGATCATGTCGCGCTTGCTACATCGCAACATCACCGTTGCCGACCTTGAGGCATCCGAAAACTTCTATCGGCACGCTCTGGGATTCAGGGTAGTGGATACCGAGGCAATTCCGACCGCTCCCCTTGATCTGTTCGACCAGCGCGACATCGAAGCACAGCGGATTTACATGCAGAATCCGCAGGGCATCGTTCTTTCACTGACGGCCTATGCAGAGCCTGCGTCTTTCGGCTCCCGCGAAAAGCGCGGCTTTGAGCATTTTGGCTACACGCATCTCGCATTCTATGTCGACGACATGCAGACTGCAGCAGCGAGCCTGGCCTCAGCAGGCGGCAGGATATTTCCCCAAACGCATGCACGCTATGAGGCAGCAGGAGTCGAGATGCTGTACGGGACCGATCCGGACGGCGTTCGGATTGAACTGATGACTGGCCCCGCCATACCTGCCGCCTTTTCCCATTCGGGCATTTGCCTCGATTCCATCGCCGTAGCGCTTCCCTTCTTCGAAGGGCTCGGATTTCGGGCCGAGGAGAGTTTCGACTTCTCCGAACCAACCCCCTGGACCGCCAAGATCACGGAAACTCCGGGTCTGCGCCAGCGCGTGCAGATGATACGCAACCAGGCGGGAGACACGCTCGAACTGCTCGAACTGATACATCCCAGACCAAAATCTGGAGGACAGACACCACAGCCCAACGCATATGGCTTTGGAGGCATTACAATCGCGGTCGCGGACCCCGATGCGACGGCTGCTACCCTCACTCCCCTTGGCGGCGCATTCACCCGGCTTACCAAGCCGGAAATGGAGGACTGTTCAGCCTGGCTGGGCACGAGCCCATGGGACACAAGGATCGAACTCGTCAGCTTGAGATTTGCATAGCCTCTCGACGGCATGGCCCTCGCCAGGAGACATTGGGCTCATCCAAATCGTTCGCTTGCCCATCCCCGCATCTCGGTCTTGAGCAGTTTGCCATTGGCATTGCGCGGCAATGACCCCTCCACGATCCCGATATTATCGGGCACTTTGTAGTCGGAGAGCCAGGCCGCGCACAGCGCGCGCAACTCTTCCGCCTCCACGGAATCCCGCGCGACAACGAATGCGACCACACGTTCGCCAAGAACGGGGCAGGAGCGTGGCACGACAGCGGCTTCCACGACGGCTGGATGACGCATCAACGCGTTCTCGACCTCGATCGAATAAATCTTGAAGCCTCCCCGGTTTATCATGTCCTTTTTCCGGTCGGTCAGCGACAGATAGCCGTCCGCGTCCATTGCCCCCAGGTCCCCGGATTTCCAGAACCCGCCAGCAAAGCCCTGCTCGTCAGCATCGGGGCGGTTCCAGTAACCAGGGACGACCATGGGACCCGCGATCCACACTTCGCCCGGCTCGCCGGCGGGCACCTCCCGGCCCTCCTCATCCATGATCCTGATGTCGCAGAAAGGCAAAGGTCTTCCGACCTGGGACGCGCGCTCACGTATCTCATGCGAGGGCATCATGACCGCCGGTGCCGATGTTTCCGTGGCACCATAGATATTGACGAGGGAAAGGTCTGGCAAAACCTGCGCCAGCGCATCAATCGTCGCTTCCGGCATCGGCGCGCCTCCGAACGCCCCCACACGCCAGGACGAGAGTGAGCTCTCACTGATACTAGGCTCCATAAGGCAAAGCTTGTACATGGCGGGGACCATGATCGCGTAGGTCAGCCCCTCCTGCCGAGCGGTCTGAAGGAATTGCGAGGCCTTAAACTGCCGCAGGAACACGGTCTTGCCCGCCACGCTCACCATCAAGAGAAGCACGAGAACCAATCCGGTCACATGCGACGCTGGCGCTGCAAGAATGGAGACCTCCCCGTCATGCAGGTCCAGGCCCTCCCGTGACGCGATGCAGTTGGCTACGAGGCCGAAATGGGTAAGCACCGCCCCTTTAGGCCGCCCCGTGGTCCCTGAGGTATATATCAGGCAGCATGGCGCATCCTCCTCCACGCTCTCGCCGCCTGGAACCGGCTCGAAATCCCCCATCCAGATCCGATTGTCATCGTCCACGAACTCGACATGCCGGCAGCTTGCGCCATCTTCCAGCCGAGGAAGTCTCTCGGCAAGTTCTGTCTCGCAGAAAAGCGCAGAGGCGCCGCTATCGCGCAGGGCATAGGCAATTTCATCACTGCTTTGCCTTATGTTCATCGGCACGAAGATAAGGCCAAGGCGAGCCGTAGCGAGCAGAAGAACGAGAAAGTCCAGCCGGTTTCCCAAAAGCGCCGACACTCTGTCGGCGCGCGCAAGCGAAAGGCCTTGGAGGCGGCCGGCACAGGCTGCAACAGCCTGTGAAAGTTCCGCATATGTCAGCCGAAGATCGCCATCAACGGCGGCCACAACCGACGGGCAGCGCGCAGCGGCCTCATCGAACATTGTATCGATATTGAGGGGCCGGATTGCTGGGCACCGTACCACACGATCGCCATGCATTTCCCAGCGCAGACCTGCTGGATCATTCAGCGTGGGCATCAGTCCATCCTCTTCTTCTGCCCATCGTGGAGATGGTGCATCATCATCTAGCCAGAAGGACCCAACTGGCGCAATGCGTATTTTTTTCGCGCATTAGCGACACCATATATGAAACCAAACTCGAAACATAAGAGATATTCGTAGACTTTTTGATTGCAGGCGAGGCAGCGAGCTCGCAAAAGAGCTTGGACGATAAGCTTGAAACAGGACGGAGTGGGATGAGCGGTATTTCCAAGGCTATGCCGACCGGCGGATTGTGGACCGATTTTTGCGGGCGACTTGGCGACGCTGTCGCCACGCTCCAGGCCAATGGCGCCCCCGACAGCCTGTTCGATCAAGCGGAAGGCGCGCGCTATCTCAGCCGGCTCATTCGACTGGGCCTGGAAATCTATCTCGAAAGCGGCGATCCGGACTTTCCCACCTTCTATATGCCAAGCCACGAGACGGCCAAGATGGGTGGAGACAACCCGGACAACCTATACCTTTCCTCGACCATCAGCGGCTCTCGAAGCTATCGGCTTTGGGGCAATGTCGGGACGGTGACCTATCTGAGCATCGGCTCGAAGGCGAACAGATATGCGATCGATGGCACGATGCCGTCTACAGGCGAACTTCTCAGAGAGGGTTTTGCCACTGATCCCGATGGAAATTTCGAGATCATCGCGAGCGTAGACAAGCCAGCGGATGCCGAGGCGTGGTTGCCACTCGCCCCCGATTCCACGATGCTTCATGTCCGCCAAACCTTTCTTGACCGACGAGCTGAAACGGCTGCGACCATTCATATTGAACGCATCAGCGAAGGCCCATCAGCGCCAGCGCCGATCGACCCCGAGACGATAAAAAAGCAGTTGATGAGCGCAGCCGATTTCGTCGTCGGAACATCCCAGCTCTTTGTTAACTGGGCCCAACTCTTCATGACCCATCCCAACGAGGTGCGCGACTGGGGTCAGGAAATGTTTGTGAAAGCGGGCGGCGATCCGGCAATTTTCTACGTGCACGGCTATTGGAAGCTTGGGCCGGACGAGGCTCTTGTGCTGGAAACAGGCGAGCCGGAGGCCGAGCATTGGAATATCCAGATCAATAACTGGTGGATGGAGAGCCTGGATTTCCGCTATCATCCTATTTGCATCAACAAGCATAGTGCCAAGCGAAACCCAGATGGCAGCCTGACGTTCGTCATTGCGCATCGCGATCCGGGGTTCGGCAACTGGCTGCCGACCGTCGGCCACGACCAGGGTTTCGTTCTTCTGCGCTGGGTACGAGCCGCCGGCACACCGGTCCCGACAAGCAAGCTCATCAATATCGCCTGATCCCGCGCCATCGATCAGTCACGCATCAACTCGGCTGAGCACGCCACTTCATATGGACGTAGGACGCCCTGCCCTCCCGTGCGGCTTCCGAACAACCAATAGATGACGGGAGACGATTCATGAGATGGCAATGGCGTTAAGCAACGAAGGCGGCTGCGCGACGCATCCTGTGCGCCGCGCTTATTGCCCTTCTGCTTTCCATTCCAGGACTGTCAGGCGCGATCCTCACCGTCCCACCGCCCTTGCTCCCTCTTGTTGCGTCCTCACTGGGAGGCGGGACACAAGGTGCGTTTTTCGCGCAGATGGTCGTTGCCGCCTCCAGTCTGGCACTCGGCATCGCGCCCGTCCTGGGCGGCCGCCTGATCCGCGCCATCGGCATCCGCGCAGTATTGATGACCGCATTGAGCGTCTATGGTTTCGCTGGTCTCACACCAGTTGTTCCCATTAGCTTACTCCTTCTCCTGTTGTCCCGCCTTGCTTTGGGCATTGCAGGCGCTTTGATGTTGTCTTCAGGCCTCGCGATACTGTTTGCCACATTTGAGGGCGGGTCGCGCAAGTCGATGCTGGCCCTGCAGGCGGCCATGGGCGCAGGCGTTGCCTTTCTGCTCACCGCATTCTCGGGATATATCGCTCAATATTGGAGTTGGCACGCAGCCTTCCTTATCTACGGCCTGGCATCATTTGCATTGCTATTCGCGCTTGTGGCTATGCCGCTCCTTCCTGAGCGAGAAATTGGTCCACCAATGGATGCCGCACCAGGAGAGATTGTCGTCCTGCGCATGATCTGCGGTCCGTTATTCCTGTTGATGGCGATCACCACGCTTACGTCCATGAATTATCTGCAAGGCCCGTTCTTGCTCGCCGACGCAGGCGTCGTGAACAGTTCGACGGTAGCCTTGGTGGTGGGCCTATCGTCTTTGGCGAACGCAGGCGGCTCCTTGTACTTTCCCTTATGCAGCCGCACGATAGGCGATCGGCTCTTGCCCTTAATCCTGCTACTCATAGCGGTCGGGGCATGCCTTTGGTCCATGGCGCACGGACCATGGGTCGCAGCGACCGCATGCCTCCTGATCGGCGTCGCAAATGGATTGTTCACCCCCTTCATGACCATGCGGATCATCGAGGGCGTCTCCATCGAGGCGCGCCCTGTCGCTGGCGGCCTTTTCTACAGCGGACTGTTCCTCGCTCAGTTCGCGAACCCGTTTCTCGCCGCTCCCCTAAGAGCGATGGCGGGATCGCGCGGCCTTTTTCTCGCGGCAGCCATTGCTGCGGTGCTGAGCCTGATCTTGACCCTCAGGGCCGGGCGAAGGCCATCCACGCTACGGGCGTAGCGGCATTGCCATGCGACCGCCTGGCTGCCCCTCCAATAGGGCCTCAAGCCCGGCAACCAGTTGGGTGAAGCCGAAGTCCAAAACCCAAGTGTCACCACGTTCGCGATGATGGTGGAACACCGTCTCAAGAAGGAAGCGATCCTCATCGGGAAAGCCGGCCAGAACCGCCTCGTCAAACTCGCCGAGCCTGTTGGGCACGGACAGACGACCGTGGATAAAACCCATTGCGGCATGGGAAAACCAGCTCAGAGCATCGCTAAGCCTTCGCGTGTCGGGCTGTACGGCCGCTAGCACTTTGACGAGCGGCAACCAGGCCCGCAGCCAGCCGGAAGAGAGGTGGCCTTCCCATGCTATCACCGAAAGCGCCACTGGATATCGACGAAAATGACTGGTGATCGCCTCGAGCCAAGCTATTACGAAATGTCGCCAGTCCGATGCCTCTGGTGGCGGTTCGAACGACGTGAATACATCGTCTGCCACCGCTTCAAGCAACGCGTCCCGGCTTTCGAAATAGGTGTAGAGCGACATGGCGGAAGCCCGCAGTCGCTTGCCCAGCTTGTTGACGCTGAAATTGTCCATGCCCTCTTCCTGCAGCAGATCGCGAGCAGCATCGACGACCATCGCGCGAGACAAACGGCTTGGGCGGCCGGCAGGTCGTCGCAGCGGAGAAGGTACAGAGGTCATTGCCAACCCCTAACCTTTTCACACTCGAGACGAAAGGCACCGCGAACAGGCTATGCCACGACGACGCGCCAAATCGCTCCGGACCGCTAAGCGCTCGGGGAGTATGTGGGGTAGTCGACATATCCTTGGGCACCCGATGTATAGAGCTGCGCCGGGTTGAAGGACGCCAGCGCCAGTCCCTCCCTAAAACGACGCACAAGATCCGGATTTGCAATGAAGTCGCGACCGAAGGAGACTGCGTCAGCCGCGCCGGATGCCAGGAGCTCTGATGCACTTGAGACATTGAGCCCATTATTCAGGATGGTTCGGCCATTCCAGGATCGGGTAACGATATCAAGGGAGTCAAACTGCTCATCGACGAGGCGGATCAGATGCAGATAGGCGAGATTCATCGGAGAAACCGCCTTCAGCAAGGCGCTGTACGTGGTCACCGGATCATCATCATGGACATCATTGAACGCGAAGCCGGGACATATGCGAAACCCCACCCGGCCTGGCCCGATCTCAGCGGCGATGGCCTCAAGGACCTCGACAGTGAAGCGGATGCGGTTGGCAACCGAGCCGCCATATGCATCGGTTCGCCTGTTTGCATTGGGTGACAGGAACTGCATCGGGAGGTAACCGCTGGCACAGTGGAGCTCCACGCCGTCAAGGCCAGCGGCTCTTGCGTTGCGAGCAGCCTGGGCGAACTCCTCGACCACTTGCGGGATCTCGGCCAAATCCAGAGCGCGCGGCATGTCCATTTCCACCAAGCCGGCCGCATCGGTAAAAATCGTCCCACCGGCTCGAACCGCCGAAGGTGCGACAATGTCACTGTCGTCGGCCTTGTTGACGCGCGAAGCCACCCGACCGCAATGCATGAGCTGCAGCACGATCTTTCCGCCCTTTTCATGGACAGCATCCGCTACAGATGACCACCCGTCACATTGAGCGGGCGTACTGATCCCAGGCGTCCGACAATATCCTTTTCCTGCGGCGGACGGTTGGGTGCCCTCGGTTACGATAAGCCCGGCAGTGGCTCGCTGCGCATAATAGCGCGCCATAAGCTCGGTGGGCTCGTCACCTGCTCCTGCACGACTGCGCGTCATGGGAGCCATCACGATCGGGTTTGACATTTCCAGATCACCCAATGCAACAGGCTCGAACAAATTATCGGCCACCATATAATACTTCCTCAAAATACAGTTGGATAAATGCAAAAATTACACCATTTACCTATAGTAAATAGCAAATACATTTGATTTAATATTTACTGTGGACAATCGAAAGTCGTCGAAATATTGAATCCACTTCAACGGAGAAGGATATCATTATGTCAGTTCAGGCAGCGCACGATCAGATCGCAGCCGCTCGTGGAAGGTTGCCGAGGGAGACGATCGAAGGCGCCGTGCGGGCTTTTGAGGCCACTTACGCGCGAAAGGATTGGGAGACTCGCGCCGCCCTTCTTTCCCAGGATGCGGTATTCGAAGACACTGTCGGCGTTCCTCCGCCAGCGATCGGACGGCAAGCTGCCGCGGACTATTTCAGGTTGATCATCGCGAGCGGCTGGAACGTGGAGATGCGTCCCCGCCAGATCATCGTCATGGGCGACGAAGCCTTCGTAATCACCGACGGCCAATGGGGTGTCGAAGGCGAAGCGCCTGTCAAACTCATGCTGATCCAGAATTTCAAGTTCAATGAAAATGGCGAAATTTGCCATGTGCGCATAGCCTATGATGAAGGGTGCATCATGTCCTGATCGCCTTGCCTTCCCCTGCCCTTGCACCGCAGCGCAAAGACAGAGGAAGGCCGTGCTCAGGCGGCCAATGCGCGCTGCCGGAAATGGGGGATCACCTTTTCTCCTATCAGACGGATTGTTTCCATGATCGCCTCATGCGGGACGGTACCCATCTGCGGGAGAAACAGGATTTCGTCTGCGCCGGCCTCGAAGAGCCTTTCGAGGTGCGCGATCACATCATCGGGCGTCCCGTAGGCGTTCTGGACATTATAGAGATCGGTGGCATCGGCGGTCACAGGAATCAGGGCGTCTCCGAGGCGGGCAACCAGCCGCTCTTCCGATCGATGCAACTCCGCTTCCAGTTGATCGGCCTCCAGATCGTCGGTGCTCGGCTTGGGACCTCCTCCGTACCAGTGGTGGATCGCCTCACCGAAGAAGCGCTGTCCACGAAGGCCAATCCGACGCGCCTCGTCACGATCTTCAAGGCAGATGACAGGGCAGAGTGCTGCCAGATGCTCGTTGGGCCGAAAGCCGACCTGATCGCGCCGGTCTCTCTCAGAGAAAGCGCGGCGATAGATCGCATTTTTGCGCGCGATCTCTTCCGGACCGGAAAATCCGAGTACCAGTGCGCCCAGACCACGCTCACCGGCCCGTATGAGCGTCGGCTCCGACGTGCAGGCCATATACATGGGCGGGTGCGGATCCTGATAAGGCTTGGGATGGATCGGTCGCCGCGGTATCTGTACGAACTCGCCGGAATGTTCGATCTCATCCTGGACCATGATCTTGGGGATGAGATACATCATCTCGTCAATCTGGGGCTGCAGGGTCGCCAGATCATAGCCGTAAGCACCCGCTTCCTGCTGCGTCCCACCTTTGCCGATGCCAAAATGCAGCCTGCCTTGTGACATGATGTCCAGCGTCGCTATGCGCTGCGCCACCTTGATCGGGTGGTTCATCGCCGGCGGGAGGCAAACGACGCCATGCCCTACATGCAGCCTGGTCGTGGCGCCCGCGATGAAGGACAGGAAGGTCTCTGGCGCCGACATATGGGCATATTGGGTCAAGGCCGTGTGTTCGACGGCCCATACCGTATCGAACCCCTGGGCCTCGGCGAGCAGGCACTGCTCGATCATGTCCCGATAGCAGCGCTGCTCGGACTCCCGGGAAATATCGACAATCTGCGCTTCGTAGATAAGCGAGAATTTCATGACCTGCTCCTCTCATATCCGGGCGCCATCTGCGTGGCGACTGTCCCGGCCTTTGCAGGAGACTGGGACGAACAGTGCTGAGGTGCCAAGGACGAGGCTGCTCAATCTCGTGACAAAAACGCTCATGCTGATATTTTCAGTCATATGACACTTGCCTTTCCCCAACAGGTGACGACCGAGATCCCTGCTGCCGAAGTCCTGCGGATCTTCGAGAGCGTTCGCTCCTGTGGCTGGGACCTTCCCGCGCTTCTGAGGCGGGCTCGCTCTCCTTTTGGCTTTGAAGACTTCACGCAAGGCCGGGTCCAGATGGTTCCCGTGTCCATCTACGCGGCGATTTACCGCGAATATGTCCTTGCGCTGGAGATCGAGGCTTCCAGCAAGAGCGGCCGACCCCCTGTGACACAGGAAGAGTTCGGGATGTTGTGGTGCAGCGTGATGACCTGCGCTACGCTGGCCGCGGCCATCGACCGGATAGCAGCCTTCTCCGCGATGCTTGGAGGCCGAATGGGCGCGGTGTCCGTCGAGTTATCGGACAACCACGCCTATTTTCGTCTGGACTCGCTACGACCAAGTCAGACGCCGAGCTCTTTCATCACCGAAGCCATTGGTCTGGTGATGTATGATCGAATGCTGTCCTGGCTCATAGGAGAGCCGCTGGAAGTTCAGGAGATCGAACTTAATTATCCGCCAGAATTCGCCCGCCATCTCGATGCAAGCTTCGTCAGCATTCCTGTCCGCCTCGATCAAGGGCGCAGCGGATTTCGCTTTCCAATCTCCCTTCTCGAGCGACCGCTTGTCCGCCGGCCAGAAGAACTGGAGGCGATGCTTCCTTTGACGATACTTTCCGTGGGCACGCATCTCGATGGCGAAGACCTGTCGCGCAGGGTCCTCCATCTGTTCGAAGAGGCCCTGGTCCGCAACGGCCCATTACCCAACACATCCGAACTTTCCGCAAAGCTGCGATGCAGCCCTGCCAGCCTGCGCCGCAAGCTTTCCGCGGAAGGAAATTCCATCCAGGCGCTCAAGGATCGCACTCGTCTCGACTGGGCTAGGGAATTGCTGCGGCAGCCGGGCATGACGATCTCTGACATCGCCTCACGCCTTTCGTTCAGCGACGAAACCGCTTTCCGTCGCGCGTTTCGCCAATGGACCGGCCAACGTCCATCCGCTTTCCGACCCCAGTCTACGCGTGGGGATCGAGCTCGGCCGAACCCAGCCTGACCTCCCCCAATCGCTTGTTGCGGCGGTAGCGACCATCTTGACCACGCCCACTATCCTGCATTACCTTATACCATACAGAAATAGTGCAGCGCAGGAGAGTGAGCATGCCAGATGAAGTTCAAGAAGCCGTTCCGTCCCACGTCGAACCGGCCCTCGCCTTTTCCGACGACATCGAGACTGGCAAAGCCAATCTCGATAATTTTGGATATACGATCCATCGCGGATATCTCAGTTCCGAGCAGCTCGAACGCGTACGCTCGCGCTTCATAGAGCAGGGTGAACTGGAACTTGAAGCGGGCGTGGCGACGATTTCCGCATCCGGCCACGCTGGAAGCGACCGCCATTATGGTGGCGAGACGCTGGATGCCCCGCCGATCAGTCAGCAAATTGCCTTCCTGCCGAACAAGGGCGCGGAATTTCGTGAGATGATGCACCATCCGGCGGCTCTGGCCTATACAGAGCATGTTTTCCGGGGCGTTCCCTTCAATGTCGCCGTGCAAGCCGGTTCCTTTCTCAGAAAAGGCGGGCAGCGCCAGGTCCTTCATGCTGATCAGCAAGCCTGGCCGTTCGAGACGCCCATCCCCGCCATGTTGAACGTGATCGTGGCCTTGTCCGACTATGAAGCGGACATGGGCGCAACCAATGTCGTGCCCGGCAGCCATCGCCATCCCTCGCCGGATATGAGCCTGTCAGCCGAGGATGCAGCCGCAAGCATCGGCAGTGCGCTGCTCCCCATGGAATGCAAACCGGGCGACGCGATGATCCTCGATAGCCGCACCTGGCATTGCCAGGGGTCATCGACATCCGAGAAAGTACGCATGATGATCGGCACGGTCTACGCCATGCACTTCGTCAAACCACAGGATGTCTATCCCGCAGCCATCACGGACACGGTGTATGACCACCTCACGCAAGCAGACAAGGAGATGCTGGGCTTCAAGGTGAACTTCGAATATGCCGGCCGCATAGCGCCGCGTCGCCCGGACGATCTGCGAACCAACACGAACGCGTGCTTTCCCTACATTCCCGAACTGCGTCGCGACCGACAGGGTGAAGTCGCCAGGCGCTTCGAGGATATGCGGGTCGTGATATCGGATAGCTGGGCGGAACAGGTCGCCTGATAGACTGGACGGCGGGACGGAGCATCCGTCCCGCCCTTTTTTTGCCGGTCTCAACCTGGCCAGACAGCTGTTTTCCGGCGTTCCCTGAGCGCCAGGATCAGAAAGCTGATGGATGCTATCAGGAAGCCCGCGATGAATATCGAAACCGCGAAGCCATAATTTCCCGTCTTGTCCCGCAATATTCCTGCCAGCGGCCCCATGCCGAAGAGGAAAGGGATTGTCATCGGGCCTGTCACGCCCACTATCTTGCCAAAGCTCTCGGGGCCGAACAAGCGCGTCGCCAGCACGCCATGCGCCGCCACGACACCACCCCCGCAAGCGCCAATGATGATGGCATCGAGCACCAGCAGGGGATAACCCACCGGTAGCAGAAGAATGATCCATACAGCCGCCTGGATCGCAGCGTTGAGCGCCAATGTCACACCTGCATTGAAGCGATCGGCCAGATAGCCGAACAAAAGCGATCCGGCGATGCCAGTGCCTCCCGAGATCGACAACAGCACCGCAGCGCTCGACACGCTCCAGCCGCGTTCGGTCAATAGCGGCACGAGATGGGCCGTCTTGGCGACGCCTGCCCCTACGATCAGCCCGACGCCCAGCGTCATCAGCAGGAAGTATCCGTTGCGCAACAGATAGGCAGTGGGAACGACCTGCGCCCCGCTCTCAACGATCTCCCGCGGAAGCTGCGTATCACGACCTGCCGCGGCTTGGCCGACGAATTCAGGCCGATCGATGACAAACAACGCCGGCAGCACACCTGCCAGAAATCCGACGCCCAGAAAGCGCAGAACCACCTCCAGCCCGAATGTCGGCAGGACAGCCGCAACAACGAGCGGGACGATCATGATCATCACTGGCATATTGACGATGCCGAGCGCCCGCCCCTGCCCTGCCACATACCAGTTGGTGACGAGAATATAGGCGGGCGTGGCCCCCATGAGCGCGCCACCTGGGCCGATGAGGATAGCGAAGACCAGCAGCATCTGCTCTGGGCCATGCGCGAAGGGAAGCAGAAGATAGCCAATTCCACCAAGGAGTGCGCCCGAGATCATCATTGCACGCAGCGAGAAGCGACGTGCCAAAGTGCTCACGAATGGCGCCACGATGCTGTTCGTCAACACGACGAAGGCAATCGTCAACGACACTTCCGAACGGGTCGCTGCAAAGCGCGTTTCCATAGCAAGCATGAGCGCGCCCAGTGCGCCATAGGTCAGACCGATGCTCATATTCATGAGCAGCGCGGCAAAAATCACCATTCTGGGGCCCAGGAAGCGGCTTGCCGTCACTTCCATCGGCTTTGACTTGCCCTCATGACGGACGGCGGTCTCACCATCCACCCCCGCGGTCTCCCTTACGGCCATAGCATCCTGCTCCCAATGGAGGGCGTATGGCGCATGGCCATCACCCGATATCATTCTCTTTTATACGCATATATCGGCTACAATATGATTGTAACCACCATATGCAGAACATGGAATTTATCTTTGTACGCGAACGCGCGAATAACGTGATTGCGCTCAAACCAAAAAACATTGCTATACAGCATGTATCGTATATAGCTGAGCGGGCGTTCCGACAAGAGATTCGAGAACCGAAAGGAGAGACATGAGAAAGGTACCGCTTCGCGCCGGCATGTTCCTGGCGCCCTTTCACGCCCTGGATGAGAGCCCAACCCTCGCCCTCGAGCGCGACCTCGAGCTGGCACAGTTCGCCGATGAGATAGGCTTTTCAGAATTCTGGTATGGAGAGCATCATACCGGCGCCTATGAGCTGAGCGCTTCGCCAGAACTCATGATCGCGGCGGCAGCCCAGCGCACCAAGCGCATCAAGCTGGGCACTGGGGTAGTGTCGCTTCCCTATCACAACCCGCTCATGACCGCTAATCGGATCGCCCAGCTGGATCATCTGGCATTTGGCCGCCTGATTTTCGGCGCAGGACCAGGCTTGCTGGTGAGCGATGCACATATGCTGGGGCTCGACGCCCGCGAGTCCCGCGACAAGCTTGATCGCGGCCTGTCGCTCATCACGCGCCTGCTCGCCGGTGAATGGGTCACCGAGAGCTATGAAGGCTGGTATGATCTGCACGACGCCCATGCCCAGATCCTGCCCTATAATCCTGATCTGGAAGTTTGCGTGGCGAGCACCTTCTCGCCCAATGGCGGCGCGCTCGCAGCCAAATATGGTGCCGGCATGCTCTGCCTCGCCAGTACGGCGATGGGCGGCTATGACGCACTTACTACCAACTGGAAAATCGCCTGCGAGAATGCCGCCAAACTGGGAACGACCATGTCGCCGGCGGGCATCCGATGCGCTACCGACATCCATATCGCAGAGACACGAGACAAGGCGATGGATCAGGTTCGCGAGGGTTATGAGAAATGGCTCCTGTACATCAAGAACCAGTCGGAACATCTCAAGGAATCGCCGGCACACCTTAGCCTGGAGGACCTTCTGGAGCGCAACGAGATCGTCGTAGGAACACCCGACGATGCCATCGCGCAAATCCACAGGCTCGAGGAGAAGGTTCCTGACTTCGGCTGCATCCTCATGCTCGACAAGAACTGGTCGTCGACCCAAGACAAGAAGCGTTCCATGGAGATGATGGCCCGCTATGTGCTTCCCGCCATCAATGGTGACAATCGCAACCGGCAAAAGTCCTACGATTGGGCACGAGAAAACCGTGAAGGCTTTATCGAGGTGATCCAGAGCGCAACCAAGCGGGCCTTCGACAAACACGCCGCGCAATCGGCAACTAGCGGGGAAAAGGTAGCCTGAGGCTTCCTTTCGAGACGACAGCCTGCGCCGGGCAAGAGATCATGTCACCGACCTTGCCTCTTGCCCGGCGCGCATGGCCCACGCTAGGGCTATGCGACCGTGCCGATTGATCCGCCCCTTGCCTCCGACGCCATACCGAATAGCGGGCGCGGGCGACCGCGCGATATCGATGTCGATGACAAGATCATGTCAGCAGCACGATCGATACTGGCACAGGATGGATTTGAAGCCATGAGCTTTAAGGCCATCGCAGCGCTCGCCGGCGTCACTCGCCCCACAATCTACCGCCGCTGGCCGACAAAGGCCCATCTGGCAAACGAGATTGCCAACGGGAGCGGCAAGGAAGTCCCCGATATCGTTGCCGAGCAGGGCCTTGAGCAGCAGATCAGGGCCTTCGTGATCTTGTTGCTTGAGCAATATTCCTCGCCGGAGACGGCCAAGGCGAGCATTGGCCTCATCGTCTCCTACCAGAATGCGCAGGACCTGCGCGATGAGCTCCACACGCCGCTCGAAGACAGAACCCGGGCGCGCCTGACAAGCATCATCGACAAGGGAAAGGCGCTCGGCCTTGTAAGACCGGATGTAGACGCGGACACCCTCTTCGACGTCGCTGTTGGCGCCGTGATGTTTCGTTCCATGTTCAGCTCCCTGTCGGTCCCACCCGACGCGGCCACCAGCATTTCCCAGATCCTGCTGAACGGAATTGCGGCGCGAGAGGGCCGCTCTTCGGGCACTTAACCATCAGGATATTGCTCACCGATCCTCATATGAATGGCGTGGCCATCGATAACGAGGGAAAGTTGCCAGGCCGCATGCCACAGAGCGTCTGTCGATCGTCCTGATTCCACGGACAGGCTTGCCTTTCCGCTCTCAATGTCCATCACACATTCCACGCGATCATGAGGGATGTCCCAGCCTCGCAATCCCATGAGATTTCCAGCGCGCGCAAGGTTGCGGCGCGCGGAGCGGTGAGTTGGGAGGCTTGCAGGATTACCCAGAGGTACGAGCGCGCACAGCAGAATGGATTTACCCGATACGAGACCGATCCGCGCAGCATTGCAATCTTCAACGATTCCAGGCGGCACATCGTCATAGGGTGATATGATCCAGTGGATGAGACGAACGGTTCCGGCATAAGGCATGAAGGCATCCACTCTTATGCCCACACCTGGATGATCGGCGGTCGCGGCAATGAGCGTTCCTGGCGGAAAGTCAGCCGGAGTTCGGCTTGGCCAGTTCGGTGAGAGCGCTGCAAGCTGCTCGATTAGCGGTGTTTCGATCGTCACGACCTCATCCTTTGCACCTGGACATCCTGCGTTGGCAGAATCCATACCCCATGACGGCATTCGCTACGTCATTCTCACCCAGATCGTGATTGCTTGATAGCTATGCGTATTCTATCCATTCACAAAATACGCCAATGACAAGTTCCGCTCATCAAGCTCGATGGAGCAATGGCAGGCAGAGGCGACGAAATCAGGAGAGGCCAATGCGTGCTTTGCTATCCGAAAGGCCCGGCGGCCCGGATCAGCTGATCATCGGAGAACTGGTGGATCCCATCGCCAGACCTGGCGAAATCATCGTGGCCGTCCAGGCCTGTGCGCTCAATTATCCTGACCTTCTGATCATTGAAGATCGATATCAGATCAAACCCCAACGCCCCTTCGCACCGGGTGGTGAGGTCGCCGGCATCGTCGATAGTGTCGGATTTGGCGTAAGCCATATCAAGGCGGGTCAACGAGTGGTAGCCTTTGCAGGTCATGGCGGCCTTGCAGAGAAGGTCGCTATCGATGCTCGATGCGTATATCCGCTGAGCGACAGACAGTCATTCGAAGATGGCGCAGCCCTGCTCTTTGCCTATGGCACTGCCTATTACGGGCTTCATGATCGCGGCGGAATACAGCCCGGAGAAAAGCTTCTCATTCTTGGTGCGGCAGGAGGGGTCGGGCTCGCTGCGATCGAGATCGGCAAAGCTGCAGGCGCCATTGTCATCGCCGCAGTATCCACACCGCAGAAAGCTGCGGTCGCCTCCAGCGCCGGCGCTGACGATGTCATCGTCTATGGTGACGAAATCAGCGACGCTGAAATGGGCAGGACGCTCTCCAGTCTGTTCAAGGATGGCAGTCGGGGAACCGGCTATGACCTCATCTTCGACCCTGTGGGTGGGCGCTATGCCGAACCGGCGCTGCGGGCTATCTCATGGGGAGGTCGATATCTCATCATAGGCTTCCCCGCAGGCATCGCGAACTTGCCAATGAACCTGCCGCTCCTCAAGGGCTGCGACGTAAAGGGCGTGTTCTGGGGCGCCTTCGCGCAACGCGAGCCCGAAAATTGTGCAAGGGGCGTCTCCCATCTGATGGCGCTGTGGGACGAAGGGCTCATCCATCCGCGCGCGCAATTTGTCTATCCCCTCGAGCAAGGCGCTTTGGCCGTTGCGCGATTGTCTGACCGGGCGAACGTCGGAAAAATCGTGGTATCAATGTCGCCGGATCGCGAAACCTCGACTGGCTCAGGCGGGCAACATGCGGACTGACCTGCTTCTTTCAACCATGCCGATGAGGCGACAGGAGCGGTGGGGTTCCCACAATACCGTTCTCTACAATCTTGGCGTAGGCATCGGTCTCCTCGCTTCCCAGCGAAGCACCCTTCTGCCCTATGTCCTTGAAGAGAAAGTCCACAGCTTTCCCACTATGGCGACGGTCATGGGGCGAGACATGAGTCTGTGGGAACAGCCAGACCTCGGCTTTGATTTCTCGCAGATCGTTCATGGCGAGGAAATCCTGGAGGTGATGGCCCCGGTTCCGCCTGATGGAGAAATCTCGATCACCGAATGGGTGGATGACATATCCGACCGGGGTGCCGGCAAGCCCGCCACCGCTTCGACAGTGAGAGAAATCCGATCATCGCAGGATAACCAACTTTTCGCTCGTTGCCGTTCCATTCTTGTTATTCGAGGCGCTGGCGGCTTTGGCGGCCCCAAGCCGCCTCCTGCCGATATCATTGCCATTCCCGACCGGATACCAGATGGGAGTCTGAGCGCCTTGATTTCGATTGATCAGGCGCTGCTCTACCGCCTCTCCGGAGATCGCAATCTGCTGCATGTCGAACCGGATCACGCAGCTGCAGCGGGCTTCCCCAAGCCGATTTTGATGGGATTATGCAGCTTTGGCATCGCGGTCCGGATGCTTTCGCTCGAGGCCGGCCTGTTCGAGCCTGATAGATTGGCAGGCATGCGCACAAGATTCACGGGAGCCGTCTTTCCAGGAGACATGCTTCAGGTCGATTATTGGCACGAGAGCAGATCGGAGATCCGGTTTCGGGCGTACGCACAAGGGCGCCCTGCCCCACTGCTGGATGGGGGACAGATCAAGCTTAGATGACAGCCGGCTTTTCTGGCTTTCGCTTGGGATCGGGCGGAAGGACGATGGAAAGCCTTGGACGTGCAAATGGCGACTGAATGATCGAATTTTTGCTTCCAGCATGCCGGCCAACAGGCGGCATCCCGCATCTACGCAAATCAATAACAATGGCCCGCGTGCAAAATCATCTGCATAGCGATATATGCCACAGGCTACGCGCATTGCCGAAGATTCTGCGAGATGGAATCACGCAGGGTGAAAGCGCCACCTCGGGCATGATACAGATAATGGGGAGGATCGGGATATGAGTTCAACGAGGAAGGACCAACGGATTCGGCCCGAGGACATCTATCACGCCTCCGGCATTGGCCTTGAACGCACTTTGGAAATTGCCGCCCGGGTCGAGGCGTTTGTACGCACTGTCGTCGCCGGATATGAAAAAGATGCCCGCCGCGACGAGCATGGGGGGCCATCAGAGGCGCTTGTGAGCGAGCTACGCGATGAGGCTCGTCGCGCCGGAGTGCTGACCCCGCACATCATGCCGAACGGACAGCATCTTTCACAACGCGAAACCGCCATTGTGCTGCGGCAATCCGGCTTGTCGCCTCTCGGTCCGCTCGCCTGCAACACGGCGGCGCCTGACGAAGGCAATATGTATCTCCTCTCCAAAGTGGGCAACCGCGACATCAAAGCCCGCTTTTTGAAACCCATGGTGGATGGCACCAAGCGGTCTGCATTCTTCATGACTGAGCCAGCATCGGAAAATGGTGCGGGGTCCGACCCGTCGATGATGCAGACCACTTGTCAGCAGGACGGCAATCACTGGGTCATCAACGGCCGCAAGGCCTTCATCACCGGGGCGCACGGGGCGGGCATCGGCATCGTCATGGCCAAGTCTTCGGACGGGGCCTGCATGTTCCTTGTGGACCTGCCCGATCCGGCGATCCGCATCGACCATGTGCCCAACACGATCGACAATTCCATGCCGGGCGGCCATGCGGTGCTGACCATCGACAATCTGCGTGTGCCGGCCGACCAGATGCTGGGCAATAGCGGCGAGGGGTTCCAATATGCGCAGGTGCGGCTGTCCCCTGCCCGCCTGTCCCACTGCATGCGCTGGCTGGGCGCGTGCATCCGGGCGAACGAGATCGCGACCGACTATGCCAATCGCCGCATGGCCTTTGGCAAGCCGCTGGTGGATCATGAGGGCGTCGGCTTCATGCTGGCGGAAAACCTGATCGACCTCAAACAGGCGGAGCTGATGATCGACTGGTGCGCCGATGTGCTGGACGCCGGGCATCTGGGTACTGCGGAAAGCTCCATGGCGAAGGTTGCCGTCAGCGAGGCGCTGATGCGGATCGCCGACCGCTGCGTGCAGGTGATGGGTGGCAGCGGCGTGACCGACGATACGATCGTGGAGCAGGTGTTCCGTGAAATCCGCGCCTTCCGCATCTATGATGGCCCGACCGAAGTCCATAAGTGGTCGCTCGCCAAGAAGATCAAGCGCGACTGGAAGAAGGCGCAGGGTCAGTGAGCGGCGCAGCCGGAGCGGACGCCAATGCCGGTACCACGGCGGTGCGCGAGGCCTATCGCTTCGACGAGGCTGCGCTCGCCGCCTGGATGGAGGCGCATGTCGAGGGCTATGCCGGGCCGCTGACCGTCGAGCAGTTCAAGGGCGGACAGTCCAACCCGACCTACAAGCTGATGACGCCGGGGCGTAACTATGTGCTGCGGCGCAAGCCGCCGGGCGAGACGCTGAAAGGCGCACATGCTGTGGACCGCGAGGCGCGGGTGCTGTCTGCGCTGGGCGGCGTCGGCTTCCCGGTCGCGCATGTCTTTGGCCTGTGCACTGACGAGAGCGTCATCGGCAGCATATTCTATGTCATGGACATGGTGGAGGGGCGCATCTTCTGGGACGCCACCTTCCCCGACGTGCCAGCGGCGGAACGCCTGGCCTATTTCGATGCGATGAACGACACGATCGCGCGGTTGCACGGCATCGATTATGCCGCGCTGGGGCTCACCGATTATGGCAAGCCCGGCAATTATTTCGAGCGCCAGATCGGCCGCTGGTCGAAGCAATATCTGGACGATACGGACGCAGGGCGCGATGCCGACATGGACGCGCTGGTCGAATGGCTGCCGCAGAATATCCCGGCGGGCGACGAGAGCAGCATCGTCCATGGCGATTTCCGCTGCGACAACATGATCTTCCACCCGACCGAGCCACGCGTGCTGGCGGTGCTGGACTGGGAGCTGTCGACGCTGGGCCATCCGCTGGCTGACTTTGCCTATCATGCGATGATGTACCAGATGCCGCCGAGCATCGTGGCGGGGCTGGGCGGCGCCGACATCGCGGGGCTGAACATCCCGTCGGAGGCGGACTATGTCGCGGCCTATTGCGCACGGACCGGGCGGGACGGGATCGCCAACTGGGACTTTTACGTCGCTTTCAACTTCTTCCGACTGGCAGCGATCTTCCACGGCATCAAGGGACGCGTGATCCGGGGCAACGCCGCCAATGCGCACGCGCGCGAACGGGCCGAAGCCTTTCCATTACTGTCTGATCTGGCACGGCGGGCCATGGAACGCTGCCAAAAGCTGTACGGGTAATGATACCGCAAATGTGCCTTTGGCTGCAGATGTGGCTGGCAATTGCCGGTGTATGATGGCGCGAACTGAACATCATCATGGCGCAGTCGAGCCTGCAGCGCTGGGCCTTGATTTGAGCGGCCGCCCCCTTCCGATCTATGCAACAGCTGCCCACGATCCCATGGGCCATGCCCCAAAGCGCAAGCCAGGGTCGATACGGCGCACCATGTCGATTGACGTGGACTGGCCACTTCACGCCCCTGAGAATGGACGTTTCGAAGGGCGTGCCCGCGATTTGGCTACGCCGGCTGACGGCAGTCTCCCACGGATTATCGCCAGCGACAGCATTCAGGGCAATTTTGGTTCACACAGAACTATCGCGGACATCCGGTCAGGTCCGACCGGCCTGGACGTGGCCGCCCTTGCGGGGCAGAAGGCCGGATCGAGCTTGCGCGCTGCCATCGACGGCCTGTTTGGAGACGCGAGTCATGAGGCTCCGCTCTATCTGCTTCTCGACGATCTTGCCGGCGCGAGCCTCGTGAGCAAATGGTGCTGGGCGCGATATCATGCGATCCCCGATCCTCATGCGGGCATACCGGCCGACGATTTTGGCGGGATGGCCGGCGTCTGCATTGGCTTTCGACCAGGCTCGAGCGCATTTGTCCGAGCGATCGGTGACGGCAAGCCAAAGCTTGCCTGCGTATTGCCGCTGATTGATCCGGTCGATCCGGTCGGCTGGCACGATTTCCCCGAGCATGGAACCAACATCCATTTCCGCCGTGCCCGCCTTATCGACGTCTGGATGGAGGGCGATCAGATTTGCGTGCAATCGCTGTTCCAGGACTCCGCCAACCTTCCCGGAACCGCATTGCGCGAAGCCCTTCATGAATATCGGCTGGAAGCTACAGCCGACAGGCAATCGGGAAGGCTCATGTCACTCGAGGCGACCGCCGGCACGCTGCCGCACCCCGAATGCCAGTCGGCTACCGCTAATATCGAGGTGCTTCTTGGCACCCCGATGCAGCATTTACGCTCAGCCGTGCTCGAATGGCTGAAGCGTACTGCGGGGTGCACCCATCTCAATGACATGATCCGGGCACTTGGAGAGGTACCGTTGCTCGCCGAAAATCTGGATCGATGATGCAAAGCTCGACCTGCCTCGGGAGATGAGCATATGACAACGGGTCAGTTGCAGGATCTCCTGATTGCACGGCTTGTGCGTGACCATGGCGGCACCCGTCAAAAATGGCGCAAACTCATCGGCAATGTTCATCTATATGACAGAAAAACGCATCCGCACTGCAATTGGGCCATCAATTGCCTTGGATCGCGTAGCGAAGTCGAAGCCATCGAAGGACTGATAGACGATATTAGGAACAAGCATCCGCTCGTCTCCCCGGAGCGGTAAGCCCGACCTGGATCGATGGCTCTTGCGCGCGCCACCCATCGCGCGTCGCTTCGATGTTGAATGCGCTTTGGTCGACCAGAGCCTGGCTGCACCAGCAATCGCCTGCCTATCTAAGCCCTCCTCTGGTGCCATATAGGTTTGGACGATGCGCCGGTTCGCTGCCGATAGATTGTGAAAGCAAAAGCGCCACGATATTTACGATACAATATGCATTGCAATTGCTTGGCGGAGGTCCCACATTCCTCGCGCACGTGGAGGCGAAGATCGCTGCGCGGCAAGAAGCGGAGAGGACAAATGACGGACGCGCAAGGGGCCTTGGACGAGGCGCGGTATCTCATGGGAAACGCCGAACCTGCGGTGAGCAGTATTCTGGTCAGCTCTTCCCCCTATCTCAACAATCCAAGGTTTCGAGACGTATATGCCCAGATGGGGCTCAAGCGCGACGGTCATGATTTGCCCTCAGCCTATCTTATTCCCGAGGTGCAGCGCGCCTTTGATGAGGTAACACCTGCGGGGCTGCTGGATGAACTCCTGGAAGAGGCACGCGGACGACTACCCGAATTTGCTGATTGGCTTGACCGCCGTTTCGTCTCTCGGTTTGCTGCCAAGGACCTGGCGAGACACGCGCCTGGCACGCTTGGAGCCGAATTGCGACGGTTCATTACCGAGAGCGGAATGGAGGTCGATTTCATGTTTCGGGCCGAGGCCAGATCCGATCTTGAATATCTGAACAAGAGGCGGGTCCAGGTCCACGACATTGAGCATATGGTGACAGGCTTTGATCCAAGCCCGGTCGGAGAGATTGCTCTCATCGTAGCCAATATCGAGGCAAATGATCGCTACTTCGGCTCTGGTCTGGCTGCAGAGCTGAACCGGTTCGGTACTTTCCTTGTCTCCACAAGCCTCATGCGGGCTGGGCTACACTATCCGAACATTCTCCATGCCTATTTTGAGGGCATTGCACTCGGCCGATCGCTGGGACGACGCCAAACCCGGCCGCTCTTCATGATACAGTGGGAGGAGTTTCTCGACTGGTCGCTCACCGATATCCGCAGCCATTTCGGTTTTGACGAGGCGCCTGCTCCGGATCACTGGGCCTGGACATATAAAAACGCGTCAGGGTGATCTAAGGCAATGAGAGGCGGTGGACATTGCGAAGACATCGGTGTTTGGCGTCCATGCGGCTTTCGCTGGCGTACATTTGCCAGTACAGTCCTCGCATCGCAACGAGACTGGGTTGTTCTGAGGTTTTGAGATCAGGCTTCCGGGCTCATCTCACCATCACCAGCCGAGCGCATCAATGTCCGTCAGCCTTTTTATTACCTTCCTGAAACGACGGCTTCGAGAGAACCCCTCCGATGTGAAGCCAGAAAAAGCCCATCCCGACGAGGTCTTGAAACTGCTTTGGCCGCTCCTCACCCCCTATCAGGGGAAGAAGGGCGAGCGCATCCGTGCCTTGCGGTACGATCCCGCGAGCGAAGCTGAGGTTGATGGCGCTTTCGAAAAATGGGCGCAGTCCTCGGCGCCGCGACCAACAGCGATGGCGCCGCTTGCGCAGCGCGTGTTTCTTGAAAGGCTACGCCAAGCCATTATCGCTATTGAGGCAAATGCTGCTGCGGGTGAGACCCTTTTGATTCCACCAAGGAGTCTAAGTCCGCACGACCGCCACGTCGCAGCTGCACTCTTATGGCTGCACGAGATGGAACTACCCTACCCAGTCGAAATCGCCTCGGTGCACTGACCGTCGGCGCGCCTGTGCATAGGCGAAGAGATCAGCCACTATTCCAGCGGATCCTGCCCTCGCAAAGCTATCAAGCCAGCCACCGACGAGCTTAGTCCGCGTTCTCGAGACTGCTACAGTGAGAAGGTCGGCTAAGGCTGGCAAAATAGAATGCGGCCGGAGGAGGTGGCCGTTCATGTCGGCAAAATCCACCCGGCTGCCCGTTGGATCAGCCCCTGTAAGGATGCGGTAGTTAGCTCTCCTCGCTTCCCATGCCCTCGAACGGGACTGCGTGCTTGTCGCCTCCGCGCCGAAGCTCGGGAATATAAGGCGCGCGGAAGTTCACATTATGTCGGCGGTCGTCTGGTGACCGCGGAAACAGCCTGCCCGTATATTCCTGGACGACTTCAAAGCCGAGCATGCGACGCTCATCCTGCGTAAGCCGCTCGTAAACGTCATCCATGATCGAGGCAGCATAGTCGTCCTGCGGCCGGATGAAATGCAGACAGTAGCCGTTCAGCAGCGAAAGGCGGGTCTTGTCCGAGGTGGAACGGCCCTGAAAGTGCCATACCCGGCTCTCAAAGATTATCGCAGAGCCCGCTTTGCATGTCATCGGCACGCTCGCTGCGCTTTCGATGCTGCGAGCCTTGCCGGTCGCCTCGTCGATATCGAACCGTGGGGCGGGCCATCGATGGCTTCCCGGAACCATTTCCGTGACGCCCATGCCCAGTTCGAAATCACTGAGCGCGATCATGGCATGGAAATAGACGGGCACCGGAGTCTCGAATGGAACCGCGATCTGGTCTGAGTGCATGATCTGCCCTCCGGACCCATTGCGAACGACCAACCCGGTCGACTGCGCAAGATAGAAGGGAATGTTTCCCAGAATATGTCGCCCATAATCAAGCACGACAGGGTGCATCAGAGCGTCGATGAACACCTGCCCCTTGTTGGGAAGAGCAAGGACCGCCTGCCACGCGGGCACAGAAGGAGGACAGCCAATTTGCCTGTCGCCGATGATATCCCGATCAGCCAGTCGATAGGTTGCGACGCCTTCTTCACATTCCAGTTCAGACTGCTCGACCAGCCTATCCTTCAACGCCGCGACTTGGTCGAGGGACAGGAGGTCGGCGTGGATCGCATAGCCGAATTCGTCAAGGTTTCGCTTGTTGATTTCAACATCTGAGCTGGGCTGCGGCAGGCGATCTGAATCCACGATGGGATTCATTCGAGTGGCCACGATCCGTCTCCTGCGATGGAAATTTTATTTCGGAATAACTCTATCAAAATTGTGATGGTAGGCAATATGGAATGATGCCGGCCGACCGTCACGAGGTGGCAGTACCCAGAATGCGACCGCCGATCGGTCGTCCCTGAGGTTATAAATGCGTACCCTTGGGCAAGTCATTTGCGTCAGGGGAGCACCCCAGAGAGATTGCCGTACCGCTCCGCCTGCTAGAGGTTAATTTTTCATCACTGCAGGATTTCGGGCAGGAGCATATGCATCCTTTGACGTCCGCCCGGATCAGGCCGAGTTCTCCTTGCCTCCAACGGTCCAATCAATGTTGCACGCCGGAAATGCGATTGGCAGTACGGGCAAGGGTAACCGCGATTAGAAAGCCGACTGTTCCCAACAGGGCAATATAGAGGGTCACTGCCTGCCAGCCTCCCCAGATCCATACATGCCCTCCGAACCAGCTGATGATCCCGGACCCACTATAGAAGGCAAAGAGATAGAGCGAAGCCGCCTGTGCCTTGCTTCCGTGCGCACCCATCGTGATCAGGACGCTTGCCGAACCATGAGCGGTGAAGAAGCCGACCGTTAAAACAGCCAGACCAAGCGCGATCGGAGTGAGTGCATCCAGGATCATCAGGCCGACACCCAGAAGAATGAGACAAAAGCCAGCATTGAGAACCAGTATTTTTCCGAATCTTTCTGCGATGCGACTTGCAATGATCGTGGTCGGTGATCCCAACAGATAGGTGACGAAGACCAGGCTGGCGAGCGTGACCGAAAGATGAAAAGGCGTTGCAACAAGGCGATAGCCAAGCAGGTTCGACACCGTAACCAGAATGCCAGACAGCAGCGCGCCCTCGGCTAGCAACAACATGGTCCGGCGGCTTTTAAGATGTGAGAGATAGCCGCCTTTCTGCGCCTGCTCCCGCCGCGCCACTGGTACGAAAACGCGTGAGCGCGGCAGCAGGCAACCCATGACAAGCGCGCCCAAGATACCAAGGCTGCCGGTTATGGCGAGCGCGAGGTGCCAGGAGAAATGGTCAGCAAGTATGCCGTTCATGAGGCGCGCGGCGACCCCGCCTAAGGCGTTTCCGCCTATGTAGAGGCTCATTGTTGCGCCAAGTGCCGCTGGTTCGATCTCTTCGGCGAGATAGGTCATGGCGATTGCCGGCAGTCCGCCGAGTGTCAGCCCCAGCAGCGCTCGTGTGGCGAGAAAGCCCCACCAATCGTTCATAATAGCGCCCGCCAGGACCAAAAGCGAAGAAAGCAGCACAGATACCAGCATGACCGGCTTGCGCCCAAACCGATCGGCAAGAGGTGCGGCCAGCAACAACGAGGGGGCGAGGGCGGCTGTCGTCAACGAAAGGCAAAGGGCTGACTGATCCGCCCCGACGCCAAAGACGCGAGAGAATTCGGGCATCAGGGGCTGAACGCAGTAAAGAAGATTGAAGGTTGATAGGCCGCCAAGAAGCAAGCTGAACGAGGCGCGACGATAGGTTGCCGTGCCACGCCTGATGAAATTGGGCACATCCCCGGGCATAGTCGCAACGGGCGTGCCGGATTGCTGATGTCGAGCCTCGGCCTGCATCTTTTGCGCCTCGGGAGCTATCGATGGGAGCGGCCGGCTCAGGTCGATTTTCCGTACAGCCGTTCAAGCCAGAGCGGCCCCTGCGCCAGAATGCCACCGTCCAGGACCCAATCGCTTCCCGTGGCGAAGCGACATTTCTCGCTGGCCAGAAAAGTCATGGCCGCGGCCACATCGGACGGCTGCCCGGCTTCCGGCCAAGGCTGCAGCGCGATCAATTGCTCTGCCGAAATTCCGCTGCTTGCAAATCCAGGTATCATGATCGGCCCGGGAGACACGGTGTTCACGCGGATGCTATAGGGTGCGAGCTCGACAGCCGACATTGCGCTGAGCTGCACAACGGCCGCTTTCGCAGCAGCATAGAGGCTCGGCGAACAACCGCCGGCACGAGCCGCGATCGATCCGGTGGTAAGAATGACACCGCCTTCCCCCTGCGCCTTGAGAAAACGTCCCGCATGGCGGATACCGAGAAATACACTGCGGACAAGGAGAGCGAACGTGAGATCAAAACCTTTCGCGTCGATGTCCAGGATAGGCTCGAGAGCACCGGAGCCGCCGGCATTGTTGACCATGATGTCGAGCCGTCCATATCGTTCCTGTGCCGCCTCGATTATCCGCGCGATGTCGTCTTCCTGTGTGACGTCAGCGCGCACCTCGTGAAGCTGTCCCTCGAGCCGCTCGCGCGCGGCGAGATTGCGGGTCTCGACATTGGCATTGAGGTCTGCCGCGATGACACGCGCTCCTGCCCGAAGAAAACCCAGTGCGATCCCCTGCCCTATGCCGCTCGCGCTGCCGGTTACGATCGCAACTTTGCCTGAAAGCTCTCCAGTCTGCGCATCGCTCATGCATTTGCCTCAGGTCGGCTGACGACGACAAAACAGCGAGCTGAAGTCTCGCCAGCCCTCCAGGCGTGGTTGGTATCGCGCTGCACGACCACATCACCGGGAGCCAGTTCGACTGCACCATCGTCCAGAATAAGGCGCAGACGTCCCTCCAGAAGTACCAGAAAATCAATGGTCCCAGTACGATGGAAACCATCGGCGTCATGCCCGGCTATCCCATGCCGAAGATATTCCGCGAGCAGTTCATCCGCAGGTATCTCGATCATGCGAGCCTGTATCCCGCCTTCAGGAAAATCCAGGTCGCCCAAATTGGCAACTGGCTCATCGCCTAACGGACTTCCAGGGCGGGTTTCCCAGATCAGTCCATGGGCGGCGACCTCTTCATCGATCAGGATGCGCGAGCGCCCCTGAGGGTCGTTAGTGGTGATCACGCGCTTCACATCATGTGCCCTTGGCCCTGCATGACTTCGAGAATCATTGCGCCACCTGAAGCATGACCTTGACCGCATCTGGCCGCCCCTGAGCTGCGAACGCCTCGCCAACCTGATCGAGGGGGAAATGATGGGAAAGCAGACTTCGGCGATCGACCTTGCCTGCCGCCATCAGATCGAGCGCTTCAACAAGCTCCTCTGCAGCATAGCCATTGGAACCCATGATGGTGGGCTCCTTGCGAATGACATTGCTGAAATCGATCGACATCTCGCCTTCGAAGCCGCCGAAGCAGACGATGCGGCCGTTGCGGTTCGCAACCATATTGAGGGCAAGTTGGAGCGGTGCTGGCCCCGGGATATGACGGATATAGCCAGCACAGTCGATGACCACATCGACTTTGGCAGATATGCCGCGAAAATCATCCTCGCGCCCGCAAAGCGTCGCGACGGCTTCGAACAGATCCTGCTCGCGAGGATTGACGACATGGGTTGCGCCAACCGCTTTGGCAGCCTCGAGGCGACGATCATGGATATCGACGGCTATGATCCTGCCTGGCTGGAGCCCTCGCGCCTTGATCGCCTGTATGACGCCGAGACCAATGATGCCGACGCCGAAGACAAGAACATTCTCGCCTGGCGCGATAGCTGCCTTGCGCGCCATCTGTAGACCGTCGGCCAGAGGTTCGGTCGTGGCCGCTTCTTCAAAGCTTACTGCATCCGGGATTCGGACGAGCTGAAAGGGATTCACAGGCACCGTGACGAATTGTGCCATCCCGCCGCCATTCCCAGTCACACCCACGACCCGGTCACCGACCGCCCAATCGGTCACCCCCTGCCCAACACCAGCAATCGTTCCGGCAAACTCGTGCCCCGGAATTTCATAGCCCTCAGGCGTCGATCTCACGAGCCGTTCTCGGTAGCTGTTGTCACGAAACATGTGCAGGTCTGACCCGCAAATCCCGCATGCTGCTACGGCGACCAAAACTTCTCCAGCTGCAGGCTCGGGCGAACTCGCGTCGTGACGCGCATCGATCGCTCCTGGTTTCATGAAATCGGCCGCGAGCATTCTACCTTCCTTACATGCGCGCCTCACAGCTACCTTGAGGCGTTCAATTAATTTATGGTGTAAGCTATATGGGGACAAAGCTCGTGGTCAAGCCTTACCGTATGCCATAAAGAAATAATGGCGATAGCCGGCTCAAAGGTCTCCCTCCCTCGATCGAAGGTCCATTTTTGGAGCTGGCCAGAGGCAACCCCGAAATCAAGCTTGCATCATGTTCTTGAAATGTTCAAATCTGCTATAGCGCTCATACCTCGAGATTCTCCGAGGTGATCAATGCCGGAGAGAAAATGGCTTCGACTATCTATCTGTCGCCCAAGGTTGATATACCAACGGAGCGCCATGTCACCGTCGTCGTTCATCGCGATCATGGCGGATTGGAAAAAGGCTATTTCTTCGACAGTGCCGAAGGTGATTCTGGAGGTTCTGGTTCCTTCGACTGGCTTATGACTGAAGCCATAGAGCGCGCCAGGCGGTTCGCGGATGATGCTGGGATCGAAAAAGTAATCGTGCGAACAGCACGGCTTTGAGAAAACAACTGTAGGCTAGCTGAAGTGGACCCATCCTCGCCATTCGGTGGCGAACGCATGATGCTCAGGTCCAGACCGACCGCTACTCCCCCCGCAATTGCAGTTCAAAACAAGAATACGCATTTCCTTGTTGTTCTACTCTCCCGCTGACACCTGCTTGACGACTTCTGCCACGGTCCCGCGCAGCCAGCGATGCGCCGGATCGTGGCGATAGCGGACATGCCAGGCCATCTCGACCGGGAAGCTGCCCAGATCGACCGGCGCCGGCAATATTCTGAGTCTGGGATCATGCCGCAACCGCCGACAGATTAGGCGCGGCAAGGTCGCGCAATAATCGGTCACGGCGACCATCTCCACAACGGCGAAGAAGTTCGTGACGGAAAGGGCGACCTCGCGCTTCAGCGACTGTTTCGCCAGCGCCTGGAAAAGCCCGGCCCGCAGACGCCCCGGCGGGATGACATTCACATGCTTCAGTCGTTCGAACTGCGCGCGGCTGATCGTATCGCCGATCTCCGGATGGTCGGCCCGCACCACACAATCCAGCCCTTCATCCATCAGATGCTGCACCACCAGATTGTCGGGCGGCTCGACGATCCGGCCCAGTACTATAGCGGTCGTGCCTGACACGGCGCCGGTCTCGACCAGATCATTGCCATAGGGGGTGAGCCGTAGCTTGATGCCAGGCGCCAACTCCGCCAACCGCGCCACGATCGCGGGCACCAGCACGAATTCGACATAGCCATTGGGCGCGATCGTGAAGAGCCGATCGGCGGTGGCGGGATCGAAGCTCTGCTGGCCCAGCACCGCATCGTCCAGCGTCGCCAGCGCGTCGGTGATCGACGGCACCAGATCGAGCGCCACCTGCGTCGGCTGGATGCCGTAGCGCTCGCGCACGAACAGCGGGTCTTTCAGCATCAGCCGCAACCGGGCAAGCGCATTAGACATAGCAGGCTGCGTCATCCCCAGCCGTTCGGCTGCGCGGGTGACGTTCCGCTCCTCCATCAGCGCGACGAAGATCGGCAGCAGATTGAGATCATAGCGCATCAGTTATATTCTCATGCGCATATCTAAAATCCAAGGAATAAACTTCTGCAATGAGTGCGGCTGGCGCATTGAGGGGGCGTCCACAGCGGACACAGGCATTTTTCAAGGAGACTCCCATGAGCAAGGGTAAGATACTGGTGATCGGTTCCAACGCCACGCGGATCGAGGTCCGGGGCAATGGCTGGGGCGCGACCGGGCAATATCTGAATGAAACGGTGGTACCGGCGATGGCGCTGGTCGATGCGGGTTACGATATCGTGCTGGCGACGCCGGACGGCACCAAGCCGACGATCGATGCCGCATCCGACTCCCCGGCCCATTTCGGCGATGACGAAGCGGCCTATGCCAAAGCCCGCGCCTATTTCGACACCGATCCGGCGATGAACGCCGTCCGCACTCTGCGGCAGGTGATCGCCGAGGGGCTGGATGCCTATGCGGCGGTGTTCGTGCCCGGCGGGCAGGCCCCCGCCGTGGACCTGATGCAGAGCGCGGAACTGGGCGAGATCCTGAGCCACTTTCATGCGACGGCCAAGCCCACCGCGCTGCTGTGCCACGGCCCGATCGCACTGGCCGCCGCCATGAGCGATCCGCGCGCCTTCCGCGCCGCGATGATCGCCGACGATCCGGCGAAGGCCAGTGAGTGGGCATCGGACTGGCTCTACAGGGGCTATCGGATGACCGTCTTTTCGGCGAGCGAGGAGAAGGTGGTCGAGGACCATATCCTGCATGCGAAGATGTATTTCGACATGCCGAGCGCGCTGACGGCCGCCGGCGGCGAGGTCGTCACCACGGCCGTTGATTTCGCCCCCCATGTCATTGTCGACCGCGAACTGATTACCGGGCAGAACCCTCATTCGGATCATCCGCTCGCTGCCCGGCTGATCGAAGCGCTCGACCGGGCATGAACACCAGAAAGACCGGCGGGGCGCTACGCCAGCGTTCCGCCCCCATCGCAAGGACCACCGCCATGCCTGCCCCCTTGAAGATCGTCGCCATCCTGACCGCCCGACCGGGCAAGGCAGAGGCGCTGCGGGCACTGCTCGATGCGATGCTGGCGCCCAGCCGTGCCGAGCCGGGCAATCTGCGCTACGATCTGTGGCGGGATCAGGCGGAGCCCACGCGCTTCGTCCTCGACGAACTCTATGTCGACGATGCGGCGATCGCCGCGCACCGCGCGAGCCCGCATTTCCAGACCTATCTCGCCACCATCAGCGACCTCGCGGAGCGCAGCGCCTTCGTGCTCGACGCCATCGCCTGAACGAAAGGAAACACCCCATGTCCCTCACATCGATCCTGCCCGGCACGCTCGGCTTCGGCGCCGCGCCGCTCGGCAACATGTTCCGCGCCATCCCAGAGGAAGAGGCGATCGCCACCGTCGAGGCCGCCTGGAACGACGGCATCCGCTATTATGACAACGCCCCCTTCTATGGCGCGGGCCTCGCGGAACTGCGCATGGGCGAGGCGTTGGCCGGCAAGCCGCGCGGCGACTATGTCATCAGCACCAAGGTGGGCCGCGTCATCTTGGACGAGGTAGAGGATGTCAGCGCCCGTGACCAGGGCGAAAAGGCCGGCGTCTTTGCCCATGGCCGCGCCAACCGCATCGTCAACGACTATTCTCATGACGCTACGCTGCGTTCGATCGAGGACAGCCTGAAGCGGCTGCGCACCGACCATGTCGAGATCGTCTTCGTCCACGACCTGGCCCGCGATTTCTGGGGC
The DNA here is from genome assembly GCF_031843765.1 of Sphingobium sp. WCS2017Hpa-17. Classification (NCBI taxonomy): domain Bacteria; kingdom Pseudomonadati; phylum Pseudomonadota; class Alphaproteobacteria; order Sphingomonadales; family Sphingobiaceae; genus Sphingobium; species Sphingobium sp. WCS2017Hpa-17. The sequence goes on from NZ_JAVTIV010000010.1 coordinate 135,381, forward strand.
GACGAATGGATCGCCCGTTTCGAACAGGCCCGCACTGGCGCCTTCCGCGCGCTCGATCGTCTTCGCGATGAGGGCGTGATCAAGGCTTGGGGTCTGGGCGTGAACCTGACCGAACCGATCGAGACCCTGCTCGACCTGAAGGAACCGCGCCCCAACGGCTTCCTGCTCGCCGGGCGCTATACGCTGCTCGACCATGATCGCGCCCTGCAGCGGGTGATGCCGGCGCTCGCCGAACGCGGCCTCGATATCATTGTCGGCGGCCCCTACAGTTCCGGTGCGCTCGTGGGCGGGCCGAACTTTGAATATGCGCCGGCCACCCCGGCCGTCCTGGACAAGGTGGCGCGGATCAAGGCGATCGCTGACCGGCATGGCGTCAGCATGAAGGCCGCCGGCCTGCAATTCTCGCTCGCCAACCCAGCCGTCGCCGCCGTCATCCCCGGTGCCAGCCGCCCCGGCCGCATCGCCGAAGACCGGGCCGCGCTGGAAGAGGTCGTCCCCGTCGACTTCTGGGCCGATCTGCGCTCGGCGGGCCACGTCAATCCGGCCGCGCCGCTGCCCGGCCTCGATTGAAACCGCCAGCCCGACAGGAGATTGTGCCATGAACTATGTCGTCTGGGCCCTGATCGGCATGGCCGGCTATTCGAGCACGACGCTCTTTGTAAAGCTCGCCACCCGCGATCACAGCCTGTCGGGCTTTCGCGTCCTGGCCTTGTCCGTCGGGATCGTGTTCCTCTCGGTCTGGGCGACGACCCTGGTGACGGGCGGCGGGCATGTAGCGGCTTGGCGCGGTTTACGCGGCGCCAATATCGGTTGGACCGTCGCGGCGGGCGTCTCGCTGGCGATCGCCGTCAGTTCGCTGTTCCGGGCGCTGGCCATGGGGCCGGCTAGCGTCGTCGTGCCGATCTATGGCATGTTTATTGTCGGCGGCGCGCTGCTGGGCGTCTTTTTCCTGGGCGAGCCGCTGCCCTGGACTAAATGCGTCGGCCTCGCGCTCGCCGTTGCAGGAGTTTTCTTGATCGCGCGATAGCGCCGACCTCGGTAGAGTCAGGAAGTGGCGCGGTGTCGTGCGGCGCGCCTGTGGGGCTTGCCAGACGGTCCGTTTCCACTCCCTGCTCATCGAACCGGACGTGCAGATCTCCCGCATCCGGCTCTCGGACAAGAT
>NZ_JAVTIV010000011.1:0-134702 GCF_031843765.1 Sphingobium sp. WCS2017Hpa-17
GTCGGAAGCCTGCGAAGGCCAGCACGCCGACCATGGCCTGATGTGCGCCGAACACCGGGCGGAAGATCGCGAGATTGAGCGCCGGTTCAGCGATGACGTTGACCCGGCATCGCGGCCTCCGTTGCCGATGCGGGTGGTGGAGGTGGGGGATGAATAAACTCAACCACGAAGCATGGGCGCGCAGCATGGTTAGCTTCATCCGTGATCGCGGAATGGAGGCGGACTTTCGGGACTATTGTGGCGGCTGGCCGTGTCGAGTGGCATCGCTTGATGGCGATGGTGGCTGGCAACCGATCGAAACCGCGCCGCGTGATGGCACCCATTTCCTTGCGACCGCCATTGTCCGGAACGTCAAGACGGACGCGCGCTGGTGGGAAACCTATGTCATCTGGGCTGACGACGAGACGGGCGAAATCCATCCCGATTGCGACCATGGCTGGTCCAGCATAGACGATTATTCGCACTGGATGCCGCTTCCTGCGCCTCCGGACGCTGCATTGAAGGGGGAGGGGGAATGACTGCGCAGGTTTTCAGCGTTGCCAGCCTTGCCGAGCATTGGGGCTGTGGAACAGATACCGTCTATTCCCTGATTCGGGGCGGAAGCCTCCGGGCGTTCAAGTTGGGCGGCAAGCTTTTGCGGATCAGGGCGGACGAAGTGGAACGATTTGAATGCCAGACTACACCCTGCAACGATACCGAAAGCTGCTCGCCATCGTCTGGACAGATGAGGAGGGACGACGCCACCGACATTCGCTTGGAACGGCTGATCGAGCGTCGGCAGAGGCCGCAGCTCGTTCATTCTGGCAACGCCGGTCAATAGGCGGGCAGGCGCATACAGTGGGGGAGGCGGTTGACGCATATCTGGCTGAGAAGTCGTCGATGCTCTCGATCAAGCGGGCAACGGTCGCTTGGAAGGCCGCGAAACCGTTCTGGGGCAATCTCCCGGTCGCTCGCATTGATGGCAAGACGCCAGACGACTACCGCGCCAAGCGTGCGCACTGCAAGCCGATCACAGTCCGCAACGAACTGGCGGTGATACGGGCGGCCCTGAATTGGGCGGAAAAGGCCAAGTTGATAAGCAAGGCGCCTTTTATCAAAATGCCGGCCTTCCCCTCATCGACGGTGGGACACCTGAGCAAGGCGGAATTTCGGAGGCTTCTGGAAAATGCTCAGGCCCCGCATATTCGGCTCTTCCTCCAGTTGGCGGTTGGCACCGGCGCGCGCACCAACGCGCTTTTGGATCTGACCTGGGATCGGGTGGACTTCGATCGTAATGTCATCATCCTCAATCCGCATGAGCGGGTGCAGACGAGCAAATACAGGGCGACCGTGCCAATGAATGCGCAGCTTCGCGCCGCGCTGGAAGAGGCTAAAGCAGGCGCGATGTCTGACTTTGTGGTCGAGCATGGTAGGGAAAGGGTTGCATCGATCAAAAACGGATTTGCCGCCGCCGCGCGCCGGGCAGGCTTGAAGGCCACGCCACACATGATGCGGCACAGTGCTGCCGTCTGGATGGCAGAGGCAAACACGCCGTTTTCTCAGATTGCTCAGTTTCTTGGCCACACTGATAGCCGAATCACAGAGCGTGTTTATGGAAGATTTTCGCCATCATTCCTCGCCAACGCGGCTGAGGCATTGACTTATTGAAGGTTCACGCGCACCTTCGAACTATGATGTGAATTGGGCCAAAAGCCCGGAAATCCTGGTGCCGGATGAGGGGATCGAACCCCCGACCTTCGGTTTACAAAACCGCTGCACTACCGCTGTGCTAATCCGGCCATCTGGTGCGTCCCTAGAGAAACCCGATTTCCCGGTCAACGCATGAAACAGCATCCTTGCCGGTCGGTGGGCCATCATGCGGTTAGAGTCCGGCCCGTTGCGGGACCGGATAGCGTTCAAAGCGACATTTGATCCCGAAGATCTGCTGCCATGATCAAGGCCAGTCGTGCCAGCAATTCTCCGGGGTCGGCGCCCGCACGCGCCTGCGCGGCGATCTCCTCGCATGCCTCCGCACGGCCCTGAAGGCTGACCGGCACCAGATGGACTTCTTCTTCTTTCACTGTCTTACCCCGACACATTTGTCGGCATTTACGCAGCGGGAACGGCTTTTATTCCATGAATAAAAGTTAATGTGCCATTTGGGATGGCGGTCAGCTGACGCCGAAGGTCCATCCTTCGCTGCGAGCGATTTGCGCGGTCATTGCGGATGGTGTCCAAAGGTCCGGCTGCAACGCCGCCCGTCGCATCCATGCGGCGGTTACGATCGCATCCGCGCCATGATCGTCGGGCATTACGCCACCATGCGGCTGTGATCCTAGCGCCGCCAACGCATCGTCCAGTGCCGCCCTGTCGCGTATTTTGGTGCGCCCCTTGGGCCGTCCGGCGGCGCGGGCGGCGATGCTGGTGTAGATTTCCACAATCAGCGATCCCGCGTCCGGTATCGGATCGAACGGCCAGACCGGCACATGGGGTCGCACATGATGCAGCAGTCGCATACCGGCAAAGCTGGCCTTGGCCACCTGCGCTGCACCGATTGCGTCATAGACGGTGGACGGCTTGCCGCCGCCGCCGGCATTATAATGGGCCTCGCAGACACGGTTGTGCATGAAATCCGCCTTTACCCCGTCCGCCTTGCCGAAATAGAAATGGCGGCGATGGGCGACCTCCAGCAGGCCCGCCGCGCCCAGATCCGCATCGTCGCAGATCGCATCGACATAGGCCCAGAAGGCCGGCCCGTCCTTCGGCACCACATCGCCCGGCAGATAGCCGCCCCGCGCGACAAAGGGCGGGGCGAAGCTGAAGTCGAAGCCGAACAGGGTCGGCGCCTCCTGCGCGGCGCCGATCAGCCAGTCCGCCACCGCCTGTCGCGACCAGACGCCATCCGGCGCGGCAACCAAGAACGGCACAGCATCGCCGCCTTCGCACAGCGCCACGGCAATCCCCTTGTGCCGCGCCCCCTTGGCTCCCGACCAGTCGATCGCCGCGAACCGCGCAAAGCGGGGCGTCACTGTCCCCCGCGCTCCGCCCGCAACCGGTCCCAATGGGCGATCCGCTCGGCGATCCGCGCCTCGAACCCGCGCTCGGTCGGCGTATAGAAGGTCTGCGGCGTCATCTCTTCCGGCCAGTAATTGGCCCCGGAAAAGCCCTCCGCCGCATCATGATCATATTGATAGTTCTTGCCATAGCCGACCTGCTTCATCAGCTTGGTCGGCGCGTTGACGATGTTCATCGGCGGCATCAGCGATCCGGTATCGCGCGCGGATTTGAACGACGCCTTCATCGCCATATAACCGGCGTTGGACTTGGGCGCGGTCGCGCAATAGAGGCACGCCTGCACGATCGCCAGTTCGCCCTCCGGCGACCCCAGAAAATCATAGGCATCCTTCGCCGCCAGGCATTGCACCACCGCCTGCGGATCGGCGAGGCCGATATCTTCGGTCGCGAACCGCACCAGTCGCCGCAGCACATAGAGCGGCTCTTCCCCCGCCGTCAGCATCCGTGCCAGATAATAGAGCGCCGCTTGCGGGTCCGACCCGCGCAGCGACTTATGCAGGGCGGAAATGAGGTTATAATGCCCCTCCCGATCCTTGTCATACACTGCGACCCGGCGGTGAAGCAGGGCGGACAGGCCGGCCGGATCGAGCGGCTGGGCCAAGTCGATCGAATAAAGCGTCTCGACCTGATTGAGCAGGAAGCGCCCGTCGCCATCCGCGCTCGCCACCAGCGCCTCGCGCGCGGCGGCGTCGATTGGCACCGGCCGTCCGGTCAGCGCTTCGGCCCGGTCCAGCAACTGCTCCAGCGCGGCGGCATCCAGCCGGCGCAGGATCAGCACCTGCGCCCGCGACAGCAGGGCCGCGTTCAGCTCGAAACTCGGATTTTCGGTCGTGGCCCCGACCAAAGTCACCGTGCCATCCTCGACAAAGGGTAGGAAGCCGTCCTGCTGCGCCCGATTGAAGCGGTGAATTTCGTCGACGAAGAGCAAGGTCTTCTCGCCGCGTCGGGCATGCTCCTTCGCGGTGGCGAAGAGTTTTTTCAGGTCGGCCACGCCGGAGAAGACGGCCGAAATGGGCGCGAAACGCATCCCCACCGCATCCGCCAGCAGCCGTGCCGTGGTCGTCTTGCCGGTGCCGGGCGGCCCCCACAATATGATGGAGGACAGCCGCCCCGCCGCCACCATCCGGCCAATCGCGCCGTCCGGCCCGGTCAGATGTTCCTGCCCGACCACATCGGCCAGCGTGCGCGGGCGCAGCCGGTCGGCAAGGGGGGCGGTATCGGCCGGCACATCGGCACCGGGCAGGTCATCGGGAGCGAAAAGGTCGGCCATCGCCACCGATATAGGCGATGGGACGGATTATGGAACCGGGCTGGATTTCGGCGCCAGCCCCTGCGCCCGCTGCCCAATGACGCGCAGATAGGTGTCGACCAGCGCCTGATTGACCTGATCCCACCCATTGCGCTCGGCCCGCGCCTGCGCGGCGGCGCCTGCGGCGTGGCGGGCATCCGCATTGATGCAATAGGCTTGCAGCGCATCGGCAAAGGCACTGATCGCGCCGGGGCGGATCAGCCGGCCGGTCACGCCTTCCGTCACCAGGCTTTCGCTGCCGGTCGCGCGCGCCGCGACCGTGGGCAGGCCACATGCCATCGCCTCCAGCGTGACGTTGCCGAACGTTTCCGTCACCGACGGATTGAACAGCATGTCCATGCCGGCCACCGCGCGGCCCAGCTCCGCGCCCTTCTGGAAACCGGTGAACACGGCATGGGGCAAGCGGTTCTGGAACCATTCGCGCGCCGGGCCTTCGCCGACGACCAGCACCTTGTGCTGCACCTGCCGCGCGGTCAACTGATCGATCGTGTCGGAAAAGACGTCCAGCCCCTTTTCCATCACCAGCCGGCCGATGAAGCCGATTACCGGTGCATCATCGCCTATGCCCAGCGATTGCCGCCATGCCATGTCGCGCCGGCCGGGGTTGAATATCTCCCGGTCGATCCCGCGCGTCCAGATGCCCACATCATAATTCATCCGCTGGTTGCGCAGCAGTTGCGCCATCGATTCGGACGGCGCGACGATCGCGTCGCAGCGGCGATAGAAGCGGCGCAGGATGGATTCGATCAGCGGCTCCAGAAAGGCCAGCCCATAATAGCGCGGATAGGTTTCAAACCGCGTATGCACCGATGCCACCGTCGGCAGGCCGCGCGCCCGCGCCCAGCTCAGCGCCCGATGCCCCAGCGGATCGGGGCTGGACAGATGGACGATATTGGGCGCGAATGCCTTGAGGTCGCGGCGAACCGCCGCCGACATGCGGTGCGGCACCCGATATTCTTTGCGCCCCGGCACCGGGAAGGAGGGGGTACTGACCAGATCGCCGGCCGGCTCGAAGGCGGGGGTATCGGTGGTCGGTGAATAGACGCGTACCGCCGCGCCCTGCTTCAGCAGATAGCCGACGAAGCGATTGAGCGCCTGGTTCGCACCATCGCGGACATAATTATAATTGCCGCTGAACAGGGCAACGCGCAGGCCGGTAGCATCCATCGGCGCCCCTTATATCAACCCGCGTGAAAACCCAAGGGAACCAGAGTGCTCGCCGGGAATTTTGCCTTCGCTGACGACGAGTAACGGCCGGCGCAGCATGTGCCCAAAATAGGAGAGGATGCCCCATGACCGAGACATTCCGTAAGGGAACGCGGGTCAAATGGAATTGGGGGCAGGGCGTCGGCCGAGGGCGCATCGCGGAACGGTTCGACCGCCATGTCGAGCGCACGATCGAAGGATCGCTGATCCGCCGCAACGGCTCGACCCGCGACCCCGCCTATCTCATCACCGCCGACAATGGCGGCCATGTCCTGAAGTTGCGCTCGGAACTGAGCGCGGGCTGACCGCTCTTCCGGCGAAAACGAGAATTGGCGGAGCAAGGCCTGTCCCGGACAAGCGGCCATCGCCTCCGGCGCGCAACCATGGCAATGTGGGTCCATGACGACCCCATCCATGACCATCGACGCGCTGCTGGTCGGCACGCCCGTCCCGTTCCGCGGCGAGGATTACAGCGCCATCGCCAAGCAGCCGGTTGACGGCCCGGTCCGCATCACATGGGACGGGTTTGAACGGGATGCCGTGGCCGATCGCATCCACCATGGCGGCTGGGACAAGGCGATCCACCTCTATCCGCAGGATCATTATGGCTGGTGGCGCGAACGCAAGCCCGACCAGAGCCTGCTCGACGCGCCCGGTGCCTTTGGCGAAAATATCGCCTCGCGCGGCCTTACCGAAACCGACATATGCCTCGGCGATCGCTTCTCGCTGGGCAGCGCGATCGTGGAAGTCAGCCATGGCCGCCAGCCCTGCTGGAAGCTCGACCACCGCTTCGGTGCGCGCGACATCATGGCCACCATCGTCAAGACCGCCCGCAGCGGCCTTTACTTCCGCGTCCTGCGCGAAGGGGAGGCGCAGGCGGGCACGCGCATGGACCTGCTGGACCGCCCCTTGCCCGACTGGAGCATAGCCCGCGTCTTCCACCTGCTCATCGGCAGCGGCCACAAGCGCGAGCCCGAAGCGGTGCAGGCACTGGCCACCATGCCGGTCCTGGCAGAGGCCTGGCGGGAAAGGGCGAGCAAGCTGGCGGGGTAGGGGCTGGAAACGACCAGAAATGGACATGGCCCCCCTCCCGTTTACGGGAGGGGGCTAGGGGGTGGACTGGACGTCGCGACAGCCCACCCCGCTGCGACTAACGCGCTGCGCGCGCAAGTCTCGCTGCCCCTCCCGCAGGCGGGAGGGGAATGGCCGCTCTCCACCCATTTCTGTCCTACACGCCCTTGCCCATGCTAAACCGGATGTGGCTCTGTACCGTCATTAACCAGCGCCACGTCGTAGAAACAAAATTTCCAACTCGCGCATCAAAATGTCGAAACATGCGGGAAATGTGCGAAGTTAAGCAGCGCACATCCTATTGCGCCAGCGGTGCTTCCACCCGATCGCCATGGCTTTTGGGTGTTGATGTAACCAATATCTTCACCGGTGAGGCGCTCCGGTTCTGCGCCTGATGCGGTACTCCCGGCGCGATCTCTATCCCTTGCCCTGACGTCAGCCGGTGCGTCTGCCCTGCCGCTTCCATCGTCAGTTCGCCCGCCAGCACATAGAAAAATTGTCGCGCCTTTTCATGATAGTGCCGCACCTCGGCCGCGCCCGGCTGGATGCGCTCCTCAATCACCGACAGGTCGTCGCGCTTCACCAGATGCCAGCCGTCATTCACCCCGCCCCACACATAATGCTCCGCGCCATCCTTCTGGACGGGGGAGGGCAAGGGGGCGGCACTCGCGGCGGCGGCGATCAGGATCAGGGCGTTCATGCCTGCTCCAACGAAGCGTCATCATCGGCCCGCCATAGCGCTGGTATAGCCGCCGCCGCATCCCTATAGCTGGTCCATGGCATCGACCCCCAAAAGCAAGACACCCGCCCGCACCAAAGTCCGTCCCGCCGGTTTCCCGACCCGCGATCAGGTGGTGGACTTCATCACCACGTCGGACCAGCCCGCCGGCAAGCGCGAAATCGCCAAGGCGTTCGGCCTGAAAGGGCAGGAGAAGATCGCGCTCAAGGCGTTGCTCAAGGACATGGCGGACGAGGGGCTGATCGACCTTGGCCCGGCTCGCGCCTTCCACAAGATGGGCGGCGTGCCCAAGGTCACGGTGCTGCGCATCGTCGATGTGGACGACACGACCCTGATCGCCACGCCCGAACGGTGGGAAGCCGAAGGCCAGCCCGCGCCCCGCCTGCGCGTGGTCGAACGGGGCAAACGCGGTGCGCTGACCATCGGCGACCGCATCCTCGCTCGCACGGAGGAAGCGGGGAAGGGCTGGGTCGCCCACCCGATGAAGAAACTCGCCAAGGCCAGCGAGGAATTGCTGGGCGTGGTCGAGCAGATGGCCGACGGCAAACTGTGGCTGCGCCCGGTCGACAAGCGCATCCGCAAGGATACGCTGATCAGCGACGTCGGCACCGCCAAGCCCGGCGATCTGGTGCTGGCCGAACCTCATGGTCGCCCGCCGCGCATTTCCGCCCGCGTCACCGATATTCTCGGCGATCCCTTCGCCCCGCGCAGCTTCAGCATGATCGCCATCCACAAACATGGCATCCCCCATGTCTTCCCCGACCGGACCGAGGAGGAAGCGGTCAAAGCGTCGGCCCTGCCGCTGCATGAAGACAAGCGGGAGGATTTGCGCCACCTGCCGATCGTCGCCATCGACCCTGTCGATGCCCGCGACCATGACGACGCCGTCTGGGCCACGCCGGACGAGGATGAAGGCAATGTGGGCGGCTACAAGGCGATCGTCGCCATCGCCGACGTCAGCTACTATGTCCGCCCCGGCAGCGCGCTGGACAAGGAAGCCCGCAAACGCGGCAACAGCGTCTATTTCCCCGATCAGGTCGTGCCGATGCTGCCGCACGAATTGTCGTCCGACATGTGTTCCTTGCGCGCGGGACAGGACCGGGCCGCCATGGCCTGTCACCTCACCATCAACGCCAATGGGAAGGTGACGGCATGGCGCTTCACCCGCGCCGTGATCCGGGTGGTAGCGGTGCTGGCCTATGAAGATGCGCAGGCCGCGATCGACGGTACGAAGAGCAATGATCTCCTCGAACCCGCGCTGAAGCCGCTCTGGGCCTGCTGGGCGCTGCTGCGCAAGGCGCGGGAAGCGCGCGATCCGCTGGCGCTCGACCTGCCCGAACGGCGCGTGGTGCTGGACGAATTTGGCAAGATCGTCAGCGTGGCGGTCCGCGAACGGCTCGACGCCCATATGCTGATCGAGGACTATATGATCGCCGCCAACGTCGCGGCGGCCAAGGCGCTGGAGGCGAAGAAGGCGCCGGTCATGTACCGTGTCCATGAAACCCCCGGTCGCGACAAGCTGGTCGCGCTCAAGGAATATCTCGCCACCTTCGACATCGACTTCGCGCTGGGGCAGGTCATCCGCCCGGCAACCTTCAACGCCCTGATCCGCAAGGTCGGGGAGTCGGAGGAAAAGGAGCAGATCATGACCCAGATCCTGCGCAGCCAGACCCAGGCCTATTATGCGCCGCAGAATATGGGCCATTTTGGACTGGCGCTGGGCAGCTACGCGCATTTCACCTCGCCCATCCGCCGCTATGCCGACCTTTTGGTGCACCGGGCCCTTGTTGGTGCCTACGGCCTCGACCTGCCCGCGCCCAAGGACAAGGCGATCCCGGACCGCTCCTCCCTCAGTCAGGAGGATTATGAGAATATGGGTCGGGTCGGCGAAATGATTTCCGGCCATGAACGCCGCGCGATGGAAGCGGAGCGGGAGACGGTCGACCGCTATGTCGCCGCTTTCCTCTCCGCCCATGTCGGCGAAGTGGTGAAGGCGCGCATCACCGGCGTTCAGAATTTCGGCTTCTTCGCCACGGTCGATGGGCTGGGCGGCGATGGCCTCGTGCCGGTATCGACCATGGGGGCCGAACATTTCTTCTATGACGAAGCGGGCAAGGCGTTGCAGGGCGTAGAGAGCGGCGATCGCTACACGGTCGGCCAGCGGCTGGAACTGCGACTGGCGGAGGCCGACCCGATCAACGGCTCGCTTCGCTTCGAACTGCCCGACAATCCTGCCCCGCGCGGTGGCCCGATGAAGCGCGACCGCACCCGTCCGGGTGTCGTGCATCGCGGCCGCCCGAAAAATATCCGCCATATTGGGGCCAAGCGGGGCAAGCATAAGCGCTAATTACTCCTCCCCACACAGGGGAGGATTTTTAACTCAGCCGATCGATCGCGTCGCTATCAAGCCCGCCCGGAATGATCATCAGCGGGCAGGGCAGCTTGCCCGCATCCGCGCCGGCAAAGTGCGTCACCAGCTTGCCCGGATTGCCGCTGGCCGCGGCGCCCAGCACCAGTGCCGCCACATCGTCCATTTCCTCCAGCGTGCCGCGCACCACGGCGACGGCATCGCCCTGTCGCACGGTGATGCTGGGCCGGATGCCTGATTCGTCGGTCAGTGTGCCGGCCGCGCTCGTTACCAGCGCTTCGGCGCGTTGCAGCGCCTCATCCTCCATCGTCGCCTGCACGCCGCCCCATTGGACGAACTCGGCTGGCGGGATCAGCGCCAGGATGCGCACGGCGCCCCCGGTCTTGGCGGCGCGGCGCGCGGCGAAGCGCAGCGCGGTTTCGGCTTCCGGCGATTCGTCCACGACGACCAGATATGTCCGCACTTCTTATCGCTCCCGCATGCTATTTATGGCCCGATGTTTCTGCAAAAGGCATCATCTAACCATAGCGGTAAAATGTGAGCCTTAAAAGCGGGTCTGGCAAGCCGTCGCTTGACCAAAGCGGCGAATGGGTGAAAACACGGCCCCAACGACCAAAGCCGTAAAGCCAAGAAGAGGCCCGAAAGCATGAGCAAGACGATCCAGATGCCCGCTTTGTCCCCGACGATGGAGGAAGGGACGCTGGCCAAATGGCTGGTCAAGGAAGGCGACACCGTGTCGTCGGGCGACCTGCTCGCCGAAATCGAAACCGATAAGGCGACGATGGAATTCGAAGCCGTGGATGAAGGTGTGATCGCCAAGATCCTGGTGTCCGAAGGCAGCGAAGGGGTGAAGGTCGGCACCGTCATCGCCATCATCGCCGAGGAAGGCGAAGATGTCGCCGCTGCCGCCGCTGGCGGTGGTGCTGCCCCCGCACCCAAGGCCGATCCGGTGCCTGAAAAGGCCGAAGCCGCCTCCAAAGCTGACGCCGTGCCCGCCAAAACGGCTGCCGCTCCCGCCGCCTCCTCGGGCGACCGCGTGAAGGCCAGCCCGCTGGCCCGTCGCCTCGCCGAAGCCAAGGGCATCGACCTTGCGAGCGTCACCGGCACCGGCACCAACGGCCGTATCGTGAAGGCTGATATTGAGGGCGCCAAGCCCGGCGCTGCTGCTCCTGCCGCCGCACCGGCTGCTTCGCCCGCCGCTACTGCCCCGGCCGCCGCAGTCCCCGCACCGGTCGCTGCCGCCGCGCAGGACTTCGGCATCCCGCACGAAGTCGTCAAGCTCAGCGGCATGCGCAAGACGATCGCGCGCCGCCTGACCGAGTCCAAGCAGCAGGTGCCGCACATCTATCTCACCGTCGACATTCAACTCGACAAGCTGCTCAAGCTGCGCGGCGAACTCAACGCCGGCCTCGAAAGCCGCAAGGTCAAGCTGTCGGTCAACGACCTGCTGATCAAGGCGCTCGGCGTCGCGTTGGAGCAGGTGCCTGAGTGCAACGTGCAGTTTGCTGGCGACCAGATGCTGCAATTCAAGCGCGCCGACATCAGCGTGGCCGTGTCGATCCCTGGTGGTCTCATCACCCCGATCGTCACCGACGCAGCCGGCAAGGGCGTGGCCTCCATCTCGACCGCGATGAAGGATCTCGCCACCCGCGCCAAGGACGGCAAGCTGAAGCCTGAGGAATATCAGGGCGGCACCGCCTCGCTGTCCAACATGGGCATGTTCGGTATCAAGCAGTTCGAAGCCGTCATCAACCCGCCCCAGGCCATGATCATGGCGATCGGCGCGGGCGAGAAGCGGCCCTATATCGTAGATGACTCGGTCCAGATCGCGACCGTCATGTCGGCCACCGGCAGCTTCGATCACCGCGCCATCGATGGCGCCGACGGCGCCCGCCTGATGCAGGCATTCAAGCAGCTGATCGAAAACCCGATCGGCCTGCTCGCCTGATGCCTTTCGTCGACGAACAGCCGCCGGTCGAAAGCCCGGCGGTCCGCGTCATCGCCATGCCGGCCGATACCAATCCTTACGGGGATATTTTCGGTGGCTGGCTGATGAGCCTGATGGACAGTGCGGCCGGTTCGGTTGCCGCCCGCCATGGCCATGGCCGTGCCGTGACCATCGCGGTGGAGGGTATGACCTTCCTCCGCCCGGTCGTGGTCGGCGATGAAGTGTCCGTGTTCGCGACGCTCGTTTCGGTTGGCCGCACGTCGATGAAGATCGAGGTCGAAGCCTGGCGCCGCGCGCGCCATGACGACCGCAGCTATCGCGTGACCAAGGCGACTTTTACCTTCGTGGCGATCGGTGAAGATCGTCAGCCCCGTTCCGTGCCGCCCCTTCCGGCGGAATAAGATTAGAGAGACTGACCATGGCTGAGAATTACGACGTCATCGTTCTGGGCTCCGGCCCCGGCGGCTATGTGGCCGCCATCCGTTCGGCTCAACTGGGCCTGAAGACCGCGATCGTGGAGCGCGAAAATCTGGGCGGCATCTGCCTCAACTGGGGCTGCATCCCGACCAAGGCGCTGCTGCGCTCGGCGGAAATCTTCCACTATATGCAGCATGCCGGCGATTATGGCCTCAAGGCTGAGAAGATCAGCGCCGACATCGAAGCTGTCGTGAAGCGTTCGCGCGGCGTCGCCAAGCAACTGAATCAGGGCGTGACGCACCTGATGAAGAAAAACAAGATCACCGTCCATATGGGCGACGGCAAGCTGACCGGAAAAGGCAAGCTGACCGTTACCAAGGACGGCAAGACCGAAGAGCTGACCGCGAAGAACATCATCGTCGCCACTGGCGCCCGCGCCCGCGACCTGCCCTTCGCCAAGGCGGACGGCAAGCGCGTGTGGACCTATCGCCACGCCATGACCCCGTCGGAAATGCCGGCCAAGCTGCTGGTCATCGGATCAGGTGCGATCGGCATCGAATTTGCCAGCTTCTATAACGACATGGGCGCCGACGTCACCGTCGTCGAAATGATGGACCGCGTCGTTCCCGTCGAGGACAAGGACGTGTCCGCCTTCCTCGAAAAGGCGCTCAAGAAGCAGGGCATGACCATCCTCACCGGCGCTGGCGTCGACAAGCTGGAAGTTGGTGCGAACGGCGTGAAGGCCGCGATCAAGGACAAGGACGGCAAGGTCGTTACCGGCGACTACAGCCATGTCATCGTCGCGATCGGCATCGTCCCCAACACCGAGAATATCGGCCTTGAGGAACTGGGTATCAAGACGGAGCGGGGCCATATCGTCACCGATCCGACCTGCAAGACCAATGTGGACGGCATCTGGGCGATTGGCGACGTCACCGCGCCGCCATGGCTGGCGCACAAGGCGAGCCATGAAGGCGTGATCGTGGCGGAGGCGATCGCCGGCAAGCATCCCCACGCCATGGATGTGCGCAACATTCCGGGCTGCACCTATTGCCATCCGCAGATCGCCAGCGTCGGTCTGACCGAGGCCAAGGCGAAGGAAGCGGGCTACGAGGTGAAGGTCGGCATGTTCCCCTTCATCGGCAATGGCAAGGCGATCGCGCTGGGCGAGGCGGAAGGCTTCACCAAGACCGTGTTCGACGCCAAGACCGGCGAGCTGCTGGGCGCCCACATGATCGGCGCGGAAGTCACGGAAATGATCCAGGGCTATACCATCGGCAAGACGCTGGAGACGACCGAGGCGGAATTGATGCACACCGTCTTCCCGCATCCGACCATCTCGGAATCGATGCACGAAAGCGTGCTCGCGGCCTATGGGCGCGCGCTCCATATCTGATCGGCGCAAAACCGTTGTGAAAGGCGCGGGGGCTCTGGCTCTCGCGCTTTTTTGCGTCCTGGCGATCGCGCTCATGCAGCGCGCGGGATGGCTCGATGGGCTGAATGTCGGATTGATGGAGCGGGCAGGGGCCGCGCGGGACAGCGCCATGGGACAGCATGTCACGCCATGGATGCGCAGCGCCTCCGCCGTCGGCGGAACGGCGGGTCGGCTGATATTGCTGGCCTTTTCTTTAGGTACGCTATTCTGGGTCGGACGGCGAAAGAGCGCTTATTGGCTGGCCGCGATGATGGCCGGTGGCACGGCGCTGAACCTGATCCTCAAGCAGATTTTCGCCGCCCCACGGCCCGACCTTCTGCCGCATCTGGACGTCGTCCATACATATAGCTTTCCCAGTGGTCACGCGGCCGGGAACATGATGTTTTTCGGCGCGCTGGCGATGCTGATCGCGCGACCCGCCGGCTATGGGGTGGCGGCCGCCATCATCGCGCTGATCGGCATCAGCCGCGTCTGGCTCGGCGTCCACTGGCCCAGCGACGTCACCGCCGGCTGGATCGAAGGGCTGGGCTGGCTCGCCTTCTGCCGGATCTGGCTACCAACGCGGCGAGGGTAGCAGCAAGGCGCGGCCGATGCTGCTGTGCGGCGGCATGCCGTCGCTGGTGACGAAGCCATGCACCCAGAAACTGTCGAACACAGTAGCCGCCGCGATCAGGGCCAGCAGGATCGCGGCGATGGCGAACAGTTTATGCGCGCCGCGCACCGCTTCCGCCGGAGACAGGGCGATCAGCACCAGCGGCAGGATCGGCAGGAAATAGCGCCCCTGCGTCCCTTGGATATAGTCTGCGCCCAGCGGTGTCCCGGTCAGGTACATGGCCGTTTCGATCAGCAGCGCGATGCCCGCCGCCACCGCCAGCCACCAGAGCCGCTGGCCCATGCCGAAGCGCGCGCCGCTCCCGTTGGCAACACCGGCCCCCAGCATCAGCAGGGCTAGCGGATAGGCAAGTAGCGGCAACAATATGGCGTTCCAGCCGAACCGCCCGACGATCTGCAACGCATAGACCGGTGTCCGCTCAATTACGCTGCTGACCAAGATGCGGACATAGCCGACCGGATCATGCAGCACGATGTTGAGTTGTTCGCCCAGCGGCGCGGTCATCATCGTCTCGCCGGTCCGGCGCGACTGGATATGGTAAAGCGCCTGGCTGCCGCCCGAATAATGCATCCAGCCGACGAAAGCGAATGCGCCCAGCGCCATCGCGCCCAGAATCAGGCCCGGTCGCATATCGCGGCGATGCTGCTGCCAGCGCAGCCCGGCGGCCATCAGCGGCAGATAGACGCCCTTGCACAGCGCCAGCAGCGGTCCGGTCACCAGCAGGGCGGTCGATCGCGCCGGCGTGGCCGTCATGAACCCGGTGCGCAGCGCCAGTGCCAGTCCCAGAAAGCCCAACCCGTTGATGACCGCGTCGGGAGACAGCGATCCGGTCTGATAGGCGAAGGTCGGCAGCAGCGCCGTCGCCAGCAGCGCATTGCGCCCGAACGGCAACAGCCGTAGCGCCGCGATCAGCAGCGCCAGTCCCGTCAGCGCATTGACCAGCCGCCCCACATAGAAGGCATCGATCCAGGGCAGGCCCATCGCCTTGCCGATCGTCAACCCGACCGCACCGGGTGCATAAAGGCTTGGCGCATAGCTGGCGACATTGGGGAAATCGGCAAAGCTCGTGCCGGAGCGCCCGGCATCCGCCTGCGCACTGGCGGCGATCTGCGCGCGATCGAACCGGCGCGGGGTGGGCGGTACATCGGTCGGAAAATCGACGGCATGAATGTCCAGCGCCGCGCGGGGCAGGTCGATGCCGATCGCCTCGCCCTGCTGCCGGGTCAGGACATCGCCCTGCACCAACGCCAGTGCCTTCATATAATGCTGGTTTTCGTCCGGCGCCTGGAAGGGCGGCGTGATGACAGCGAAGAACAGGGTGGCCGCGCATAGCAGTGCCAGCAGCAATGTCTCGATCGGTGACCATGGCGTGGCGAACATCATGTCCGCACTGCCGCCACTCTGAAATTTGCTACGCTCGTTTCGCATTGCCTACCATGTTGATCGAAGGACGATGACGCCTCATCTCCCTATGGCAGGCTATGCGCGCACAGGCTTAACATTTCGCCTCTGTATCGAAAAATTGCTGCTTCAGGCCGCCTATTCCTCCACCTCTTCCCGTTCGACCGGCGGGTGCAGGCGCAGGCGGGTCACGCGGCGGCCGTCGCTGGCGACGATCTCCAGCTTCCACCCGCTGGGACCATGATCGAGTATCTCGCCCGGTTCCGGCACGCGGCCCGCCAGCACGAAGGCCAGGCCGCCCAGCGTGTCGACATCTTCCTCAACCTCGCCCAGCTTCTCGTCAATCTCGTCCGCCACATCGTCCAGTTCGGCGCGTGCATCGGCGTCCCACAGGCCGCCATCGAGCGGCACCAGCATCGCTTCGGGCGCATCGTCATGCTCGTCCTCGACGTCGCCGACGATTTCCTCGACCAGATCCTCGAAGGTCAGCAACCCCTCCGTGCCGGAATATTCGTCCAGCACGATGGCCAGATGGGTCCGCTTGGCGCGCATTTCCGCCAGCAGGTCGAGCGCGCCCATGCTTTCGGGCACATAGAGCGGCTGGCGGATCAGCGGTTCCAGCGTCTCGGGCACTGGGGACTTGCCGGCCAGGATGGCGAAGGCGTCGCGGATGTGGATCATGCCGACAATGGTGTCGAGCGTGTCGCGATAGACCGGAATACGGCTATGCCCGGCCTCTGCGAACAGGGCGGCGAGGTCAGCGAAGCTCGCCTTCTCCTCAATCGCGATAATGTCTGCGCGGGGGACCGCGACGTCATCGACCGTATGTTCGGAAAAATGCAGCAGGTTGCGCACCATCTGCCGCTCGATCGCGGACAGGTCGCCCTTGGCAGGCGGGCCGGCATTTTCGTCCTGCTCATCTTCATCATATTCGTCGAGCGTTTCTTCCAGTTCCTTGCGGAGACTGGTTTCCTCATTCTCGCCGAACAGGAGCGACTTGATGCCGCTCCATAATCCGCCCTCGTTGCTACTGTCCCCTTCTTTCGAAGCGGTGCCGTCCTTCGGACTGCCTTCAGCCATAATGTCCTTCAATCCCCTGTATTTCGATCCGCATAGGGATCGGCAAGGCCCATGCTTAGAAGCGCTGCAATCTCCAGCGCTTCCATCGCTTCGGCCTCATTGTCGTCCATATGGTCATATCCAAGCAAATGAAAAGTCCCGTGAACAATCAAATGCGTGGCATGATCGGCGACCGAAATGCCCTTTTCCGCCGCTTCGGTGGCACAAACGCCCTCCGCCAGCACGATATCGCCCAACAATACTTCGCCATCGTCGGTATTGGCGGTGGCCTGAAGCAGATCATCCTGCACCATCGGAAAGGACAGGACGTTGGTCGGCTTGTCCTTGTCGCGATAGGCGCGATTGAGGCTGTGGACTTCCTCGTCCGACGTCAGCTTGACCGCCACCTCATACAACGTCTGGTCAGCCGCGAAGGCGGCATAGGGGCTGTGCGCAATGGCGGTGGCCACGGCACGCTGGGCGAGAAAGTCCCAGTCGATACCGGGCCAGCCTTCTTCATGGAGGACGGCGACTTCAATCATTATGCTTCTTTCCGTGGAGTTCAGGCATCCGGCCCCTCATAGGCCTGGACGATCCGCCCGACGACCGGATGGCGCACCACATCCGCGATGCCGAACGGCACCATGGCGATCCCTTCCACGCCGTCCAGGCGCGCCACCGCGTCCGCGAGGCCCGATATGCCCGGCTGCGGCAAATCGACCTGTTTGGGGTCGCCGCAAATGACCATGCGGCTGCCTTCGCCGAAGCGGGTCAGGAACATCTTCATCTGGGCGATGGTGGTATTCTGCGCTTCGTCCAGCACGATGAAGGCGTTGGCCAGCGTCCGCCCGCGCATGAAGGCCAGAGGCGCGATCTCGATCTCGCCGCTCGCAATCCGCCGCTCGACTTGTTCGGCCGGCAGAGTGTCGTGCAGCGCGTCGTAGATCGGGCGGAGATAGGGATCGACCTTCTCCTTCATGTCGCCGGGCAGGAAGCCCAGCTTTTCGCCGGCTTCGACGGCGGGGCGAGACAGGATCAGCCGATCGACGCTGCCGCTGATGAGCTGGCTCACAGCCTGCGCGACCGCCAGATAGGTCTTGCCGGTACCTGCCGGGCCAAGCGCGAAGATGATGTCGTTGCGGTTCAGCGCCTCCATATAGGTGACCTGGGTCGCGCTGCGCGGCACGATCGTCTTCTTGCGCGTGCGGATCATCACCTTGGGCGGTTCGGCCACGTCATGGCGGATGATACCGTCCAGCGTCGGTTCGGACGACATGGCGATCACCGCCTCGACCGCACCGGCGTCGATTTCCTGTCCCGCGACGATGCGGTTGTAGAGGCCGGTCATCACGTCGCGCGCGCGGTTGGCGGCATGGGCCTCTCCCTCGATCTGCAACTTGTTACCGCGCGCGGCGATATAGACGCCCAGCCGATTTTCGATCGCGACCAGATTCTGGTCATATTGGCCGAACAAAGTGGTCAGCAGGTGCGGCCGTTCGAAGACGACCTCCAGCCGTGCCCGCTCGGCAACATCTTCGCGATGGTGGTGGTTCGGTTTCTTGCCCATGGTCAGCCCCTTGTTCCGTCCGTCATCCTCGCAAAGGCGAGTATCCATCTTCCGCCGTTCGTTCCTGGTGGACAGGGGCGAAGATGAGTTCCTGCAAGCGCGGGAACGACGGTGTTTTGGTTCAAGCGGCCTTCCTCCTGCTAAGTTCGCCGGCCAGGCTGTTCGGGCCGGCAGTGATGATATCGACTTCAACCATGTCGCCGATGGTAAGATCCGGCGCGGTGACGACCACCGACTGGAGCCAGGGCGATTTACCGATCAGCTGGCCAGGATAACGGCCCTTGCGCTCCAGAAGAATGTCCGTGGTGCGGCCGACCGTGGCGGCGTTGAACTCTACCTGATGGCGATTGATGACGGCCTGAAGACGGGTGAGCCGATCGTCCATCACGGCCATCGGGATCTGGTGATCCATGTCGGCTGCCGGGGTGCCGGGGCGGGGACTATATTTGAAGCTGTAGCATTGGGCGTAGCGCACCTGCTCCACGATCTTCAGCGTATCCTCGAACTCCGCATCCGTTTCGCCGGGGAAGCCGACGATGAAATCGCCCGACAAAGCGATATCCGGCCGCGCCTCGCGCACCCGCTCGATGATGCGCAGATAGCTATCGACGCTGTGGCTCCGGTTCATGGCCTTCAGGATACGGTCGTTGCCCGACTGCACCGGCAAATGCAGGAAAGGCATCAGCTTGGGCTCGTCACCATGGGCGGCGATCAGGCCGTCGCTCATGTCATTGGGATGGCTGGTAGTATAGCGGATGCGCTTGAGGTCACCGATCTTCGCCAGTTCGCGGGCCAGGCCGTCCATGCCCTGCAAGCGGCCCTTGTCATCCTCGCCGGTCCAGGCGTTGACGTTCTGGCCCAGCAGCGTGATTTCGCGGACGCCGCCATCGACCAGCGCCTTGGCCTCGTCGATGATCGCGCTCCAACTGCGGCTGATCTCCGCGCCGCGCGTATAGGGCACCACGCAATAGGTGCAAAATTTGTCGCACCCTTCCATGATCGTCAGGAAAGCGGTCGGCCGCGCCTGCTTGGTACGGGCGGGCAGGGCGCCGAACTTGGACGCCAGCGGCATGTCCGTATCGACGGCTTCCTCGCCGCGTCCGACCTTGTCGATCAGATCGGGCAGACGATGATAGGCTTGTGGGCCGACGACGATGTCGACATTGCGTGCCCGGCGCTGGATCTCGCTGCCTTCGGCCTGTGCGACACAACCGGCGACCGCGATCATCGGGCGGCTGCCATCGTCGCGTACCATGCGACCGATGTCGGAATAGACCTTGTCCACCGCCTTTTCACGGATGTGGCAGGTATTCAGGATGACCAGATCGGCCTCGGCCCCTTCGGCTGCGGGGGTCATGCCGTGTGTGCCCAGCATCTCGGCCATGCGCTCGCCATCATAGACGTTCATCTGGCAGCCGAAGGATTTGACGTGGAAAGTCGCTGGAGTTTTTGGGGCGTCGGTACGATTCATCCTTGCCGCTATACAGGCGGAGGCGCGCAAGCGGAAGGGTTCTGATGTGTCGCTATGCTCTGCGCAATCCGTTCGCGTGCCATGGCCGCAATAATCTTGCGATCAGGGCAGGTGGCGGGATCGAATGGCGCCAGAAAGCGCAGCGTTACGACCAGCGGCCCCTTGCGGCCCAATATGCGTATGGCGTTGGCACCGGCTGGTTCGTCGCCATGCCAGGCGATAGCGGCAGTATCCGCGCCATAATCGATATGCACCGGCTGGATCATCACCGCGCGCGGCGGTGGCAACAACACCGCCAGAAGCGCCGGCTTGAACGGCAGCAAACCGCTGCCGTCGCTGGTCGTGCCTTCGGGAAACAGCGCCACTGGTTGATGGCCCAGGATTGCCGCGCGCAACGCATCCAATTGTCCTGACAGTGCGCCACGCCGTTCGCGCGCGACGAACAATGTGTTGTTCTGCGCCGCCAACCAGCCGATCACCGGCCAGCGCGCCACCCCATCATGGGAAACGAAGGCGGCGCCAGTCGCGCCGCCCAGCGCCAATATGTCGATCCAGCTGACATGATTGGCGAGCAGGAACATGTCGCCGGCGTGAGGCGGCCCCGCCATCCTGACCTTTGCGCCGACGGACCGGGCGGCAAGCGCCAGGAAGCGGCGTGGCCAAGGGGAAGGGCGGCGCATGATGCGCCACAGCAAATGTGGTAGAAGGCAGATCAGCAGGCTGCCGACCAGCGCCCCGATCCGCAACAGGCGACGGACGCCGGCCAAACCGGATCAGTCCTTGCGGTCGAGCGCGACGCCGTACAGTTCCATGCGGTGATCGACCAGGCGGAAGCCCAGTTTCTCGGCAATCTGCTTCTGGAGCAATTCCAGCTCCGGATCGACGAATTCGATGACATTACCAGTCTCGACGTCGATCAGATGATCGTGATGTGATTCCGGTGCCGCTTCATACCGGGCGCGGCCGTCACCGAAGTCATGGCGATCCAGAATGCCAGCTTCTTCGAACAGGCGGACGGTGCGATATACCGTCGCGATCGAGATGCCGGGGTCTATCGCGGCGGACCGTTTATGCAGTTCCTCGACATCGGGGTGATCGGTGGCGTCGCTCAACACCTGGGCGATCACGCGGCGCTGTTCGGTGATGCGCAGCCCTTTTTCGTGACACAGGGCTTCGACGTCGATTTTGCGGTTCATGCAGGCTCGCTTGGTTGCTTTTGCGAATAGGCGGGGAAAGCCTAGCGGCTTTTCCCCAAACAGGAAAGGGGCGCGTCGGCGACGCGCCCCTTTCCGTCAGACGGTCATGGTCGGCGTGTCGATTATTTGCCGCGAGCGGTGCGACGGCGCTTAGTGCCCAGGCCGATCTTCTTCGCCAGGCTGCGGCGCTGTTCGGCATAGTTGGGCGCGACCATCGGATAGTCGGCCGGCAGGCCCCACTTGGCGCGATAATCTTCCGGCGTCATCTGATAATGGGTCATCAGATGGCGCTTGAGCATCTTCAGCTTCTTGCCGTCTTCCAGGCAGATGATGTAGTCGGGCTTGATCGACGAACGCACCGAAACGGCGGGTTCCGGCTTCACTTCCGGCACAGGGGCGGGCTGGCTGAGGCTGGAAAGCGCGGCATGCACATTCTGAATCAGCGAAGACACGTCGGAGACGGCGACGCTGTTGTTGGAGACGTGGGCAGCGACAATGTCCGACGTCAAAGTAATGAGCAGCTCGCTCTGGGCCGATTCGGTTTCCATTTTACCGTTTCCTACAAGGCTATATTGTTGTGCGACCCGCCCGAGGAATTTGTTTCAGGAGCGGTGTATGTTCGCTAGACCTTGCCGCAGGATTTCGCAAGGGCCTATTGTATCAGGCCAGCATGTCGATGCGGAAACTCAGTGCATCATGAAGTTGACCGTCATTACCGCGATAGTAACCGGGGCGACGATGTACATATTCGAAGCCGGTTTTCTCGTATAGTTTGACGGCCTTATTGGTAGAACGCACTTCCAGGTTCATGGAAGTGATGCCTCTGCGTCGTGCAGTGTGCAGACTGTGTCGCAATAGCGTTTCTCCGACGCCGCGTCCGCGCCAAAGCGGATCGACCGCCAGCAGCAGCAATTCGCACTCGTCCAGTACCGAACGCACCAGCGCAAAGCCCAGCGGTGCGGCATCCAGTCGCGCGACCGTCAGCCATGTTCCGGGCATCATCATCACGCCGGACAGTTGGGACAGCGTCCAGGCCTCGCCATAGACAGGATCGAAGGCGCGGACCATGACATCCATCGCATCGCCCAGCGCGTTGCGCGCGCCATCGTCATAAGTGTCGAGTTGCAGAGCCGGGATCATGATGCAGCGCGCTCTGCCATGGTCTTTGCATCGGCGCCGCGTCCATAGATCGGGCTTGGCGGCAATGGCTCCAGCCCCGCGATCAGGCCATAATCGGCTGCATCGGGATAAAGGCTGACTGCCGTGCCGTCACCCCGCGCTGTCACCAGCGCTTCAGCGCCGGTGCCATAGAACAAGTCGGCGTCGAGGGTTGTCGCCAGCTCGGCGATTGGCGTGGAGGTGATGGCGCTGGTTGCCTTCAAACCGTCCGCCGTGAAGCATTGCCAGAACAATTCGCCATGCCCGCCGGTGATGGTCACGGCGATGGGTCCGTCGCCATGTGCCTGCGCTGCCTTGGCCGCAATCATGGCAGGTGCACTATAGCCATGCAGCGGGATCGACCAGGCCAGCGCCAGGGCACGGGCCGCGGCGATACCGATCCGTACGCCGGTGAAACTGCCTGGTCCCACATCCACCGCAATCGCGTCGGCGCGGCCGCCCTCGGGCAGCGCGGCAATAGCCGGCAGCAGGGCTTCGGCATGGCCGCGCCCGACGACTTCGTGGAAGCGCCCGATAGGCGTCCCATGTTCCAGCAGTGCGACGGACAGGGCCTGGGTGGCGGTGTCGATCACCAAAAGGCGCAAACGAAACTCCCCTTACGCATCCACATCCTATGGATTCGTCCTGCGGTTAGTCCATCCGCCCCGATTTGCCAAATGTCGCGCGATGCGAAACGGTCGATCAGACCGCGCGCACCTCCGTTACTTCAGGGACATAATGTTTGAGCAACTGCTCGATGCCGTTCTTGAGCGTCGCGCTGGACGAGGGGCAGCCCGAACAGGCGCCCTGCATCTGGAGATAAACGGTGCCCTTGTCGAAGCCGCGATAGATGATGTCGCCGCCGTCATTCGCCACGGCGGGGCGAACGCGGGTTTCGATCAGGTCGCGGATCTGCTCGATGATTTCGGCATCTTCCGGATCATCGGTGAAGCCGCTGTCTTCGGCGGGGACGGTGATGCCGGCCGCGCTGCCGGGGGTGAACAGCGGCATGTTGGCAGAAAAATGCTCCAGCAGAGTGGCCAGGACATCGGGCTTCACGTCGGACCATTCCGCGCCCGGCGCGATGGTAACCGACACGAAGTGGCTGCCAAAGAAGACGCCGGTCACATCGCCCAGCCCGAACAGTGCATCCGCCAGCGGGGAGGCTTCTGCTTCCTCGGGCGTGGCGAAATCGCGCGTGCCGGCTCCCATGACCTCGCGGCCGGGCAGGAATTTGATGGTCGCCGGATTGGGCGTCAGTTCGGTTTCGATCAGCATGAGTTCCATGTGGCGATGGTCGGGGCCAAGATCAAGCGTTTCGGAACTTCGCCGCTGCCCGGCGATTGAAAGGAAAACAGCCAAGGAGTTTGGACGATGACCGACGCGACCGATATCAAGGACCGTTTCTGGGCCGAACTGTCGAGCAGCCCCTTCCTCATGGTAGGTTTGAGTCACAGCACCGACCATAGCCTGCCCATGACCGCGCAACTCGATCCGAAGGCCAATCACTGCTTCTGGTTCTACACGTCGCGCGATAATCGGCTGGCACCTGGCGGGCCGGCCATGGCCCAGTTCGCGGCGAAGGATCATAATCTCTTCGCCTGCATCGACGGCGCGTTGGCACCGGAAACCGATCCGGCCACCATCGACCGATACTGGTCGAAGGAAGTCGAAGCCTGGTATCCCGGCGGACGCAATGATCCCAACCTGCTGATGCTGCGTTTCGACCTGGGCACGGCCGAGATATGGCGATCGGACATGTCGCTGAAGGGCGTGTTCAAGATGCTGTTCGGCGGCGACGTCCGCGACGAAATGAAGGGCAAGCATGCCGAAGTGGCGCTCTGATCGCATATTCGATTAGAAGGGCGGCCGCGCGTCAATGCGCGGCCGCTTGCAATTTTACGGTAACTCCGCCATATGCGTTGCAGCGCAGCAGACGGACCGTCTTGGTCCCCCAGCGATTGGCAGCGTGATCGTCCGCAATCCCAATTGACCACATGGTCAGGCGAGGACCACGGACCGGCCAATGACAGTCTGCGCCAAGCTTGAGGCTTCCCTTTTCACGCGGGTCGTTTCGTAACCCGCCTTGCGCCCTCTCTGCGTCTTGCAGACAGTCGGCGCCCGGCCGACTTGTGAGCAATATCCATGGAATTTACCGACCTCGGCCTTTCTGAGCCGATTCTGAAGGCGCTTGCCGCCAAGAAATATGCCAATCCCACCCCGATCCAGCAAAAGGCGATCCCCGTCCTGCTGGAAGGCCGCGACCTGTGCGGTATCGCCCAGACCGGCACCGGCAAGACCGCTGCCTTCGCGCTGCCCAGCCTCGACTATTTCGCCCGCAATCCCAAGCCGACCCCGATCAAGGGCTGCCGGATGCTGGTGCTGTCGCCCACCCGCGAACTCGCCGCGCAGATCGCGCAGAGCTTCCGTGACTATGGTCGCTTCCTGCGCCTGTCGGTGGAAACCGTGTTCGGCGGCGTGCCGATCGGCAAGCAGATCCGCGCTCTGGCGCCCGGTGTCGACATCGTCGTCGCCACGCCTGGCCGTCTGCTCGACCTGATCGACCAGCGCGCCTTCACCATCAAGGATACGGAAATCTTCGTTCTCGACGAAGCCGACCAGATGATGGACATGGGCTTCATCCATCCCCTGAAGCGCGTCGCCAAGATGCTGCCGCAGGATCGCCAGAACCTCTTCTTCTCGGCCACCATGCCCAAAGAGATTGAGGCGCTCGCCGCTCAGTTCCTGAACGATCCGGTCAAGGTCAGCGTCGCCCCGCAATCCACCACGGCGGAGCGCGTGCGCCAGCAGCTTACCTTCGTCAACCAGGCGGAAAAGCAGGCGCTTCTGCACATCGTCCTCAAGAATGAGGATATCGACCGCGCGCTCATCTTCACCCGCACCAAACATGGCGCCGACCGCGTCGTGCGCTTCCTGGAAGGGGCGGGGATCGACGCATTCGCGATTCACGGCAACAAGAGCCAGGGCCAGCGCACCACCGCGCTCCAGGCCTTCCGTCAGGGCAAGGTGAAACTGCTGGTGGCGACCGACATCGCCGCGCGCGGTATCGACGTGTCGGGCGTCAGCCACGTCATCAACTTCGAAATCCCCAACGTGCCCGAACAATATGTCCATCGCATCGGCCGTACCGCACGCGCCGGCGCCGATGGTATCGCGATCAGCTTCGTGGCGGATGACGAGCGGCCTTATCTGAAGGCGATCGAGCGGGCGACCAAGGTGAAGCCGGAAATCGTGCCGCTGCCGGAAAATTTCCTGGAAGCTGTCCGCAACCTGCCCAAGCCTGCCGCGCCCAAGAAGGGGCCGAGCCAGACTCCGCAGCAGCAGGCGCGTCGCGCCGACGGCCAGCGTCGTTATCAGGACGGCCAGAAGCAGCAGCGTGGATCGGCCGATCGCGCACATCGCACCGATGCCGAGGGCGGCGAGAAGAAGCCCTTCCGCGGTCGCGGCCGTGGTCGCGGCGGTGTCGGCACGCACAAGGGCGCCGTCCAGCGCACCGGCGCGCCGCGCTGATATAAAGCGAAAGCAAAATGGGGAGGGGCCTGCACTGCGGCCTCTCCCCTTTTTCGTGCGTAACGGCTGGAAAACTGACCAGCCAATGATGAACCGTTCGCCCTGAGCCTGTCGAAGGGCGTCATCCTGAGCGTCACCCCAAATATGACCGCTTTGTCAGTGGTCATTCAGGAAAATGCCGTTAGGCTCCCTTGCCTATGCGCTTTTTTCCCCGCCGTTCGGCCGCTTCGCTCTCTGTCCTCGCCTTGCTTCTGTCCGGAGCCCCGCTCGCGGCCCGGACCGACAATGCCCCAGCCAGCACGACGCAGGGCGCGCCTGTCGGTCAGGTGCAGGTGCGTCCGTGGCTCTATGACAATAGCGACGTGCCGATCGACCCGGCCTGGCGGTTCGGTACGCTTCCCAACGGCCTGCGCTATGCTGTTCGCCGCAACGGCGTGCCGCCGGGGCAGGTGTCGATGCGCCTGCGGGTCGATGCCGGTTCGCTGATGGAACAGCCTGATGAGCTGGGCTACGCCCATTTCATCGAGCATCTGTCGATGCGTGGCTCGCGCCATGTCCCCGATGGTGAATCCAAGCGGATCTGGCAGCGCCTTGGCGTCACCTTTGGTAGCGACAGCAATGCCGCGACGACGCCGACCGGCACCACCTATGCGCTCGACCTGCCGCAGGCGACGCCGGCCAGCCTTGCCGAAAGCATGAAGATCATCGCCGGCATGATGACCGACCCCAATATCGTGGACAGCGCTGTAGACGCCGAACGCGCCGTGGTGCTGGCGGAAAAGCGTGAAAGCGACGGCCCGCAAATGCGCATGTCCGACGCCAGCCGCCTCCATTTCTTCGCGGGTCAGCCGTTGGCCAATCATGCGCCGATCGGCACCGTAGCCACGTTGACGGCCGCTACTGCGGCTAAAGTGGAGTCCTTCCACCAGCGCTGGTATCGCCCGGAAAATACCGTGATCGCAATCGCCGGCGATATTGATCCGGCGCAGGCTGAACAGTTGATCAAGGATCATTTCGGGAACTGGGCCGCGCCCGGCAAGGGCGCGCCCTTGCCTGATTTCGGCGAGCCCAATCCAAAGCTTCCGGCAACCCGCGTGGTGGTGGAGCCCGGCGTCCCCCTTGGCCTGACGCTCGCCTGGCTGCGGCCCTGGACGCCCCATGCCGATACGATCGTCTATAATCAGGACAAGCTGACGGACATGCTGGCCTTGCAGATCATCAGTCGCCGGCTGGAGCAGGCCGCGCGCGGTGGCGGCAGCTTCCTTCAGGCAGGGGTCGAGCAACAGGATGTCAGTCGCTCCGTCGATGGCACCTTCATGACCATCATCCCGACTGGGGAAAATTGGGAGAAGGCGCTGGCCGACGTCCGCGCCGTGGTGGAGGACGCAAAGGCGGCGCCGCCCAGCCAGGCCGAAATCGACCGCGAATATGCGCAGATGGACACGGCGCTTTCGATCCAGGTCGAAAATGCCGACACCGAACCGGGCGCCAAGCAGGCCAGCGATCTCGTTAGCGCCGTGGACATTCGCGAAACTACGGTCAGCCCGGATGCGGCGGTGGAGATTTTCCGCGCGGGCAAGCCTGCCATGACGCCGCAGAAGATTCTGGATTCCACCCGTCGGCTCTTCTCCGCTGGCGTTTTCCGCGCGCTGCTGGTGACCGGTAAAATCCAGCCCGGCCTCGACGCGAAGCTGGCCGCCGCCGTGGCGGCGCCGGTCAAGGCGGCGACCAATGCGCGGCTTGCGGACAAGGCGGTCACGATGGACGACCTGCCCAAACTCGGCCCGCCCGGTACCGTGGTGTCGCGCACGCCGGTCGCCTTGCAGGGGATGGAAAGCGTCACCTTCTCCAACGGCGTCAAGCTGACCCTGTTCGCCAATGATGCGGAAACGGAAAAGGTGCGGATCAACGTCCGCTTCGGCCATGGGCAGCAAGCCTTCTCGCCGACCAAGCCGGTGCCGAGTTGGGCGGCGGACTATGCGCTGGTGGCCAGTGGCATTGGCACGCTTGGCCAGCGTGAACTGGACGACCTGACCAACGGCCGTCGCATGGGCATGAGTTTCAATACGGACGATGATGCGTTCGAAATGCAGGTGGTGACGCGTCCGGCCGACTATGCGGACCAGTTGCGCCTGTTCGCGACCAAGCTGGCCGTGCCCGGTTGGGATCCGGCGCCGCTCGCGCGGGTCAAGACCGGCGCGGCGGTTGCCTATGACGCCATGTCGCGGTCCCCGGATTCGGTGCTGGGGCGTGATCTCAACTGGCTGCTGCATGACAAGGATGTGCGGTTCCGCACGCCATCGCGTGCGGAGATTGACGGGCTGACCCCGCAGGCCTTCCGCGCGACGTGGGAACCGATCCTCGCCTCCGGCCCGATCGAGGTGCAGATTTTCGGTCAGGTTAAGGCGGAGGAGGCGATCCAGGCGGTCGCGGCGACCTTCGGCGCGCTGCCTGCTCGTCCCGATGTCCCGGTTCCGGCTGCGAACAAGGCGATGCGCTTCCCGGCCCATGTCGAAGCGCCTGTCGTGTTGCGGCACAAGGGCGACAAGGAGCAGGCGGCGGCGGTCATGGCCTGGCCGACGGCCGGCGGCTTCGACCTGCAAAAGGAAGGGCGCCAGCTCGAAATATTGACGCAGATCTTCAACGATCGCCTGTTCGACAAGCTGCGCTCTACCGAAGGAGCCGCCTATTCGCCCAGCGTCCAGAATAACTGGCCTTTTTCCTATGAAAGTGGCGGTTACATCCTCGTCACCAGCCAGGTGCGGCCCGACCGGATCGCCTATTTCTATGGCGTGGTGAAGGATACGGCGGCCGATCTTGCGAAAACGCCGGTCAGCGACGATGAACTGCAACGCGCGGTTGCGCCGATGCGGCAGTTGCTGATGCGGGCAAGCACCGGCAATTCCTTCTGGATGAACCAGATGGAGGGCGCCACCCATGACGCCCGCTATGTCGAGGCGATGAAGAACATGTCGCAGGATATGCTGAGCGTCACGCCGGCCCAGTTGCAGGCACTGGCCACCAAATATCTGGTGCCGGGCAAGAGCTGGTCGGCTGTGGTCCTTCCCGAAGGGGTGGCGGCGCGCTGATGATGCAGGAAAGCGCCGCCCCGTCCGTCACGCGGGTTGCGGCGCTTCCATCAATTGTTCGTAGAGGCGGACATATTCCAGATGCAGGTCCCGGATCGTCGGATCGCTGGACTGTGCGGCAAGCTGGCGATTGCGTTCCATCCGCGCTTCAAAATAGGCTCGGTCGAAAGCGGCTTCTATCTGCATGAAATGCCTCCCGAAAAACTTACGCATGTTAAATCCGTCGATCATCGGTCGGTTGCGGCGGCGCAGCAGCGGTCGCGACGGAAGGAGCCGATCACGCGGCGGGGCGGCTGCTGCGGATTTGCGCTTGCCTACCGGTCGTCATGCCAGCTACCGCGTTGTTCCATGGCGGTTCCGTCTCAACATGCAGGGAATAGCGGCGCAATGATCTTACCGGTCGGCCGGATTATGGTTCGGATTTATGCGGCTGTTGCGCTGCGGAATGTTGCCCCATGAGCTTGCGCGTCATCCTCTCGGTGGAAGCCCTGGAACCGCGCCTGTCGGGCATCGGCCGCTATAGCTGGGAACTGGCACAGCGCATCGGTCAGTCGGTCGATGCCGTCCGTTTCTATCGTAATGGCGAATGGATCGACGATCCTGCCACGCTGCTCACTGAACCTGTGCCGCGCAAGCGCCGCCACAAACTGCACCGCATGATCCGCAAGCGGACTGGCTGGTTGCGCGACCTGCAAAATGCCAGCGTCATGCGCTCGCATCTCTTCCACGGGCCCAATTATTTCCTGCCGGCCGCCGGGGAAGGCGGGGTCATCACCATCCATGACCTGTCGGTCTTCCGCTATCCCGAAACCCATCCGCAGGCGCGGCTCCAGCAGTTCGAGCGCTATTTCCGCCTGTCGGTCGAGCGTGCTGCCCATTTCATCACGGACAGTGAGACGACACGGGCCGAGGTGGCGGATTTCCTGTCGCTGGATCTTTCGCGCGTGACGGCCGTACCGCTCGCCGCCAGCACGGCCTTCCATCCCCGCGACGCCGATGACATCGCGACCACGCTGGGCCGCTACGATCTTGCCTATCAGGGCTATGCCCTCTGCGTTTCGACCGTCGAACCGCGCAAGCGCATCACCGAATTGCTGCGGGCCTGGGAAGCGTTGCCGCCGGTCGTCCGCACCCGCTGGCCGCTGATGGTCACTGGCGGGGCAGGGTGGCTCAGCGAGTCCGTTCGCGACCTGATGGACAAGGGCGCGCGTCAGGGCTGGGTTCGCTATCTGGGCTTCGTGCCCGACGAAGACCTGCCGCTTCTTTATGCCGGCGCGGCGCTGTTCGTCTATCCGTCCGTCTATGAAGGGTTCGGCCTGCCGCCGGTCGAGGCGATGGCCAGCGGCATCCCGACCGTCGTGTCGAATGCATCCTGCCTGCCGGAAGTTACGGGCGGTGCGGCGATGCTGGTCCAGCCGGAGGATGTGGATGGGTTTACGCGCAACCTGGAGCAGGCGCTGACCGACGAGTCATGGCGTGCGCAGGCCCGAGAAACGGGGCTGGCGGTGGCTGGCGGATATAGCTGGGATCGCTGCGCGCGGGAAACCGTCGACGTCTACCGCCGCACAGGCTGATTATTGCACGCCGCGTAGCGCGGCGATGATCATCTGCGCCGTCCGTGCAGCAGCAGCAGCGGCGGACAGGCGAGGGCGCGATATGCTGCGATGGCCAAGGCCGAACAGGCAGGCAAGCAGCATCTCCTCGGCGGCGTCCAGTGCCTCGCCCGACAGCTTGTCGTTGGCTGCGCACGCAAAATCGCGGAGATAGGCCCGAAAACGCTGACACATCTCGCCCACCGTATCTGCCACTTCGTTATTGCGGAAACTTTCGGCCAATATGTCGAAGGCCAGCGCCTCGTCCTTTTCGTCGATCGTCTGGAGCAACAATTGCTCGAACGTTTCTTCCACGGTCAGCGCACCGGCATCCAGACGCGCTTGCAAGGCACCCAGTTGCCCGCACCACTGGTCGGCATCGTCATGCACCAATGCCTCGATGATATCTTCCTTGCTCTTGAACAGGCGATAAATCTGCCCGACCGACACCTGGGCCGCTGACGCAAGCTCGGCCATGGACGTTTGATGGAAGCCATGGCTGTCGAAAAGTGTGCGGGCGGCCGCCAAAATGCGCGTCCGACCATTTTTCTCCTGCTGCACTGCAACCATCTTTACCCTTTCGGCGTTTTTTGCCTCTTGAAATCGCATTGCCATGATCGTACCTGCCGGGCAAGCGGAATGAACGTTCATTCCAAAGTCTTCGATCCCTAAAAAACGGATATTCAAGCGATGCAAAAGGGGACAATCATCGGGTTGCTGGCGTGCGCGTCGGCCTTCGCGCTGAGCGCCTGCGGGCAGCAGGAGCAGCCCGCGCCACCGCCGCCCGCGGTCGGTGTCGTCACGCTCAAGACCGAAACGGCACCGCTGTTGAACGAATTGCCCGGCCGCATCGTGGCAGTCGAAACGGCTGAGGTTCGACCGCAGATCAGCGGCGTGATTCGTCGCCGCCTGTTCCAGGAAGGCGGCTATGTTCGCGTCGGGCAGTTGCTCTACGAAATTGACGATGCGCCCTACCGCGCCGCCCTCGCGCAGGCGCAGGGTTCGCTCGCCAATGCCCAGGCGGCGATCCGCTCCACTGCGCTTCAGGCGCAGCGCTACAAGGAACTGGTCGGTATCAACGCGGTGTCGAGGCAGGAATATGACAATGCGGATGCCTCCGCGCAGCAGGCGCGCGCCAATGTTGCAGCGCAGCGTGGCGCGCTTCAGGCGGCACAGGTGAACCAGAATTTCACCCGCATCCGCGCGCCCATCTCCGGCCGGATCAGCCGCTCGCTCTTCACGCCGGGCGCTCTGGTGCAAGCCGGCCAGGCCGATGCGCTCACCACCATCCAGCGCACCGACAGCGTCTATGTCGACGTTTCGCAATCGGCGGCCCAGATCATCGACCTCAAGCAGGCGATGAAGAAGGGCGGCATCAGTGAGGCGCAGGGTGCGCGTATCCAACTGGTGCTGCCTAATGGCAGTCTCTACCCGATCGAAGGGCGTCTGCAATTCTCGGAAGTCACGGTGGATGCTACCTCGGGCGCGGTGACGCTGCGCGCGACCTTCCCGAACCCCGAAGGCCTGTTGCTGCCCGGCATGTATGTCCGTGCCAAGCTGATCGAGGGCGAGCGTACGCAGGCAATTCTTGCGCCGCAGCAGGGCATCAGCCGTGACGCGCGGGGCCGTGCGACCGCCATGGTCGTGGGCAAGGACAACAAGGTCGAAATGCGCCAGGTCACGGTCGATCGTGCGGTCGGCGACAAGTGGATCGTCACCGATGGCCTCAAGCCCGGCGACAAGCTGATCGTGGAGGGGCTGGTCAACCTGCGCCCCGGCACCGTCGTGAAGCCCGGTGCGCCGCAGCAGATAACCGCAGTTGAAGGCGGCGCGACCGCTACGGGTGCCGCACCGGCTGAAAAGCAGGCCGGCAATCAGGGCGAGGCGCACTAAGCCATGGCCCGCTATTTTATCGACAGGCCCATCTTCGCATGGGTCATCGCCATCGTCATCATGCTCGCCGGCCTGCTCGCGCTCCGGTCGCTCCCGGTTGCGCAGTTCCCGGAAATCGCGCCGCCCGCCGTGACGATCCAGACCACCTATCCCGGCGCGAATGCCCAGACGCTGGAAAGCACGACGACGCAGATCATCGAGCAACAGCTCAAAGGCATCGACAATCTGCGCTATTTCTCGTCCACCAGCGACGGGTCGGGCAATCTTAACATCACCCTGACCTTCGAGCAGGGCACGGACCCCGACATCGCGCAGGTCCAGGTCCAGAACAAGCTGTCGCAGGCAACCCCGCTGCTACCACAGGAAGTGCAGCAGCAGGGCCTGCGCGTCGGCAAGTCCACCTCCAGCTTCCTTCTCATCATGGCCGTCTATTCCGATGACGGTATCCACGATCAGGAAGATGCGAGCGACTTCATTGCGTCCAGCCTGCAAGATCCGCTGAGCCGCGTCACCGGCGTCGGCGATACCCAGTTGTTCGGCTCGCAATATGCAATGCGCATCTGGCTCGACCCATATAAGATGGCCAATCTTGGCGTCACCACTGGCGACGTCAAATCGGCAATCACCGCCCAGAATGCTCAGGTGTCGGCCGGCCAGATCGGCGGATCGCCCTCGCCCAAGGGGCAGGCGCTCAACGCCACAGTGACCGCGCAATCGCGCCTCCGCACGCCGGAGGAATTCCGCAACATCCGCCTGCGCAGTAACAGCGACGGTTCGGTCGTGCTGATGTCGGATGTTGCGCGTGTCGAACTGGGCGCTGAAATCTACGGCTTTGGCGTGAAGTTCAACGGTCATCCCGCATCGGGCTTCGCCATCAAGCTGGCACCCGGCGCCAACGCGCTGGACACGGTCAAGGCCGTGAAGGACCGGGTCGATCAACTGTCGAAAAATTTCCCCAACTGGGTGAAATATGACTTCCCCGTCGACAACTCGACCTTCGTCAAGCTGTCGGTTGAACAGGTTATCCATACCCTGTTCGAAGCCGTGCTGCTGGTCTTCGTCGTCATGTTCCTGTTCCTCCAGAACTGGCGCGCCACGCTGATCCCGACCATCGCAGTGCCGGTGGTGCTGCTGGGTTCGCTCGCGATCCTGAGCGTCGCGGGCTTCACCATCAACACGCTGACCCTGTTCGGTATGGTGCTGGCGATCGGCCTGCTGGTCGATGACGCGATCGTCGTCGTGGAAAATGTCGAGCGTCTGATCCAGGACGAGGGACTAAGTCCTCGTGAGGCTGCGCGAAAGTCGATGGACGAAATCAGCGGTGCGCTGATCGGCATCGGTCTGGTGCTGTCGGCGGTGTTCCTGCCCATGGCCTTCTTCGGCGGGTCCACGGGCGTCATCTTCCGCCAGTTCTCGATCACCATCGTCTCCTCGATGATCCTGTCGGTGCTGGTGGCGTTGATCCTCACGCCTGCGCTTTGCGCTACCATCCTCAAACCTGCATCGCACGGTCATAGCTGGAACGGCCCGATCGGCTCGATCTTCGGCCGCTTCTTCGACTGGTTCAACCGAACCTTCGACAAGGGCGTGGTGCGCTACGGTCGCGGTGTGGAGAAGGTGGAGCATCGCTGGGGTCGGACCATGCTCGCCTATGGGCTGATTGTGGTCGGCATGGCCTTCGTCTTCATGCGTCTGCCCAGTGGTTTTCTGCCCGATGAAGATCAGGGCATGATCATCAACCAGGTGTCGCTGCCCGCTGGGACCACCATGGAGGAAACTGAACGCACCCTGGCCAAGATGCGCGATCACTATCTGATCGATGAAAAGGCTAATGTGTCCGCCGTCTTTACCGTTGCCGGATTCGGCTTCGTCGGACAGGGGCAGAATGTCGGCATCGTCTTTGCCCGGATGAAGGATTGGAAAGATCGCAAGGGCGCGGACAATCATGTCCCGGCCATTGCGTTGCGCGCCAACATGGCCTTCCATAAAATCTCTGCGGGCATGGCCTTCGCGTTCGTGCCGCCGGCGGTGCAGGAACTGGGCAATGCGTCCGGTTTCGACTTCCAGTTGCTCGACCAGGGCAATCTCGGTCATGCAAAGCTGCTGGAGGCTCGCAACCAGTTGCTCGGCATGGCGATGGCCGACAAGCGCCTGGCGCAGGTCCGTCCCAATGGTCTGGAAGACACGCCGCAATTGAAACTGAACGTCGATCAGGCGGCAGCGGGCGCGCTGGGCATCGCCCAGACGGACGTCAACGACACGATCAGCACCAACCTGGGCGGCGCCTATATCAACGACTTTATCGACCGCGATCGCGTGAAGCGGGTATATGTGCAGGCGGATGCCCCATTCCGCACAACGCCCGAAGCGATCGGCGCCTATCATGTCCGTGGCAGCAGCGGCACGATGGCGCCCCTGTCTGCCTTCTCCACGACGGAATGGGTGCAGGGACCGGCGCGGCTGGAACGGTTCAACGGTGTGCCCGCGATAAACATACAGGGTGCGCCAGCCCCCGGCGTGTCGAGCGGCACCGCGATGAAGGCGATGGAGGAATATGCGGCCAAGCTGCCAGCCGGTATCGGCTACAGCTGGAACGGCATCTCCTATGAGGAGCAGACGTCGGGCGGCCAGTCCTCCTATGTATATGCGCTCTCGATGCTGATCGTCTTCCTCTGTCTGGCCGCGTTGTATGAAAGCTGGTCGGTGCCGATCGCGGTCATGCTGGTGGTGCCGTTGGGCGTGCTGGGTGCGGTGATCGCCGCAACCGTGGCGGGCCTCAACAACGACATCTACCTTCAGGTTGGCCTCATCACCACCATCGGTGTGTCGGCAAAGAACGCGATCCTGATCGTGGAATTTGCCGAAGAAAAGATGCGCGAGGGCCTGTCGCCGGCCAAGGCGGCGCTGGAAGCGGGCAAGCTGCGTCTGCGGCCGATCCTGATGACCAGCTTCGCCTTCATCTTCGGCGTGCTGCCGCTGGCGGTGTCGACCGGCGCGGGTGCAGGCGGTCAGAATGCGATCGGCTGGGCGGTTGTCGGCGGCATGTTGTCGGCGACGGTGCTGGCGGTCTTCTTCGTCCCCGTCTTCTTCACCGTCGTGAAGCGGTTGTTCCGCGAACATAAGAACCATGAAGACGCGGCAGGCGATACGGACACCCCGCACGCGCCGCAGGAGGCTTGAAGATGAAGCGCAACATCAAAGCGCTCGGCGCCATTACCCTTTCGCTGGCGCTCGCCGCCTGCGACATGGCGCCCAAATATGTGCGGCCGGAACTCCCCGTTCCGGCCGGCACGCCCCAGGGTGACGCCTATGCCACCAATAGCGGGGCAGGGGCGATCGTCCCGGCCGACACGGCATGGCGCGATTTCTTCACCGACGCGCGCCTGGCCCGCGTCATCGAAACCGCGCTTGCCAATAATCGCGACCTGCGTGTCGCCCTCGCCAATGTCGAACAGGCACGGGCGCAATATAAGGTGCAGCGCGCCGACCTGCTCCCCACCGTGGCAGGCACCGGCACGGCGACCTATTCGGAACAGCCGCTCGTCCAGTTCGGCCAGAGCCAGCGCCTCAACACCGACGTCTATCAGGCGCAGCTGGGCATTTCCTCCTGGGAAATCGACCTGTTCGGCCGGGTGCGTAACCTGACCAGGGCGGCGCAGGAGCAATATTTCGCCAGTGTCGAAACCCGCAATGCGGCACAGACCGCGCTGATCGCGGAAACCGCCAATGCCTGGCTCACCATGGCGGCGGATCAGGAACGGCTGCGCATCGCCCGCGATCTCGAACAGGCGTTCGGCAAGACGCTCGAATTGAACAAGGCGCGTTTTGCCAAGGGCATCGCCTCGGAACTGGAAGTGCGTCAGGCGCAGACCAGCTATGACAGCGCCCGGTCGGATATAGCGGCCGCGACAACGCTGGTGGCGCAGGACCAGAATGCGCTCAACCTGCTGGCCGGAACCACGGTGCCCGCGACTGACCTGCCCAATTCCCTGGAGCAGAAGGACGCGACGCTCGACAATTTGCCTGCGGATATTTCGTCCGATGTGCTGTTGCGTCGTCCCGATATCGCGTCGGCCGAACATAATCTGCTCGCTGCCAACGCCAATATCGGCGCGGCCCGCGCGGCCTTCTTTCCGACCATCTCGCTGACGGCGGCGCTGGGTACGGTCAGCCTTGGTCTGTCCGGTCTGTTCAAGTCGGGTAGCGACACATGGTCGGTCGCCCCCAGCGCGACCCTGCCGATCTTCGACTTCGGCCGGAACAAGGGCAATTTGCGCTACGCTCGGGCGACCTATGACGCGATGCTCGCTACTTATGAAAAGAGCGTGCAGACCGGCTTCCGCGAAGTCGCCGACGCGCTCGCCCGTCGCGGCACGATGACGCAGCAGTTGGAGGCGCAAACGTCGCAACGCGACAGCGCCCGTGTGGCCTATACCCTGTCGGACGCGCGCTTCCGCGCCGGTGTGGACAGCTTCCTGACGACGCTGGATTCGCAGCGTTCCCTCTACAGCGCTGAACAGAGCCTGGTCGCAACGCGCCTGACCCGCGCGACCAATATGGTCGAACTCTATCGGGCGATGGGCGGCGGCCTGAAATAGGCCGCGATCGACTTTGAAAGCAAGCCAGGGGAAGCCTCGGCGCATAATCTCCGCTATCGGCCATAGGGCAGGTAGCGGAGATTTTTTATATGGCTCTCGTCGAAACCCTTTTCTCCTCGCCGGTCGGCACACTGACTTTGGTAGCCAGCGACACGGGGCTGGTGGCGATCCTGTGGGAGGATGACGATCCCGCCCGCGTCCGCTTGACCGAACGGCAAACACACGCCGATCACCCGATCCTGACGCAGGCAACGCAGCAACTGACGGCCTATTTCGCGGGCGACTTGCAGATGTTCACCGTACCGCTCGATTTCCGAGGCACGGATTTCCAGCAAAAGGTCTGGGCAGCGCTGTGCGCCATCCCTTTCGGCGAAACACGCAGCTATGGGGACATCGCCCGTGCCATCGGTCATCCCACCGCCAGCCGCGCAGTTGGCGCCGCAAATGGCCGCAACCCTATCTCGATCATTGCGCCCTGCCACCGCGTCATCGGCACCAACGGCGCGCTCACCGGCTTTGCTGGCGGCGTGGAGGTGAAACGCTGGCTGCTCGATCACGAACAGAGCCGAGGCAGATTGCTTTGATCTCGAACCCGTAAGGGTTCGCAAGGCTGAACGGCCGCCCGAGCTTATGCGAGGATAGCCAAGGCCACGGGTGTGGCCGCCGGCGCTTGAGGCTGAAAAGAAAATAAATGGTGCACCCAAGTGGATTCGAACCACTGGCCTTTGCCTTCGGAGGGCAACGCTCTATCCAGCTGAGCTATGGGTGCATGACGCTGGTCAGGAGGGGCGGGTAGCAAAGTCCTTGGCCCTGCGCCAGCGTCAAAATCACCTCAGCCCATCTTATTTTGCGGCTTTCTCCATCGGCTGGAATTTGCCCAGGCCGCAACTGGCGCCCGGCTGCAATCCGGGACCTGCATTCCATAGCACGGTGATGATATCGACCGAGCAAAGCTGGGACAGGCTGGTCTTGTAAAGGAACCGCTTCTCGAAGCCCAGGCTGGGACAACTGTTGGGCAGGCTGTTCCGGTAGACCTTGTTGCCGTTCATGATGAAATCGATCGTGCGGTCGTCGCGCACATTGGTCGATCGGATCGACTGGATCTGGACACAGTCAATCGCCGCGCCATTGGCGGGCACATAGGGATCGGGCTTTTCCTTGGCGAGCGCGGGCAGGGCGATACCGGCCAGCGCGGCGCACAGGGCAAATTTGGCAAAATGGACGGACATGGCTTCTCTCCTCATATCACGTCGAATCGACGGCGTGGCGCGGGACTATCCGTCATGCCTATCCGATTTGTCATGAACGGCGCGAGAACGCCTTAGCGCGGGTTCAGGCCGCCTTTGGCAATGCCGTCTTCGGCGCCGGCGTCTTGGGCTTGAACCGACACAGCTCGCTCACGATGCAGCGCCAACATTCAGGCTTGCGCGCCTTGCAGACATAGCGGCCATGCAGGATCAGCCAGTGATGCGCGTCGCGCCGGAACGGGCCGGGCACCCGCTTATCCAGCTTGTCCTCCACCGCCAGCACCGTCTTGCCCGGCGCCAGGCCGGTCCGGTTGCCGACGCGGAAGATATGGGTGTCGACGGCGAACGTCTCCTGTCCGAAGGCGGTGTTCACCACCACATTGGCCGTCTTGCGCCCGACGCCGGGCAGGGTAGTGAGCGTATCGCGATCCTCCGGCACCTCGCCGCCAAAATCGCGCACCAATATTGCCGACAGGCCGATCACATTCTTGGCCTTGGTATTGAACAGCCCGATCGTCTTGATGTGCTGCTTCAAACCCTCTTCGCCCAGATCGACCATCTGCTGCGGCGTGGTCACTTCGCGGAACAGCGCGCGCGTCGCCTTGTTCACGCCCACATCGGTCGCCTGCGCGGACAAAGTGACCGCGACCAGCAACTGATAGGGATTGCCATATTCCAGCTCCGTCACCGGCGCGGGATTGGCTTCTGCCAGACGGCTGAAGAAATCGAAGATCTGCGCCTTGTTCATTTACAGGCCCAGCACGCCCTTCATGTCGTAGCGCCCGGCCGGCTGTCCGACCAGCCAGCGCGCCGCCTTGACCGCCCCGCGCGCAAAGATGGTGCGGTTTTCGGCGCGATGGCCGATTTCGATCCGCTCGCCTTCGGTCGCAAAGATCACCTGATGGTCGCCCGCCACCGATCCGCCGCGCAGCGCGACGAAGCCGATATCGCCCGGCGTCCGCGCACCGGTGATGCCGTCGCGGCCACGATCGCTATGATCGGCCA
The DNA here is from genome assembly GCF_031843765.1 of Sphingobium sp. WCS2017Hpa-17. NCBI lineage: Bacteria > Pseudomonadati > Pseudomonadota > Alphaproteobacteria > Sphingomonadales > Sphingobiaceae > Sphingobium > Sphingobium sp. WCS2017Hpa-17. The sequence goes on from NZ_JAVTIV010000011.1 coordinate 38,968, forward strand.
GCGGGATATGCCGCCCGCGCGCCGCCGCTTCGCCCAGCATCAGCGCGGTGCCCGACGGCGCATCGACCTTGTGCCGGTGATGCATCTCGACAATCTCGATATCCCAATCATCGCCCAGGCCAGCAGCGGCCTTCTCCACCAGCGCCGCCAGCAGGTTGACGCCCAGCGACGTATTGCCGGTCTGCAAAATCGGAATATGCACCGCTGCCTCGTCGATCAGGGCATGATGCACCGGTTCCAGCCCTGTGGTGCCGATGACGATCGGCTTCTTCGCCGCAATGCAGGCGTCCAGATGGGCGGACAGCGCGCCCGGCACGGAAAAGTCGATCAGCACCTCGCTCGCCTCCGCCAGCGCCAGCGGATCGGCGGTCATGGCGATGCCCGGCGCAATCTCGCCGCTCGGGTCGCGATCGGTACCGCCAGCGAGCCCCAAGCCAGTGTCGGCAGCAACCTGCGCGATCGCGCGCCCCATCCGGCCCGCCGCTCCGAAAATGCCGATCGTCGTCATGTCCCGCCTCATTCTCTATTCGTCAGGACTTGGCCGATGCCAGAGCCACGCGGCTTTGTCATCCCGCGCGTCAGCTTTCCTGCATCACCGGCTTGCCCACCGATCGCAGCACATGGTCGCGCAGTTCCGGGTCGCTCAGGTGCCGCGCATTGTCCAGCCGTACCTGCGCCGCCGCCTCGTCATAGAGGAAGGGCAGCACAACGAACCGCCGCCCCTTCGTTACCGGCAGGGCCTCATGCAACAACGAACAGGAAAAGACGATCGCGCCCCCCGTATCGGGGCGATAGGTACGCATACCGAACTCGGGAAAGCGCAAATCACCGCCCTCATATTCTTCCGCGTTCAGGCCGATCGACACGGCAAAGCGGCGATGCGCCGTGCCCAGCGTGCTATTGTCGGTGTGCGGCCGGAAATAGCCGCCCGAACCCGCATCATAGCAGGATATCAGATAGCGCTCCATGCGCGTCGCCCGAAACTGGAAGGCGCGCTCCACCTGCGGCACCAGTCGCCGCAGGATACGGGCCTGCACCGCATTGCGCAGCTTCGGCTCGTCGATGCTGCAATCGCTGCGCCGCTTGTGGCGATGATCCACCTCCAGCACGGTGTGGCCCGATGTAGGATCGGTGCTCATGAAGCCGCTTTCCTCCAGCCCTTGGCCGTCGGCATAGGCGATCAGGTCGCGGCACAGCGCCGGCTCGAAAATCCCCGGCACTTTCAGCACCGGCGCCCAACTGTCGCGATCCTCCCGCGGCGGCGCCAAATCCGCCAGCGCCGTGCAGAGTTCGGCATGATGCCGTTCCAGATCGACAACAGGCAGGGTACGGATCACCCGCAGGCCGGGGTCCAGTATCCAGCTTGTCACGGCGATGGAGTCGCCGCCTTTCCCGTCCTGCCGCACGCAACCGAACAGCTTCGCCATCGCCCGATCCCCGTCCAGGAAGATCCGCAGGCCCGGATAGCGCTCCTCCAGCCGACCGGCCGTCTCGTCGCGCATATCGTTGGTCACGATGAACGCGCTGGCGAAGACATCATCGAACGGCCCCACCGTCTCGCGCATCTGGCGATAGAATGTCGCGGCACCCGGCGCGCCCGAACTGCCGATGAAGGTCACCACCACATAGCGGCCGGCGGCGCTGCCGAACGCATAGCGCGGATTGGTCAGACCCCGGACATGGAAACGCGGAACCGGATCGCCGGGATAAAGCATAACCGTATTTTCACTCCGCCTTGCGCCTGCCGAAGGCGTAATCTTTCCTGCGCCGCACGGATCGTCAAGCCAGTGTCTTGCCTCATCGCTTTTCGCCAATAGGATGGCGCTATGCTGAAGGACATCCAGACCATCGTCATCCTCACCGGCGCAGGCATTTCCGCCGAATCCGGCCTCGCCACCTTTCGCGGGCCGGATGGCCTTTGGGAGGGGCATCGGGTGGAGGATGTCTGCACCCCCGAAGCGCTGGCGCGGGACGAGGCGCTGGTGCATCGCTTCTATGACGAGCGGCGCGCGAAGCTGGCGGAGGTGCAGCCCAATGCCGCGCATCAGGCGCTGGCTGTGCTCGACGCCGCCTGGCCCGGCGACCTGCTGATCGTGACGCAGAATGTCGATGACCTGCACGAACGGGCCGGGGCGAAGCGGCTGGTCCACATGCACGGCGAACTCAAATCTGCGCTGTGCGCCGCTTGCGGCAAGGCGGTGGCATGGGCGGATGCCCTCCCGCCCGGCAGTGCCTGCACCGGCTGCGGTCAGCCCCGGTTGCGCCCCGACATCGTCTTCTTCGGCGAAATGCCTTATGAAATGGATCGCATCGACGATGCCGTGCGCGACGCGAATCTGTTCGTGTCGATCGGCACGTCGGGCGCGGTCTATCCGGCTGCCGGCTTCGTCCAGACTGCCCGCCATGTCGGCGCGCGCACGCTGGAACTCAATCTCGACCCGTCCGCCGGCAGCGTCTATTTCGATGACACGCGGCTCGGCCCGGCCAGCATATTGGTGCCCGATCTGGTGCGCGAACTGCTGGCCTGATCCCGAAAGCCTCTCGCCCGAAAGCCTCTCGCATTACCCGGCGCTTATAGTATAGCGCGGCCTTTCAACTTCCCTGCGCGGAGCAACCAGTGATTACTGTCCAGCGGGTGGCCAAGGCTGCCGGCAAGCATCTGACCAAAACCGCGCTGAAACTGCGCAAGGCCCTGGGCGCGCGCCCGACGCGCAGTTGCCCGGCCTGCGGCACGCCGGTCGTTGGCTTTTTCCGCTATGGCGACAACGGCGAATGGGGATGCCCGGACTGCGGTGCCTCGCCGCGCGAGCGGCTGATGAACTGGCTGATCCAGCAGGGAACGCTCACTGTGCCAACCGCCGGCGCGATCCTGCACATGGCCCCCAATGAGGGCAGTCTGGTCAAGCGTTTCTCCGCCGCCGCAGATTATGTCCCGGCGGACCTTGATCCCGCCCGCTACACCGTGCCGCACATGCACCGTGTCGACCTGATGGAACTGGCGGACAGCGACCGCTACGACCTCTTCTACGCCAGCCATGTGATGGAGCATGTGCCCGACGACATGGCCGTGCTGCGCAACATCCATCGCGCGCTCAAGCCCGGCGGCGAAGCCTGGCTGATCGTGCCATTATGGGACAAGCCGACCGAGGACGGCAGCTTCGACATCCCGCCACGTGAGCGGGAGCGCCGTTTTGGCCAGTGGGATCATGTGCGCCAGTACGGCCCGGACTTCGCCGATCGCATCCGCGCCGCCGGGTTCGATCTGGAGGAAATCGACGCCGCGTCGATCGACGTCGCGACCCGTCATTTCCATGGGCTGGACGACCGGCTGTTCCGCGCGCGCAAGCCGGGCGGAGAGTCCGCACGGTGAGCCGCCTCGCGCGGCTGGAAGGCTCGGCCCGCTTTCTGGCTCTGGTGAAGCTTGCCAATGTCGGACTGGTGCTGGTCTGGGGCTTCGCCGTCACCTTCGTGTTCGTGCGCGTGCTGCCGATCGCCGAGTTTCAGGCCTTCCTGCTGCTCGTCGCCTTCGGCAATTTCACCATCTCGGCGGAATTCGGTCTGACCAGCATCATCTATGCGCGTTTGCGGCGGCACTGGCTGGGCGGAGCAGAGGCGGCGCAGGATGGCGGCTTCCGGCTGGAGGAAATGGGCGTCCTGTTTCTCTTCCTCGGCCTGCTGGTCGTCGGCGCCACGGCGATCCTGCTCGTCGCGCTGGCCGGGGGCTGGCTTTCGACCGGCATGCCATTGCTCTTCCTTCTCTTTTTCCTCTCCGCCTGCCTTAACCTGCCGGCTCTGCTGGCCAAGCGGGCACTGGCGGCGGTGGACGGCAATTTCCTGTGGGAAGGGCTGGACTGCGCCCGCCGCGTCGTGACCATCGGCCTCCTGCTCGCGATGCTGGCGGGCCTGGACCCGCGCCTGTCGATCGCGCTGCAACTCGTCGTCAGCATAATGGTGATCGGCTATGCGATCGGCCATGTCCATCGCCGTCTCGCCATGACGCGCCGCCATTGGCTGGCCTTTCGCGTCGGCGGCGGCCATGTCCGCACCCATTATCTGCGCGACATCGGCGCGTCGGCGGCGTTCACCGTCTCCGACATCATTGCCTATAACGCGCCCTATTTCACGATCGCATTGGCCACCAGCGATGCCCGGCCGATGCTGGTTTTCGACTTTTTCTTCAAGATGTCGCGCGCCCTCTCCATGCTGGTCCGCGCCACGGTAGAGGCCGCCTTACCCCGCATCACCCGCGCGTTTCACGCCGGCGACACGGCACGCTTGCGCCAGTTGCTCGGCCGTGCGCTGATGGCGGCGATGCTGTTCGCCGTCACCCTGTCCGCCCTGCTGCTGCTGGCAGGCGACCGGCTGTTCACCATCTTGTTCGACGGTCGCGCTGCCATCGACCGGGCCGACATTTTCCTCATCGTTCTCGCGCTCGCGGCGCTGACCCTGCTCAGCGTTTCCGTCTATGTGCAGGCGGCGCTGGGGCGGTTTGGCGAACTGCTCGCCCGCTCTCTGCCTTTCCTCGCCGGATCGCTGGCCAGCGCGCCGCTCGCCCTGCTGCTCTGGCCGGACCGGTTCGACCTCGCCTTCCTTGCGCTCTACGCGCTGACGCTGCTCGGCGTGGCCATGCTGCACCTTCTCTCGCTGCGCCGGCTGGTGCGGCCATGAAGATTGCCATGGTCGATCCCTCGCTCTTCACGGGGCGCTATGACGACAGCCTCTGCGCGGCGCTGGCGGGGGAGGGCGTGGACGTCAGCCTGCTTGGCCGCCCGATGCGCGATACCGACGCGATCCTGCCGCAAAACTACACCTATCGCCCCCATTTTTTCCGCCGCAGCGAAGCCTTGCGCACGCGACTGGGGGAGGGGCGCGCCTTCCGTCACGCCAAGGCAGCGGAATATGGCCTGACCTGCGCGCTGGGTAATCTCGATCCGCTGACGCAAGCAGATGTGGTCCATGTCCAGTGGCTCCCGCTCGCGCCTGCCGACCGCCTGATGCTGAAGCGGCTAAAGGGGCGCACGGCGCTGGTCCACACCGTCCATAATGCCGACGCCTATCATGCCGATGCCGGCTTGCAGGGGCGCGGCTATCGCGCGTTGCTGGACATGTTCGACGCGCTGATCGTCCATGGCGACACCACCTGCGCGGCACTGACGGGGCAAGGCGTCGATCCCGCCCGCATCCATGTGACCCCGCACCCGCCGATGCGCCTCGCCCCGGCTACGCCCGCCGACCTCGCCGCTATCCCGGCGCCAACGGTCCCACGCCTGCTCTTCTTCGGCACCATCCGCCCCTATAAGGGCGTCGATATATTGATCGAAGCCTGCCTTCAGCTCTGGCGCGCCGGCCATGCCTTCGAACTGGTCCTCGCCGGCAAGCCATTCATGGACGTTGCGCCTTTGATCGACGCCGTCGCGCAAGCGGGCTTTTCCCACCGGCTCATTACCGACTTCGGCTTTCTCACCGAACCCCGGCTCGACGCCCATATGGCCCGTGCCGACATGATTGTCTTCCCGTACCGCCATATCGATTCAAGCGGCGCCTTCCTGTCCGCGCTGCACCATGGCAAGGCGATGGTGACGTCCGATGCCGGCATGTTCGGCCAGTTGCCGGACGGCGTCGCTGTCAGGGTGCAAGCGGGAAATGCGCCGGCTCTGGCCCAAGCCCTCTTGCCGCTGATCGAAAGCGCGGCCATCAGGCACAGCCATGGGGCGCAGGCACGCGCCTATGGACAGGCAATGGGAAGTTGGAAGGATATGGCGGTGGCGACCATCGGCATTTATGAAACCGTACTGGCCGCACGCGCATGAACCGCTATCTGCGCGAACTCGCCGACCGCAAGCTGGCCCTGCGCCTCGCGCTGGCGGGCCGCGTCCATCAATATCCCGAAATTCAGGCGCTCAAGCGCTTCCTGTCGGCCTTTGCGGTCGACTGCCTGTTCGACGTCGGCGCCAATCGCGGCCAATATGCGACCATGTTACGCAAGGATGCCGGCTATAAGGGGCTGATCCTCTCCTTCGAGCCGAACCCGGACGTATTTGCGCAGTTGCAGAAGGCCGCCGCGTCCGATCGTAACTGGCATGTGTTCAACATGGCCCTGTCCGATTTCGACGGCACCGCCAGCTTCAACATCATGGCCGCCGACCAGTTCAGTTCGCTCAAGAAACCGTCGGGCGAACAGGACGCCATCTTCGCCGACCGCAACAAGGTGACGAAGACGGTGGAGATGCAATGCCGCCGCCTCGACACACTGCTCCCCGAACTGGTGGCGCAGCATGGCTTTGCGCGCCCTTTCCTAAAGATGGACACGCAGGGCCATGATCTTTCGGTGTGCGAAGGCGCAGGCGCGGTCCTGACCGACATGCTCGGCGTTCAGACGGAACTGGGCGTCCGCCCCATCTATGAAGGCGGCACCGGCTATCGCGCGATGATCGACTGGCTGGGCGATCGTGGCTTCGTCCCCTCCGCTTTCTTCGCCAATAATAAGGGGCATTTCCCCCTGCTGGTCGAAATGGACGGCATCTTCGTCAACCGGACGCTGGTCGAGTCTTGACCATGGGCGCTCAAGTCGGGTCCGTCAGCGCGCGCCGCCTGTTCCTCGCAGGCGCGATAGGACTGGCACTGTGGCTGGGCGCGACCTTCCTCTGGCACGTCACCTATCGGCAGGGCGTCAGCCTGGCCGTCATCCTGCTGCTGGATCAGGACTTCCCCGCGCTGCTGGGATCGTTGCTGCTGCTCGCGCTGGCCGCGCCCTGGGCGGAGGGGAAGGGCTTCGCGTTCCCCCGGCCGACCGCGCGCATCGTCGTGCCGCTGATCGTTCTGCTGGGGATAGCGGCATGGGCCGGCCATTATGCCCTGTTTCAGGATTATGCGATCAGCCGGGATGAGGAAGTCGCCCGCTTCGCTGCCGCTTACATGCGCGAAGGCCTGTTCGCCCGGCCGATCCCGATGGAATGGGAACCGTATCGCCGCGCGATCATGCCCGAATTCTTCTCGCCCTTCGGCGCGGCGGATTACTGGACGGCGGCCTATTTGCCCGTGAACAGCGCCATTCAGGCGCTCTTCTGGCAATTGGGCGATCCCAACCTCGCCGGGCCGGTGCTGCTGATGGCGGGTCTGTTCGCGCTGTGGCGGGTGGCGCTGCACCTGATGCCCGATCGCCCTGATGCGGTCTGGGTGACGGTGCTGTTGGGCTTCTCTTCCAGCCAGCTCTGGGTCACCGCCATGACCCCCTATGCCATGACCGGCCATTTCGCGCTGAACATGGTGTGGCTGGCGCTGGTCCTGCGTGGCGGACTGGTCGGGCATCTGAGTGCCGGGGTGGTCGCCCTCATCGCAGCCGGCCTGCATCAATGGCATTTCCCGCCTATCTTCATTGCGCCCTTCATCCTGTGGATGCTGCTGGCGCGGCGCTGGGCGGTGGCGGCCTTCCATGTGCTGACGCTGGTGGCGATCGTCATCATCTGGGCCAAGATCTGGCCCGGCTTCCTGATGCATGCGCTGGGTGCGCCGATGGACGTACGCCCCTCGGCCGGCGTGGCGGACAAGGTGGGCAGCCTGTTCCAGCGTCTCGGCGATCGCTGGCAACCGCTGGTCAACCTGACCCGGTACATGGCCTGGAACAACATACTCATGGTTCCACTGGCCGCGCTGGGCATTGCCGGCATGCGCTGGCGGGCGATGATCCGGGGGCAGGAAATCGCGCTGCCGCTGGCGCTGGGCTGCGTGGCTGGCTGCCTGCTCGCTCTGGCGCAGGGCTATGGCTGGGGTTTCCGCTACGCCCATGGCTTCATCGGTCCCTTCTGCCTGCTCGCCGGCCTTGGCTGGGCGCGGTTCCGGCCACAGGGCGCGCTGCGCCCGCTGATCATCGGCGTGGCCATCACCGCGCTGGCCAGCGGTTTCCTCGTCTGGCGCACCCATGTCTTCGTCGCACCCTATGCCGCCAGCCATCGCCTGATCGATTCGAGCGAGGCGGATGTCGTGCTGGTCGATCCGCGCGGCGGCCTCTACGTCACCGATCTGGTGCGCGGCCGCAACGGCGTGCCGGGCAAGCCGATGGTGATGAACCTGGGCATGCTTTCGCTCGATCAGGTGGACGACCTCTGCAAATCCTATGTGGTGGAACTGTTCGACCGGGCCGAATTCCGCCCGCTTGGCGTGCCGCTCGCCCGCTGGAACCTCGGTCGCATGGACGCGCTGCGCGCCCATATGAAAGAAGAAGGCTGCGATCGTCCGGTCCAGCCGCCGCTGCCCGAAAGCTTCGACGACGCGCTCAATGCCGCCGACAATGCGATGTAATATGGCTTAGTTGGCCGCCAGTGCTGCCGGTTCGTCGTCACGATAGAGCAGCATCACCGATCCATCCTCGCCATGAACCGCGCGGATTGGCAGGCTCAGTTGCAGCGCCGACAGAAATTCCCGACTGTCGTTGATGCGGAAACGTCCACCGATACGCAGCGCCGACACCCGCGAATCGCCGATCAGGATCGGCGTCGCGCGATAGCGGTTGAACTCGCCCGCCGCCTGCTCGATCGTTTCGCCGTCCAGTTCGACCATCTGTTCGCGCCAGGCCGTGCGCTGGTCGACCAGCTTGGGGCCGAGATGGGTGAGGGCGATGGTGCGTGGCTGGATCACGGCGCCACTGCCGGCCTTGACCTTCTGCGCCGTGCTTCCACCCGAATGGACCGTCACCGTGCCCTGCGTTACCGTCAGTTCGATGACGGACGGGCGCATCCGCACGTTGAAGGCGGTGCCTACCGCGCGGATCACCGCCGACCGGGCTTCGACATCGAAGGGGCGCTTCTGGTCATGGGCGACATCAAACGACGCTTCGCCCTTGATGATCCGCACCTTGCGGCCATTGCCGGTGAAACGAACCTCCGCTTCGCTGTCGCTGTTGAGGTGCAGGATGGACCCGTCGTCCAGTGCGATGTCGCGCAATTCACCGATGGCGGTCTGATAGCGGTCGATGCCGCTGAAGGTGCGCACGGTGACGATCGCGGCGACGATGAAGAAAAGCACCGCGACGGCGGCGGCGATCATGATGTTGCGCGACAGGCGGCGCTGCTGTTCCTCGCTGACGATCGCGGCCATTGGTGGCAGCGTGATGTCGGCGGCAGCACTTTTCAGCCGCTCGGCGGCCTCCCATGCGGCTTCGGCATGGGCGAAGGCGACGGCATGGCGCGGATCGCTTTCGATCCAGGCACAAATATCTGCTTCGTCTTGCGGGCTGGGGTCGTTGTTAAGCCGGGCTAGCAGGCATGCGGCCTGCGCCTCGATCGCGTCCCTGTCGCCGCTGTTCGAACCTGGTCCCGACGCCTGCACGCTCGAAGTCCGTTTCCTCACGTTCTGCCCAGGCCCGCATAACTATCGCGATGGCTTTGGCCAGATGTTTTTCAACAGTAGAAACGGATAGAGACATTTCCTCCGCTATTTCCAGCATCGATTTTTCATGGATGCGGCGCAAAATGAATACGCGGCGGCATTGGGTCGGCAGCGACTCGACGATCGCCTCTACTTGGCGCAACGCTTCGCGGGCATGGAGTTGCGCTTCGATATTATTCTCGCCACCCAGCAATTCCAGATCGGCGATGGTTTCGAAGCTGACCACCTTGTTGCGCCGCGCCGTGTCGATGACGAGATTGCGGGCGATGGTGAACAGATAGGCGCGGCCTGTCGTCACATTCTCCCAATTTTCCGTGGCATAGGCGCGGGCCAGAACCTCTGCGACCATATCCTCCAGTTCATGGGTGGATGGCAGGATTCTGCGGAGGCGGCCACGAAGGGCGGCTTCCTGTGGCAGGATAACCGTCTTGAACCAGTCCAGTTTAGCGCGAACCCTGTGCACGATGACCCCCTTATTTTGTCAGCCGCGCCTCTCCACTATTTATGTTTTTGTCTTTTCGATGACATATTTCAATCATGGATGCAGGGGCCTGTCCAGCCACCCAAGGGTCATTTTTCGGCAAACAACCAAAATGGTTCCCGCGATCGCAAATTAATTGTGGATATGTTGCCGCGAGCGCACACTTATGTCCCTGCAATCCTTTGCTGGGCGATCCGCGCTCCTTAATCCGGTGGCGGCGGCAACTCGGTCGGGGCGCTGTCGGGCTGGTCATAATCCGGGCCCACAGGGCTGATTTCGTCCGGTTGCGTCATCGGCGTTTCCGCCGGAGTGGTCGGCGGCGGCATCTCGTCGGGCGACTGTGGCTCGATCCGGTCAGGCGCGGGGATGCCGTCGGGATCGTGATCGGGGCGAGTGGCCATGTCTGTCTCTCCTGTGTAATCTATCGGACCTACGTTCGGGCCGCATCGCGGTTCCGCAGGGCGTGCCACTATAGCTTGCCTCTTACCGCGCTTTTCTCTATGCCGCGCCGACCGGCGACCGATGCGGGCGTGGCGAAACTGGTAGACGCGCCAGATTTAGGTTCTGGTATCGTATGATGTGGGGGTTCGAGTCCCTTCGCCCGCACCAGACGCCGCCTGCGGCGACGCCACCGAAATTCAGCTGAAGAAAGCGTTTGAGAGAAGAGATGCAGACTGTCGAGACGTTGAACGAGGGCCTTAAGCGCGCCTACACCGTAACCATCACGTCGAAGGACATCGACGCCCGCGTCGAAAAGGAAGTCGCCGCGATCGCACCGCAGGTGCGGATGCCCGGCTTCCGTCCCGGCAAGGTGCCTGCCAACCTCGTGAAGAAGATGCACGGTGAATCGCTTCAGCGCGACGCCCTGAACAATAGCATCCAGGAAAGCATCCAGAAGCTGATCGCCGACCAGAAGCTGCGTCCCGCGATGCAGCCTTCGGTCGAGCTGGACGAAGGCTTCGAATTCGGCAAGGATGCCGAGGTCAAAGTCGAACTGGAAGTGCTGCCCGAAATCGCTGCGCCCAGCATCGAGGGTCTGAAGCTGGAACGCCTGACCGCCGAAGTCGCAGACGCGCAGGTGGATGAAGCCGCCGGCCGCATCGCCAGCCAGCAGGGCGCGCTCGAAGAATATGCCGCCAGCCACAAGGCGAAGGACGGCGACACGCTGAAGATCGATTTCGTCGGCAAGGTAGATGGTGAAGCGTTCGAAGGCGGTTCGGCCGAAGGCGTGAACCTCAAGATCGGCGCCGGCCAGTTCATCCCCGGCTTCGAAGAGCAGCTGACCGGTGTGAAGAAGGGCGAGGAAAAGACCATCGAGGTCACCTTCCCTGAGGAATATGGTGCCGCGCACCTCGCCGGCAAGGCCGCGACATTCGACATCACCGTCCAGTCGATCCTGAACGCCGACAAGCCCAAGGTGGATGAAGAATTCGCCAAGTCGCTGGGTCTGGAAGGTCTGGACAAGCTGAAGGAACTGCTCAAGGGCCAGATCGAGCAGGAACATAATGGCCTGACCCGCACCTACATGAAGCGCAAGCTGCTGGACCAGCTCGCCGCTGCCCATGATTTCGACGTGCCGCCCAGCATGGTGGAAGCCGAATTCAGCCAGATCTGGCAGCAGCTTCAGCATGAAGCGACCCATGAGGAAGATCCGGCCGCCGCGATCGCCGAAATGGAAGCCGAAAAGGAAGACTATCGCGCCATCGCCGTGCGTCGCGTCCGCCTTGGTCTGCTCCTCTCGGAAATCGGCCAGGCCAATGGCGTCGTCGTCAACGATCAGGAAATGAACCGTCTGATCATGCAGGCGGCCCAGCAGTACGGCCCGCAGGACCGCGAACGCTTCGTCCAGTACGTTCGTCAGGATCCGATGGCCGCTGCTCAGCTGCGCGCGCCCCTCTATGAGGACAAGGTCGTCGACTTCCTGTTCGAAAAGGCGGAAGTCACCGACCGTGCCGTCAGCCGTGAGGAACTGGAAGCCGCGATCGAAGCCGAAGATGGCGATCTGAAGCCCCACGTCCACGGTCCCGGCTGCGGCCATGACCATGGCGATGAAAAGCCCAAGGCGAAGAAGGCTGCGCCTAAGAAGAAGGCAGAGGACGCCGCTGAAGAGGTGAAGGCCGACGACGCCGCTGAAGACGCAGCCCCTAAGAAGGCTGCGCCCAAGAAGGCCGCCGCCAAGAAGGACGACGCCGTGGCAGAAGACGCCGCCGCCGAGGAGAAGCCCAAGAAGAAGGCTGCTCCCAAGAAGGCTGCCGCCAAGGCCGAATAAGCCTGTCCTTGCCGACATGATGAGCGCCCGGCTTCTCCGCGAAGCCCGGGCGCTTTTCATTTATGGCGGCCTTTTCTTTGCAGAATGGCCATGGCAGATGAAATGTTAAGGATGATGCGCCATGCCGTCCGGACGATCAGGCAGGGCGTGAGAGGCGATGAAGGAATTTCCCGCAGTGAATAGCGAAACGGCCGTCGCGGCACCGCGCGTCGCGGTCATCCTGCCCTGCTATAATGAAGCCGGCGCGATCGTGCAGACGGTGGAGGATTTTCGCCGCGCGCTGCCCGCCGCCGATATCTACGTATTCGACAATAACAGCACCGACGGCAGCCGTGACCTTGCGGCCGGAGCAGGGGCCATTGTCCGCCGCGTAACGCAGCAGGGCAAGGGCCATGTCGTCCGCCGCATGTTTGCCGACGTCGACGCTGATATCTACATCATGGCCGATGGCGACGCGACCTATGAGGCCGCCGCCGCGCCCCAGATGATCGCTGCCATGCTGGAGGATAATCTGGACATGGTCGTCGGCTGCCGCCGCGATCAGGTGGAGGAAGCCTATCGTCGTGGCCATCGCTTCGGCAACTGGGCGCTGACCAGCCTGCTCAAGCAATTGTTCGGCCGCAGCTTCACCGATATCCTCTCGGGCTACCGCGTCTTCTCGCGCCGCTTCGTTAAAAGCTTCCCGGTTCTTTCCGCCGGCTTTGAGATCGAGACGGAAATCAGCGTCCACGCGCTGGAACTCGCCATGCCCGTCTCCGAGGTCATGACCGCCTATGGCGCCCGCCCGGAAGGCTCGGTGAGCAAGCTCAGCACCTATCGCGACGGCTTTCGCATCCTGCGCACGATCATCACCCTGTACCGCATCGAACGGCCGATCCTGTTTTTCGGCATCATCGCGGCTTTCCTTGCGGCGCTGGCCCTTGGCCTTGCCGCGCCGCTGATCGTCACCTATCTCCACACTGGCTTGGTCCCGCGCTTCCCCACCGCGATCCTGGTCACCGGCGTGATGATCCTGGCGACCCTGTCGGCCATGTGCGGGCTTATCCTCGACACGGTCGTGCGCGGTCGTCGCGAAGTCCGCCGCCTTGCCTATCTCGCCTTCCGCGCGCCATCCGACTACGGCCGCCGCGACTGATCCTCACTCCTGCCCTGAAGGCGGTAACGCCTTCCCCCTTGAACCATTCGCCTTTTGTGCCGATGTAGGGGCTGGGCAAAAGCACCAGACTGAAAGAGCACAATGACCGATATCATGACCGATCCCATGGCCGCCCTGGTCCCCATCGTCATCGAACAGTCGAACCGCGGTGAACGCAGCTTCGACATTTACTCGCGCCTGCTGCGGGAACGGATCATCTTCGTCACCGGCCAGGTCGAGGATCACATGGCTTCGCTGATCGTCGCCCAACTCCTGTTCCTCGAATCGGAAAATCCGAAGAAGGACATCTGGATGTACATCAACTCGCCCGGCGGCGTGGTGACGGCCGGCATGGCGATCCATGACACGATGAAATATATCCGTCCGCAGGTCGGCACCGTCTGCATCGGTCAGGCCGCCTCGATGGGCAGCTTCCTGCTCGCGGCGGGTGAACCGGGCAAGCGCATCGCGCTCTCCAATGCCCGCATCATGGTGCATCAGCCGTCCGGCGGCGCGCAGGGCATGGCGTCGGATATCGAGATCCAGGCCAAGGAAATCCTGCGCATCCGCCGCCGTCTCAATGACCTGTACGTCAAGTACACCGGCCAGACGCTGGAAGCGGTCGAAAAGGCGATGGACCGCGACACTTTCCTCGAAGCGGACGAAGCCAAGGCGTTCGGTCTGGTCGACGAAGTGTTCGATCGCCGCCCGGTCGCGGCGGAAACAAGCGAGGCTTAAAGACAATCTTTACCGCGTCGCGTCACTTTCTACCCTTGTGGAACGGGCGCGCCGCGGTCTAGAATGGCCTTTGGACCAGAAAATCCCTCACCGAACGCGGTTATGGTGAACGTAAAGCGGGGGGGAAGAGAGAATGGCGAATGACTAAGCTTACCGGTTCGGATTCGAAAAGCACACTTTACTGCTCCTTCTGTGGGAAGTCGCAGCATGAGGTGCGCAAGCTGATCGCAGGACCGACCGTGTTCATCTGCGACGAATGCGTGGAACTGTGCAACGACATCATCCGCGAGGAGACCAAGGGCGGTCTTGTCGGCAAGAAGGATGGCGGCGTGCCCACCCCGCAGGAAATCTGCGATGTGCTCGACGATTATGTGATCGGCCAGAAGCGCGCCAAGCGCGTGCTGTCGGTTGCCGTCCACAATCATTATAAGCGCCTCAACCACGGCTCCAAGCCGGGTGAGGTGGAACTGGCCAAGTCGAACATCCTGCTCGTCGGTCCGACTGGCTGCGGCAAGACCTTGCTGGCGCAGACGCTGGCCAAGACGTTCGACGTGCCCTTCACCATGGCCGACGCGACCACGCTGACCGAAGCCGGTTATGTCGGTGAGGATGTGGAAAACATCATCCTCAAGCTGCTTCAGGCGTCCGACTATAATGTCGAGAAGGCGCAGCGCGGCATCGTCTATATCGACGAAATCGACAAGATCAGCCGCAAGGCGGAGAACCCGTCGATCACCCGCGATGTGTCGGGCGAAGGCGTGCAGCAGGCGCTGCTCAAGCTCATGGAAGGCACCACCGCTTCGGTTCCGCCGCAGGGCGGCCGCAAGCATCCGCAGCAGGAATTCTTGCAGGTCGATACGACCAACATCCTGTTCATCTGCGGCGGCGCTTTTGCGGGCCTCGAAAAGATCATCGGCGATCGCCTCGAAGCCAAGTCGATCGGTTTCGGCGCCCATGTCGCTGCGCCCGAAGAACGCAAGACCGGCGAATTGCTGCGTCAGAGTGAACCGGAAGATCTGCTCAAATTCGGCCTGATCCCCGAATTTGTCGGTCGTCTGCCCGTCATCGCGACGCTGGAAGATCTGGACGTGACCGCTTTGGTCAAGATCCTGGTCGAGCCGAAGAACGCGCTGGTCAAGCAATATGGCAAGCTGTTCGACATGGAGAATGTCGAACTCAGCTTCACCGACGATGCGCTGACCGCGATCGCGAAGAAGGCGATCGAGCGCAAGACCGGTGCGCGCGGCCTGCGATCCATTCTCGAAGCGATCCTGCTGGACACCATGTTCGACCTGCCGTCCATGCAGGGCGTTGGTGAAGTGGTGGTCGACAAGGATGTCGTCGCCGGGACCAAGGAACCGATTCGGGTGTTCAGCGAAAAGGAAAAGCGGGCCGAAGACGCCGCCTGACCTGACCCATTCTACCCGTATGAAATAAAGGGCCGGCGAGCGATCGCCGGCCCTTTTTCATTACGCTTGCGTGCGCTGCACAAAAATTCCTGCTGCGTTGCAAAATTGCACCAGTGTCAAACTAGTGCGCCTCGCCGACAAATTGTCATGAAACTTCAATAAATTATCATCAAAGGCGGGTCGTCCCGAAGCCTGAGCGGGTGGGGCAGGAGAGGAATGTGACAGTCCTGTGGGTGCATTGTAACAAAATTGCAATCGACGCATCACAGGGCCGTCGCCAGAGGCCGCCAAGAGCGGCGCCGGCTTGAAAGAGCAGACAGGTTTAAGAGGCGTGGCTCGCGCCACTCTTGAAAAGGGACAAGGGTCAAATGAAGAAATTTCTGATGGGCAGCGCCGCGATGATCGCCGTCGCCAGCCCCGCCATCGCATTCGCACAGTCGACCGGTTCGGACGACTTCGACACGATCGTCGTAACGGGCGCAACCGTCAATCAGGGCGTCGCCGGCATCAAGATCCCCGACTCGCCCAAGGCGAAGGTCGTGCTGGGTCAGGAAATCATCCAGGCACAGCGCCCCGGTCAAACCATCAACGAAATCATCAACCTGGTGCCGGGTGTCAGCTTCACCAACAACGACCCCTGGGGTTCGTCGGGCGGCAGCTTCACCATCCGCGGCTTCAGCTCGGACCGCATCTCGCAGACCTTCGACGGTATCCCGCTCAATGACTCGGGCAACTATGCGGTTTACACCAACCAGCAGGTCGATGGCGAACTGATCGAAAACGTCAACGTCAACCTGGGCTCGACAGACGTCGACAGCCCCACCGCTGCGGCGGTTGGCGGCACCGTCAACATCAAGACGCTGGAGCCGAGCGACGAATATGGTGTCCTGGCCAGCGCCAGCTACGGCAATATCCTCGCCGATGGCGCGGGCGATCGCCCCTATTTCCGCATGTTCGGCGTCATCAACACCGGCGACCTGACCGGCCATGGCACCAAGGCTTGGTTCTCGGCCTCGCGTCTGCGCAACGATGCGGCCTTCGCCAATTATGGCAAGGTGTCGAAGCAGCAGTATAACGCCAAGATCTGGCAGGACATTGGCGATAATGGCGATTTCATCTCGATCGCCGGCCACTACAACCAGAACCGCAACAATTTCGGTGGTTCGCCGCTGCGCGCCAACGCCATCACCGGCGACAAATCGGGCCGCTTCTACAATATCGGCAACACTGCCACCGGCGGTGGCTATCCCTGCAATGTCAGCGAAACCAGCACACCCAACACCTGCGGTACCGAATTTGAGCGCCGTTTCAATCCGTCCAACACCGGCAACGTCCGCCTGAACTCGAAGTTCACGCTGACCGAACGCCTGACCTTCTCGGTCGATGGCGCCTATCAGTGGGTGAAGGCCAATGGCGGCGGCACCACCAGCGCCAACGAAACCTTCTTCACCGATGCGACCGGCTTCACCGGTACCGGCAACTATAATGGCAGCTTCTACTTCGGCCGCGACCTGAACGGCGACGGCGTGCTCGGCCGTGTCACCGTGCTTCAGCCCAGCCAGACCAACACCCGCCGCTGGGTCGGTATCGCGAACCTCGCCTACGAAATCAGCGACGCCCACCGCGTTCGCCTGTCGTACAGCTACGATCGCGCCCGTCACCGCCAGACCGGCGCTGCCGGCTTCCTGGACCAGGGCGGCACGCCGTTCGACGTCTTCCCGATCAACGATCCGATCACCGATGCTGCCGGCAACGTCCTGCAAAAGCGTGACCGCAAGTCGATCGCCGAACTCAATCAGATTGCTGGCGAATATCGTGGCCAATTCTTTGAAGACCAGCTCACCGTCCTCATCGGTGGTCGTCTGCCCTTCTTCAAGCGCGAGCTGAACCAGAACTGCTTCACCACCAGCTCGGGCGGCTTCGTCAACTGCGTCCCGACCGACCAGATCGCCGATTATATCGCGACCCACCCGTACAGCTATGACGCGACCACGGGCAAGGCGACCGGTTCGGCTCTGCCGCAGGCGCGCAAGCTGAAATATGACAAGTTCCTGCCGAACGTCGGCGCGACCTTCAAGATCACGCCGGAAATCAGCATCGCGGGCAGCTATGCCAAGAACATCTCGGTGCCCAGCACCGACGCGCTCTACAATGCCTTCGTCTTCCCGGCGGACAGCGAATCGGCCTATCGCGTTGCTGAAACCTCGGACAGCTTCGACGCCAGCATCCGTTACAATTCGTCGAAGGTGCAGGCTGCGATCACCGGCTGGTATTCAAAGTATAAGAACCGTCTGGTCACCGCTTATGACATCGACGGCAACGGTACCGATACCAACCTGGGTCCTGTGAAGAAGTACGGCATCGACAGCAGCATCTCGTACAGCCCGATCAAGGAAGTGACGGCTTATCTGTTCGGTTCGTACATCAAGTCGGAAATCCAGAACGACGCTGTGACCGGCAGCTGCGCCGCCACCAGCGACATCGCGCTGGCCGGCCTGTGCTACATTCAGGACGGCGTCGCTTACCTTCGCACTGCCGGCAAGCGTGAGCGCAGCGCACCCAAGTACCTGTTCGGTGGCCGCCTGCAGGGTAACTTCGGTGACTTCACCATGGGCGTGCAGGCCAAGAAGACCAGCTCGCGTTATATGAACGACATCAACGGCGAAGTGCAGTCGGTGGCCATCACCAATCCTGATGGCACGGCGGGTACCAAGATCATCGCACCCGGTGCGAAGTTCGGTGCCTACACCGTCGTCGACATCGACCTGCGCTACTCGCTCGCCAGCCTCGGTATGGAAAAGGGCGCGATCCAGCTGAACGTCAGCAACCTGTTCGACAAATTCTATGTCGGCTCGTTCAGCGGCGGTCTGGACACGCTGGCTAGCTCTTCGTCGGCCTTCGTGAACTTCGGTTCGCCGCGCGCGATCAGCGCCTCGCTGATCATCGGCTTCTAAAAGTCGATCGACACCACAAACAAGAAAGGGCGGGGAGCAATCCCCGCCCTTTTTCGTGGCCTGCCATCCCGCTGTCCTATTCCCGCGTTTCCAGCTATCCTTGCCTATGCCGCTTTCCGATAGGATCAGGCCAGCGCAACTTCATGTCAAAATCTGCGGGAAATGTGCGAAGTTAAGGCGCCACTCAACGCAGGCAGCTATCCAGCCCGTCCCGCTGGACCACGCCGATCCGTGCCGCGATCGTATTCCCATAGCGGCGGGTAAAGCCACTTGGCGCCACGGCCGCCCGCTTCTTAGGCAGCGGCAGCACAGCGGCGATCCGCCCGGCTTCGGCCCGGTTCATCTTGCCCGCACCATGATGGAAATAACGGATTGATCCGGCCTCCACGCCATAGGTGCCGATCCCCGTCTCCGCGACGTTCAGATAGACTTCCATGATCCGCTTCTTGCCCCAGATCGCCTCGATCAGGACGGTAAACCAGGCTTCCAGCCCCTTGCGCACGAAACCGCCGCCCTGCCACAGGAAGACATTCTTCGCGGTCTGTTGGCTGATGGTTGATCCGCCACGAATGCGCCCACCGCTGGCATTGTGGATCGCCGCCTTGGCGATGGCATCCACATCAAAACCGTGATGACTACAGAACTTCCCATCCTCCCCGGCGATCGCTGCCCGCGCCATGTCCGGGTCGATCTCGTCCAGGCTGGTCCAGTCCTTGGTGATGCCATTGGGATCGAACAGCATCGTCAGCGTCACCGGCGGCGGCACGAAGCGATAGATCGCCACCATCAGCAGCGACAGGGCAATGAAGCCAAGCAGGATCTTGACCGGGATCATGATCCAACGGGCGCGGCGGCGGGGCGATGCGGTGGGAGCTTTCATACCCCCGTTGGTAGCGCGCCCGCCTTACCCGTATCAAGCGGTCGCGAGCGTTCCGCGCCGCTGATCGCGGTTGATCAACAGTACCATGGCCGCACCGATCAGGCAGAGGATGCCCGCGCTGATGAAGGCAGGCATGTAGCTGGCCCAGGCGGTGCGGGCCAAACCACCGCCCAGCGCCGCGCTGGCCGCGCCCAACTGATGCCCGGCGAAGATCCAGCCGAAGACGATGTTCGCTCGCTCCGGGCCGAAGCGCTGCGCCGTCAGCTTCACCGTCGGCGGCACGGTCGCGATCCAGTCGAGGCCGTAGAAGACCGCGAAGAGCGACAGGCTGTAGAGCGAGAAGTCGCTGAACGGCAGATAGAGAAGGGACAGGCCGCGCAGGCCGTAATAGACGAACAGCAGCCAGCGATTATCGAACCGGTCGCTCAGCCAGCCCGATCCCAGCGTCCCGAAAAAGTCGAAGAAACCCATCATCGCCAGCATCGACGCGGCGCCCACTGCCGCCAGCCCATAATCGCCGCACATGGCGATGAAATGGGTCTGGATCAGACCGTTGGTACTGGCGCCGCAAACGAAAAAGGAAAAGAAGAGGATCCAGAAGGTCGGCACCTGCGCTGCATCGCGCAACACTTGGATCGGCATGACCAGCAGCGCGCCCAGACTGGCGGGTTGGGGCGGGACGGCCTGAACTTCGCTTTCGCCATAGGGAGCCAGACCAAGGTCGGACGGCCGATCCCGCATCAACAGGATGACCGCAATCCCGGCCACCACGATCGACCCGCACACCAGCAACAGCGCCATGCGCCAGCCATGGGCCTCCGTCAGTCCCGCCAGCAGCGGCAGAAACGCCAGTTGTCCGGTCGCTGTACTGGCCGACAGCAATCCCATCACCAGCCCACGCCGCTGTCCGAACCAGCGTGTCGCCACCGTCGCCCCCAGCACCATCGCAGTCATGCCGGTGCCAAGCCCAATCACCACGCCCCACAGCAGCACCAATTGCCACAACTGCGTCATGCCCAGTGACAGCAGCAGTCCACCGATCACGATCGACAACGAAATCAGCATCATCCGCCGAACGCCAAAGCGGTTCATGAAGGCGGCGGCAAACGGCCCCATGCCGCCAAACAGCAGGAAACGGATGGCCAGAGCGCCGCTGATATCCGCCGCGCTCCAGCCAAATTCCTTCTGCAACGGGATGATGAACACGCCCGGCGCCCCGACCGCGCCCGCCACCACCAGCATGGTCAGGAAGGTCGCGCCGACCACCGCCCAGCCATAATGAATGTTCCGCGCGGACAGGCGGCGTGCAAGAAGGTTCGACAGCATCAACTTCCCCCTTCGGGTGACAATCGGACTGGCGTTAAATGATGAGCATCATATATAAGGTCAAGAGGCCAATATAGGAGAGCCGGATATGAAGGTCAGTCGCGATCAGGCTGCACGCAATCGCGAGAAGGTAGTGGATGCCGCATCGCGTCTGTTTCGCGCTCGCGGCGTGGATAGTGTTGGCATAGGCGAGGTGATGCGTGAATGCGGCCTCACCCATGGCGGTTTCTACAACCAGTTCGGATCGAAGGATGCGCTGATTGCAGAAGCCTGCGCCGCCTCGCTCGCCAATAGCGCCACGCGCTGGCGCACCGTCGCGGCGGAAGCTGGGGAGGGTAATGCGCCCACTGCCATCGCCGCCAATTATCTCAGCGCCCGTAACCGCGACGCCCCGGAAACCGGCTGTGCCCTGATCGCGCTGGGACCGGATGCCGCCCGCCGCGGCGGCGACCTGGCGGGTGCCTTCCGTCAGGGTTTTGAGGAATTGACTACTATTCTGCAACAGTCCGCGCCGGACATGGATCGGCAGGAAGCTCTGGCTCGCATGGCGCAGATGGTCGGCGCCATGGTGCTGGCGCGCGGCGTCGCCGATCTGGCACTGTCCGACGAGATACTCGCGGCCGCCCGCCACGCGCTGGACGTCCCGGCATGAGCGACTGGCGTCCCATGGCTGCGGCTGACATTCCGGCCGTCACGGCCATTTCAGATGCCGTTCACGGTGATTATACCGAACAGCCGGCCGTCTATGTCGAGCGCTTGCAACTCTATCCAGCGGGTTGCTGGCTGCTGGAACGGGATGGCAAGGCGACAGGCTATCTGATCAGCCACCCTTGGGCAGGCACCCAACCGCCGGCATTGAACCTTCTGATACAGGCGCTACCCGGATTTGCCGATCATTATTATCTCCATGATCTCGCATTGCTACCCGATGCGCGGGGGAGTGGCGCGGCACAGGCGGCGATCCGGATCGTGCGGGATGAGGCGAGACGGGGCGGCTTTGCGCGGATCGCGCTCACGGCTGTCAATGGCGCGGACGCCTTCTGGGTCCGCAACGGCTTCACAGCCGTGGCTGGGGGCGGAACCTACGGAGGTGATAGTCTCGGAATGGAGCAGCAGCTCTAAGACCTACCGCTCCGAGAGGCGCTTCGATCAGAGCCAGCTACGTCCATCCGGCCCTGCGCAACCATGCGGAGGCAATTGGTCGGCGAAGCGCGCCTGCATCTTGTGGCAGCCCCAGTTGCGCAACGATGCGGGCATATAGCCATTCAGCGCAATGCCAACCTCATCATCGGGACTGTCCGCATGCGCGACATAGGCATACCAGCGCCCGCCAAACATGACTGTGATGCCGACCAAAAGAACGATTATAAGTCTTAGAAACTTCTGCATTTTAATTCCGGTATCGGGGAAGGAGAGGGATGCTCCTGCCGTTGCGTTCAGGGACGATCAAGCTCGTTAACCAACACCCGCCCGCGAAGCCCGGACAATAAAAAAGCCCCGGATCACTCCGGGGCTTCCTCTGTCACTCTATCCAACCGATCAGGCCAGCGCGAAACGCGCCATCTTACCCAGGCGATCGCCGGCAATGCGCATCATCGCCTTTTGCAGCTTCTCGAAAGCGCGCACCTCGATCTGGCGCACACGCTCGCGCGACACGCCATAAACCTGACTCAGCTCTTCCAGCGTCTTGGGTTCTTCCGCCAGACGACGCTCGGCCAGGATATGCTTTTCGCGATCGTTCAGATCGGTCATCGCCTCGACCAGCATCTCATGACGCTGTGTCTTTTCCTGTTCCTCGGCGACGCGCTCGTCCTGCAACGGATCATTGTCCTGCAACCAATCCTGCCACTGGCCTTCGCCATCTTCGCGCATCGGCACGTTGAGCGACGTATCGCCGCCCATCGCCATGCGGCGGTTCATGGACACGACGTCATCCTCGGACACGCCCAGATCGGTCGCGATCTTGGTCACATCCTCAGGGCGCAGGTCGCCATCTTCGAAGGCTTCGATATTGTTCTTCATCCGGCGAAGGTTGAAGAACAGCTTCTTCTGCGACGCGGTGGTGCCCATCTTGACCAGCGACCAACTGCGCAGGATGAATTCCTGAATCGAAGCGCGGATCCACCACATGGCGTAGGTCGCCAGACGGAAGCCGCGCTCAGCCTCGAACTTCTTCACGCCCTGCATCAGGCCGATATTGCCTTCGGAAATCAGCTCGCTGACCGGCAGGCCGTAGCCGCGATAGCCCATCGCGATCTTCGCCACCAGGCGCAGATGCGACGTGACCAGTTGTGCGGCCGCCTCGGGATCCTGATGCTCCTCATAGCGCTTGGCGAGCATATATTCCTGCTCAGGCGTCAGCAGAGGAAACTTGCGGATCTCAGAGAGATAGCGGTTGAGGCTGGCTTCACCGCCCAGTGCCGGAACCGCCGGGACATTGCTCTTGGCCATGTCGTTACCTTTCCCTTTCATGCGCGGCGGGACCCAGAAGAGGCGTCCTGCACCGTCGCAAACTTGTCAGAACCTATACGTGGAGCTGGCTTAACAGTTCCTGCATATCGCCGGGCAATACACTTTGAAACATAAGCCGTTCGCTCGTTACCGGATGTATGAACCCCAGGCTTTTGGCGTGCAATGCCTGCCTTTTGAAACCCAGCGTTTCCAGTATTGATTTGAAACCTTTTCTTTCTCTACCGTAAACCGGATCACCGATCAAGGGGTGTCCGATATGGTGCATATGGACGCGAACCTGATGCGTACGGCCCGTTTCCAGCCGACATTCGACCATCGCCGCGCCCTGCAAACGTTCCACCATGCGATAATGGGTCACGGCATGTTTGCCCCGACCTTCCCGATGAACCGCCATCTTCTTTCGATCAGCGTCGGACCGACCGACCCAGGCGTCCACCGTGCCGGAACCGGGGACCGGCACGCCATAGACGATCGCGGCATAGAGCCGGTCGATACTATGATCCTTGAACTGCCGGGCCAGCCCTTCATGCGCCTTGTCGGATTTGGCGACGACCAGCAGGCCCGACGTATCCTTGTCGATGCGATGCACGATGCCCGGCCGGGCCACGCCGCCAATGCCGGATAGCTGTCCCTGACAATGGTGAAGGAGTGCGTTGACCAGCGTCCCGTCCAGATTGCCGGCGGCGGGATGAACGACCAGCCCGGCCGGCTTGTCCACCACGATCAGGTCGGCATCTTCATGCACGATGGTCAGCGGGATATCCTGTGCCACGGTGTCCAGCGGCACCGGCGGGGGCAGGGTGACGGTAAAGCTCTGACCGACAGCCACTTTCATGGATGCGTTGATCTTCGAAACTTGTGCGGATGCCACCTGCCCGTCGCTGATCAAACCCTTGATCCGTTCACGCGACAAGTCTGGCAAAAGGTCCGCCAGTGCACGATCGAGCCGCAACCCGTCCTGCGCCTCGCTGATAATTGCTTCGATGATGGAAATCCCCGGAACCATTGGTTACGGATGTAGGAATGATTGTAGGAATTTCAAGATCGCTGTTGGAACAAATCGTGGCCCTGGCAGCGGCCGACCAGCATGAAGTGTGTGGCCTGCTGCTAGGCACGGCAAGCCAGATAGAAGCCATCATCCCGGCTGCCAATGTCGCTGCTGATCCGGCCCGTCATTTCGAGCTGGATCCGACCGCCCTGATCGCGGCCTATCGTGCTACCCGATCGGGTGGCCCTGCGATCATCGGCCACTATCATTCCCATCCATCGGGTGTTGCCTCACCCTCCGCCACCGATGCAGCCTGCGCCAGCCCGGACGGAAGTTTGTGGCTTATCATCGGGGGTGGGGAGGCGACTTTATGGCGTGCTGGGCCGGGTACGGCGGTTAACGTCCAATTTACCAAAATGCATCTCGACAGTCGGTGACCGAAAGGCGGCAGGCCGGGCTTGCATCGGCCGTCCGTGCAGCGCATTAGCCAGATAAGCGCTTCCTTTCCTCCTAATCAGGCGACCCTGATCCGCATGACCCATCCGACCGACAGTATCGAATTTGCCAGCCTGCTTTGCTCGCGTCTGTGCCATGATTTGCTCAGCCCGGTCGGTGCGCTCAACAACGGGCTGGAGTTGATGGCGGATGAAACCGACCCGGAAATGCGTCAGCGCTGTCTGGACCTGCTGGCCGACAGTGCGAAGACGTCGGCCAACAAGCTCAAATTCTTCCGCCTGGCCTTCGGCTCTGCCGGCGGCTTCGGCGACGCCGTCCCGCCGCATGAGGCCAAGGTCGCGATCGAAGGCATGTTCGCCACTGCCGGCCGGGTGAAGGTTGGCTGGCTGGTTGAGGAACAGATGCTCGACAAGCTGGCGGCCAAGATATTGCTTAATCTGGCGCTGATTGCCGGCGACGCGCTGGTGCGCGGCGGCCAGTTGGATATCGGTGCGGAAAAGCGGCCTGGCCTGACCGAGATTGTCGTGCGTGGCGAAGGGCCGAAGGTCGTGCTCGATCCTGACCTGCGCGGTGCGCTGGCCGGCACTCTGCCAATCGAGGGACTGGCTTCCCGTACCGCCGCTGCCTGGATGATCCGTCAGATGGTGATCGAAAGCGGCGGCGAAATCGCCCTGTCTCCGCCGGGTGAGCCGGTGCTGCTTTTCGGGGCTTCTATTCCCGATCGCCGGCCGTAACATCGCCAAACAGCTGTCCAACTCGCTGTCGCAGGAACAAGGGCGTCACGCACCAGCTTCCTGCATTTCCGCGACCAGCTGTTTCATCAGATCGGCCGCCGACAACACACGCGCCAATGGAGCACCCTGTCCCGCCCATTGCGCGCCATAGCCACCTTCACCTGCCGTCTTGGCGGCCTGATTGAGCGCTTTCCCGGCGTCATAGGCGATCGGATAGTCTGGAATGAGCAGGCCAGTCTCCAGGCCCCATTGGGTAAAGCGATTGGTAAGGCAGCGAGCTGGCCGGCCTGATATCGCTCGCGTCAATAGTGTCTGATGCGCCGCTGGGCTGAACAGGGCTGCGCGATAGGTATCGTCCGCACTGCTTTCCGGGCAGGCGATGAAGGCGGTACCCAATTGGGCTGCCACGGCTCCCAGGTCCAGCGCCGCCCTGATCCCGCGTCCATCCATGATCCCGCCTGCTGCAATGACAGGCAGGCTCGCTTGTGCCACCAGCAGGCGGGTCAGCGGTAGCACGCCTAATTCCGCGTCCGGCGCATCGGGATCGAACATGCCGCGATGCCCGCCGGCTTCTATGCCCTGCGCCACCACGGCGTCGACCCCGGCAGCCTTGGCCGCCAGCGCTTCGTCCAGATTGGTCGCGCTGGCCAGAAGCAGGCAGCCCGCCGCCTTCAAGGCAGTGATGGCCGTGGTACCAGGCAGGCCGAAATGGAAGCTGACGACTGCCGGCCGCGCCGCGATCAGCATTTCCAGCATTGCGTCATTCTGCGCAAAGCTGCGATAGATTTCCCGCAGTGCTGTGGGTGGTGTCGCGCCATGACTGGCAAAGACGGGTGTCAGAGCGTCGATCCAGCGCCTTTCAACCTCCGGCTGCGGTCGGGCAGGGGCATGAACGAACAGATTGACGTTGAACGGCCGGCTCGTCAGCGCCCGCACGGCGTCGATCATCTCACGCGCCCTTGCCGTATCCACAGCGCCCACGCCGATCGATCCCAATCCCCCCGCTTCGCTCACGGCCGCCGCCATGGCCGGGGTCGATACGCCGGCCATGGGCGCCTGGATGATGGGATGGGTGAGGCGGAGGGAGGCAAGCGTCATCCGCCTCATGTGGGCGCTGAATGCCCAAAGGAAAAGGCCCGGCCGCATACTGCGACCGGGCCTCCCCGATTTCAGTCCTGAACGAAGGATCAGGCGCTGTAGTACATGTCGAATTCGACCGGCGAAGGCGCCATTTCCCAGCGATACACTTCGGGCCACTTCAGCTCGATATAGGCATCGATCTGGTCCTTGGTGAACACGTCGCCCTTCAGCAGAAACTCATAGTCGGCTTCCAAACTGTTGAGCGCTTCACGCAGCGAACCACAGACGGTCGGCACCTGGCTCAGCTCTTCGGGTGGCAGGTCGTACAGGTTCTTGTCCATCGCGGCGCCCGGATGGATCTTGTTCTCGATGCCGTCGAGGCCCGCCATCAGCAGCGCCGAATAGCAGAGATAGGGGTTGGCCATCGCGTCGGGGAAGCGGAACTCAACGCGCTTCGCCTTGGTGCCCGCACCGTAGGGAATACGGCAGGATGCCGAGCGGTTGCGCGCCGAATAGGCCAGCAGAACGGGGGCTTCGAAGCCCGGCACCAGGCGCTTGTAGCTGTTGGTGGTCGGATTGGTGAAGGCGTTCAGGGCCTTGGCATGCTTGATGACGCCGCCGATGAAGTAGAGGCACATGTCGGACAGGCCGGCATAGCCGTCGCCGGCGAAGAGCGGCTTGCCGCCGTCCCAGATCGACATATGGGTGTGCATGCCCGAACCATTATCCTGCGCGATCGGCTTGGGCATGAAGGTTGCAGTCTTGCCATAGGCTTGGGCGACCATCTGCACGACATACTTATAGATCTGCATGCGGTCGGCGGTCTGCACCAGCGTACCGAAAGTCAGGCCCAGTTCGTGCTGCGCGGCGGCGACTTCATGGTGATGCTTGTCGCACGGCAGGCCCATTTCCAGCATGGTGGTGACCATTTCGGCGCGGATGTCGGTTGCAGGATCGACCGGCGCGACGGGGAAATAGCCGCCCTTGGCGCGCGGGCGGTGGCCCAAGTTGCCGCCTTCATATTCCTTGCCGGTGTTGGTCGGCAGTTCGATGTCGTCGATCTTGAAGTAGCTCTGCGAATAATCATTTTCGAAGCGCACGTCGTCGAACATGAAGAATTCGGCTTCCGGGCCGACATAGACGGTGTCGCCGAAACCGGCCGACTTGACGAAGGCCTCGGCGCGCTTCGCGGTCGAACGGGGGTCACGAGCGTAAAGTTCGCCGGTGTCGGGTTCCACGATGTCGCAGAACAGGATCAGCATCGGGGTGGCGCTGAACGGATCGACATAGACGGCGTCCAGATCGGGCTTCAGGATCATGTCCGATTCGTTGATCGCCTTCCAGCCTTCGATCGAAGAACCGTCGAACATCAGGCCGTCGGTCAGTTCATCTTCGCCCAGCACGCTCGACACCATGGTCAGGTGCTGCCACTTGCCCTTGGGATCGGTGAAGCGGACATCGACCCATTCGATCTCCTTTTCCTCGATCATCTTCAGGATGTCTTTTGGCGTGTTGGCCATGTGAACTTGCCCTTCTTTCATAATACCCCCCCGAAGGGGTAGGTTGATATGCGTCCGCCAAGGCCCCCGAAGGTCTTCCCCCTGCGAGCCGGCGAGAACCCGTTAAAAATCAGATCGCGTCGCTGTCCCGTTCGCCGGTGCGAATACGCACCGCGCCCTCGATCGCCGAAATGAAGATCTTGCCGTCGCCGATCCGGCCGGTCTGTGCGGCTGAACTGATCGCCTCCACCACGCGCTCGGCCATGGCGTCGTCGACCACGACTTCCAACTTCACCTTAGGCAGGAAGTCGACGACATATTCGGCGCCGCGATAGAGTTCTGTATGGCCTTTCTGGCGGCCAAAGCCCTTGGCTTCGGTGACGGTGATGCCGGACACGCCCACTTCGTGGAGCGCTTCCTTCACCTCGTCCAGCTTGAACGGCTTGATGATCGCTTCGATCTTTTTCATCACTCGTAATCCCAACCCATGACGCACGTTCGGAATGCAGGCGCGACCTGCATCCGTCTTTCCTTCAAGGAACGATCGTCATGCCCCCCAAGGCAGGCGCCGTTCCCCTTAACAATCAATTACCGTGCCAAATGGCGAATCGCTAGGACATGCTTTCGGCGATGCAGCAATCTTTGTCCATATTGCCCGAATTCCGGGCAATATCATGACGGGTTGCCTGTTTTTTAAGCAGCAATCCGATGGTCAGAGCGAATAAGGCGGGCAGTTGAAACCAGCGGGGCTTTTGGTAAATATCTCACAGCCCGTCTCGGTGATGCCGATGCTATGTTCGAACTGGGCAGACAGGGTGCGATCGCGCGTCACGGCGGTCCAGCCATCGTCCAGCATCTTCACGCCCGGCTTGCCGATGTTGATCATCGGTTCGATCGTGAAAAACATGCCGGGACGCAATTCGGGGCCGGTGCCGGGCCGGCCGATATGCACGACCTCCGGACTGTCATGAAAAACCTGCCCCAGGCCATGGCCGCAGAAATCGCGCACCACGCCATAGCGATGCTTTTCGGCATGGCGCTGGATCACATAGCCGATGTCGCCCAGATGATTGCCGGGCTTGGCCTGCTCGATGCCCAGCATCAGGCATTCATAGGTGACTTCAACCAGGCGCCGCGCCTTGATCGCGGCTTCCCCGACGATGAACATCCGGCTGGTGTCGCCATGCCAGCCATCGACGAGCGGCGTGACGTCGATATTCAGAATATCGCCATCCTTCAGTCTATATTCGCCCGGGATGCCATGGCAGATGACATTGTTGAGCGAAATGCAGCAGCTATGGGTATAACCGCGATACCCCAGTGTCGCCGGCACGCCGCCGCCATCCAGCGTCATGCGACGGACGATATCGTCCAGTTCGCCGGTGGTTACGCCCGGCACCACATGCGGCACCAGCGCGTCCAGTATCTCGGCAGCGAGGCGTCCTGCCTTGCGCATGCCGGCAAAGCCGGATTCGTCATACAGCTTGATCGCGGTTGAGCGGGTGGTCGGCGTGTCCGCCGTCATCGTCATATATTCGGTCATGCCGCATTTATAGGCGCAGAGACGGGATAATGCGAGAGGGCGGCTAGGCAGGGCGGACGGGGCAGGCTATGGGCTGGCCATGGCCGATCCTACCCGCATCTGGACCGCAGCGCTGATTGTCATCGGCGACGAAATCCTCTCTGGCCGCACCCAGGACAGGAATGTCAGCCAGATCGGGATTTGGCTGGGAGTACAGGGCATTCGCCTCCGTGAAGTGCGCGTGGTGCCGGACGTTCAGGACGCCATTGTCGAGGCGGTGAATGCGCTGCGTAGCCGCAACGATTACCTCTTCACCACCGGCGGTATCGGTCCCACCCATGATGATATTACCGTCGATGCCATCGCGGCGGCACTGGGCGTAGGCGTGGAAATCCACGAAGGCGCGCGCGCGATCCTGTCAGGCTATTATGAGACTCGCGGCGGCCTGACCGAAGCGCGGCTGCGCATGGCACGCGTACCCGCTGGAGCCGCCCTCATCGAAAATCGCATGTCCGGCGCGCCAGGCATCCGCCACGGCAACATCTTCATCATGGCCGGGGTGCCCTCCATTACCGCTGGCATGCTCGACAGCCTGACCGGCCAACTGGAAGGCGGCTTGCCGCTTCAGTCGGTAACGATCGGTTGCTGGGTCGCGGAAAGCGAGATTGCCGACCTGTTGGCCGCCACCGAGCGGGCCTATGAAGGCTGCCAGATCGGTAGCTATCCGTTTTTCCGAGAAGGCCGCACCGGCGCCAATTTCGTGATTCGTTCGACGGATGCGGCAATGCTCACTGCCTCCGCCGCCGACCTCAGCGCCGCGCTGGAACGCGGCGGCTGGGTCGTGACGGCGGGGGGTATCTGATCGCGCCCTATTTGGTAGCGGTCGCCAGATAAGCGATCAGGTTGGCCCGATCGACGGCATTGGGCAGACCGGCAAAAGCCATGCGATTGCCCGGCACAAGTCCCGTGGGCTTGGTCAGGAACGCATCCAGGCTCTTGGCGTCCCACTTGATCTTCGCCTTTTGCATGGCCGGCGAATAGGTAAAGCCGGCCATGGTTCCGGACGTCCGGCCAAACAGGCCGTCAAGCGAAGGGCCCATCTTCTTTGGGCCGGCCTTTACATCATGGCAGAGTGCACACCGTGCAAACACGGCCTTGCCCTTGGTCGCATCGCCTGTCTGTGCCGCAGCGGGCGTGACCGATGTGCAAAGAGCCGCCAGAAGGAAAATTCCGGAAGTCGATGTGAATGCATTCATAAAGCCTACCCTTGATCCCTATCACATGGTGAGGGCATTGGCCCTTCTGCCGCTTGCGGTTTTAAGAGAGGCTGTGTGAACGACGGTTTAAGCATCCACGCACATATGTGCGAATTATCCTGCCGGACGGATGCGTCGGCGAAGAACGCTATCAATAAGGGATTTGGTGGACGCACTAGGGCTCGAACCTAGGACCCGCTGATTAAGAGTCAGCTGCTCTACCAACTGAGCTATGCGTCCATGCTGGGGCGGCTTTGCGCTCCGGCGTGGCGGGCTGTTAGCAGCCGCTTGTGATTCTGCAAATAGTAAAACGCCTTATGACAAAATTTTTTCACAGGCGGCTGATTTATCGCCAATTTCCCGTGCCGGCGCGACGCTTCCCGGCGCGGTCGATCGCCATGATGATGCCCACGCACAGCATCACGGTCAGCATCGACGACCCGCCGTAGGACATGAAGGGCAGGGGAATGCCCACCACTGGCGCCAGCCCCATCACCATCATCAGGTTGATCGCCACATAGAAGAAGACCGTCGTGGTCAGGCCGGCTGCCGCCATGCGCGCAAATTTGTCCTGCGTGCGCATTGATACACGAATGCCCCAGCGGAACAGTAGCATGAAGGCCAGGATCAGCATCGTGCCGCCGAGCAGGCCCCATTCCTCAGCCATGGTAGCGAAGACGAAATCGGTATGACCTTCCGGCAGATAGTCCAGATGGCTTTGCGAGCCTTTCAGGAAGCCCTTGCCCCAGATCCCGCCCGATCCGATCGCGATCTTCGACTGGCTGATATGATAGCCCGCGCCCAGCGGATCACTCTCGGGATCGAGGAAAATCAGCACGCGGTTCTTCTGATAGTCATGCAGGAAACTGAACGCGATCGGAATCAGTGCCGCTCCGGCCAGCCCCGTGCCGACGAACAGACGTAGCGGCAGGCCGGCCAGGAACATGACGGTCACGCCGCCCGCTGCGATCATCGTCGCGGTGCCCAGATCGGGCTGCACAAGCACCAGCATGAACGGCAGGCCGATCAGCACCAGCGCAGGCCAGATGGCGTTCCACCGCCTTATCTCGCCCACGGGCAGCATCGCATAAAAGCGCGCGACCGTCAGAACGATGATGGGTTTCATAAACTCCGATGGTTGCAGCTGCATGAAGCCGAGGTTGATCCAGCGCTGACTGCCACCGGCGACCCCACCGATCAGTTCCACCAGAAACAGCGCGATCAGCACTGCGCCATAAGCGGGAAAAGCGAAGCGGGCGAAGACCTCGACGGGAATGCGGCTGAGGCCCAGGGCCATGGCGGAAAAGATGCAGAAACGTACCGCCTGATTGACGGCCCAGGGGAAGATGCTGCCGCTTGCTGCGCTGTAGAGCACGATCGTACCGAAGCCGGCGATGGCCAGCAGCAGCGCCAGGATGCGCCAGGGGAACTCGGTCAGGGGCTTGGGAACGATGCTCATGGCGCGGCCGTGCTGTTGGCGGGCGGCGGAACATCATCTTCCTCCGCCGCTGCGGGAATGGGCTGCGACGCAGCCGGTGCAGATGCATTCCCGCCCGCCGCATTCATCGCGCTGTCCGCTGGCGGTGGCACCTGCCCCTTCTCGATCGCCTTGGCAATGCGGAAAGACGCCATCTGACGTGCCTGCCGCTCGGTTGGCGTCCCGCCCCAGCCTTTCTCTAGCGTTTCCAGTTTCTCCATCGCTTTGGCCGGGTCGAACAGGTAAGATAGCGTGTCGCTGGCGATCATCGGAGCGTCCTCGTTCCGGATCATATGACCGCCATGTTCGATGATGCAGGCGATGGCATAACGCGGATTGTCGAACGGCGCGAAGCCCTGGAACAGGGCGTGGTCGCGCAGCTTGAATGCCAGAGAGCTGTTGCCGCGCACACCGCCGGCGCGTTCGGCCATGGTGATGCGCCGCACCTGCGCGGTGCCGGTCTTGCCCGCCACCATGACGCCGAGAATGGAACTGCGCGCTGCGCCGCCCGTACCGCCGCCATTGACCACCGCATTCATGGCGTCGCGGATCACCACCAGATGCTCTTCACTCGCCCCGACCGAAGCCGGATCGGGCCTTGGCGCGCCAAAGATGAAGTTGGGCATCAACTGCTTGCCGGTCGCCAGCCGCGCTGCCATTACCGCCATCTGTAGCGGGTTGATCAGCATATAGCCCTGACCGATGGTAGCGTTCACCGTGTCATAAACTTGCCATTTTTGATTATATTTCCGTTCCTTCCACGCCGGGTCTGGCACTGTGCCGTAACTCTGGCTGGGAAAGGGCAGGTCGAACTTCTGGCCCATGCCGACGCGCCGCGCCATACTGGCGATCCGGTCCATGCCGATGCGCTGAGCCATCTGATAGAAATAGATGTCGCAACTCTGGGCGATCGCGCCACGCATGTTGAGCGGGCCATGGCCACGCCGTTTGTGGCAATGGAACAGCGTGTTGCCGACACGGATCGCGCCGGGACAGTTCACAGTCTCTTGCGGACCTATGCCAGCCTCCAGAAGCGCCAGCGCAACCATCGGCTTCACCGTCGAACCGGGGGGATACAGCCCCTGCAACGTCTTGTTGCGCAAAGGAACATGATCGTCCTTCGACAGCATTTCATATTCCAGATGGCTGATGCCGTCGGAAAAGCTGTTCGGGTCGAAACTGGGCATGGATGCCAGTGCCAGCACGTCGCCATTATGGCAGTCGATCACCACGACGGACCCGCTCTGGGTGGCCAGCCGCCGTCCGGCAAATTCCTGCAAGCCCGCGTCAATGGTCAGCTTGATCGTGCGCCCCGGCGTGTCGGTGCGGGTCGTCAATTCCTGCACGATCTTGCCCCGCGCCGTCACTTCGACCCGCTTGGCACCGGGCTTGCCGGTCAAATGGCGATCGAACGCCTTTTCCAGCCCATCCTTGCCGACCTTGAAACCGGGGGTGATGAGCAGCGGATCACGCCGCGCCTTATAGTCTTCGGCGGTCGCCGGACCGACATAACCCAGCAAATGGCCGACCGTCGCACCGGCGGGATAGTGACGCGAAAAGCCCTGGCTCGGCGCAACCCCAGGCAGGTCGGGCAGGCGCACGCTGATCGCGGCATATTGGTCATAGGTCAGCTTGTCGGCGACCTGCACCGGGCGAAAGCCTGCGGATTTCTCCAGATCCTCGCGGATGCGATCGACATCGTCCGGCTCCAGCTTGAGCAACTGGGCCAGATGGGTGATTGTCGCTTCGGCATCCACCATGCGCTGCGGGATCAGGTCGACACGGAAGTCGGTGCGATTATTCGCCAGCGGTCGACCATTGCGGTCGATGATCCAGCCCCGGCGCGGCGGAATGAGCGTCAGGTTGACGCGGTTGCTTTCCGACAACAGGCTGTATTTCTCGTTCTGGACCACGCTGATCCAGGCCATGCGCCCGACCAGCACCGCGCCGATCGCGCCCTGCAATCCGCCGACCACCATCGCACGGCGCGAGAAGGTGAAGGATTGGGTGGCTTCGGTGACGATCTTGCGCTTGGGGAAAGAAAACTTCATGCCATCACGCGCCAGCGGTCGATCCGCGCGCACTGGCGGACAACGAAGGGAAACAGCAATATCGTCCAGACCATTTGCGGCGCGACCAGGAAAAGCGTCACATTACCTCCACCCGTGATCCGTGTGAAAAACAGGCCACCGGAGATGCAGAAGATAATGGCGAGGGTCGCGATTAGCCAGTCCTGACGATAGCTGCGCCACACCATGCGATGTTCGATCGTGTCTATGCCGATCAGCGCCACGGTCCACAGGAACATGGCTGATCCGATCGGCTGGCCGCTCATGACATCGTCGAACAAGCCGAGCGGCAGGCCAATCCACGCGCGCCAGAGATCCGCGCGCAACAACCGCCAGGCGAGGAGCAGCAAAAGGCCAAAGGGGGGCATGACCGGTGACTGGGCGATGATCGGCAGGGCGGTCAGACAGGAGCCCAGCAATACGGTGATGATCGGCGTGCCCGCCAGCCGGAAGCGGGATGGGTGCCGCCCCAGCCGTGGGACATGATATAGGTGCGGATCAATCATGGCTGGGCGACGTTGCTGGCTGCTGTTTCGTCCGCCACGCCGGCGCGCGCCGGGCCGGGGCGGGTGACTGCATCCTCGAACGCGCGTTCCACCACGACTGCATCGACGCGGGCCGGATTGGCCAGCGGGACCGCATAGGCGATTTCGCCCTGCGCGCGAACGACGACGGCGACTGGGATGTTGGGTTGGTAAACGCCGCCGATGCCCGACGTTACCAACAGGTCGCCCGGCTTGAAGGGGTTGCGGCCGGCTGTCAACGCGCGCACCT
This sequence comes from Sphingobium sp. WCS2017Hpa-17, assembly GCF_031843765.1. Classification (NCBI taxonomy): domain Bacteria; kingdom Pseudomonadati; phylum Pseudomonadota; class Alphaproteobacteria; order Sphingomonadales; family Sphingobiaceae; genus Sphingobium; species Sphingobium sp. WCS2017Hpa-17. The sequence continues at coordinate 73,871 of NZ_JAVTIV010000011.1, forward strand.
CGACCGATCCGTCGCCAAGACCCGTCGAAATGGCCGGGATGCTGTCATTGGCGCGGCGGACAGGCACGATATTGCTCGTGTCGGTGAGTAACAGCACTTCGGCGCTGTTGGGCGTGGTAATATGAATACGGCCGATCAGGCCTTCCGGCGCGCGCACGGGCATGCCAGGCCGTACGCCCTGCCACCGTCCTGCGTTCAGCCGCGCAAAGCGCCGGGCGCTGGTAGCGGAGGAGGCGATCAGGCGCGCGGTCAGCACTTCGCTGGCGTCCGAATCGACCAGTTTGAGCAGTTTTTTCAGCCGCACATTTTCCTGCGCGACGCCCTTGGCCTCAATGATGCGATTGCGGTCTGCCTCGACCTGCCGGCGCAGCGCGATATTCTGCGATCCGGCGCGCCAATAGGCGGCCAGCACCTCATCGACCGATCCGACCCCGCTCACCATGCCTTTCAGCGCATTGGAAACGGGCCGACTGATCTCTGACGTAGCAACACGAATGGCGGCGAAGCCGGTGGGGTCGAAGATTGCGACCACCACCAGCAGCAGGCCAATGGCCGCACCGGTCACCGCCACGACATAGCTGGCGAACAGGCTATATTGCGCCTTCCGGTTGATACCGGGGCGTCGGCTGGCTGGCCGCGCCATCTAAGCGTCCTTCCCGATCAGGCGGTTTGCAGCACGCCCCGGAAGATCGGGTCTTCCATAGCGCGGCCCGTGCCAATGGCGACGCAGGTCAGCGGATCTTCGGCGATGGTGACGGGCAGGCCCGTCTCGTCGCGGAGCTCATCGTCCAGCCCCTTGAGCAGCGCGCCGCCGCCGGTCAGGACGATGCCCTGATCGACAATGTCGGCGGCCAGTTCAGGCGCGGTATTTTCCAAGGCGATCCGGACACCTTCGACGATGGTGCTGATAGGCTCCGCCAGCGCGTCGGCAATCTGCCCCTGATTGATCGAGATTTCCTTGGGCACGCCGTTCACAAGGTCGCGACCCTTGATGTGGATCGTTTCGCCAACGCCGTCTTCGGGCGGCTGGGCGACGCCGAACTGCTTCTTGATGCGCTCGGCCGTGGCTTCGCCGATCAGCAGGTTGTGGTGACGGCGCACGAAGGAGACGATCGCTTCGTCCATCTTGTCGCCGCCGACGCGGACCGACGTCGTATAGGCCAGGCCACGGAGCGAGAGCACTGCGACTTCTGTGGTGCCGCCGCCAATGTCGACGACCATCGAACCGATCGGTTCGGTCACCGGCATATCGGCGCCGATCGCGGCGGCCATGGGTTCCTCGATCAGGAAGACCTGCGAAGCACCGGCATTGCTGGCGGCGTCGCGGATGGCGCGGCGTTCGACACTGGTGGAACCCGACGGCACGCAGATCACGATTTCAGGCGCGCGCCAAGGGCTGTGCTTGCCGCCATGCACCTTCGTGATGAAATGCTTGATCATCTGTTCGGCGACGTCGATGTCGGCGATCACGCCATCGCGCAGCGGGCGAATGGCCTCGATCGAATCCGGGGTCTTGCCCATCATCAGCTTGGCATCGACGCCGACCGCCTTCACGCGCTTCACGCCGTTCAATGTCTCGACCGCTACGACCGAAGGTTCGTTTAGGACGATGCCACGACCACGCACATAGACCACCGTATTGGCAGTGCCGAGGTCGATAGCCATATCCTGCGAGGAGAATTTGAAGAGACGCGAGAAGATCGACATGCCTTATCCTGTATCGCCCGCCGTCCCCGCGACGCGACAAGGGGGACCGGTCGGAAAGCTGTTTCTGCTCCTGCCGTTAACCTTAGCTTCCTTGCGCCTTGCAGTGCAAAAAATTTGGGTTCGCGGCTCGCGGAAAGCGCTCGCTTGGGCTAGTCACTAATCAATGTCAATACGCCGTCTGCCCGAACATCTGGTCAATCGTATCGCTGCCGGTGAAGTGGTCGAAAGACCCGCCAGCGCGCTGAAAGAGATCGTCGAAAACGCTTTGGACGCGGCTGCGACTCGCATCGCGATCCGCCTGTCCAATGGCGGGCTGGACCGGATCGAGGTCAGCGACAACGGCTGCGGCATGGATTCGTCCGACATGGCGCTGGCGCTGGAACGGCATGCCACGTCCAAAATGCCGGATGATGCCATTGAAAATGTGGCCACTTTGGGTTTCCGGGGGGAGGCGCTGCCGTCCATCGCCAGTGTCGCTCGCTTGTCGATCGACAGCCGACCGCGAGGGGCCGATGGCTGGAACCGCACCGTGGACAACGGGCAACTGGTATCGGAGGGGCCGGCAGCGCTTCCGCCCGGCACCCGCGTTGCCGTGGAACAGCTATTTGGGAAGGTACCGGCGCGGCGCAAGTTCCTGCGTACGGCCAAGGCGGAATATGCCGCCTGCCTCGACATCATCCGCCGTCTCGCAATGGCACATCCCTCGGTCGCTTTTTCGGTCGAGCATGACGGGCGCCGGGTGCTGGGCGTGCAGGGCGGGGAAGCGCGCGAGGAGCGGGTGGCCGCGCTGACCGACCGGGCGCTGGCCGACAATCATGTGATCGTCAGCCTGGAGCGGGACGGCGTGCAACTGTCCGGCGTAGCCTCGCTCCCCACCTACAATCGGGGCGTGGGCGATCATCAATATCTGTTCGTCAATGGCCGTCCTGTGCGCGACCGTCTGCTGATCGGCGCCCTGCGCGGCGCCTATGCCGACATGCTGGCGCGCGATCGCCATCCGGTCGTGGCTCTGTTCCTGGACGTTCCGCCGCTGGAGGTGGACGTCAATGTCCACCCCGCCAAGACGGAAGTGCGCTTCCGCGATCCGGCACTGATCCGGGGCATGATCGTGTCCGGCCTGCGCCGGGCGCTGGATTCAGAAGGCTTCCGCGCGGTGCAGAATGCCGATCCGGCGGCCCTGTCGGCCTGGAAGCCTGAGCCGATTTCGCCCACGCCGATCGGGTCTATGCCGATCTTCGAGGCGGCGGGCGCTTCTCCACCACCCAGCTACAACCAGTTCGCGCCTTCGTCCTTTGCCGACCGCCGCACCTCCTTCATCACACCCCCGCCGCAGGCCCGCGCCGAACCGGCCGCCGCACCAGCGCCGGAAGGCCACAGCTTCCCGCTCGGCGTCGCGCGCGGGCAGGTGGCGCGCACCTATATCGTCGCGGAGGCGGAGGATGGCCTTGTCATCGTCGATCAACATGCGGCGCATGAACGGCTGACGTTGGAGCGGATGCGCCGCGCGATGGAGGGGCAGGGGGTCGCGTCGCAGGCGCTGCTGCTGCCCGAGGTGGTCGAACTGGAGGAAACGGCCTGCGACCGGCTGGAGGCGCGGATCGCCGAACTCAAGGAATTCGGCCTCGATCTGGAGCGCTTCGGTCCCTCGGCGATGCTGGTCCGTTCCGTGCCTGCCATGCTTGGCCAGTCCGACGTGCAAGGCATGGTCACGGATCTGGCCGACGATCTGGCTGCCTATGACAGTGCGCTATCGTTGAAGGAGCGACTCGATCTCGTCGCCGCGACCATGGCCTGCCACGGCTCCGTCCGCGCAGGCCGCGTGCTGAGCGTCGCGGAAATGAATGCCCTGCTCCGCGAAATGGAAGTCACCCCGCGCTCGGGCCAGTGTAACCATGGTCGCCCGACTTGGGTGAAGCTGGGGCATGGGGATATCGAGAAGCTTTTCGGCCGAAAATAGGTCGTTTCAGGCGGGTCGGGTCCGCCACATCGCGATCGGGATCATGGTCAGGACGGCCTTGTCGTCCTGATTGAAGATCGTCACCTTGTTACGGACAATCCCCATTTCCGGGCGACTTTGCGAGGCTTTCTTGTCGATCACTTCGCTCCGCCCACGCAACGTGTCGCCGGGCCGGACCGGACGCAGCCAGCGCAGTTCATCCACGCCCATCGCCCCAAGGCTGGCCGCCTGCCGCCCCGGATGCTTCTGCATCTCTGCGACGAACATTTTCATGAACAGAGCGGTAGTATGCCAGCCGCTGGCGGAGATCGTCCCGAAATGGGTGGTCGCCGCAGACTCGTCCGACAGATGGAAGGGCTGCGGATCAAACTCGGCGGCAAAGGCGATGCTTTCCTCGCGCGAAACGGTGAGCGGGCCGAAATCGAATCCATCGCCGACCGCGAGATCCTCGAAATAGACTATGTCTTCCATCCTCATCCGTCTCCACTTGCAACGGATGAGGATGTAGGCTCGCTTTCCGTTTACGTCAATGTCAGGGCTTTACCAACCCTTGCAACACCGCGGCGTTACCGTCCGACGCGGCGGGCGTCACGCCCAGCAGACGGGCCAGCAAAGGATAGACGTCGACATTGGTGAAGTCGGGCGAAGGGCGGAAGTTGGTATCGAAGGCCGGGCCGTTGGCGATGAACAAGGCCTGCATTTCTGGCGCGCGATCGTCCCAGCCATGGTCGCCGCCCGTAATGGGTTTTGACGGGGTGGTGGCCTGAAATACCCAGCCGGTTTCCGCGAGGCAGAAATAGGGCGGGATGCGGCGATGCGTGCCATAATGGAAACGGGCCGGAATTTCGCTCTTGCGCCAGCATTGCATATGATCGCGCGGCTTGAACAGCTCTGCTTCCAGTGCCTTTTCATGGCCGGGAATGGCGGCCAGGCTGGCATAGGGGCCGGCTTCGACGGTGCGATAGTCGGCCGGATCGGCGATCTTGTCGATCGCGATCACCCGATCGTTCGCCTTCGCGGCCATGCCATGATCGGACACGATGATGATGTTGGCGCTCTGGCCCATCGCCTTCAGGCCTGCGACCAGTTCGCCGATATGCGCATCGACGTCGGCGACGGCCTGCGTCGTCTGTGGCGCGTCCGGCCCGTTGACATGGCCGGCGGTGTCGACTTCATCGAAATAGAGGGTCACAAAGCGCGGCCGGATCGCGACTGGACGGCGCAGCACATCGAGTACCCCATTCACCCGCTGGGTCGGACTGATCGCTTCATTGAACTGCGCCCAGTCGCTGGGGCGCGATCCGTTGCTGATCGTATAGGGCCATTCCGCCGCCTTGGTGCCGCCCCAGGCGACGTTGGAACCGGGCCAGAACATGGTCGCGGTGCGCACGCCCTGCTTCTCGGCGGTGATCCAGATTGGCTCGGCCTCGTTCCACCAATAGGGGTCGTCGCTGGCCATGGTAAACTTGTCCTTGGGCCGGCTCTCATCTTCCATATTATTGGCGACGATGCCGCTGCGATCGGGGCGGTCGCCAGTGACGATCGCCCAATGATTGGGGAAGGTCTTGGTCGGGAAAGACGGACGCATCGACGCCTCAACTCCCGCTGCCGCCAGCGCGTTGAGATTGGGGGATACGCCGCGGGTCAGATAATCGGGGCGGAAGCCGTCGATCGACACCAGCAGGGTCACCGGCGCGCGCTGCTCCATCTGCGCCGTTGGAGCGGTGCGCTGCGTTTCGACGGTGACGCAGCCGCTGAGCGCGGTGACGGCGAGAAGGGCGGAGGCGAGATTACGGATCAACATGGCGACTCTTGTTTTTGCTCTGTGCAATAAAAGTCGCTTAGCAGCGATGCCATGACGGTAAAGTGACGTTTTGGTAGGCTTTATGCGAGCGGCGCGCGTAATGCCATCCAGGCCGCCTTCTTCGCCTCGCGCGACAGGCTGGCATAGGCACCACTGGACGAAGGCAGGTCGATGAGCGTCAGGCCCGGTCGATCGCCCAATTGTCGCCGCCCGTGCAGGCTGGCCGTCTTCCCGTTGAAGCCGATCGCCCGAAGTGCAGGCAGACGGTCCACGAACAACCCCAGGTCGCGCAATTCCGCACCCTTGATGCTGCTGTCCAGACTGCCGGGCCGTTCCGCGCTTTCGATCACGTCCCATAGGCCGACGCCGCGGGTCCGCAGCCGTTTCAGCCGCATGGCATAGGGCTGGCCCCGCAGATCTTCATCCAGAACATCGCCCAGCAAATCCCAGAAGGCGTTGCCGCGATGGGCATAATATTCGCCCTGCCTGATCGACGCATCGCCGGGCAGGCTTCCCAGGATCAGCACGCGCGTATTGGCATCGACGCTGGGCGGGAATGCTGCCTTGCGCTGCGCAGGTATCTGGCCAAGGCGCAGCGCCATCGGCGGTCAGACGTTGAAACGGAACAGCATGATGTCGCCGTCCTGCGTGACATATTCCTTGCCTTCGGAGCGCCACTTGCCCGCTTCCTTGGCACCGGCTTCGCCGTTATACTGGACATAGTCCGCATAGGCCATGGTTTCGGCGCGGATGAAGCCCTTTTCGAAATCGGTGTGGATTGCGCCTGCGGCCTGCGGCGCCTTGCTGCCCTTGGCCACGGTCCAGGCGCGGGCTTCCTTGGGGCCGACCGTGAAGAAGGTGATGAGGCCAAGCAATTCGTAGCCGGCGCGGATGATGCGGGCGAGGCCGGCTTCGGTCAGGCCCAGCGCTTCGAGATATTCGGCGCGCTCCTCAATCGGCATGGTGATGAGTTCCGCCTCGATCGCGGCAGACACGATCACGGCCTTGGCATTCTCCGCTGCGGCCTTTTCGAACACGCGGGCCGAATGGGCGTTGCCGGTGGCCGCGCTTTCTTCCTCGACATTGCAGACATAGAGGACGGGCTTGGATGTCAGCAACTGCGCCTGTGCGAAAAGACGTTCTTCCTCGACATCCTTGGGCACGGTCAGGCGGGCGGGCTTGCCGTCGCGCAGCAGCTCGAGCGCTTGCCCCAGCACCGACGCGGCGGCCTTGGCTTCCTTGTCGCCCTGCGCCGCTTTCTTGGCGAGGTTGGGGACGCGCTTTTCCAGGCTTTCGAGGTCGGCCAGCATCAGTTCGGTTTCGACAGTGTCGGCGTCGGCGATGGGATCGACCTTGCCCTCGACATGGGTGATGTCGCCATCCTCGAAGCAGCGCAGCACATGGACGATGGCGTCCGTCTCGCGGATATTGGCGAGGAACTGGTTGCCCAGCCCTTCGCCCTTCGACGCGCCGCGCACTAGGCCGGCGATATCCACGAAGCTGAGCTGCGTTTCGATGATCTTCGCACTGCCGCCGATCTTGGCGATCGTATGGAGCCGGTCGTCGGGCACGGCGACGCGGCCCTCATTCGGTTCGATCGTGCAGAAGGGATAGTTGGCCGCCTGCGCCGCCTGCGTTTCGGTTAGCGCATTGAACAGAGTGGACTTGCCCACATTGGGGAGGCCGACGATACCGCAACGAAAACCCATTTGACTGCCTTACAAGATCGGAAAGAAGGATTGCCGCGCCGATAGCGCTTTGTGCATGGAAAGGCCAGCCTTGGGCGTAGTCGAGGGTAGGACAAAAGGCGCAGTTGATAAGTGCGGTCCCGATACGACATGGGGAGGATGGCTGGAGGCGATATGGAACAGACGAGCGAAACCCACTGGATCGACCAGAATGGCAGGGCGTGGAAGAAGCGGCCGGCGCATGAAACGGGCGTGATGGGCCGCTGTCCGCGCTGTGGCGAGGGGCATATCTTCACCGGTTTTCTGACCGTGCGTGACCATTGCGAGGTGTGCGGGCTGGACTATAGCTTTGCCGATCCAGCCGATGGCCCCGCCGTGTTTGTGCAACTTTTTGCTTGCGTGCCGGGCGTGGTGTTCATCGTGATGCTGGAGATCATGGCGCGACCGGGCCTGTGGGTGCATCTGGCCGTGGGTGTGCCGGTGCTGATATTGACCGCGATATTGCCGCTGCGCCCGATCAAGGGCTGGCTGATCGCCGCCCAGTTCACCACCCGCGCGCAGGAGGCCGGAACCGCCGCGCTCTGGGCAAAGCTGCATGGCAACGAGCCGCGCGGTTAGGGCTTGGGCTCCACCTTGATCTCGAACAGTTTCGGCCAGTTCTTGCCGGTGATGAAGACGCGGTCCTTTTCCGCGTCATAGGCGATGCCGTTGGCGACCGCTTCGCTGTCGGTGACGCCCGCCGCCTTGCGCAGGGGGGCCACGTCGATCCAGTCGATCACCGCGCCGGTCGCGGGATCGATACGGGCGATGCGGGTGTCGTACCAGATATTCGCCCAGATCTCGCCGCGCACATATTCCAGTTCGTTGAGGCGTTCGACCGCCCGCCCATTCCATGTGACGGTGATGCGGCGCTGTTCGGCCAGGTTGTCCGGGTCTAGGAAGCGCAACTGGGCGGTGCCATCGCTCATGATAAGGCTCCGTCCATCCTGCGTCAGGCCCCATCCTTCGCCTTCATAACGAAAATCGGAAATGGGCGTGAAATCCTTCAGATTCCAGACGAAACCCCTGCGATGGCGCCAGGTCAGGCTGACAAGCCGATCCTGCCAGTTGACGACGCCTTCGCCGAAATAGGGTGGTTCGATGACCCGGCTTTGCAGCACTTTGCCGGTTTTCAGCGCGACCTTGCGCACTTCGGATTGCCCTTCCAGCCCGGTGCTTTCGTAAAGGTCACCGTCCAGATAGAAGAGCCCTTCGGTGAAGGCCGAAGCGTCATGAGGATAGGTTTTTACCAGCGTCCAGCGCGTGTCGGCGGCGGCCGGCGCGGTCAGGGTGAAGGCGCAGGCGAGCGCCAGCAGGATGCGCTTCATTCGGCGGCCTGATCTTTGATCGCGGAGGCAAGCCAGGCAGGCAGGGTGGCGGGATCGAGCGATTCCACCCGGTGCAGTTCGATCGAGAGGCCAAGGTCGGGCAGGGCGGCGCGCTGGCGTTTTTCGTCGGCCTGCGCCAGCGGGACCGCGATCAGCCGCCGGTTCACCTTGTTGCGATAATGCATGCGGGCGGTGTTTTCCTGCCCGACATAACAGCCCTTGTCGTAATCGACGCCGTGCAGTTCTTCGGCATTGGTTTCCAGCCAGAGCGTCTGGTCCTGCCCCAGTTCACCTGCGCCCTCGAATATGCCGAGCGACAGGCGATGGGCGCGGAAGGTGGCCGAGGCGTCACCGGCATCGGCTGGCGCGAGCCAGCGATAGCCGAGCGCGGCGAGGCGCGGGTCGAGCGGACGATCGGACGCAGCCAGCGACCAATGCACGGCCAGGCTGTCCTCACGCGCAATCACGGCTTTCCGACGCAGACGATAGAGGGTCAGCCTTTTGGCGAGCGCATCAGCTTGCGCGGCTTCGCAGTCGATCAGCACATCGTCGCCATCCGCCCACAGGATGAAGTCGAACAGCGCTTTGCCCTGCGGCGTCAGCAGCGCGGTCCAGCGCGGTTGATCTTCCGTCAGTTTCAGGACATCGCGGGTCAGCAGTCCCTGAAGCAGGGGCCTCGCTTCCTCGCCGGAAATTCTCAGGATCGCGCGGTCGGTCAGGGTCGTGCCAGTCATGGCCCCTAAGTAGGAGCGACACGGCATTTAGCCAAGCCTTATGCCGCTGCCATCCGGCTGCGCCGCGCGGTGGCGATGCCGTCGCTGGCGAAGAGGATGAGGCCGACCCAGATCAGGCCGAAGCTGGCCATCTGCCCACCGCTCAGCTTCTCGCCGAACAGGAGGACACCGCTCAAAAACTGGAGCGTAGGCGCCAGATATTGCATCAGCCCCAGCGTCGCCATCGGCAGGCGTTGGGCGGCCATGGCGAACAACACCAGCGGCACGGTGGTCACCGCACCGGAGATGATGAGCAGCGCCGTGGTCGGCCCGTCCTGCCCGAAGCCGGTGCCGCCATGGCTGAGTTCCCAGAGGAGATAGGCTATCGCGAGCGGCGTCAGCAGCGCCGTTTCCACGCCCAGCCCGGTCATCGGCGCGACTGGCGTCAATTTGCGCAGCAGGCCATAGAAGGCGAAGCTGAAGGCCAGCGACAGGCTGATCCAGAGGGTCGTCAGCGCCGAGGCGGCGAGGATGGCGACGCCGACCGATGCGACCGCAATCGCCAGCATCTGCGGCCGCCGCAGCTTTTCCTTGAGCACGAGCACGCCCAGCGTCACATTAACCAGCGGATTGAGGAAATAGCCGAGGCTGGCAGCGACGATATGGCCTTCATTGACGGCCCAGACATAGGTCAGCCAGTTAATGCCGATCATGATCGCCGAGCCCGCGAGCGGCAGGACCAGCCGCCGGTCGCGCAGCGCCGCAATGAAGGGCGCTATCCCCTTACGCACGGCAAGGATCGCCAGGATCAGCAGCAGCGACCAGAGGATGCGTTGGGTCACGATCTCGACCGGGTCGACATGATGCAGCAGGCGGAAGAAGAGCGGCAACAGGCCCCACAGGCCATAGGCACCCAGCGCCGCCAACAATCCCTTGCGCGCTTCGAGATGATCCTGTGTCAGAAAATGCCTCCGCCCAGGAACAGGCGCAGCGCACCGAAGGCCGCCACAATCAGGCAGAAATTCTGACCGCCCTTCTTCGACGACATCAGGCCGATGAAGGCGCCGAACAGCGCCAGCGGGATCAAGATCCAGTTGAGCGCCCCCAGAAACGGAAACACCGCCGGGATCATGAGGACAAGGGTGACAAGGCCGATAAAGCCTGACAGGATATTGAGCATAGGGCCGACCATGGCCGTTCATCTGTCCCGGATCAAGACAGTGGGACAAGGCCAGTCGATCATCACTGGCTATCTGCACAAAAATCGGCAGATTCACCAAAAGTCCTAACGGAAAATTAACCTCTGCTCTTCAGGACTTGTTTACGAAGGAGTGAAGGATGGCGCGTTTCCGGTCTGTTGGCATGATGGCTCTTGTTCTGGCGTTGGCCGCCTGTGGCAAAGGGGACAAGGAGGCCAGCCTTGCGTCGCTCGACGCGCAACTGACCGACAATGCGACCGACCCGGCGCTGAAGGGCGCGCTGGCCGATCCGATCGTGGTCGATCCGCAACTGGTGGGCCAGTCCAACCGCAATGCCGTGCGCACGGCCGACAAGCCCACCAATGCCGCGGTCCCGCTACTGCCCGGTGATGCTGGCGCTGCGCAAGCGCAGGCGGTGAAACTGGCGGGAGGTAAGCTGCTCAGCGCACCTGCCGCGACGCAGGGTGAGGCATTGGCCTCCACCGTGACGCTGGGCGCGGTCGCCCGCGATGGCGCGGGCAAGGGCAATTGCGCCAAGAAGCTGAATTACGGCATGGAATGGGCGCAGCGGTTGCCCGAACCCTTTACCCTTTATCCCGGTGCGCAGCTGACCGAGGCGGCGGGCGCGCAGGCGGATGGCTGCACTTTGCGCGCGGCAAGCTTCGTGACGCCGGCGCCGCGTCAGGGCGTGATGGACTATTATTACACGCTGGCACGCCGCGCCGGCTATGACGGCGAGCATAAGGTGATGGGCGGCGATCATGTGCTGGGCGGGACGCGCGGCGCCGATGGCAGCGCCTATTTCATCCTGTTCACCGATGCGCCGGGCGGTAAGACCAGCGTGGACATCATCGCGGACAATGGGCGCTAAACGCATTTTGCGACAGCGAGTTGGACAGTTGTTTCGGATTTCGTGATTTTAAGGTGCTGTAATGCTTGAGTTTTTCTGCATCTTTGCGTGACGCTGTCGCACAGGAATCCTATTTGTCTTTATAAACAATCACTTGCTGTTCATCAGTGCCGGAAGAACAGCGTGACCGACGCGACATGATTGACGCGCGTGTTGCCGGCGCGCTGGTTGACCAGTTGATTGAGATAGCCGACCTCCAGCGTCGATGCGCCCGGCAGGCCGATCTCCGCGCCGACGAAGCTGCGGAGCTGGTCGAAGCCGGCGCGAGCGCCCCAATCGGTGTCGTTGAGCGCGGCGAACCCCTCCGCATAGACCAGCGCGTTGATCGCATCGCTGTCGGGCTTGAGCGGCTTTTCATAGCGCAGCATCTCGCGCAGGCGCCAGCCCATGTCATCGCCATCCGACCGCCAGCGCTGTTCCAGCCGGGTGCGGGAGGACAATTCGCCGCCCCATGGCTTGCCCAGCGTCCAGCTCAATTGCTGGAAACTGCGCTCTTCATTGATGTCCTTGCCGCCCTCGATCGGCACGACGACATGGGCATAGCCCTGATAGAGGGTCATGGTCGGCGAGAGTTTCCAGCCCAGCGCGCCGCGAAACAACGACTGGTCGACGCGCGACACGCCGTCACCGATACGCGGCTGGATTTCCGCGAAGTAGACGAGTTCGTCCTTGATCGAGCCCATCGCGGTCAGGTTGAGCCAGAATTGCTCGTCTTCGCGTGTCGCCGCGCCGACGGGGCTGGAAAGGAGAGCAAGGCAGGCGGAAAAACAGGCAGCAAGACGGCGCATGATGGTCCTTGGGACAGGAGAAAGTGCCTGTCCCCATAATGCGCGCGCATTGCTATCCCATTTCCCGGCTGTGAGTTTGTGTCCAGCGCAAGCCTGCTTTGCGCACTGCCGCCGGGATCAGGTGATGACGCTGGGCTTGTCCATGCCGGTGTAGCCGCTGATGTCGGCGACTTCCTGCGCGGCGGCGATCAGCGGGGCGAGGGCCTCGCCCGTCTCCAGGCCAAGATCGCCGTCCGGCCCGACATAGCGCTCGATATAGACGCGCAGGGTCGCCCCTTCCGTGCCGGTGCCCGACAGGCGGAACACCACGCGCGATCCATCCTCGAACAATATACGCACGCCCTGATTTTTGCTGACCGACTGGTCGGTGGGATCGGTATAGGCGAAATCGTCGGCGCTCTTCACTGTGCCGCCGCTGTTGTTGCTACCCGGCAGAGTGGCCAGGCTGTCGCGCAGCGCGGCCATCAGCGCGTCGGCCTTGTCCTTGGCGATGGCTTCATAATCATGGCGAGCATAATAATTGCGGCCATAGGCCGCCCAATGATCGGTCATGATGGCAGCTACGCTCTGCTGGCGCACGGCGAGGATGTTGAGCCATAGTAGCACCGCCCAGATGCCATCCTTTTCGCGGACATGGTCCGATCCGGTGCCGGCGCTTTCCTCGCCACAGATGGTGGCCATGCCTGCGTCGAGCAGGTTGCCGAAGAATTTCCAGCCGGTCGGCGTTTCGTACAGCGGCACGTCCAGCTTTTCCGCGACCCGGTCGGCCGCGCCGCTGGTCGGCATGGAGCGGGCGATACCCTTGAGGCCAGCCTTGTAGCCCGGTGCCAGATGGGCATTGGCCGCCAGCACTGCGAGCGAGTCCGATGGCGTCACATAGCTGTGCCGGCCGATGATGAGGTTGCGGTCGCCGTCGCCATCCGACGCCGCACCGAAATCGGGCGCGTCCGGGGCCATCATCCGGTCGTACAGCTCTTTTGCGTGGACCAGATTGGGGTCGGGATGGTGATGGCCGAAATCGGGCAGGGGGGTGCCGTTCATCACCGTGCCCGCAGGCGCGCCGAGGCGATGCTCGAAAATCTCCACGGCGTATGGGCCGGTGACTGCGCTCATGCTGTCGAAAGCGAGGGTGAAGCCGCCGGCGATCTGCGCACGAATGGCCGCGAAATCGAACAGGCTTTCCATCAGGTCGGCATAGGCGGCGACCGGATCGACCACCTCGACGCTCATGTCGCCCAGCTGGCTGGTGCCGATCGCGTCGATGTCCACATCGGCAGCGTCGAGGATCTTGTAGCTGTCGATGACCAGCGATCGGGCGGCAATGGCGTCGGTCACCTTTTCCGGGGCCGGGCCGCCATTGCCGATATTATATTTGATGCCGAAATCTTCGTCCGGGCCGCCGGGATTGTGGCTGGCCGACAGGACGAGCCCGCCGAATGCGCCCGACGAGCGTATGAGGTGCGAGGCGGCGGGGGTGGAGAGGATGCCGCCCTGACCGACGAGGACACGGCCAAAGCCGTTGGCGGCTGCCATCTTGATGACGATCTGGATGACTTCGCGGTTCAGGTAACGGCCATCGCCGCCCACAACCAGAGTTTCACCTGCATAGCCATTGAGGCTGTCGAACACCGACTGGACAAAATTTTCCGCATAATGGGGCTGCTGGAAAACGCGGACCTTCTTGCGCAGGCCGGACGTGCCGGGCTTCTGGTCGTTGAATGGTGTCGTGGAAACGGTCTGAATCACCCAAAATCCCCTGAAAGCGTTATGCGCCCGGCGTCTTATGGCCCGGCAATGTTGCACTGCGCAAACGGGTTAATGGTTTTTAGGTTCAATCCGCCAGACGACGGGCAATCTCGTTCATGAAGCGGACGTCGTCATCCTTCGCCAGCCATTCGGCCTCCGCGCCGATCGCGCCCAGCATGTCGGCCAGCGCGTCCATCTCGCTCTTGTGATAATTGCCCAGCACATAGCCATGGACCTTGTCCTTATGCCCAGGATGGCCGATGCCGATGCGGACCCGGCGAAAATCATTGCCGATATGCGCGTCGGTCGAGCGCAGGCCATTATGCCCGGCATTGCCGCCGCCGCGCTTCACCTTCACCTTCATCGGCGCGAGGTCGAGTTCGTCGTGGAAGACCGTCACATCCTGCGGCGTCAGCTTGTAAAAGCGCATCGCCTCGCCGACCGAGCGGCCGCTTTCGTTCATGAAGGTGGCGGGCTTCAGCAGGATGACCTTCTCCGTGCCGATCCGGCCTTCCTGCACCCAGCCCTGAAACTGCTTTTTCGGAGGGGAGAAGCGATACATATCCGCGATCAGGTCCGCGATCATGAAGCCGACATTGTGCCGGTGCATCGCATATTGCTGCCCCGGATTGCCCAGGCCCGCCCAGATCTGCATCGAAATCCTCCAGAAAAGCAAAACCCCGCCCGAGCATGGCTCGAACGGGATTTCGCAAATAGCTTAAAGCTGGGAAAGGCTTATTCGCCTTCGGCAGCAGCTTCGGCGTCAGCTTCACCTTCGGCGCTCTTGAGAGCCGAGGGGGCGACGACGGTCGCGATGCTGAAGTCGGTGTCGGCATGCAGGGCCTTGGTGCCCTTGGGCAGGGTCACGGCGCTGATGTGCAGCGATTCGCCGACTTCCAGACCGGTCAGGTCGACAACGACCTCGTCAGGAATGTTGGCGGCGTCGACGACCAGTTCGATGTCATGCGCCACGATGTTCAGCACGCCACCCTTCTTCAGGCCCGGCGAAGCGTCTTCGTTCGCGAAGCGCACCGGCACATGGACGTGAACGGTGGCATGTTCCGAAACGCGCAGGAAATCGGCGTGCAGCGGACGGTCGGTGACGGGGTGGAAGGCCACGTCCTTGGCGAGGGTACGGACGGTCTTGCCGCCGACTTCGACCATGATGACCGAATTGAAGAAGTGGCCGGTGCCGAGCTGCTTGTTGAGGAGCTTTTCCTCGACATGGATCGACAGGGGTTCTTCGTTCATTCCATAGATGACGGCGGGTACGCGGCCCTCACGGCGGAGAGCGCGGGAGGCTCCCTTGCCTGCCCGATCGCGTGCCTCGGCCGACAGCGTAAGCTGCTCGCTCATTGCGTGTCTCCAAAAGCAAAATTGATGTACTTTCCCGCCACGCCTCCAGGGATGACCATCGCGGGAAGGCGGCCCTTTAGCAGGAAATGGCGGAAAGGCAAGGGGTGGGCATGGCAATCGCTATTTCGTCATGCCAGCGTAGGCTGGCATCTCTCTGCCTTTAATCGGGGCTGCAAGAGAAGTGTCATCCCAGCCTTCGCTGGGATGACGGATCGAGTTATTGCACCCGCGTGATCGTGAAGCCCTTGGCCTTGAGCAGTTCGATCAGATT
Organism: Sphingobium sp. WCS2017Hpa-17; assembly: GCF_031843765.1. Lineage (NCBI taxonomy): Bacteria > Pseudomonadati > Pseudomonadota > Alphaproteobacteria > Sphingomonadales > Sphingobiaceae > Sphingobium > Sphingobium sp. WCS2017Hpa-17. The sequence goes on from NZ_JAVTIV010000011.1 coordinate 89,377, forward strand.
TTCACGTCCGGTCAGATGGCCTGCGCCCACGGCGATGAAGGGGCGGCCCTGCATCGGCTCGATCGCCTTCACCCAGTCGCGGTTGCGCTGCACCAGCACGGCTTCCTCGACCATCGGGTCAGGCTGCTCGCCATTCTGGTCTTCCTTGGCGATCGCTTCCATGTCGCCCTTCGACCAGGCGGTGAGGATACGGTCATAGAGCGCCTTCATCCCCTTGGCTTCATGGATGGTCTGCACCAGCAGCGCCGATTGCGCGGTTTCGGGCAGCGTGTCGAAGGCTGCGAATTGGCGCTCCACCGTCTCCAGCCCGCCGATCGGCTTGCCAGCCTTCTTGTAGGTGGCGATCAGCACCGGCTCGACGCCGTCACTCTGGCTGACGCCCAGATCCTGCTGGCTGGCGGCGGACAGCAGCATCGCGGCGGCCCAGCTTTCATAGCCGGACAGCAACTGGCTGCTGGTGCCGCCATCGGTCAGCGCCTTGCCCAGCGCAGCCTGCTCGCCATCAGGCACGCGCTTTTCCAGCGGCGGCAGGTTGGGGCTGCGGCCCATCTTCTCGAACAGGGCCAGCGTCTTCTGCTCGTCCTGCAAGTCGGCGGCTTCCAGGACCAACCGGTCGGATGCGCCCATGGCCTCCTTGATCGCGGGCGTCTCCCACGTCACGCCCCTGGGGAGGACATGGATGGTGCCGAACAGCCAGCCGTTGAAGCCGCCGCGCTGCACCTGCCAAAGGGCCGGGCCGCCCTCGACCTTGGCCATGGGCTTGCTGTCCTGCCCGCAGGCCGCGACCAGCGTCAGCGCGAACAGCGCCAGCAGGCGGGTCAGGATAGACTTCATGGCTTGACCTCCTTCAGGCGTTTGGTTTGGACGCCCAGCGCCTTGAGCTGGTCCTGCACGCTGCCCCTGCCGGCCAGATGGCCAGCGCCGACCGCGACGAACACGGTACCCGGCTGGCCGAGGCGCGCCTTGATCCACTTGGCCCAATTGGCGTTGCGGCCAGTGAGCAGCACCTGCGCCAGTTCCGGTGTCGCCTCCAGCGATTCGTTCATGGACGCGGCCAGCTTGTCCGGTTGTCCCGCCTGCCAGTAGCGCAGCAGGTCGCCAAATTCCTTTTCCATGTCGGGCAGGCCGTCGACCGTGGCGTTCAGGAACTGCAATTGCTGTTCCATCGACAGGCCGGCGAAGAAGCCCACCTGCTGCTCCACCGTCTCCAGCGCTTCGACCTTCTTGCCTGCGCCGGTGGCGGCGCTGCGCAGGATCTTCTCCGCGCCCAGGTCATTCTTGTAGCCGAGCTTCTCCAGCGGCGCGACCGACAGGGCCATGCCGCTCATCCACGGATTGAACATGTCGAACGTCTGCCAGGGCAGGCTGTTCGCCGCCATCGCGGCCTGATATTTTGTCCGTGCTTCCGGCGTCAGCCGGTCGGACAGTTTCACCCCGTCCTTCGCCAGCGCCAGCGTGGCCATGGTCCCTGCAATGGCGTTGGGATCGTCCGGCTCGATAATCTCCAGCACCAGCGTGTCCGACCGGTCGAAGGCGCGCTTTATGTCGCCATGGAACCAGTCGATATCCGGCTTCATCACATGGACGGTGCCGAACAGATAGATGGTCGTGTCGGCGTCCTTCACCTGCCACAGGGCAGGGGTGGCGGTGTCGGCCGTGCGAGCCTGCGCGACGCCGCCGATCATCAGCAGCGCCGCGCTCAGCGCCCGGAACAGGGTGGGGAGCATCTTCATGCCTCCTTCAATGGGGAGCGTGCGGCGTCAGGGCAAGCCGCTTAACCCTGTTTCCCGCCGCTTTCCCTTGACCATAAGCATGCCATGCGCCAAGGCGCGCGACATTCTATAGAGCAATTTTTGAGGACTATCCGTGGCCGAAGGCAAAGTGCTTTCCTTCCAGGACCTGATCCTGACCCTGCATGCCTATTGGGGGAAGCAGGGCTGCGTCATTCTCCAGCCGCTCGACATGGAAGTCGGCGCGGGCACATTCCACCCCGCGACCACGCTGCGCGCGCTGGGGCCGAACGCCTGGAACGCCGCCTATGTGCAGCCCAGCCGCCGCCCGACCGACGGTCGCTATGGCGAAAATCCCAACCGGCTCCAGTATTATTACCAGTATCAGGTGATCATGAAGCCGTCGCCGGCGAACCTTCAGGAACTCTATCTGGGGTCGCTGGTGGAAATCGGCATCGACCCGCTGGTCCATGACATCCGCTTCGTCGAGGATGACTGGGAAAGTCCGACCTTGGGCGCCTGGGGGCTGGGCTGGGAAGTGTGGTGCGACGGCATGGAAGTCACCCAGTTCACCTATTTCCAGCAGATGGGCGGCTATGATTGCAAGCCGGTCGCGGGCGAACTGACCTACGGCCTCGAACGGCTCGCTATGTATATTCAGGGCGTCGACAGCGTCTATGACCTGAAATTCAACGATGCCGGCGTCACCTATGGCGAGGTGTTCCTCGAAAATGAGCGGCAGATGTCGAAATGGAATTTCGAGGTCGCCGACACGGAGAAGCTGTTCCGCTGGTTCAAGGATTGCCGCGCGGAATATGACCAGTGCATCGAAAATGGCGTGCCGCTGGCCGCGTTCGAACAGGCGATCAAGGCCAGTCACACCTTCAACCTGCTTCAGGCGCGCGGGGTGATCTCCGTGCAGGAGCGCGCCAGCTATATGGGCCAGGTGCGCGACATGGCGAAGGGCAGTTGCGAAAAGTGGATGGAAGTGAACGGGTGGGCCGCGTGACCGCACAATCCGTCCTGCCCCCATCTCCGTTCGTGCTGAGCTTGTCGAAGCACGCACGCAACGCTTCCTCCTCTCGCGCCCTTCGACAGGCTCAGGGCGAACGGATTATGGTATTGACCCATGACTGACTTCCTCCTTGAAATTCGCTGCGAAGAAATTCCGGCGCGGATGCAGTTGAAGGCCTCCGACGACCTCGCCCGCCTCTTTGCCGAAGAACTGGCCAAGGCCGGCCTGAAGCCCGCGTCGATCGACAGTTTCGTGACGCCGCGCCGTCTGGCGCTGATCGCGCGCGACCTGCCGCTGGAAACCGCCGCAGTCAGCGAAGAATTTAAAGGCCCGCGCACCAGCGCCCCGGCACAGGCGCTGGACGGCTTCCTGCGCAAGACCGGCCTGACGCAGGACCAGTTGGAAGATCGCGACGGCGTGTGGTTCGCCGTGGTGAACAAGCCCGGCCGCGCGACCGCCGATGTGCTGGCCGAAGCCGTGCCCGCCGTCATCCGCGCTTTCCCATGGCCCAAGTCGATGCGCTGGGGCGCGGCCAGCCAGACGACCGAAAGCCTGCGCTGGGTCCGCCCGCTCAAGGGCATCGTCGCGATCCTGGGCGAAGAGCTGGTCGATATCGAGATTGAGGGCGTGCGGTCCGGCTATGCTACGCTCGGCCATCGCTTCCACCATGTGGGCGAAATCACCATCGGCGGCGCGCATGACTATGTCGAGAAGCTGCGCGCTTGTCATGTGATCGCCAGCCATCAGGAGCGGCAGGCGATCATCGCGGCGAAGGCCGACGAGGCCGCCGCCGCGCACGGTTACAGCGTGATCGAGGATAAGGGCCTGATCGCGGAAAATGCGGGGCTGACGGAATGGCCGGTGCCGCTGCTGGGCGATTTCGACCCGGCCTTCCTTGAGGTGCCGCCTGAAGTCATTCAGCTAACCCTGCGGATCAACCAGAAATATTTCGTGCTGCGTGACGCGGCAGGCAAGCTGGCGCCGGCCTTTATCTGCACGGCCAATATCGAGGCGAAGGATGGCGGCGCGGCGATCATCGCCGGCAACCGCAAGGTGCTGGCCGCGCGCCTGAGCGACGCCCGCTTCTTCTGGGAGCAGGATCGCAAGACGCCGCTGGCCGAGCAGGCGAAGAAGCTGACGCGCATCACTTTCCACGAGAAGCTGGGCACGGTTGCGGACAAGGTGGAGCGGGTGGCCAAGCTGGCCCGCTGGCTGGTGGAAGAGGGGATCGTTACCTCTAATCCCGTCATCCCAGCGAAAGCTGGGATCTCTCTTCCTTCTTCCGGCGCTCAAGGCAGTGAGATGCCAGCCTTCGCTGGCATGACGAAGAAAGAGTTGGCCGACTTCGCCGAACAGGCCGCCCGTCTGGCCAAGGCCGACCTCGTCACCGAAATGGTCGGCGAATTCCCCGAATTGCAGGGCGTGATGGGCGGCTATTATGCCCGCGCCGAAGGCCTGCCCGATGCGGTGGCCGACGCGATCCGCGACCATTACAAGCCTGTCGGGCAGGGCGATGATGTGCCGACGGCGCCGGTTACGGTGGCGGTGAGTTTGGCGGATAAGCTGGATAGTTTGTTTGCCTTCTTTAGTATTGAAGAAGGGCCGACAGGATCACGCGATCCATTTGCTCTTCGTCGGCAAGCGCTTGGTATTCTGGCAATAATTTTTGACAACGGACTTCGTCTGCGCTTCGTGCAAGTTTTTGAAGCGCTTGGTGTCATTTATCATGAGCAATTTGTTAAAGCCATGGGGATGGACATCCCAGGCCTAACCGAAGAACTCGACGCGTATCTTTACTTGGGTTTGAAAAAAGACCGAGCCGCTTTTGAAGCATTAGATCGCATGTACGAAACCGCTAAAGAGACATATCTGGCCTCATTGCCAGAAATGCCCACGGCTGCGGATGATGCAGAAAATAGATTCAATCAAGAGCGACGCTTGGGAGCGATGTTCCGGAGTTATGCTGGGTGGCATAAATGGTTTGCAGATTGGGATGATGTTAAGTCAGTCATCCCAGCGTCTATTTCTTTCGCGGGCGACCGTCTCAAGGTCCAGCAGAAGGAAGCCGGCGTTCGGCACGACCTGATTGACGCGGTGTTTGCGCTCGGTGGCGAGGACGACCTCGTCCGCCTGCTCGCCCGCGTGAAGGCGCTTCAGTCCTTCGTCGCGACCGATGACGGCGCTAACCTGCTCGCCGGGTACAAGCGTGCCGCCAATATCCTCAAGAAGGAAGGCGTCGAAACCGTCGAAGCGATTTCGCTGTCCTACACGCCCGAACAGGCCGAAGCCGACCTGCTTGCCGCGCTCGATGCGGCGGAACCGCGGGCGGCGCAGGCGGTCGCGGCCGAGGATTTCGAGGGTGCCATGGCCGCGCTCGCGACGCTCCGCACGCCGATCGATGCCTTCTTTGAAACTGTCACGGTCAACGACGCCGATCCGGCGAAGCGCACGACTCGTCTCGCGCTGCTGGCGCGGGTGCGTGCTGCGGTGCACAACGTCGCGGACTTTTCGAAAATTACGGGATAAGGAAATTAAATTCCGAAACGAGTGGGAAATATGCGAAGTTAAGCGCGTTATTTCCTATTCTATTCTATCATAGGTCGCTATTTGCGACATTATTATTGCATCGCACAACACGGCAATCAGTGCAGGGAGAGCCGGTACCATGGTTACGACGGAAGAGGCCATCATGAACAGCACCGCGACGCGCTATGTCTATCGTTTCGGCGGCGGCGTCGATGATGGTGGGCAGGGTGATCGCAACTTGCTGGGTGGCAAGGGCGCCAATCTGGACGGCATGGCCGCGATCGGCCTGCCGGTGCCGCCGGGCTTCACCATCACCACGGAAATGTGCACCCGCTATTATGTCGATGGCGGCAAATATCCCGAAAGCCTGAACGCCGAAGTCGCGAACGGCATCGCCCATATCGAGGGCATCACCGGCAAGACGTTCGGCAATGCTGCCGATCCGCTGCTGGTGTCGGTCCGTTCGGGCGCCCGCGCGTCGATGCCGGGTATGATGGACACCGTCCTGAACCTCGGCCTGAACGACGAAACCGTGGTCGGGCTGGCCGCGACGTCAGGTGACGAGCGGTTTGCCTGGGACAGCTATCGCCGCTTCATCCAGATGTATTCGGACGTTGTGCTGGAACTGGATCATGGCGCGTTCGAGGAAGCGCTCGAAATCGCAAAGGAAGATAATGGCTATACGCTCGATACCGAGCTGACGGCCGACGACTGGAAGGCGCTGGTCGCCGAATATAAGGCGCTTGTTGCAAAGCTGTGGAACAAGCCTTTCCCGCAGGATGTGCATGACCAGCTGTGGGGCGCGATCTCGGCCGTGTTCGGATCGTGGCAGTCGGAGCGCGCGAAGGTCTATCGCCGCCTGAACAATATCCCCGGCGAATGGGGCACCGCCGTCAACGTACAGGCGATGGTGTTCGGCAATATGGGCGAAACGTCGGCCACCGGCGTTGCCTTCACGCGCGATCCGTCGACCGGCGAGAATGCCTATTATGGCGAATATCTGATCAATGCGCAGGGTGAGGACGTCGTCGCCGGCATCCGCACGCCGCAATATCTGACCAAGGCGGCGCGCGAGCGGGCCGGGGCCAAGCCGCTGTCGATGGAAGAGGCGATGCCGGAAACCTATGCCGAACTGGCAGGGGTCTTCGAAATCCTAGAAACCCATTATCGCGACATGCAGGACATCGAATTCACGGTGCAGCAGGGCAAGCTGTGGATGCTGCAAACCCGTTCGGGCAAGCGCACCGCCAAGGCCGCGCTGAAGATGGCCGTGGACATGGCGAGCGAAGGGCTGATCACCGAGGAAGAGGCCGTTGCCCGCGTCGATCCCGCCGCGCTCGACCAGCTTCTCCACCCGACGCTGGACCCCAGCGCGCCGCGCGATGTGCTGACCAAGGGCCTGCCGGCCTCGCCGGGTGCTGCATCGGGCCTGATCGTGTTCGACGCCGACACGGCCGAGCGTCGCAACGAACTGGGTGATGCGGTCATCCTGGTCCGCGTCGAAACCAGCCCTGAAGATATTCACGGCATGCACGCGGCCAAGGGCATCCTGACCGCGCGTGGCGGCATGACCAGCCACGCCGCCGTTGTGGCGCGCGGCATGGGTCGCCCCTGCGTGTCCGGCGCGGGTGGCCTGTCGATCGACAATGCCAACAAAGTATTGAAGATCGGTGGCCGCGAGTTGAAGGAAGGGGATATCCTGACCATCGACGGGTCGACCGGCGAAGTCATGGCCGGCGAAGTGCCGACCGTGCAGCCCGAACTGGCCGGCGATTTCGGCACGCTGATGGTGTGGGCCGACAAGGTTCGTCGCCTGAAGGTGCGCGCCAACGCCGAAACGCCGCAGGACTGCAAGGTCGCGCGCGAATTCGGCGCGGAAGGTGTGGGCCTGTGCCGCACCGAACATATGTTCTTCGACGCGGCGCGCATCACTGCCGTGCGTGAAATGATCCTGGCCGACAGCGAGAAGGGCCGCCGTATCGCGCTCGACAAGCTGCTGCCCGAACAGCGGGACGATTTCGCCCAGATATTCATGGTGATGGCCGGCCTGCCCGTGACCATCCGCCTGCTCGATCCGCCGCTGCACGAATTCCTGCCGCATGGCGAAGCGGAGTTCGAGGAAGTGGCGAAGGCCGCCGGCGTCAGCGTTGACACGCTCAAGCGCCGGGCGTCGGAACTGCATGAATTCAACCCGATGCTGGGTCATCGCGGCTGCCGCCTTGGCGTCACCTATCCCGAAATCTACGAGATGCAGGCTCGCGCGATCTTCGAAGCGGCCCTGATCGTCAAGCAGCGTTCGGGCGACGCGCCGATCCCCGAAGTCATGATCCCGCTGGTCGCTACCCGCAAGGAACTGGAGCTAATGAAGGCGATCGTCGATCGCGTCGCGGCCGAAGTGTTCGAGGAGCAGGGCAGCAGCGTCGATTATCTGGTCGGCACCATGATCGAACTGCCGCGCGCGGCGCTAAAGGCTGGCGAGATCGCCGAAGTCGGCGAATTTTTCTCCTTCGGCACCAACGACCTGACGCAGACGACGATCGGCATCAGTCGCGACGATGCCGGCCGTTTCCTGACGCAATATGTGGACAAGGGCATCTTCGCCCGCGATCCCTTCGTCAGCATTGACGTTGAAGGCGTGGGCGAACTGATCGAACTGGCGGCGGAACGGGGTCGCAAGACCCGTCCGGGCATCAAGCTCGGCATTTGCGGCGAGCATGGTGGCGACCCGGCCTCGATCGCCTTCTGCGAGCAGACCGGCCTCGATTATGTCTCGGCATCGCCCTACCGCGTGCCGATCGCCCGACTGGCGGCGGCGCAGGCCGCGCTCGCGAAGAAATGATATGAAAAGGGCGGGGCATCAAACCCCGCCCTTTTTCGTTGTGGCTATGCGTATTAGCCGAACAGGCCGCGCTTGCGGCCATGCGCCAGATCATCGGCCTGCTTGCGCCAATCCTCATGGGTGATGGTGCCAGGCTTCAGGCCCAGCCGAGCCTCCAGCGTGGCTTCCTGCTCGGCATTGAGTGCGGCGATCTGGCTGTAACGATGATAGCCGGCCTCGTTCAGGGCGACCTCCTGCGTCTGGCTGACGCCGCTGATGCGGCTCAGATCGTCGCGGCCATGTACCGCGCCCGCAACCGCTGTCGCCGTGCCCGCGCCGATCGGGCCGGCCGACTGTCGCTCCAGCTCCGCAATGCGGGCATTGGACGCCTCGATGCGTGCATCACGATCCTTGATCGCCTGCCGATGGGCAATCTGCTCGTCACGCCACAGCCGGCGATATTTGCCGCGACCGCTCATCATCAGGCCCAGCAGCCAGCCGATCACCAGTGCAATCAGCAGCAGCGCCGCCTCGTTCAGATTGAAGCTCATCATCGAATCCTCCTGACCGCATCAACGAAAAACGGGGGTTAAAAGTTGCCGGGCCATAAAAGTGCAAGAAAGGGAAAAAAGGGGCTTGCCCAATCTGCTAAGCGCTTCTATCTGCGCCTCTCCAACGCACCCGTAGCTCAGCTGGATAGAGCATCAGACTACGAATCTGAGGGTCGGACGTTCGAATCGTTCCGGGTGCACCATTGGAAACATCTTGATAGGTCAGGGCTTCAAGCCTTTGCCTTTGCAGAGAAAAGTGCACCCGTAGCTCAGCTGGATAGAGCATCAGACTACGAATCTGAGGGTCGGACGTTCGAATCGTTCCGGGTGCACCATTCTCCCTTTGGAGGGATGAAAGATCAGGCGGCGAGAGCCGCCTTTTTCTTTGCTCTCACGCCATTGCCAGCGCGATCATCGCGTCGATATCGACATGCGTTTCGAGCAGCGCGGCAATCTCGTCCAGTGCGTCCTCGACCGACCGGTCATAGTCTGCCCCCGACGATTCGCTACCCAACCGCCGCAGCAAGGCATCGCGCAGGGCGGTGCTGCCCAGCAGACCGTGGACATAGCTGCCCATTACCCGGCCATCCCGACTGATCGCGCCATCCGGTCGTGTGCCATCCAGCAGCGCGAAGGGGCGTTCGCAATCTGGACCGGTCGTGACGCCCAAGTGCATTTCATAGCCGCTGAAAGCGGCGTCCAGCGCGCAACCCCGCACCTGTTCCAGCGTCTTGCCCGCTGTCAGGCGGGTTTCGATGTCGAGCAGGCCCAGGCCCGCGACCGATCCCGCCGGTCCCTCCAGCCCGTCCGGGTCGGCGATGGTCCGCCCCAGCATCTGATAGCCACCACACAGGCCCAGCACGGCGCCACCGCGCCGGTGATGGGCACGAATGTCGATATCCCATCCTTGTGCCACCAGCGCGTGCATATCGGCGATCGTTGCTTTCGATCCCGGCAGGATCACCAGCGCGGCGTCACCGGGCAGGGGCTGGCCGGGGCCGATCATGCGCAGGTCGATGCCCGGCTCCAGTTTCAGCGGATCGAGATCGTCGAAATTGGAAATGCGCGGCAGGACCGGGCAGGCGACGACGAGCGGCGCGGCGGCGGAGAAACTGCGCCGTTCCAATATGACTGCATCCTCGCTCGGCAGGCGGGCGACGGCACTCAGCCATGGCACCACGCCAAAGCCGCGCCAGCCCGACAGGGTTTCGATCTGGCGATAACCATCCTCGAACAGGGCCGGATCGCCGCGAAACTTGTTGATCAGGAAGCCCCGGATCATCGCGGCGTCGTCCGGGTCGATCACCGTGCGGGTGCCGACTACCGCCGCGATCACGCCGCCCCGGTCGATATCACCGACCAGAATGACGGGGACGCCGGCAGCGCGGGCAAAGCCCATATTGGCGATGTCGCCGCCGCGCAGATTGATTTCGGCGGGCGATCCTGCACCTTCGACCACAACGATGTCGCACTGAGCGCGAAGCCGCTCGTAGCTTTCCAGCACGGCGCCCAGCAGTTCACCGCGCGCGCTGCGGAAATTGCCGGAGCCCAGCGCGCCGCGCACCTGCCCATGGACGATCAATTGCGACGTGCGATCGGCTTGCGGTTTCAGTAGCACCGGGTTCATGTCTGTATGCGGCGTCACGCCGCAGGCGATGGCCTGCAAGGCCTGCGCTCGGCCGATCTCGCCCCCGTCGCTGGTGACGGCGGCGTTGTTCGACATATTCTGCGGCTTGAACGGGCGGACACTATAGCCCCGGCGCAGCAGCGCGCGGCATAGCCCCGCCACCAGCACCGATTTGCCGACGTCCGATCCGGTTCCCTGCAACATGATAGCGCCCATAGATTGCTCCTGAAGGCGGAGCGGCGCGATAGCAAGAGGATCAGGCGACGACGGCCGCCATGCCGCAGCGGCGCTGATGCACGCGCACCTCCGCCGATCCCACCCGGACGCCCAGCGTGGCGGTGACGCTGTTGATGATGCCGTCCAGCAAAGGCGCGGTGGTGCCCAGCACGGTGCCGACCAGCGGGCTGAGCGGGCTGTTGCTGACGGTCAGGCCCAGCAGCGACACCTGAACCTGCGTCTGCCCCGTCAGGCTGGCGGCGATGCCCTGGGTCAGATCCTGCGTGCTGACGGTCTTGGCTTGCTGCGCGCTGATTTCGGCGGGCGAGAAATGGACATTATGGGTCTGCGTGCCGCCCAGGCCGATATGGGCATAGCCGGTGACCCGTGTGCCCAGCGCTTGCGCCAGCAGTGCAGCACGCGGATTGGCCGGGACGGAGAAGTTGGTGAGCGCGTTCAAGTCTATATCGCCCAGTGCCACAGAACCGACCGACGGCGTGACCGCCAGCGTGACGCCGCCATTGTCGCCGCACTGGATGTCGGACAGGCGTGCTTCGGCCGCGGCCAGTTCGATATAGAGGGGGATGCGCACCGATGCGATGCCCGACAGGGCGGTGGCGACCGTGCTTTCCAGATAGATACGCGTCTGGGCGGTACGCAGGACCACATCGCGCTTGGCGGTAACGCTGATCAGCGGGGAGCGGGCCTGGCCTTCACCCGTTACCAGCATCAGCCGTGTGCTGGTAAGGCCCGGCACGGCGACGCGCAGGTCCATGGGGATGCTGGTGCCCGATGGCGGGCTGAGTACCATGCGCAGCATCGAAAAGGCATCCACCAAGATATTGGGCTGGCCGCTGGCGCTGGCGGCGCCGCGCATCGGCCCAAGATCGATGATGTCGCTCAGCCGCACGGACCGGCCGGGTATGCGGCTCGCCAGTGCCAGCAGCGTGTGGGCGGCGGCGCTATTGCCGGCATTGTCGGCCATCGCGCCCAGCAGGTCGGAAAGAGGGATTTCCCGGTCGAACAGCGCGCCATAGGCTTCGTCGTCTCGCCCGGTCCGCACACGCAGGGCATCAGCAACGCCCAACAGGTCGAGATTGGCGCTGACCAGACCATTATAGTCCATCACCGACAGGTTGAGTTCTGTCCCTGCCAGATTGGACAACAGCATGTTGGGCAAGCCGCCGCTCAGCGATGCAAGACCGGTGCCGAGGGAGAAGGCAGCGGCATCGGAGCGCGCGGCGGTGGCGCGAGCGCTCAGGTCTATGCCGTCGCGCCCGACCAACAGCCGGCCGAAGAAGAGCGGCGTGCGACGGCGCAGTTCGACCCGCATCGCGCCGCCGGCGGGGTCATTGGCGCGGAAACGCTGCTCCACTGGCACGGCGGGATCGGCGGCATAGCTGCCGGTGTCGAGGGTAGCGAGGGTAACGCCGCTGACGCCGCTCTGGCCGATCAATTGTTCTGCGGCGCTGCGCCCGCTTGTCGCGGCGGCGAGGGCGGCGGCATCCGCCACGCCCTGCAACTGGCGCCGGGCGAGGTAGACGGAGCCGAGATCGACGGCCACGGTTGCTGCACCGGCCAGCATGAAAAGCGATCCGGCGAGGATTAGCGTCACGCCGCCGCGCCGATCGCGCGCCAGCGCCCGAGCGAGGCAAAGGCGGGTCATTGGCTGCTGATCCGCACGATTGCGCTGCGTTCCAGCGTGCTGCCGGGTAGCGGCACAGGGATGGCGGCGAACAGTGGGGCGTTGGCCAGATTATAGCGCAATGTGACCCTGTAATAGCCGCTGCTTTCACCGGTGTTGACGCCGATCGTCTGAGCCGCAGGTGCAGGGAAAGCCGCGCGGGCGGCAAGGATGCTCTGGTCGACAAGAGTGCGGCGCTCGGTCGTGGTCAGTCCGGCGACTGAAGCGCGGGCGGCGTCATTGGCCGCCTGTTGCAGGCTGTGGGCGGTCATGAACCAGCTGCCATAGCCCAATAGGCCCATCAGCAGCAGCATCAGCAGCCGCAGGGCGAAGGCCGCCTCGATCAGGCTGCTGCCGGCCTGATGGTGGAGGAGCCGGGTCAGCAGCCGGCGCGGTCGGGCAAGGATGCTTTCGTAGGTCATGAGAGCGATGATAGGACGCGCTGTTCAAGATCGGGTTTGCCCAGCGCCCGCCGGGTTTGATGGATTTTACACAGGCTGGCGGCTGCATATCGCGCCTGGAAGGGCAGTTTCGCGCAAAGCTTGCGTCGAACCGGCGCACTCCGTCCGATATGGACGCTGTTATCGGCAAATCAGGGCGCGGTGACGACGATCACGGCGCCTTCCGTGCCGTAAATGCCGTGCAGGCGGGCGATGGCGGCATCGACCGGCGCGACGGCGCCCTCATTGGTCAGCAATTGCGTCGCGAAGCGCATGTCGCCTTCACCGCGCAATACCCGCTCCAGCCGCTCGCGGAAAAGCGGACGGGCGGGCAGTTCGACCAGATCGGCGACCGGCACATCGGCCAGCCGATCGGCGCTGAGGCCCACCATGGCGCAGAAGCTGTCGTTCACCACATCGATGAAGCCGCGCATCGACACGCGGACATAGCCCACGCCGCCATGCACCCCCATCGCCTTGAGGATCGCCGATTTGACGTCGGCCAGCCGGTGGCGCTGCATGTCGGCGGTAATGTCCCGCAGCAGCAGCGCCACGCCGCCGGCAAAGGGAAAGGTCTGGACATGCAGCCAGACGTCATCGCGGAAGGGCGAGGGGATATCGGCTGCGCTGGCCTCGCCGGAGGACAGGCTGTGGCGGATATGCGCCTCCGTCAAGGTGCCGGCCAATTCGGGGAAGGCATCCCATAGCGAATGTCCCTCCAGATGCCGGTCCCAGCGCTTGGCCATGGCCAGCGCGACGCCGTTCACATAATCGATGTTGAGGTCAGGGCCGCATAGGACCAGCCCCTGATGGATGCGCGCCGCCAACTCGAAGGTGCGGTCGGGCGCTGGCGCGTCTTCGTCCCCCAGCGCCATCGTCTGGAACCGGTCCAGCCCCATGAAGACATGGGTTTCGCGGCCATGATGCGTGACCATCACCGGCTCGCGCGATCCGACCTCCCGCCAATGGGCGAAGTTGCGCACCAGTTCGGCTGCGGGCACGCTGCGCCTGCGACGATCATCGAGCATGTCTCTGTCCCTCCCTTGCCATGGATGGCGGGCAGGATAAGCGAGACTGCGACGATCGGATCGTTCAGTTCGATCCGTTATGGAAGAAGGTGGCAGTTACAGACGGTGGTCACAGGCCGCGCTGATAATCCAGCGCGTCGAGTATCTTGCCGCCTGCCATGAAGACCGCACCCGAACAGGCGAGCGCCAACAGATGGCCGCCTGTGCCGGGATATTGCTGCATATAGACATGACCGCGCTCGGCCGCGCCCAGCGCCAGCGCGTAGATGACCAGGAACGCCTCGAACTTGGTCTTGATGATGAAGAGGCTCTTGATCCGTTCCATGTCATCCCATCCGGCTTGCCCGCCGTCAGGGAGACAAGTCGCCCGACAGCTGCAAATGGTCAACAAGAGTTAACCATGATTGTTCGATGCGGGCAATCAGCCGTGTATCGCTCAAATCCTGCGGTTCGATGGATTCTGGCCAATATTGGGACACGATCTGCGCAATATCGTCCAGCCGTGCTTCGTCGACCAGGAAGCGGGGATCGATGTCGGCGGGATCGGCGACGACGCGCAGGCGCAGGCAGGCCGGGCCACCGCCATTGGCCATGGATTGGCGCACATCGACCGGCACCAGCCGGCGGATCGGGCCGTTGCCGGCTATCATCTGTTCCAGCCATGCCCAGACGGCCGGCGTCTCCTGTGCCTCGGTCGGCAGGATCAGCGCCATGCCGCCGCCATCGGGCAGGGTGACGAGTTGCGCGTTGAACAGATAGGATTTGATCGCATCGGTCAGGCTGACGGCGCTGGCCGGCACCTCGACGATTTCGACGCAGGGCAGCGCGGCGCGCAGGTCGGCATAGAAGGTCGCCTTGTCGGCGAAGGCCTGTTCATGGGTGAAGAGCACATGTTCGTTCGCCACGGCGACGACGTCATTATGGAAGGCACCGGCGGCGATGGCTGCTTCGGACTGTTCCACGAACAGGGTGCGGGCGGGATCGAGGCCATGGTTGCGGGCGATCGCCTTGCTGGCCTCGACATGCTGGCGCGCCGGGAAAGCACCGCCTGACCGGCCGTAGACGAAGACTTCCACGCCAGCCTCGCCATGGCTTCGCGCCAGCCGCATATGGTTGGCGGCGCCCTCGTCTCCGAAGGGGGCGGGGATCGGATCATGTATGGCAAAGGCGCGGCTGTCGGAAAAGGCGATGCGGAGCTGCGCCAGCGTTTGCGGCCATTCATGGCTGCGATGCGGCATGGTGACGAGATTGGCGACGGTCAGGTGGGTGCGTCCGTCCGCCGTGTCGCTGGCCGGGGAGATGGTCGCGGCGTTGGCTGCCCACATGGAGGAGGCCGACATCGCCGCCGCCCTTATATGCGGTTCCGCATTGCCGACGTCCGTGCCCAGCTTTGTCAGCCAGGCGACATCGGGGCGCCATTGCGGCAGGAAGATACCCTGCGTCAGGCCAAGACGGATATTGCCGCGCATCTTTTCCAGCCCTTGCAGCGCTGCTGCGCGGGGATGCGACACCGCACCGGCATTGCGGGCGGAGGCGAGGTTGCCAAGGCTCAGGCCCGCATAATTATGGCTGGGACCGATGATCCCGTCGAAATTGATTTCCCTGACGCTCATGCCCGCCCCGCCATGGTGAAGGAACCGCCGATGTCGAGGCCAAGCCGTGCGGCGCTGGCCGCATCGAGCGATATGTCGCCCTTTTCATCCTGCTGCACGAAGCCCCAGGTGCAGCGATAATCGGCGAGCCGACCGGTCGCGATCAGCATTTTCTCCCCGCCCTTTTCATGGGTGGCGGACAGGGTGACGTCGCGTGCGCCGGCGATGGTCCGCAACTGGTCGATCTGCCCAACCATGGTCGGGCCGCCGTCGAAAATATCGACATAGCCGGCATTGTCGAACCCCTCCGTCTCCAGCATGCGCATCGCCGCGCGGCCGTTGGGATGGGGCAGGCCGATGACGGCGCGGGCGCTGTCGGTCAGCATGGCGGTATAGATGGGCGTCTTGGGCATCAGGTCGGCGATGAACTGGTTGCCGTTCACGGCATTGAATTCGTCCGCTTCCTGAAAATTCATGCCGAAGAAGCGGCCGGCGAGGCCATCCCAGAAGGGCGATCCGCCCGCTTCGTCGATGACGCCACGCAATTCGGCCAGCACCTTGTCGCCGAAGCGGCTGCGATGGGCGCGGATATAGAGATAGCGGCTGCGCGCCAGCAGCAGGCCCAGCCCCTCGGCCCGCTCTCGTGGGTGGAGGAAGAGGCCGCCGACCTCCGCCGATCCTTCCAGATCAGTGGTGAGCGACAGCATTTGCGCGCGGAAGGTGCGACCCAGTTCCCGGCTATGCTGGGTCAGCACGCCCAGGCGGTAGCTGTAAAAGGGCCAGCTTTGCCCCACGGTCGAGAAAATCTGGCAGGTGCCGCGCACCTGCCCCGTCTCGACATTTTCCAGCACCATGACGATCAGTTCGTCCTCGATCCCGTCGCCTTCGCGCGCCAATGCCTTTTCGGTGCGTTCCAGCTTGGCGGCCAGCGACGTGCGGTCGGGCGGCAGGTTGGTGAAGCCGCCCCCGGTCAGCTTGGCCATTTCATAGAGCGTTTGCAGATCGTCCGCGCGCGCGATGCGCATGATGAAGCTCAAGCGGTCATCCCCTCTGTCTGATTATGTCGTGGTATGAATTGCCCCTGCGCGATGCGCCAAAGGGCCAGCGCCGACAGCTGCGCCCGCTCGGGCAGGCTGTCAGTCAGCAGAAATTCGGCGTCGCTATGGATGCTGCCGCCGCGCACGCCCATGGTGTCGACCACCGGCACGCCGCAAGCGGCAATGTTGTTGCCGTCGCACACGCCGCCGGTGTCGCGCCAGCCGATGCTGAGGCCAAGGTCCGCGCCGCATTGGCGAACCAGTCCAAACAGCGCTTGCGCCTTCGCATCCATCGGCTTGGGCGGGCGGCCGAAGCTGCCATGCAGATGCAGGCTGACGTCATGGTCGCGGGCGACATCGGCCATGGCCCGGTCGATCAGGGCGCGGGCGGCGATTTCGTCCGCTGGCGTCCGGGGCCGGAAATTGACCCGAAGCACCGCATGGTCGGGAACGACATTATTCGGGCTACCGCCGTCGATCTTCGCCGGGTTGCAGGAGAAACCTGTCCCGCTGCCAGCCTTCAGCCGCAACGCCAGGTCGGCGGCGGCGAGTAAGGCGTTGCGTCCATCATCGGGATTGCGGCCGGCATGGGCGCTCAGGCCCGTGACGATGATCGAGAAATTGCCGCTCCCCGCCCGCGCGCCGGCCAGCGTGCCATCCGGCAGAGCGGAAGGTTCGTAGGTGAAGGCGGCGAGCTTGCCGGCCGCTGCCGTCCTGAGCAGCGGTGCGGAGGAAGCACTGCCCACTTCCTCGTCGCTGTTGATGATGACGTCATAGCCGAGCGTCGCGATGGCGTCCGTCTGCTCGATCGCGGCCAGTGCCGCCAGCATGACGGCGATCCCGCCCTTCATGTCAGCCACGCCGGGGCCGTTCAATATGCCCGGCTCCAGCCAGCGCTGGTCCTGAAAAGGGTGGTCGACAGGAAAGACCGTGTCCATATGCCCGGTCAGCAGTACCCGGATCGGCGCGCTAGGCCGGACAGACAGGTGGAGATGCCGGCCATGGGCGATCGGCTGGACGCGGCCATCGGGCGTCACGCTTTCGACCGGTGCAGGGTCGATCAGGCGCAGGTCACCGGGCAGGATGGAGAAAGTGCCGGCCAGCACCTCCGCCATGCGGGCGAGGCCGTCCAGATTGCGCGAGCCGCTATTGATCGCCGCCCAGGCCTGCGTCTGCGCCAACATGGGCGCGGCCGCGGCATGGTCGAGCAATAGCCGTTCCTGCGATGAAAAATCCGTCATCCGCTCTGATCTATCAGAGCGTCGGGCGTCTCTCCACCCCCGCAATAAAATTGCGTGGTTCAGAAATCATAGGTTAGGGTCAGGCGGCTCAGCGTATCGAGATCGCGGGTCGTCAACAACGTCTCCGACTCATACTGGATATTATAGGAGAAGGCCGCCGACAGCCGCGTGCTGACCTTGGTTTCGACCGAGGACAGGGCGTTGAGTGTGTAGACGTCGCTTTCGGCATAGCCGGACGCGGTCTGCTTGAACGTCACCGTCGGCGTGGCCCGCCACGCCAGCGCCATCGACCCACGGACACCGAGTTTTGTCTCCCGATCGCCGATCAGATATTTGGCATGACGCACTGACGGACCGATATCGGCGGACAGGTCGACCGGTTTGCTGACGATCAGTTTGTAACCGACGCCGACTGAGGCGGTGTAGCGTTCGTCATAGCCGATGGAGGTGTCGCGTTCGAACTGGGCAAGGCCATAGGCAAAACCGCGCGGGTCGAATTCGTAGCGCGGCTCGTAGCCGGCGAAATAGCGTTCGCGGGAGGTGACACCGTTGGCGCGGCGATAATCGGCGGCGGCAGTCAGTTTGTGCGACCATTGCAGGCCGGCGCGGGTCGCGGTGGCCGATGCGCTGATGCCCAGTTCGCTGGTGGAACCGGTGGAACGGAAGCCGCCGGCTTCAACGCGACCGGTCCACAATTCGTTGAAACGCGCCTCGCGAATCACCGTGTCATGCGTGGCTTTGGTCCGCTCCTTCCAGCTATTGACCATGCGCTGGATTTCGTCGGCGGATGCAGGATTGGTCTGCTTGGCGATCTTAGCAACGGTGGCGATATCTGTCTCGTTACCGTTGGCGATCGCCGCTTCCATCATCTCGCGGACAGAGGGCGGCAGCAGCGGCGATTCGGCCGCACTTGCGAACGAAGGCAGGGCGACGGTCAGCAACGACAGGGGGATCAGGCAGGCACGCATGCCCCCGTCATAACCATCCGACCGCGAATTTTAAGCCTTAATGCGCAAATTCATCATATAAGTGCGCGAAACTCCTGCAATATGTCGCGATACAGCTTGCGCTTGAAGGGGACGATCAGGTCCGGCAGCGTGTCGGGAGCCGTCCAGCGCCATTCCCGAAATTCGGGATGCTTGGTCTGGATATTGACGTCGCTATCTTTGCCGACGAAGCGGGCGAGGAACCAATATTGGCGCTGGCCGCGATATTTGCCGCCCCACAGCTTGCCTACCAGTTCGGGCGGCAGGTCGTAAAAATGCTCGTCCTTCGCGGTAGCGATGATCTCGACCAGATCGCTGCGGATGCCGGTTTCTTCTTCCAGTTCGCGCAGCGCGGCGGCCTTCGGGTCTTCGCCGTCGTCAATGCCACCTTGTGGCATCTGCCAGGCTTCGACGACATTATCGAGCCGCTGGCCGACGAAAACCTTGCCATCCATATTGACGAGCATGATCCCGACGCATGGCCGGTATCCTATGTCCTGTTCGTTCGGCATCGAAGCCATGATTTCCCCAAAAAATATGGTCACGGCGCGTCCCGTCCCCTGAAGGGCCGCCATCCCGCCGCATATCGGCGTCAGGACCAGAATAAGCGCGGCAAGCCTCCGCGTCCACCGGACGAATCATCGAACTGCCGATTTGCGAACAAGCGTTACCGCCAAATCGAAGGCAATATGCCCCAAGGGCCGCTTGGAACCGTGCGCGGCGGGGCGCATTGCCTGTTCCATGTCCGAACCTGTCCTGCTCTGGCTCCGCCAGGATCTCCGCCTGTCCGATCAGGCCGCCCTTGCCGCTGCCGTCAGCGAGGGGCCGGTCATTCCGATCTATGTGTTGGATGATGACAGTCCGCGCGCATGGGCTATGGGTGGCGCTTCCCATTGGTGGTTGCACCATAGTCTGACCCGGCTGGACGAAAGCCTGCGGGAAAAGGGATCACGCCTGATTCTGCGCCGCGGCAAGAGCGTGGATGTGCTGGCGGCACTGGCAAAGGAAGTGGGCGCGTCGCGGGTCCATGCGCTGCATCATTACGAACCCTGGTGGCGCAATGCCGAAAAGGCCGTCGCGAAGATACTGGACCTGTGCCTGCATGATGGCGGCCTGTTGCTGCCGCCCGGCGCAGTGCGGACCGGGGCGGGCGGCATGTATCGGATATACACGCCCTTCGCCCGCGCGGTGATGGAGCATATGCCACCCCCGCCGCCGCATCCGGCGCCCGCGCATATCGCGGCGCCGGCGCAGTGGCCGAAGAGTGATTCGCTGGGGGAGTGGGGATTGCTGCCGGAGAAGCCCAATTGGGCGGAGGGTTTTGCCGCCGACTGGACGCCGGGCGAGAAAGGCGCGCGAGCCAATGTCGCCAATTTTCTGGATGAGGCGGGTGACTATCCGACTGCGCGAAACCTTCCGTCGATCGAGGGGACGTCGCGCCTGTCGCCGCATCTGCATTTTGGGGAAGTGTCCCCCGCCTATGTCTGGCATCGGGTCGAAAGTTCAGGCCATGATGCAACGATCTTCCTCAAGGAATTGATCTGGCGGGATTATGCCCATGTCCAGATTTGCGAGTTGCCGACCTATGGATCGGCCAATGCGCGGTCGGATTTCGATCGGCTGAGTTGGCGCGACCTGCGGGAAGCGGGTGCGGACTTCACCGCGTGGAAGGCAGGGCGTACCGGCTATCCGATCGTGGACGCGGGTATGCGGCAGCTTTGGGCGACGGGTTGGATGCATAACCGCGTGCGCATGATCGCTGCCAGCTTCCTCATCAAGCATCTGCTGATCGACTGGCGCCATGGTGCACGCTGGTTTTGGGATACGCTAGTCGATGCTGATTATGCCAATAACAGCGTCAACTGGCAGTGGGTCGCGGGGAGCGGCGTCGACGCCAATCTGTTCACCCGGATCATGGCGCCGCTGACCCAGTCGGAAAAATTCGATGCGGCCGGCTATATTCGCGAATGGGTGCCGGAACTGGCGGACCTGTCGGATGAGGCTATTCACGATCCCGACGCCCATGATGCACGGCCCGCAGGCTATCCCGCCAAGATCATCGGCCATCGCGAAGGGCGCGAGCGTGCGCTGGAGGCCTATCGCCGCAGCAAGGGGTGATTGCAGCGGCGCCCGGCTTGCGGCAGATTGACGTCATGAATGCAACCGACCCCCGGCGCGGCAGGCGCGCGCTATCCGTGCGACGACCGCCGCGATCGGGCGCGCCGCGATGGTTGTCCCGGCTGCTGGCGCCGCTCTTCCACCGGTTGCTGGATCGAATCGACCTGGGGCTGGAGCAGGGCGCGCTGGAGGCGGCCCTGCCCGATGGCACGCGCCGCCTGCTGGGCGGTCGGGCGACGGGGCCGCAATGCGAGGTCGACCTGCAAAGCTGGCGGGCGCTGGTGCGGCTGGCCGTTGGCGGATCGGCCGGCTGGTATCGCGCCTGGGCAGCGGGGGAATGGAGCAGTCCCGATCCGGTGCCGCTCTTTGCCCTGTTCATACGCAATGCCGTGGCGCTGGGGCAGGTTGCACGGCCACATGGTCCGGGGCGCTGGATCGGCCGACTCGCGCATTGGGCGCGCCGCAACAGCCGCGCCGGATCGCGCTACAACATCGCTTATCATTATGATCTGGGGAATGATTTCTACAGCCTGTGGCTGGACAGAAATATGCATTATTCCAGCGCTTTATTTATCAATTCTAATGACCCATTGGAGAATTTCGAGCAGGCGCAGCGGCGCAAGGTGGATGCGATCCTCGATCGGCTGGACCTGCGCGACGGTGGATCGCTGCTGGAAATCGGCTGCGGCTGGGGCGGGCTGGCGGAACAGGCGATGGAGCGCGCCGCCATCCGTTATAGCGGGCTGACCCTGTCGACCGAACAGGCCGATTATGTGCGCGACCGGCTGGGATCAGGTGCGCAAATCCTGCTGACCGACTATCGTGACGCGCAGGGGCAATATGATGCCATCGCCAGCGTCGAGATGGTGGAGGCGGTGGGGCAGCGCTACTGGCCCGACTATGTCGCCGCCATCCATCGCCTGTTGAAGCCCGGCGGCAAGGCGGCGATCCAATATATATTGATCGACGACGCCATTTTCGAATCCTATGCACGCGGTGCCGACTTCATCCAGACCTATATCTTCCCCGGCGGCATGCTCATGTCGGAAAGTCGCTTTCGCACACTGGCGGAACAAGGCGGGCTGGAGTGGCGCGACGTTCATCGTTTCGGCATCGACTATGCCGAAACGCTACGCCGCTGGCGGGTACAATTCGATCAGGCGATCGAGGAGGGCCTGCTACCCGCCAGTTTCGACCAGCATTTCGTGGCCTTGTGGCGCTATTATCTGATGTATTGCGAGGGCGGCTTTCGCGGCGGCGGGATCGACGTGGCGCAGGTGACGTTGGTCAAGCCCATCTGACGGCGTCAGCCCTCGACGCGCATCCGGTGGCCGGTGGAGGCGTCGGACAGGACCAGATCGAGGATCGCCTTGCCGACCACTTCCGGCCCCTTCAGGCTTGCCGGATCTTCGCCGGGGAAGGCGCGGGCGCGCATCGCCGTGCGGGTCGCGCCGGGATCGACGACATGGGTGCGGATCGCGGAGATATTCTTCACCTCCTCGCCATAGGCGCCGACCAGCGTTTCCAGCGCAGCCTTCGACGCACCATAGGCGCCCCAATAGGCGCGCGGTGCAGCCACGGAGGAGGTTAGCGCCACCACCCGCGCGTCGCCACTGGCGCGCAACATGGGGTCGAACGCGGCGATCAGCGCCTGCGGTGCGGCGATGTTAAGGGTGAGAAGGCGGGCAAATTCCTTGGCGTCGATTGCCGGCACCGCCGCGAGCGAGCCAAGGGTGGCGGCATTCAGCACCAATATGTCGAGCGCGCGCCAGCGCCCGCCGATCGCCTGCGCCAGCCGGCCGATGCTTTCGCCATCGGCAAGGTCGAGCGGGGCGATCGTGGCGCTGCCGCCGGCCTGATGAATGCGATCCTCCACTTCCTCCAGCCCGCCGCTGGTCCGGGCGGTCAGCACGACATGCGCGCCGGCAGCGGCCAGCGTCTCTGCCGTGGCGGCGCCGATGCCGCGGCTCGCGCCGGTGACGAGGGCCAGTTTGCCGGAAAGCGGAAGGTTGGAAGTAGACATAGAAATCCGTTCGTCCTGAGTAGGGTCTGAGCTTGGCGAAGACCCGTATCGAAGGATCCTTCGATACGCCACTTCGACTTCGCTCAGTGGCTACTCAGGACGAACGGGGACTTGATGCTTGTCAGACGACGCGCTCTGCCAGCAATTCCAGCTGGTTGGTCACCACCGCATCATCCTGATCAGTCAGCTTGGTGGGATAGTCGCCGGTGAAGCAGGCATCGCAATATTGCGGCCGGATGTCCGCACGCTTGGCTTCGCCCAGCGCCTTGTACAGGCCGTCGATCGAGATGAAGGACAGGCTGTCGGCGTGGATGAAGTCCTGCATGCCACCCACGTCCAGCTTGTGTGCCAGCAGCTTGGTGCGTTCGGGCGTGTCGACGCCGTAGAAGCAGCTATGCTTGGTCGGCGGCGACGCGATGCGCATATGCACTTCGGCCGCGCCTGCTTCCCGCATCATCTGCACGATCTTGAGGCTGGTTGTACCGCGCACGATCGAATCGTCGATCAGCACGATCTTCTTGCCCTGAATCAGCGCGCGATTGGCGTTGTGCTTCAGCTTCACGCCCAGATGGCGGACCTTGTCCCCCGGCTGGATGAAGGTACGGCCGATATAGTGTGAGCGGATGATGCCAAGCTCAAAGGGAATGCCCGATTGCTGGGCATAGCCGATCGCCGCCGGCACGCCGCTGTCGGGCACCGGAATGACATAGTCGGCCTCGACCGGATTTTCGATCGCCAGTTGCGCGCCGATCGCCTTGCGGACCGAATAGACGCTGGAATTGTCGATGATCGAATCGGGGCGGCTGAAATAGACATGCTCGAAGATGCAGGGACGGGCATGCGTTTCACCGAACGGGCGGTGCGAGCGGATATTGCCATCATTGGTGACGATCACCAATTCGCCCGGATCAATGGTGCGGACATAGTCGGCACCGACCACGTCCAGCGCCACCGTTTCCGACGCGAAGATGGTCGAATCGCCCAGCTTGCCCATTACCAGCGGGCGGATACCCAGCGGATCGCGGCAGGCGATCATGCCTTCGGGCGTCATCACGATCAGCGAATAGGCGCCTTCGATCTGCTTCAGGGCGTCGATGAACTTGTCGAGCAGCGTCCGATAGCTGGAAGTCGCCACCAGATGGATGATGACTTCGGTGTCGGAGGTCGACTGGAAGATGGAGCCGCGGCGAATCAGCTCGCGGCGCACCTTCATCGCATTGGAGATATTGCCATTATGGGCAACGGCGAAACCACCCGAGTTCAGCTCCGCATAAAGCGGCTGGACGTTGCGCAGCGACGTTTCACCGGTGGTCGAATAGCGCACATGGCCGCAGGCGGCATCGCCGGGCAGGCCACGAATCACTTCGTCCCGGTCGAAATTGCCGGCCACATGACCCATCGCCCGGTGGGTATGGAAATCATGCCCGTCCCAGCTGGTGATGCCCGCGGCTTCCTGCCCGCGATGTTGCAGAGCGTGAAGACCTAGCGCAACCATGGCAGACGCCGTCTCCGCACCGGAGACGCCGAAAATGCCACATTCCTCGCGCAACTTGTCGTCGTCGAAGGGATTAGTCGTAAACATGGGTGTGAGCGGTTCCATAGCCGTTCCTGACAACCCATGGTGCGACCCAGGGGTGCCTCTTGTGCGCGCATATAGTCACTTAAGGTTGGTTTGTCGCCCTCCTGTAACAAAAAAGCTGGCGGGTGGTGGCAACGCTGCGTTTCGCGGGGCTGGCTATCGACAAAATGCCCTACTGGCGCTGTCCCGTCGGCCCGGCTACAGACGCAATCCTGATGCATCGTTTCGCCAATCCCGCCCGCTTCCTGAAGATCGCACGTCCGCTGACCGGATGGCTGTTCTGGCTGGGTCTGTTTCTGTTGCTGATCGGCGCCGCCTGCGGCCTGTTCGTCACGCCTGCCGACTATCTTCAGGGGCAGACGGTGCGGATACTCTATATTCATGTGCCTGCCGCCTGGTTAGGCATGGGGGGATGGAGCGGCATAGCCATTGCCGCCTTGATGCAACTCGTTTGGCGTCATCCGCTGGCTGCCATAGCTGGCCGTGCGATCGCTGCGCCGGGCGCGTTGTTCACCGCCATCTGTCTGATGACCGGTTCCATCTGGGGCCGTCCGACATGGGGCACATGGTGGGAATGGGACGGGCGCATGACGTCGATGCTGGTCCTGTTCTTTCTCTACCTCGGCTATATCGCGCTCGCCAATGCCAGTGCCCGGCAGGGGCAGCAGGGCGGGGTCAGCAATGTCACGGCGATCTTTGGACTGGTCGGTGCGGTCAATATTCCGATCATCAACCGATCGGTCGTGTGGTGGAACAGCCTGCACCAGGGACCGTCGATCACGCTGCGCGGGTCCAGCATCGATGGATCGCTGCTCTGGCCGCTGGGCTTGACATTATTGGGTTTCAGCCTGCTGTTTGGCGCGATCGTGCTGATGCGTATGCGGGCGATACTGGCAGAAAATAAGGTCGAGGCGCGGATGCAGCGCCTGGCAAGAGGGTAGGATAATGAACCAATGGGCTTTCGTGATTGCCGCTTATGCGGTGACGCTGGCCGGCACCGCGCTCGTCAGCCTGATAAGCTGGCGTGGCATGCGCAGCGCGGAGCGTCGGGCCGATCAACTGTCGGATCGCGGGTGAAGGCGCGATCATGAAGGCCAAGCATCAACGGCTCATTCTGGCTCTGGCGGCGCTGGTGGCGCTGGTCGGGGCCGGCTTGCTCGCCGCGTCCGCATTGAAGGACGAGGCGGCCTATTTCTATACCCCCAATGATGTGAAGACCAAGGGCGTGGAGCCGGACAAGGCGATCCGTCTGGGCGGCATGGTGGTCAAGGGCAGCCTGAAGCGCGCGGCCGACGGCGTCACCATCCATTTCGACGTGACCGATGGCAAGGCGACCGTGCCGGCCACCTTCAGCGGCATCGCGCCGGACCTGTTCAAGGAAGGCAGCGGCGTCGTGGCCGAGGGGGCGTTCGACAAGAAAGGCACTTTCATTGCCACCAACCTGCTGGCCAAGCATGACGAGCGCTACATGCCCCGCGAACTGGAAGGCATGAACTATAATGAGACGACGCATGAGATGAAGGCGGAGAAGTGACGATGGGTTTTTCTCCGCACCGTCATCCCAGCGCAGGCTGGGATTCCCCTTACGTCCTTGTTCCATTCTCGAAGAAGAGAGATGACAGCCTACGCTGGCATGACGAATATGTATCAGGGATGATGGGCGCATGATCGCAGAAGCCGGTCTGGCCGCGCTCTGGCTCGCGGCTGCTCTTGCCCTGTTGCAACTGGTGCTGGCCTTTGCCGGCCTCAAGGGCGGCAAACCCGAACTGCTGGGCGCGGTGCGGCCGGCGGCGGTGGCGCAGGGCGTGCTGACAGCGATCGCCTTCGCCGCGCTCATCACCCTGTTCATGCGGTCGGACATGTCGGTGCTGTTGGTCGCGACCAACAGCCATTCGATGAAGCCCTGGCTCTACAAATTTGCCGGAACATGGGGCAATCATGAAGGCTCCATGTTGCTGTGGGTCACGGTCATGGGCGTGGCTGGCGCTGCTGTCGCTTTGTTCGAGCGCGCCCTGAAGCGGGATGCCCATATGGCGACGCTGGGTGGGCAGGCCGCCATTTCGCTCGGATTCTATGCCTTCCTTCTCTTTTCCTCCAATCCTTTCGCGCGCATCGCGGAGCCGCCTGCGGACGGGCAGGGGCTGAACCCGCTGCTGCAAGATCCCGGTCTGGCCTTCCACCCACCGACGCTTTATCTGGGCTATGTCGGCCTGTCGGTGGCCTTCTCCTTCGCCATTGGTGCGCTGCTGACACGGCAGGTGGATGCCGCCTTCGCCCGCGCGATGCGGCCATGGGTACTGGCGGCATGGGTATTGCTAACACTGGGCATCACTGCTGGCAGCTATTGGGCCTATTATGAACTGGGCTGGGGCGGCTGGTGGTTTTGGGATCCGGTCGAAAATGCCTCGCTCATGCCATGGCTAGCGGCGACGGCGTTGCTCCATAGCGTCACCGTGCTGGCCACCCGCGACGCGCTGCGGGCCTGGACGATCATGCTGGCGGTGGTCGCCTTCTCGATGTCGATGGTCGGCACCTTCCTGGTCCGGTCCGGCATCCTGACCAGCGTTCATGCCTTTGCCGTTGACCCGGAGCGCGGCAGCTTCATTCTGGCGCTGCTGGCTCTCTATATCGGTGGCGCGCTGGCGCTGTTCGGCTGGCGGATCGGGTCGGTGCGCGAAGGCGCGCCGTTTGAACTGGTCAGCCGCGAAACTATGCTGGTGGTCAACAACCTGCTGCTGACGGTGATATTGGGGCTGGTGCTGATCGGCACGCTTTACCCGCTGATGACGGAAGCCTTCGGCCATAAGGTATCGGTGGGCGCCCCCTATTTCGACCGAATTGCCGGGCCGATCGCGTTGGCGCTGATGGTGGCGATGGCGGCGGGGCCGCTCACCCGCTGGCGCCGGGATCAGGGGAGAGCGGTCGGAAAGCGCTTGATCTGGCCGCTCGGCGTTGCGGTAATTGCGGCCACCATAATTGCAGCCATGGCATGGGGGCGCATCGGGATACTGCCCTTCCTGGGCCTCGTCGTCGCACTGGCTGTCGGAGTCGCCAGCCTGGCGCCTTTGTGGAAGCGCAAGCTGCTGCGCACCCCGCTCTTCACCTATGGCATGGTGGTCGCCCATCTGGGCTGTGCCGTCAGCCTGGCCGGCATGGCCTGCGACTCGGCTTTCACGGTGGAGAAGCTGGTGGCGGCGCGGCCGGGCGATGTCATCCAGACCGCCGGCTGGTCGCTCCGTTTTCGCCAGATCACGCCGATCGCCGGCGACAACTGGACAGCGTTGCAGGCGGACATGGATGCCAGCCGTGGCGGCTCTTCGGTGCTTATCCGGCCGCAATCGCGCTTCTTTGCCTCCCCGCCGACCACGACGAGCGAAGCAGCACTGCTGACCCGCTGGGACGGACAGCTTTACGTCGTGCTGGGCGAGGAAGTGGAAGGCGGTCGCTGGCAACTGCGTATCTGGTGGAAGCCGTTCGTGACGTTGATCTGGCTGGGCGGCATCATGATCGCGCTGGGCGGCGCGCTGGCGCTGGTTGGTCGGGAGCGGCGCGGCTGGTTGATGAAGTGGCGCGCCCGCAACGCAAGGATGGAAGGAGCCGAGGCATGAGGAAGCTGCTGATCTGGCTGCCGCTTGTCTTGTTCCTGGGCTTTGTCGGCCTGTTCGCCAGCGGCCTGTTCAAGCCCGACGATCGGGTCATCCATTCGCGGCTGGTGGGGCATCCGTTACCGTCCTTCACCCTGCCGGCTGCGGCTAGCGATCGACCAGCGCTGGCCAGCGGGCAAATGGCGACCGGCAAGCCGCGCCTGCTGAACATCTTTGCCAGTTGGTGCGTCCCCTGCGCCGCAGAAGCGCCGCAGTTGATGGCGCTCAAGCAAGCGGGTGTGGAGATCGACGCGATCGCCATCCGCGATGCCCGGCCCGATGTCGACGGCTTCCTCCAGCGCTATGGCAATCCTTATGCCCGGATCGGCCTCGACGCCCGCAGCGCGGTGCAGATGGCGCTTGGGTCATCCGGCGTGCCGGAAACCTTCGTGATCGATGGCAAGGGGCGCATCGCCTACCAGCATATCGGCGATATCCGTGCCGACGATGTGCCGATGATCCTTAACCGGCTGAAGGACGCGCAATGAAGCTGATCCTTGCCTTTTTGTGCGCACTGCTGACGGTGCCGGCCATGGCGCAGACCGCTCTGCCGCCTGCACCGTGGGCCGACCGGCAGATCCCCGACCCGGCGCAGGAACGCAAGGCGAAGGCGCTGATGGAGACGATCCGCTGCCTCACCTGCCAGAGCCAGTCGATCGCGGATTCAGGTGCGAGCATGGCCGGCGACATGCGATCTCAAATCCGTGAGCGCATCATGGCCGGGGAGCGGCCCGAAGCGATTCGTAGCTGGCTGATCGCCCGCTATGGCGACTGGGTCAGCTACGAGCCGACCGCTGCGCCGATCCTCTGGCCGCTCTGGGCCGCGCCGATCCTGTTGCTGGGGCTGGGGCTGCTGTTGCTGCGCGGGCGGATCAAGCGGAGGAAGCGGGCATGACTGGCTGGTTCCTTGCCTTCGGCCTGGCGGCGATCGCCTTTTTCGCGTTGCTGTTGATCGGGCGTATTCCCCGATCCACGCGGGAAATCAGCGCCGCCGCTCTGCTGCTGGGTCTTGCCGGCTATGCCTGGCAGGGCAATCCGGGGCTGGCGGGAGCACCGCGTCTCGCCAAGGACGCCGCAGGCGAGAAGTTCGACGAAAATCTGGCCGAGCGTCGGCGGGGTCTGGCCGAGCGATTCGGCCCGGCAGCGCAGTGGATGATGCTATCCGACGGGCTGGCGCGGCAGGGCAAGACCAAGGAGGCGGCCAATGTGCTGCTGTCAGGCCTGCGCGCCGCGCCGGACGACGCCAATCTGTGGCTGGGGCTGGGTAATGCCCTGATCGCCCATGCCGATGGCGCGGTGTCGCCGGGCGCTGATTTCGCCTATCGCCGGGCGCTGGCGCTCGACCCGGAAGGGCCGGCACCGCGCTATTTCTATGGGCTGGCGCTGGTCCGTAACGGACAGTTGCAGGCCGCCCGCGACCTGTGGAAGCCGTTGGCGGACAGTGCGCCCGCGGGCAGTCAGGTCAAGGCGGAACTGGACGCCAGCATCGCACGTATCGACGCCATGCTGGCCACTGGCGCGCCGCCGGCCCAATGATGCAGTGCAGCGTCCGCATTGCGCGCTCCCCGGAGCCGTGATAGGGCGCGGCGGTTTACAGGGGTCTTGCGGGCTATTCCGCCACTCGCCCCCTATTGGGTGTCGATACGAGCATGATCCTTCATGGCTGACCTCCTTCCCAACACCGCTCCGGCTTCCGATGAGGAAGAGGGCGGTCATGGACATGCGCGGCAGAAAGCAACGGTAAAACTGGTGGTCGGGGCGATTGGTATCGTCTTCGGCGATATCGGCACCAGCCCGCTCTATGCCTTTCGCGAAACCTTCCATGGCCATCATCACCTGACGCTGGACCCCGATCATATATTGGGCGTGATCAGCCTGATGTTCTGGTCGATGATGCTGGTGGTGACGCTGAAATATGTCAGCATCATCATGCGCGCCGATAACAAGGGCGAAGGCGGCAGTCTGGCGCTGCTGGCGCTGATCAACGGCCAGACCAAGACGCAGCGCTGGTCTCGCGGCATCGTGCTGCTGGGCGTGTTCGCGACCGCGCTGTTCTACGGCGACTCGATGATTACGCCAGCGGTGTCGGTGCTGTCGGCGGTCGAGGGCCTGACTGTCTACAATCCGGCGCTGGCACCGGCGATCCTGCCGATCGCGATCGTCATCCTGCTCGGCCTGTTCTGGATACAGGGGCTGGGCACCAACCGGGTCGCGGCCTTCTTTGGCCCGATCATGCTGACCTATTTCATCACGATCGCGGCGCTGGGCGTGATCTCGATCATCAAGACGCCGGGCATCCTTTATGCCTTCAACCCTTATTGGGCGGTGATGTTCTTCGCCACCGATCCGCTGCCGGCTTTCCTGGCGCTGGGGTCTGTGGTGCTGGCGGTGACGGGGGCCGAAGCGCTCTACGCCGATATGGGGCATTTCGGGCGGAATCCGATCCGCGTGTCCTGGCTCGCCTTCGTGCTGCCGGCGCTGATGCTGAACTATATGGGGCAGGGCGCGCTGCTGTTCCGCGAAGGCGCGGCCGCGCTGCACAGTCCCTTCTATAATCTTGCGCCGCAATGGGGGCAGTTGCCTCTGATCGTGCTGGCGACACTGGCCGCGATCATCGCGTCGCAGGCGGTGATATCCGGCGCCTTTTCCGTCACCCAGCAGGCGATCCAACTGGGCTTCATGCCGCGCCTGCGGATCGAACATACCAGTGCGTCGACCGCCGGGCAGATCTACATCCCCCTCATCAACTGGGGGCTGATGGTGATGGTGATCCTGCTGGTGCTGGTGTTCCAGACATCGTCCAACCTGACCGCCGCCTATGGCATTGCGGTGACGGGCGCGATGTTTATCGACAACGTCCTGCTGACGGTGGTGCTCTACCACCTGTGGCACTGGAAATGGTATTATGCAGCCCCACTGCTGACGGTCTTCTATCTGGTGGACGGCGCCTATCTGGCCGCGAACCTGACCAAGGTGCCCGATGGCGGCTGGTTCCCGCTGCTGATCGGTTTCATTGTCTTCACTTTGCTGACCACCTGGTCGCGCGGGCGCCGGCTGGTGCAGGACCGGTTGCGCGAGGCGGCCATGCCGATACCGGTGTTCGTGGCGTCCGCCGCCAACAGCGCGGTGCGCGTGCCGGGTACGGCCGTGTTCATGACCTCCACGCCTGACGGTGTCCCCCATGCGCTGCTTCATAATCTGAAGCATAACAAGGTACTGCACGAGCGAGTCATCCTGCTGACCGTGAAGATCAAGAATGTACCGTTCGTCGAGGATGATGGCCGGTGCAAGCTGGAAGATCTGGGCCGCGGCTTCTTCCGCATGGTGCTGCAATATGGCTTCATGCAGGAGCCTGACGTGCCGGCCGCGCTCAAGAATGTCACGGGCTGTGGTCAGGCGTTCAAGATGATGGATACCAGCTTCTTCCTGGCGCGCCAGACACTACTGCCGTCGGCCAAGCCGGGCATGCCGCTATGGCGGGAGAAAATCTTCGCCTGGATGCTGCGCAATGCGGAAAGTGCGATGGAATTCTTCCGCCTGCCGACGAACCGCGTGGTGGAACTGGGCAGCCAGGTCGAAATCTGACGCATAGCGACAGGGCAATGAAAAGGGCGCGGCCTTGCGGCACGCGCCCTTCGTCTTTTCAGCAGAGCTGGATCAGGCGGCGTCGCGGTCCTTGTTGATGTCGACCAGTTGACCGCCGTTGACGGCGATCTTCTTGGGCTTCATTGCTTCGGGCACTTCGCGCACCAGCTCGATCGTCAGCAGGCCATCGGCAAGGTCCGCCTTTTCGACGCGGACGAAATCGGCGAGTTCGAAGCGGCGCTCAAAACTGCGGTTGGCGATGCCGACATGGAGGAATTTGGAGCGATCCGCCGACGAGGCGTCATCCTTGCGCCCGATCACCTGGAGCAGGTTCTGCTGCGCGGTGATGTCGATTTCCTCCGGTCGGAAGCCGGCGACGGCCAGCGTCACGCGGTAGCGGTCTTCCGACAGGCGTTCGATGTTGAAAGGGGGGTAATTGTCGCCCTGCGCCAGCCGGGCATTGTTCTCGATCAGGTCGAACAGACGATCGAAGCCAACGGTGGAGCGGCGATAAGGGGTGAGGTCGAAACCACGCATAGTCATAATCTCCCAAAGGGCAGATGCACGTACCGGACCCGATCTGCGGCGTCCGGCGATGATATGTCCGGCCCCATGTGGCGGCTGGACAAATATGGATATGGTCGTGGCGACCCGGCTTTCAAGGGGAGGCGCCATGTTGGAAAATGGCGCCTTAACTTCGCACATTTCCGGCAGGTTTCGTCATGAAGTTGCGCGCCGCTGATCCTATCGTAAAGTCGGTGGGATTTTACATGGTGACGCACGATCGGACAGAAAGATGCAAGAAGAGAGCGGGATAGGACAGCCCAAATAAAAAGCACCCGGATCATGTTTTCATGATCCGGGTGCTTAATGGACGATTGCTCGTCTCCCCCTTGGCCTGCCTCAACCGCTTCTCAGCCCCCTAAGCTCGAAGCGGGATGCAGTATCCCTGAACCACGGCCTTTCACCTGTGCTTCCGAAGCCTTGCTATGACTGGCGCAGGCCGCTGTCACGGGCAAAATCGGGGCGCTGTGATTTTCGGTCCGCCCCTGTGGCGGCGATGCAACAATTCGGCAATGCTTGCCGTTATGCAGGGCGATCCCTAGACCGTCTTGCCGAACCATCATCAAAGGGCCGTCCGCGCCACATGATTCTATCCCGTTACGAACGCATGATCGCCAAGCGCTACCTGCTGCCGGGCAAGGGCGAGGGGTTCATCTTCCTCGTCGCCGGCATCAGCCTGGTGGCGGTCATGCTGGGTGTCGCCGCGCTCATCATTGTGATGAGCGTCATGAACGGCTTTCGCGCCGAACTGTTTGACAAGATTGTCGGCCTCAATGGCCATGCCGTGGTGCAGGGATATGGCGGGCGGCTGCCCGACTGGCAGTCGATCCTGAAAGAAGCCAAAGCTACGCCGGGGGTCACCAGTGCCACGCCGATGATCGACCAGCCGCTGCTGGCGACTTTCGACGGGCGCGTGGAGGCGATCCTGGTGCGCGGCATGACCGTACCTGATATTCGCAGCAACAAGACGCTGAAGAGCAAGGTATTGGCCGGCAATATGAACAATCTGGTCGCCAATGGCGGCAAGATCGGCATCGGGTCGCGGCTGGCGGAAAATCTGGGTATCCAGTTGGGCGACAGCCTGACCATCATCAATCCCGCCGGCCGGTCCACGCCGTTCGGCACGGTGCCGCGCCAGGTAGCGTATCAGGTCGCTGCCATCTTCGAGGTTGGCGTCTACGACTATGACAAGGCGATGGTCGTGATGCCGATGGAGGATGCGCAGACTTTGCTGCTGCTGGGCGACAAGGTCGGCATGATCGAGATCGAGACGGTCAATGCGGACAAGGTGGGCCAGATATTGGAACCGCTGGCCGGGAAGGTTGCCGGCCGGGCGGTCGTGACCGACTGGCGGCAGATGAATGCGTCGTTGTTTGAGGCGCTGGCGGTGGAGCGGGTGGCGATGTTCGTCGTGCTGTCCATCATCGTGCTGGTGGCGGTGTTCAACATCCTGTCCTCGCTGATCATGCTGGTACGGGCCAAGACGCGGGACATCGCGATCCTGCGGACGATGGGCGCGAGCCGGGTCGGGCTGGTCAAGATTTTCATGACCGTGGGCGTGACGATCGGCACGCTGGGCATGGTGACGGGCATGATCGTCGGCTTCACTTTCCTCTTCTTCCGCCAGAGCGTGGTGAATTTCGTCCAGTTCGTGACGGGCCAGAATTTGTGGGATCCTTCCATCCGCTTCCTGACCGAGCTGCCGTCCAAGCCCGATCCGGTGGAGATCGCCACTATTTGTATCATGGCGCTGGTGTTCAGCTTCCTCGCCACGCTTTATCCGGCTTTCAAGGCTGCCAATACCGATCCCGTGCAGGTGCTGCGTTATGAATGATATTCTCAAGGTAACCGGCCTTGCCCGCAGTTTCACGCAGGGCGGCGTGACCATCGACGTGCTGCGCGGTGTCGACCTGAATGTCGGGCCGGGCGAGATCGTGGCGCTGCTGGGGCCTTCGGGATCGGGCAAGTCGACTTTGTTGCAGGCGGTCGGGCTGCTGGAGGGCGGGTTCGACGGGTCGATCCGCATCGACGGCGAGGAAGCGGCGAAGCTGGACAATGACGGGCGTACGCGGCTGCGCCGTGACGCGCTGGGCTTTGTCTATCAATTCCACCATCTGCTGCCGGATTTCAACGCGACCGAGAATGTCATCCTGCCGCAAGTGATCCGCGACAAGGATATGGAAAGTGCCAAGGCACGGGCGGAGTCGCTGCTGACGTCGCTGGGGCTGGGTCATCGGCTGGACCATCGACCGAGCCAGTTGTCGGGCGGCGAGCAGCAGCGCGTGGCTGTGGCACGGGCGCTGGCCAACCGGCCTGCGCTGGTGCTGGCGGACGAGCCGACCGGCAATCTGGACGAGCGGACGGCTGATGTGGTGCTGGCCGAATTCCTGCGGCTGGTGCGCGAAGAAGGGTCGGCCGCTCTGGTGGCGACCCATAATGAGCGGCTGGCCCAGAAGATGGACCGGGTGGTCCGGTTGCACGAAGGGGTGCTGGAGGGGGCTTAAGCCGCTGCCGATGCCCCGTCGCGGACGGTGGCGACCAGCACGCGGTCCCGCCCTTCCGCCTTGGCGCGAAGCAGGGCGGCGTCGGCGGTCTGAAGCAGGCGGCCGGCCCGGCCATGGTCGGGGAAGGTCGCAAGGCCGAAGCTGGCGGTGATCGCGCCCAGTTCCCGGCCACGATGTTCGATCCGCAGATCCTGGATGCGGCGCTGGATCTGGATGGCGCGACCGAGTGCCTGATCGAGGCTGAAGCCTGGCATCAGGATGACGAATTCCTCCCCGCCGAGGCGGAAGGCATGGCCGTTTTCCCGCAGCGAGTCGGCCAGCGCGGTGCCGACCGCGCGCAGGACGGCGTCGCCGGCATCATGGCCGAAACTGTCGTTGAACCGCTTGAAATGGTCGATATCGACCATCAGGCAGGAGAGTGGCGACTGGTTGCGTTCCGCCTCGCTCACCAGCGTCTGGTTCAATATGTCGAACTGGCGGCGATTGGGCAGGCCGGTCAGCGCGTCGGCCATCGCCATGTCGCGCAGCACGTCGCGCAGGCGGAGGTTGGCGAGGGCGAGGCCGATATTTTCGGCCAGCATCTCCAGATATTTGCCAGTGCGCTCCAGATGGCTGGCACTGGCTTGCGCCGGCTCCTCATAATAGAGCATGCCGATGCTTTCGCCCTGCGCTGCGAGCGGGATGCAGAGGGTACTGATCGGACCGTTGGCGTCGAGATGATCGCAGGGAATATCCACCATCTCACCGATCGGGCGATGGGTCTGGCCACGGCGCAGCGCCCAGCAGGCCGAGGGCGGAAATTCCGTGCGGGAATAAGCGGGCGAGAGCCAGTCGCAGGCTTGCGTCATGGCGTTGCGGCGGACGTCGTGAATATAGAGGCGACCGGGGAAATCGGGCGCGATTTCAGGCGCGAAGCGGCGGACGACCTCCACCAGATCATGGACGCTGTCGCAGCCTTGCAAGCGCTGGGTCAGGCGCGAGAGGAGGTCGCGCATGGTGCGATCGGTGTCGCGCTCCTGCTCCAGCCTTTGCCGTTCCAGACCGTTTTCGCGGAAAATGCGGATCGCCTGCGCCATGTCGCCAATCTCATCGACATGGGCACTATCCGGCGGGATTGCGTCCCAATCCTGCGCGGCGAGGCGGGTGACGACGTCGCTGAGGCGTACGACGGGATGCAGGATGCGTTGTTTCAGCACGAAATAGAGGACGCACAGGAACAGCAGGGCGGTAATGCCGAGCATGACTTCCGACATGGTGCGCCATTGGCGGGCGGTGTCGGTGGCGCGGGTCACGGCATGGTCGGTGCGCTGGTCGAGCATATATTGGAATTTGCCGACCTGCGCGGCGACGCGGTCCAGTTCGCGACCATATTCGTCGCCGAACAGGATCGTGCGGCCGGTCTTGTCGTCGCCCGATTGCGCGGCGCGGATGGCGGCATCCTGCTCGTCGGTGAGCGCATCGGACCAATGCAGCGCCTGGCCAAGCGCGGCCAGTTCAGCCTCATTGGCGCCGGCGTCGCGCAGATGGGCGATGCGCTGCTCGACCGATTTCAGTGCTTCCTTTTCGCGGCGATAGGCGATCAGATGGCTGGGATCGCCGCTGATGATGAAGCCGCGTGCCTGCTCGGTGAGGCGATAGACATCCTCCTCCAGCGTGGCGGTGGCCTGATCGAAGGTGGCGCGCTGGGCGACGGCGGCGCGTTCCCGTTCTTCGGCACCCGAGGCCAGCAACATGGTGGCGCCCGAGGCGAGGGTCAGGGCGACGGTGGCTCCATAGGCCCAGTTGGTGATGGTGGACAGACGCATGATGCGACCGAGTGTAGCGCGGACAGGTTGGCATTCGGTTAAGGATGTTGGCGGTTAAGGATGTTGGCGATCCGGGATGGCACCGGGCCGCTTTACCCACAGATTTCGTCGCGCGGGGGCTGGGCCGAATCGCGCGGCATCCCTAGATTAGCTTTCATGCCTCATGCTCCGTTTGTACCGCTGCGCGTTTTTTCGTCCTTCACCATGCTGGAAGGGGCGATCGATCCGAAGAAGATCGCCAAGCAGGCCAAGGCTTTGGGCTTTCCGGCGGCTGCGATCACGGATCGGAACGGGCTGTATGGGTCCATGGCCTTTTCCGACGGATGCAAGGATGAAGGCGTGCAACCGATCATCGGCGCGATGCTGGGCATTTTGCGGCCCGGTCGTCCCGCCAATGCGCCGCCGGTGCATGACTGGATCGCGCTCTATGCGCAGGATGCCGGCGGTTATGACAATATTTGCGCGCTGGTGTCGATGGCGCATCTGGACCGGCCTGTCGAAGAAGTGCCCCATGTCACCATCGAAGCGCTGGAGGGGCGGACCGACGGCGTCATCGCGCTGACGGCGGGCGGCGAAGGCGCGCTGGCGCGGCTGTTCGCGGAGGATCAGCCGGACGCGGCGGTCGCCTATGTCGAGCGGTTGGAAGCGTTGTTCCCGGACCGGCTCTATATCGAGATTTGCCGGCGGCTGGACCCGGCGGAGGGGAAGGCGGAGCCGCAACTGCTCGATCTGGCCTATGATCGCGGGCTGCCTTTGGTCGCGACCAACCCGACCTGCTTTGCCGAGCCGCATTTTCATGAGGCGCATGACGTGATGCTCTGCATCGCCGACAGCGCCTATGTCGAGACGCCCGATCGTCGCACCAGCTCCCCCGATGCATGGATGAAGCCGGTGGGCGAGATGAAGCGGCTGTTCGAGGATCTGCCGGAGGCGCTGGCCAATACGCTGGTCGTCGCACAACGCTGCGCCATTGCCGCGCCCAAGCGCAAGCCAATCCTGCCAAGCCTGGCCGGCGATATCGAGGGCGAGGGCGTGATGCTGCGCGAGCAGGCGGCGGCGGGACTGGAGGCGCGTCTGGAGAAAGCGGGGATCATCGGTCCGGAAGCGCGCCAGCCCTATTTCGACCGGCTGAAGTTCGAGACGGACATCATCATCCAGATGGGATTCCCCGGTTACTTCCTGATCGTGGCCGACTTCATCAAATGGGCGAAGGATCATGACATTCCGGTGGGACCGGGCCGTGGCTCCGGCGCGGGATCGCTGGTGGCATGGGCGCTGACGATTACCGACCTAGATCCGCTGCAACTGGGGCTGCTGTTCGAACGCTTCCTGAACCCGGAACGTGTGTCGATGCCCGACTTCGACATCGACTTTTGCGAAACCCGGCGCGGTGAGGTGATCCGTTACGTCCAGCAGAAATATGGCGCGGACCATGTGGCGCAGATCATCACCTTCGGTAAGCTGAAGGCGCGAGCGGTGCTGAAGGACACCGGTCGCGTGTTGCAGATGAGCTATGGTCAGGTGGACAGGCTGGCCAAGCTGGTGCCGAACCATCCGACCGATCCCTGGACGCTGGAACGGTCGCTGAATGGCGTCAGCGAGTTCAAGGCGGAATATGACAATGACAATCAGGTCCGCCGCCTGATCGACTATGCGATGAAGCTGGAGGGTTTCCCGCGCCACAGTTCCACCCATGCGGCGGGCGTGGTGATCGGCGACCGGCCGTTGCAGCAACTGGTACCACTCTACCGCGATCCGCGATCGGACATGCCGGTGACGCAGTTCGACATGAAATATGTCGAGGGCGCCGGACTGGTGAAGTTCGACTTTCTGGGTTTGAAGACCCTGTCGGTGTTGCAAAAGACGGTGCAGTTGCTGGCGGGGCGGGGCGTGCATGTCGACCTCGACACGCTCGCCTGGGATGACGAGGCGGTCTACGAACTGCTCCAGCGCGGTGACACGGTCGGCGTGTTCCAGCTGGAATCGGAAGGCATGCGCAAGACGCTGGCCGCCGTACGCCCGACCAATTTTGGTGACATCATCGCGCTGGTGTCACTCTATCGCCCCGGCCCGATGGACAATATCCCGATGTTCGGCCGTCGCAAGAACGGGCAGGAAGAGATTGAATATCCGCATATTTTGCTGAAACCGATCCTCGAAGAAACATACGGCATCTTCGTCTATCAGGAACAGGTGATGCAGGCCGCGCAGATCCTGGCGGGCTATTCGCTGGGCGACGCCGACCTTCTGCGCCGCGCCATGGGCAAGAAGGTCAAGGCGGAGATGGACGCGCAGCGCTCCCGCTTCGTGGAGGGCTGTGCCAAGAGCGACATCAAGCCCGCCAAGGCGAACGAACTGTTCGACTTGATCGACAAATTTGCGGGCTACGGCTTCAACAAATCGCACGCGGCGGCTTACGCCCTGCTCGCCTATCAGACGGCGTGGCTGAAGGCGCATTATCCGGCGGAATTCTATGCCGGGTCGATGGCGTTCGATATCCATCTGACCGAAAAACTGACCGTGTTCGTCGATGATATGCGGCGCATGGGGCTGAGTTGCCTGCCCACCGACCTCAACCGCAGCGAGGCGGACTTTACCGTCGAGGCCGTACCCCATGAAGGCGAGGATGCGCGGCTTGGTTTCGCCGTGCGCTATGCGCTGGGCGGCCTGAAGGGCGTCGGCGAAAAGGCGATGGAGCAGCTGGTCGAGGAGCGCGACAAGGGCGGGCCGTTCAAGTCGCTGGATCAGTTCATTCAACGAATTGAGCCGCGTCATCTAAACAGAAAACAGTTTGAGAGTCTCGTTTCTGCGAATGCATTTCAGGATTGGGACATTCCCAAAGCCGTTTTGTTCGAGAACGCCGAAAATATTCTGGCTCATTGTGCCGCCGCATATGAAGCGAAGAATAGTGCTCAAGTTGATTTTCTTCACAGTGGGAACGGTGAGACAGCACCAATCAAGCTGAAGCCCGCTACACAATGGCCAAAAGCGAAGGAGATGGAGCAGGAAAAGGAGGCGTTCGGCTTCTATTTCTCGGCCCATCCGGTCGATCGCTATAAGCATCTGGCCGATGCGCGCGGCGCGAAAAGCTATGGTCTGGTGTGCCAGTCGCCCATGCCCGCACCCAATGCCGAAGGGCGGTGCATGACGATCATGGCCGCGATGGTCGAGGATGTGCGCTGGCGCGAGACGAAGCGGGGGGCGCGCTACGCCAACGCTACCTTCTCCGACCAGAGCGGGCAGTTTCAGGCCAGTTGCTTTGACGAAGAAGCGTGCAAGGCGATCGAGGAATTGTCGAAGGACGGCGATTGCGCGCTGCTGATCGTGGAACTGGACCGGCTGCCGGGCGAGGAGACGCCGCGCGTCACCGTGCGCGGGGCCGAGCCGTTCCGCGCGATCGCAAGCGCATCGCGGATGGAACTAACGGTCGATATCGACACGGTGCAGGCGGTCGAGGCGCTGGCGACGCTGCTGGCGGGCGCGGGCGGAGGGCGCAGCGAGGTGTTCCTTCGCGCGCCGGTGGGCGACGGGCGGGCGGCACGCCTGTTCCTGGGCGATCAATATAGTCTGGGCGCGGATCAGGTGGATGCGATTGCCACGATCCGCGGGCTGACGGTTCACAGCTTCGAGAGGATGGATGTGAAGGCGGATGGCTATCGCACCAAGATGCGACGGTCGGCGATGCGATTGGCGGGGTGAGGGGACAGAGGCAGGTTTCGACCAATTTCCGTCACCCCGGACTTGATCCGGGGCCCCGTTTCTTCTGGCGTGTGCGGAGAAAGCGGGATGCCGGTTCAAGCCCGGCATGACGAAATAGGATATGTCTCGTATCAACCAGAAGTGGACATGTTCCCCCTCCCGTTTACGGGAGGGGGCTAGGGGGTGGACTGGACGTCGCGACAGCCCACCCCGCTGCGACTAACGCGCTGCGCGCGCAAGTCTCGCTGCCCCTCCCGCAGGCGGGAGGGGAATGGCCGCTCTCCACCCATGCCAGCCTAAAACAGCCGCATTTGTGCGCCCTCGGGTGGGCGGAAGAGGTCGGTGCGCAGGGTCAGGCGGTCCGCGCCCAGCCCGGCGCGTTTGCGGGCCTTGAGGAAGCGGGTGCGGATGAGGTCGGCCCAGACGCCCTGTCCGCGCATGCGGGTGCCGAAATCCGGATCATTGTCCCGCCCGCCGCGCAAATCGCGGATGATGGCCATCACCTTGCCGGCGCGATCGGGATAATGGGCCTCCAGCCAGGCACGGAACAGCGGGGCGACTTCGTGCGGCAGGCGGACGGGGATATAGGTGACTTCGCGGGCGCCTGCCGCAGCGACGCGGGCGACCAGCGCTTCGATCTCATGGTCGGTGATGGCGGGGATGATGGGCGATATGCTGGCGGTGACGGGGACGCCGGCCTCGGCCAGTTGGCGGATCGCTTCCACCCGGCGGAGTGGATGGGGCGCGCGGGGCTCCAATGTTCGGGCGACGGCGGGGTCGAGGCTGGTGACGGAGAGGACCACGGCGACCAGACCGTCCCGCGCCAGATCGGCCAGCAGGTCAATGTCGCGCAGGATGCGATCGGACTTGGTGGTGATGTAGGTCGGGTGGCGGGTTTCGACCATGATCTCTAGGATGGAGCGCGTGATGCGCCAGTCCTTTTCGATCGGCTGATAGGGATCGGTGTTGGTGCCCATGGCGATCGGGGCGACGGCGTAGGTCTTCTTCGACAGTTCGGCGCGGAGCAGTCTGGCGGCGTCGGGCTTGGCGAAGAGTTTCGTTTCGAAGTCGAGGCAGGGTGACAGGTCATGATAGGCATGGGAGGGCCGGGCGAAGCAATAGATGCAGCCATGTTCGCAGCCGCGATAGGCGTTGATCGACTGGCTGAAGCCGATGTCGGGGGACTGGTTGCGGGTGATGATGGTGCGGGGATGTTCGACCGTCACCTGCGTGCGGGTGCGGGGGAGCGGGCCGTCTATGTCGGCGAGCGCGTCCAGCCAGTCGCCATCCGCTTCGCGTTGAGGCAGGTTGAAGCGGCGGCTATCGCCGTTGAGCGTTGCGCCTC
Organism: Sphingobium sp. WCS2017Hpa-17; assembly: GCF_031843765.1. Classification (NCBI taxonomy): domain Bacteria; kingdom Pseudomonadati; phylum Pseudomonadota; class Alphaproteobacteria; order Sphingomonadales; family Sphingobiaceae; genus Sphingobium; species Sphingobium sp. WCS2017Hpa-17. Next base: position 130,734 of record NZ_JAVTIV010000011.1, read on the forward strand.
TGCCCTTTTCGATAGCCATGATTGATAAGAACATATCACGAACAAAAAGTCAAAGTGAGACAGCGAGTGAGACAGGTGAATCGATATGGCAATTTTATTTAGTTAGCTAACTAATTATCTTATCGTGGCTGTCCGGAATGATGGGGCGGGATGTTCCGGGAAGAAGCAAGATAGGCTTCGACAGGCTCTGCTGAGCTTGTCGAAGGGCCGAACGGGGGAAAGGGATCGCGATTCATCGCTGCCCGGTTTACCGCTCCGTGAGGCGGGGCATGAGTTCCACGAAATTGCAGGGGCGGAAACGACTGTCCAACTGGGTGACGAAGATACCGTCCCAGGCGTCCTTCACCGCGCCGGTGGAGCCGGGCAGCGCGAAGATATAGGTGCCGCGCGCGACGCAGGCGGTGGCGCGGGACTGGATGGTGGAGGTGCCGATGCTCTGGAAACTCAGCCAACGGAACAGTTCGCCGAAACCGGGGATTTCCTTGTCCTGCACCTGTGCCAGCGCTTCGGGCGTGACGTCGCGACCTGTAACGCCGGTGCCGCCGGTGGTGAGGATGACGTCGATTTCGGGATCATCGATCCACGCATGGAGGCGGGCGACGATGGCGGCGCGGTCGTCTCGCTCGATATAGCGGGCTGCGAGGATATGGCCTGCGCTCTCCAGCCGCTCGACCAGCGCGTCGCCGGAGCGATCCTCGGCCAGACCGCGCGTGTCCGATACGGTCAGCACGGCGATGCGAACCGGGATGAAGGCCCGGCTCTCGTCGATCGGCATCAGTCCGAGCCGCCGCCCATAGAACCACGACCGTCAGCCTTGCTGAGGCGAACGAGTTTCACGCCCTTGGCATTGGGGAAGGTCGGCCACATCCCCTGCGCCATGCCCGTCAGGCAATCGGCGCTGCCCTTCGCCTGAATCTGGTACATCCAATAGTTGCGCATGACGATGTTCACGTAGGCGCGGGTTTCATAATAGGGCAGAGATTCCATGAAGAGCAGCGGATCGCCCTTGTCATGGACCTGCGTATTCCAGCGATCAACCGGCAGCGGGCCGGCGTTGTAGGCCGCCATCACCTTGGGCAGCAGGCCGCCGGTGGCGCTCATGTCGCGCAGGGATTCGAGGTAGCGCTGGCCATATTCCATGTTGGTCGACGGCACGAACAGTTGCGATGCGTTGGCGAGGCCGACATCGCCGGCGGTGCCGGGACGCACCTGCATCAGGCCGCGCGCGCCGGCGCTGCTGACCACATCGGAGCGGAAGCCGGATTCCTGCAACGTATGGGCGTAGATGAGCGAGGGATCGACGCGCCAGCCGCCATCGGGGCGCCAGTCGGGCGCGGGGAAGCGGGCGAAGCTGTCGGGCTGCTTGCCGGCCGGGCCGTTATGGGCGAGCCAGAGCTGGGTGGCGGGCAGGTTCAGGGCGCTGGCGAGGCGGAGCAGCGCGTCATATTGATCGCTGCCGCCGATCTTTGCCTGATAGCGGATGAGTTCGTCGGCGCGGCTATTGTCGCCGATCGCGGACAGAGCGATGGCGGCGCGGGCATTGGGGCTGGACTTGAGCTTCTGCCACTCCAGAGCGCCGAAGCGGCTGCCTACCGGTGCGCCACCGAGCGGCAGGCCGAGCGATTCACGGGCGAGCAGGCCGTAGAAGGTTTCGTCGGAGCGGGCGGCCTGCTTCAGGTAACTGGCGACCTTCTCCGCTTCGCCGCAGACCATATAGGCGCGCGAGGCCCAATAGGCGCCGGCCGAACGCATGTCGGCATCGCCGGCGAGAGCGGCGACATTGGCGAAGGCGGGGGCGGCGGTGCGGCAATCATTCTGGCGCCATGCGGCGAGGCCGGTGGTCCAGTGCGCCTGCACGGTCCAGTCGCCGCCGGTGCGGGTTTCCAGCGCGCGCGCAGCCATGCGGCGGGCGTTGGTGTCGTCATTTTCGATATAATAGGCCCATGCGACGCGCTGGCGCACTTCGGTCAGGCCTTCATTGGTGAGGCCGGCTTCGCCGGTGCCGAGCAGGGCTTCGGCGCCGATCGGATCGTCATTCTTGACATAGGTCTGGATCTGGCCGGCGAGGGCCTGCGCGGCGACATCGGTCTTCACGGCGGCAACATATTGGCGGCGCGGGGCGGCGCCCAGCCAGACCATCTTCTGGATTTGCGGCAGGGTGGGCAGGATGGTGGCGCCGCGACGCTGGGCCAGACGGGAAAGCTGGTCGGCCTTGGGCAGCCAGGCGGCCTTGTTGACGAGGTCGAGCAGGTCGAACAGTTCGACCTTGGGCGATCCCTTGGCGAGATAGAGTTCGGACAGGGCGAGCGGGCGGACGGCGTCCTGGCTGTCGAGCGCGGCGATCATCGCCTTTGCGTCGTTCCACTGTTGGGCGGCGATCGCGGAGAAGATGGCGCGATAGCGGGCCTTGTCGCCGTCGCTCAGTTGCAACGGGGAAGCTTCGACGGGAAGGGCGGAGGGGAGGACCGGGGTGGTTTCGGCCTTGGCGGGAAGCGTGGCAGCGAGGCCCATCGCGATGAGGGCAAGACGGGATATTTGGGTCGCGGCACGAATCACGGACGGGCTTCCTCGATCAGGCTTTGCAAAATACGCCAGCATTCCGCCTTGGCCGCGGGCTGGGTCAGCAGCAGCCGGGGATGGAATGTGGCAATGGCGGGCACATTGCCGCCATCATGGTTAAAGTCGCGTAAACCGCTGGCGGGGGACTGCGCGTATGGGCCGTCGCTGGTCGGAAGCAGCGCACGGATCGTCCGATCGCCGAGCAGCAACAGCCGACGCGGCTGAGCCAGCGCGACATGGGTGCGCATGCGATCGGCGGCGGTGGCAAGGTCCGATGCCTCCACCATGCCGCCGGGGGGGCGGGCGGTGAAGAGCGAGGCGAGGTGAATGGCGTCCCGGTCGAGGCCGATGGCGCGGAGCATGGCGTCGAACAGCAGACCGGCACGATCGGCCAGCAGCCGGCCTTCGGAAAGATCGGCCGGGTCGGGCAGATCGGTGACGACCATCAGCGCGGCCTGCGCTTTGCCGACCGGCGCAATCTGTGTGCCGGACCAGCGCCGTTCGGGCTGGGCGGGATCATCGGCAAGCCAGGCAAGGAACGATTCGAGCGTCCGGGGCTTTTCTACCACAGAGGCGGTCGAGACGGCCTCATTCATAGGTGCCGATCGCGCGGGAGCCGGACGCAGCCAGTTCACCGGCGCTTCCGTTACGGCACCATCCACCCCGGCCAGTTGCCACCATGCCAGATAGGCATCGGCGGATACTGCCGCATCATTCTGCAATAATCCCCGCATCGTCGCCTGTTAGGGCCAGAGGTTGACGACCGGGTCAAGCTGCTTCATCGCCTTGGGTGGTAAACGGTTGGAGTAACACGGCGATCGGAAAAGATGGGGCGCGACCCTGCCGACGCCGATATGGAGGGATGAATGAGCGAACGGGAATCGATGCCCTATGACATCGTGATCGTGGGCGGCGGGCCGGCGGGTCTGTCAGCGGCGATCCGGTGCAAGCAGCTGGCGGAGGCTGCGGGGAGCGACGTGTCGGTGTGCGTGCTGGAGAAGGGGTCGGAAATCGGCGCCCATATTCTCTCTGGCGCGGTGATCGATCCCAGGGCGCTCGACGAATTGCTGCCCGACTGGCGCGAGACGGGCTGTTCGCTGGCCGATGTGCCGGTGACGGACAACCAGCACTGGATGCTGACGAAGACCGGCAAGATCGCGATGCCGCACCTGCTGACGCCGGGCTGGATGCACAATAAGGGCACTTATACCGGGTCGCTGGGCAACCTCTGTCGCTGGCTGGCGGAGCAGGCCGAGGGGCTGGGCGTGGAAATCTTCCCCGGTTTTGCGGCGGCGGAAATCCTCTATCATGAAGATGGCAGCGTGAAGGGCGTGGCCACCGGCGACATGGGCATCGACCGGGAAGGCAACCGCAAGGGCGATTATCAGCCGGGGCTGGAGCTGCATGCCA